>JAMLGZ010000001.1:649594-1299189 GCA_023957385.1 Brumimicrobium sp. | reverse complement strand
GAAAGGCATTGAAAGTAATATTTTCCAATGATTGCTCAACCGGATATAGAAGCACTTCAAATGGATCTCCAGGTCCACCACAAGATGTTCCTTCTGCATACTGCATAACCATAACTGGATTGTCAGCCGTAATCAATGTAAAGTTATTATCACCATATTGATAAAATTGTCCAGCATTCAATGTGGTTACCAATGTACCATTTAGATATACTTTTGTATTATTTTGAATAGCCAAAACACGATAATGAGTTCTATTTCTTTGTGCATGCGGAATTGCCGCATAGGTTTTACCTAAACTATTATTAGGTAGCAACTGTTCATACAAATGGTCACATGCCACACAACCTCCTATATTAATACATTGACTTCCGGAAAAGACTGCAAATGGTTTACATGAACCACCATTATTAGATGCTTTTATTGACGTTCCTGTTAAATCTGCTGTACCAGAAAGATGTGTCAGTTGATAACTCTCTCCTTGATTTAAAGTAATAGTAAACGGAACACCTGCAGGTTTTCCGCCATCAGTATTTACACTTGGAATAATTTCGATACTGGTATTATTTTCTGTTGCAACTATAAGAGCCGCATCCCCCCAATCTCCAGGACTACCTGACATGTTTAAAGCATAATATTGTGAACCAAGAGCACTAGTTGGTATTACAATAGTTGCATCCGCAGAAGCATTTCCAGGATTCACAGCATAAACGGTTATTTCTTCACAAGACTGAACATGTACTGCTAAGTTATGAGTTCCTTCAGTATAAGGAGTTACAGCAGATAAAGGAAGTGTAAATTTTTGTGTTGTCCCTCCAGGTAAATTGAAATTTTGGGTAAATCCTATACCAGGTACTGTAATAGTTCCACTTGCAGGAGCGTCAGAGGATATATATACTTGAGGCTGGACTACAATTAGATTATACATAAATCCAAACCAGAAATCCTTTCCTTTTGTTGATTGTGAATATGATGTAGATATATTTGAACTTGCAAATAAAATAATCACTAAAAATAAAAATTTTATATTTCTCATAGTAGCCATGTGAATATTAACGTATATATCATATAACGTATAACAAAAATACAAAGTTGCTATAAAAGAAAAATATTTTTTTTAAATATTTCTAGGTTTCATCATTGATTAGATAAAAAATATACTATATTTGTCCCCGCTAAAGTATAACGATACTTTGAGTAATTGAAAACAAGCGAGAATAGCTCAGTTGGTAGAGCACAACCTTGCCAAGGTTGGGGTCGCGGGTTCGAATCCCGTTTCTCGCTCAGCCACTCAAAATATGCTGCTCGGGTGGTGGAATTGGTAGACACGTTGGACTTAAAATCCAATGAGCATTGCGTTCGTGCGGGTTCAAGTCCCGCCCCGAGTACAAAAAGCCTTGACTAATCAAGGCTTTTTTGTTTTATAGAAGTACTACTAATTCATTTAATGGCTACAGTTTATGTCTTACTTTTTTCTTGTCAAAAAAGTAGGCAAAAAGACAAGACAAAAAAATGCTGCCTCCCCGCTCTGGCAAATGTTCGTAAGGACGTACGATCGTACGTCTCTACGGGCATTTGCCATTCACGCGCGCTGCTTCCCGCTTTTTTGTCTGGCCGACACACTTTGGGTTGGCTTTTCAGGAGGAGATTGGGGAACTTTAATAAAATTATAACCCTTATTTTATAAATAACTAATAAACACCTCCTTATATCTCACACTTCGTTGTAACGAAGGTTTTTATTCGCTTTTGTCTCGGAAGTAGCGTCGCGGCGTTTGAAAATAGCCTCTCCAATAAAATCATTTCTTAATGTATTTCAAAACATAATTAGAGCCATCATCAAATAAATAACTTAACCCAAAACTTTCATTTCTGGAAAGTTTTGAAATATTAAAAATTAGTTCTGCGTATCCTAAAGTTTCGTCTAGTATTATTTTATCAGGTGAAATCCTTATTTTTCCTTTTCCTCCAATAATTAAGAAGTTTTTTAATACTAACTGAGTATCTACAACTATTTTAAATTCATTTCCCTTATGTTTATACTTTTCAGGTATTTCTATAATTGAGTCACAAATACGGTAAAAGTCGCCCAAAATCACAGGATATTTATTAAACCTAAAAAAAGAGTTATTTTCTAATCCCCATTTCTTTTTTTTTGTAAAATGAGAAAGATTAAAATTATGTAGAGATGGAGCAAAAAAATAATAAATTGGTTCTTCTTCCTTTTCCATTCTTTTTTTATTAACGAAATAGACATCTTTTAATCCCCAAGTTACATCAACATACGCATATTCATTATTAATCTTAATAATATTCCATTCGTGGTTGACCCTATTAAAAATGAAATCAAAAAAAGACAAAGGTAAATAATCTGATTTTATAAACCCTACTACATTATGACATTCTAAGCCTGCTAGATCACACATTTCTTTATAAATACTTGAAAGGGTGCTACAAGCCCCTTTTTTCATTTTGAATGAACTTTTATTGCTATAATTTGAATAAGAATATGAAAAAGTATTTACCATATAGGTGTAGAAAGCTCTGTATTTTTCTTCGTCCGTCCTAGCTTCTTTGACTAGGTCTCCAACCAAAGACTCTATATCGTTATATTTTTTACTTTGAAAAGATTTGGCAATAGAGTCAATACGTTCATAGTCTTGTCCAAGCAAATAGAAAGGTAAAAGAAAAAGTATCAATAAGAAACCCCATTTACGCATAATTAACTTCTTATCTATTCAGTGTCATCCGATTGGGAACACTCACATGGTTCAACAGACTCTTTCCTTCTTCCTGTCGGTTCATTCGGCTCTGGAGTCGTTTCAGTTATACTTCTTGATATAGGCTTCTTAAAGTTCCCTTTTACTTCTCGTATTACCTCTATTACCTTTTTTATCTCTACATCTTCTGTTGCCTTCATTTCAAAAGCAGTATTAGCTTCAACTCTTACTTTGACCTTCTGACCAGGAAGTGTTTTAAAAGTAAACCTTCCCTCTACTTCTTTATTATGAAAAACCTCACCTGTTTCAATATCTGTTATTTGAAGAAAATCTGGAATTGACAAAAAATCAAAGTTTATCGTAACACTGTTCTCCCCTCCGTAGGTTCGTTCTCTAACCTCCAAAGGCCCCGAATCTTTGACTCTTCTAGTATAAGAATCTATAGTAATTCTTCTAATAACGTCTACATAGGTTGTTAATTCACAAACTGGTGGAGTAGGTTCTTTTCCTCTTGATTCCATCGTCCTATTATTAGACCCTCTCCAAACTATATTTCTTGTGTACTTTCCTTTTGCTGCAATACCCAATGAATTTCCTAACCAAGTAGTACCACTAAAATTTCCACCAGTTTTAGGGTTCTTTCTTCTATGAACAGATTTCTTTTCTAATCCCTCCAATTCCACAGCATCAATAACCCGATTCTCACTAAACGCATACGGGCTATTCCATGGATAACTATCCGCCAGCGGATCCATCATCCAATCCAATCTCCCCACCCTCGGGTCATATCCTCTGTATTTATAATTAATATATTTCCCTTTTCCACGGATTTCATCGTGTTTTTCTTGATTTTGGAAAGAATAGCGGTATCCTCCACTCGCTGCATAACCTCCAACAATCACAGTATCTTCATACTCTCTATACAACCTGATATTATCTAATAAATAAGTTCCAGATTGGCGAATTTGTACGTAAATATCGGAGCTATTTGCGGTATAGGAAAAAGTGTTTGTGCCATTGGAAGATAGCACATGCACGCTGTATGGAACACCCGGGCTAGGCCCTTGGTAGATAACAACATTTACCACACCAGAGGGTACGGAAACCTTTGTTAAATCTACTTCAAACGTATAAGTTTCACCGTTTTCTATGGCGAATGTTTGATGAATACCGTGTGTGCCATTAGTGGAAACAACTTTTAATTGGTTGTTCCCCCCTGTGTTTTCAATAGAAATCGTAGATTGTGAGAAGTCTTTCCAGCCATCAATAAAGGTAGATACGCCGTTAGTGGTTATTACTGGGTTTTCAAAATCGTTGTTAATCACAAATAAAGTATCTGAAACAAATAACGTATCTACTGAACTATTTGGATAATGGAAAATATTTTCAATGGTTCTACCATCGAGTGGCGCACCAAATGGGCTGTAATCGGTAATTTGAGAAATACCAACTTCGTAACTCGTAATGTTTCCATTGCTTTCAAGCGGATATTTGATGTCATTAATCACCGTTTGCACGTTTCCTCTGTGGTCTGAAAGTTCGTAGTTTCTATTACCTAAAATACCGTAGCTTGGTAATAAACTAGGGTTTTGCATATTTACTGCCTCTTTCGTTGCTCCAAGTCTGGAACTTCCATAGATATTTCGCTCGGTAAGATAATAATAGGTAGCATTTGTCGCAGTATCTACGCTATGCTCATAAATTGACAACTGATTGCCTTGGGCATCTAACAAATAATATGTACTGCGTTCAAGCATTAAGGTATTTGAATTATAAACGTGTTTTGCAATTTGATTACCAAACGCGTCATACTCAAAGGTAACATTTTTTAAGGTATCCGCAGGCGTTTTGATGATACTTTTTACTTTATTATTTGCTGTCCAAATGATAGTATCAATGTGCTCCTGTCGGTCTTTGATTAATCTACCGCTCTTATCTCGTACATAATTGTTGGCTGTTTCAATAAACATTGGGTCGCTATTGAAAGGCCCTTGGTCGTCTAAATCCGTGTCATCAACATTTGAAGCAATATTGTCGTTGATATGGTACAGTCGATTACGCAAAAGTTTATTGTTAGTATCATATCTATAACGATAAGTCAAGTCTTCGATTTGTGTTCCGTTACGCAAATGCCTCTTTTGAGTTTCTATATTCCCCATTCCATCATAGGTAAAAGCATTGTAATATTCGTCTCCGTAGTTTGCTGGATTCCATGCATTACCCGATAGCCCATTTTCATAACTTCTGCTTTCTTTGAGCCTATTCAATTGATCGTATTTATACGCATTCAGCATCGGCATTTTTGTTTTATCCAGTGGATTGGTAAGAGCCGTTTGCATATAACGGATGTTTCCATTATACAGGTCGTGAGAGTTGTTATCTGGATGACTACCTGCATTCACACTTGCAAGTGGTGTACCCCCACCAATGGCTGCGTAATCATTTTTAAAATAATCCAAACTAAACCCGAACACATCCTTTCCAAAAAGGGCATTCACAGAGCCAGAAACTCCGTCCTCTCCGGGATCATTCTCGTTCTTTAAGACCGAGGAGTTCACCCCTTTTAGCCAGCCTTGAAGCGTGTAATAGTAATCCACCCCTTGCAGGGCATTCTCTCCAATTTCTACCCTTGCCAGCGGCCCGTGGTCGTAGTAGTAATACTTCGCATCGTGTTGCCAATCCAGGTTATGAGCAAGCTCATTGGCAAGGTCATTGGTAAAAGGGCTTGCGGTTAATGGACTTGCTGTATTGGTAAACACATCCGTAATTCGGTTGTCAGCATCATAGACATAGCCGTGGTGCCACTGGTCGGCTTTTCCATTTTGAACGCTCATCCGCTGCACGTTTCCTGAAATCAAATCGTAGGTATAATCCATGCGTTTAAAGCGTTGTGAGGCAATGGAAGGAAAGTCTTCCGCCATACGCTTGTTGTCTTGGAGGAGCGTTTTTACGTTTCCATGTATGTCATAAGAATAATGCGTAGCATGGTCGTAAGTCGTTGAATCCCCATCATACACGTCTTCGTAGGTAGTGTGGATGATGCGCAAGCGCTGGGTAGAGGAATTCACCGCAAAATCAGGGGCATAAGTTCCTACATCCAAGAGCGTAGAGTCGTAATAGGAATGCATTACTTCGGTACGCGCCCCGCTACTTGCAATCCAAGCGAGTAACTTCTCATCATCAATAGTACTTGGGTTCAGGTATCCGCTGACCTGCGCACCAAAAATTTGGTCAAATTGTGTTTGATTTACAGGGTTTTCCGTTTTCTCCCCTGCTTCCACCGTTCTACCTAAGGCATCATAAAGGGTATAAGCAAATTTGTTTTCCGCCTGTTGTCTGGCATTCTGACTCACAACGATTCTTCCCAAACGGTCGTAATAAAAACGCTTGCTGTACCGATTTCCTGCATCATACACTCGCCTTACGTACGGATACATAGTACCCATCTGTCCGAGTTTTCCACCAATCACAAAATCTGTGGAAGAGGCTGCCGAAACGGTGCGGATATCTGCTTGGCTTACGCCTTCAGGGTCTGCGGAGAAGATGAATTTGTCTTCCGCTAAAAACTCTGTGGAATAGCCCTCCGTAGAAATGTTCTCCGCGTTTAATTTATAATAAAATCCAATGCCGTTTATATCCCCGACTAATACTCCAGATACACGGTCAGTAAAGGTAATAGCCCTGAAATTCTCGTTACTCGAGAAAGTGGGAGAGGTGTAGAAATTGCCGTTTGCTGCTTTATAATGCTTAAAAAGCTCGTTTTTCCCTACCGCTACAAAGTCACCATTGTCAAAGACATGCAAATCGAAAATGGTGTCGGTGGTACTAAGATTTTTAACAAGTGTCGCCGTATTTAAGTTGTTGTATCCCACTCGTTTTATGTCGGCGCCATCAGCAAAATAAAGTTCGTTTGCTGTTTTCCCTTGGGCTATCGCCGTCAGGTTAGAAGTAGCAAAAGCAGTTTGTGTAGTTCCATCAGGGCTTGATACAAGTGCATTTCCATTTCCACTGCGAAGTAATAAAGTCCTTCCATTATCTAGTCGCCAAACCTTACGATAAATCTCATTAGAGTTTTGGTTCGCAGCAGGACGTATAATCGTCCAATCCCCTCCTCCATTACTGGTTGCCCGCGCTACAAAATGGTCTGCCACAAACGAGATTTCTGCATTGCTTCTACAGTTCACATCCCGAATTTTTGGAAGATAAATCTGCGTATTCACAAACTTCATTGTCTGGTTTTGGGTTTGTATTCTACCCTTTGACCCTGCTATAAACACATCCTTTCCAGCGTTCAAGGTGGGAGTTATGCGTCATTGACGTACAGCACTCCTCCATTTCAAATTCGATAAATTAAATCTCATCTAATATCTTAATTTCATATATTTGGAGTATGAAAAATGAATTGTCAAATAATGATTTTTATCAGCAAATAATTGACTTGCTACAAAAAGCAAGAAAAAGAGTACTGCATACTATTAATAAAACAATGGTCGAAACCTATTATGAAATAGGAAGGAGAATTGTTGTTAATGAGCAAGATGGAAAAGAAAGAGCTGAATATGGAAAAGAGGTAATTAAAAATTTATCTTTCGTGCTTTCTAAAGAATTTGGTAAGGGATTTTCAGCACGAAACTTAGAGCAAATGAGGCAGTTTTTCTTGGTTTATTCAAAAACGCAAACACTGTCTGCAGAATTAGAAAACAAATCGCAAACACCGTCTGCGAAATCATCAAAAAATGAAAGTAAACCTGATTTTTCCCTAAGTTGGTCACATTATTTGACACTTATGAGAATGGATAATCCAAGTGAAAGGAAATTCTACGAAATTGAAGCTAGCAAAAATAATTGGAGTATCCGTGAATTAAAAAGACAATACAACTCAGCCTTATATACACGCTTAGTTTTGAGTAAAGATAAAGCTAAAGTAAAAGAACTGTCTGAAAAAGGTTTAATCTTAAACAAACCAAAAGACGCTGTAAAAGATCCTTATATTTTGGAATTTTTAGGATTACCCGAGAAACCTGAATATTCTGAAAGTCAATTAGAAGAGCAATTGATTAGTAAAATAGGTACTTTCCTTTTAGAACTTGGAAATGGTTTTTCTTTTGTTGCTCGTCAAAAGCGAATTTCATTTGATGATAAGCACTTCAGAATTGATCTTGTTTTTTACAATAGAATTCTCCAATGTTTTGTACTAATAGATTTAAAAGTTGGAGAGCTAAAACATCAAGACCTCGGACAAATGCAGATGTATGTAAATTACTACGATAGAGAAATTAAAATGAAAGAAGAGAACAAAACAATTGGAATAGTCCTTTGTCAGAATAAAAGCGATGCTGTAGTAGAATTTACTTTACCAGAAAGCAATGAAAATATTTTTGCAAGTAGATATAAAACAGTTTTACCAACAAAAGAAGAATTAAAATTATTAATTGAGCAGAATAAAAAATAATAACGAACGCATAACATGCTATTACTCGCAAGCCGAAATAACTGCTTCGTTTTAGCATCTATGCTAAGAAAAATCTTATCTTCGTGTTTAAGCCTAATACTGTAAATCGGCCAGCGAGTAGTAGCCGCCCGTTATGGAGTAATAATTTTGCGTGCCATGGTTTTGAACCACCAGCGGTGAAGCTCCCTGCCCTGTTCCTTGCGGAGAGTATAAAAACGCCCCATTTTCCCCTGCGATGTACATTCGATTGGTGGGGGTGATTTCAAGGGCGTGGAGGTTGGAGGAAATCTCTTTTCTCTTTGGCTGCCAATTCCGTCTTCGGGCTTTAGTTGCTCCTTGGCTGGCGGTGTTTGTTGGCATTGAACTGGTAAATTTACTCGCCCAATTGCCACAAACATCTCGCCAGCCACGTTCGCAAGCTATCACCCTACGCCGGGGCAGAGATTGCGCTTCGGATGATATTTTGGCAGAGAAATACATGTTATGTTATTCATTTCATTGGATTGAGGGTTTTTGTTCATTGTTGTCTTGGGAGTAACGACTCAGTTTCTTCTGCTAATCTGATACGAGACCCCCGACCAATTCACAAGGATCCCTACCCCATTCATGCACACATTCTGGTGAGTAATCACCCACATTTTTAACTTTACCTGTTAAACTAGAATACCCATAATTTAAACTAACAACAAATCCTATTCTTTCTTTTTTTAAAGAAAAAAATCTTCTTTTATAGGTGTATAAATTAAATTTTATACCATTCATTGATTCGTTGATAAGATAACCTAACACAAAAAAGGGTATAAAATCTCGTTCGTACTTTATCCAAAAATAATATGAACAGCTATCAATAATCTTACTCTTATTTATAATGAAATAAAATTTTTTTACTTTGGAGTAAATTTCATTATTAAAGTCTAATAAAACAGAATCTTCGATATATTCTAAATTTATTACCTTCCCATTCATAATCGTAAACATTGAATCAGCACATAAATACTTAAAATTTAAGTCGCTTTTATTTGGAGCGTTTTTAAGGTATAATGTATCTTGACTAAAAGTGAATAAATTATTAAATATTAAAATCAAAAGGCTAAGTACAATCGTCTTCATATTGAATAATTTATTTGATTTTCTTATTGATTTTTTTAGCTGCTTTGACATCAATAACTCCTATTTTTTTGTCAATATCATTTCCAAATATTTTTATTTGCAAACTACCTTGTGACATTTTAGGAGAATATTTGTCAACCTGTTTAGCGAATTGACTATTACCAATAATTATATTCATCTCATGTTCTTTGAACATCTGTTCATCATTTTTATATTTATTGTTATTAGAAAATAATGATGGTTCGTTATCAAATGAAGTGCCTCCAATTCCTCCGCTACCTAATGGATGGGTATGTATGCTTATTTCACCTTTAGCCACTGGAACACTTGCACTTTGATTTGGTTTATTTAAATCTACTATATCTCCTTCTAATATTGGACTCGAAGAATATCCACCGTCCAAATTTTTATCTAAAGTTGTAGATAATTCTCTATCAGATTTAGCTAAACCTGCCATTTCAACAGTCTTTGAAAAAATATCTTTATGAATAATAAAACCACCAGTAAATTTATCACCATTTGCAGGTGTTTCAACTAATTTGAATTTAGCCCTTTTAATTTGTCTTGAAATCTTATTGCTATGTACAACACCTATTAATCCATTATCTTTGCCATCGCTTCCCACTTTTTTACCTCTCAAATTATAGTAGTCTGTATCCCCATTCGGGTCAATCATAATTATTGGATTATTAGACAGAACAGAATAGCCACTTAAATGATGTTTCACAACTGGATCCAAATTCCACCTCTTCCCAAGCCTTGGCGAGTATTCCCAAAACTCTGCGGTGTAATGGTTGCCTTTTCCGCTAATTTCATCTACACGTTGTTGTGTATTAAATCCCCATAGATAAGCCCCACTCGCTACAAACTCCGTATGCTCCTCGGTTGTTGCTTCCTCATAGGTAATCAACACATCATCCACCTCAAAGTAATTATTGACTGCATTTGAGCGGCAAACACTTCGCATAACGAACTCTACAGAATATGTGTAACCTGAAGTTGCTGTAAAATTAAGAAAATCAGGGTAATTACCCGTAACATTTATGCTGTCCGTGGCTACAACAACGCCATTTTGGTTGCGTATAATAACCTGTAAATATAAGTTTTGATTAAATTGAGGAGTAGCTAAAGAATTCTTAATAATTATAGCTTGACATAAATCTTTTGGAATAACTATGCTTTTAAAACTTAAACTATGCACGCCATCTCCTGTGGTAAAGCTTTCTGTTGCTCCAATTGTTTTCTTGGTGGTTTGGGTGTTTTTTACCCGCATTACCTGACTCGGATAACTCACCTGACTTAATGCCGTTAAAGGGGTCCAATTCGGAGAGGAATCAAAGTGCTCTTCTAAAGCATACTCCGTGGTGTACGTAGTTGTTGAAGTGGTTACTTCTTGGTAAAGGGTTTGTTCTATCGTTCTTCCATCGAGTGGCGCACCAAAAGGTGAGTAATCAAATACATGGGAAATACCAGTTTGATAACCCGTTATCGTTCCATTGTCCGCTAATGGGTATTTGATGTCGTTTATTACAGTTAGCACATTTCCTAAGTGGTTGGTGAGCTCATAGTTTCTGTTGCCGACTGTTCCGTAACTTGGTAAAGTTGTAGGATTAAACATATTAACTACATCTTTGGTTGTACCCAACCTAGACGAACCATAAATATTCCGTTCGGATAAATAGTATTTGGCGGTATTTTCTGCCGTATCTACCAAATAATCATACATACTCAACTGATTGCCTTGAGCATCTAAAATGTAATATGTACTTTTTTCGAGCATATCTGTTTGGTTGTTGTACACGTGCTTTGCAATTCTTTGTCCAAAACTATTATAATCAAAAATAAGGTTTTTCTTTTCACTAGCCAAAGTTCTGCGGATTTCTTTTACTTTTCCTGTGGCTGTCCAGATAATGGTGTCGATTTCTTCTTGCTTATCTTTTACCAGTCTGCGTTGTAGTTCCAAAATTAAACTTTAAAATAATTACAACTCTTATTTTATAAATAACTAATAAACAACCCTTTATATATCATACTTCGTTGTAACGAAGGTTTTTAGTCGCTTTTATCTCGGAAGTAGCGGCGGTGCTGCTTCGCGGTCTGATTTGTTCATAATTGTTTGGTTTTTTTAATTTTTATCTGCTAATCTGACACGCAACCCTTTATTTAATCTTACTTTCATTTCTTATACTCTATCATTCTATATAAACTGAGTTCTAAATCTCCTCGTATATGAGCAACAACCCCTTTGCAGTTATTATTCACATCAATTTCATTGTCTAAATAACATAAAAAGAGTTTCATATTATCAGCACCCTGTATTAACTTGCCACTTATTGGTACAGCATTCACATATTTTAATATTTGATAACTTCCTGTGGGAAAGGTATTATCACAACACGTAAAAATGTTGTTACTGAAAACTGTATCAGTAATGAATTTTAATTTCTCTCCACAAATATTTATTAAACTATCCAACTCATCAAAACATTTTGAATTAATTGAAAGTTCAACCCCTGTTTCTTCCTTATGGACAGTATTTGAATCACTATCTTGTACAATAAAGATAGGCATAACAGCACTTTCTGAAATATAATTTCCTACTTGTTGAACATAAAAATATGTTTGGGCATATCCTTTTGAAGTCAAATAGAATATAAAAAATAATAAAATGACTGTTTTCTTATATATTAGTGTGTTGTATCCCATTCTTTAAACTGTTGATTGTGATATTGAGTATCTGCATCATTATTTGTATTAGGATTAAATCGGAATAAAGTCGGAGTTATTACATTATTTTGCATAGTAAAACCGTATCGAATTGTTCCCACTTTTATATATGTATCATCGACTTTTTTATACAGTTGCAAGTGTGCCCCCCATTTTATTGTTCCATTATCAATGTGAGCTCTACTAGGTCCGTCAAAAAATGCAGTACTTCCTGCTGGTGGATTGAATACAGTTCTTCTAGGTATAAGTTGTTTCCCTGCGTATTCCCTAGCATCCCTCATTCCTGCATCCTTATCATTCGTGTAAAAAGTACTATTTAACAAGGTTCTTTCGTTTGCGTTAGGTTGCCTAGAGTTTTCCGCTGGGTCATTATTCCCTACTGTTTGAAACCATACAAATTGTTCGTCTTTATTGGCTTCATTAGGTGTAAACGTTATTCCAACGTACATTCTAGCTCCCCGATCTCCGCTATTCGGTTCAAGTATATGTAATTGAATTGAACCTAAAGGGGTTTGCATTGGAGCAGAGGTGCTAGGTTCCTTTGCAGTTGGGTCTGAAATATGTAATAATGTTCCTGTTGGAATCTTTGTGTCTACAAATCCGTTCCACTCCCGTAAATTATCAATTCCAACCCCTGTACGTTTGCTTATACTTGAATAAGTATCCCCTTCTTCTGTATTCCACATCCATGTATTACTTCCATTTGCTAAAGCCGAATCCGCCCCATTCGGGTCAATAAACCAAATAGGGTTGTTTGCAAACGTAGCATAAGGGCTTTCGTGTGGTTTTACAACTGGGTCTATATTCCATCTTCTTCCTAATCTACTATCGTATTCCCAAAACTCAGCTGTGGTGTGGTTTCCAGCCCCACTTATTTCATCTGTACGCTCCTGACCGTTAAACCCATACCTATATCCTCCACTCACAATAAACTTAGAAGCTCCGCCTCCACTATTCTCTTCCACCACAAAGCCATTGAGCGTAAAATCATCCATTCGGAACGTGCCGCCATAGCCGTGCATTCCCCCATAGAGTTTTAAAACAACGCTTACAGTTCCAGTTTGTCCAGATATCGGATTGGAAACATCCACAACTCCTGTAAAATGAAGAGATGAGCCACTCGTGACCCAAATTGAGCCACTGCCTGCCTCCATGTTATTTACAGTTAAAATATAGTTTGCATAACCCGTATTACTGCTTCTGTGGTAAAAACTGTAACTCGCAATGTCAAGCGCATAACCGTTTGCCACATCAAAAGAAAGCGTAATATAGGAAGTATCTGCACTTGCCGAACTTATCGCAATTGCCTTTCCTGTTTTTCCATTAAAGTTGGTGAATTCTCCCGTTGAACTTGACCAAACAGTATTCGAAAGATTGTTGTTGAGGGTTACCTCCGTGCTGTAATACGGACTTCCTGTTGCAGGTGGATTGTCAAAGTTGTTTTTGTAAATCTCTACCGTATCTGGGAGCGTTTGCACATCAGAATTTGTTCCTTGATGGAAGATGTTTTCTATCGTTCTACCATCGAGTGGCGCACCAAATGGGGAATAATCAAATACATTGGAGATACCAACATCATATGCATCAATACTCGTGTTATCCGAAGAAAGCGGATATTTGATGTCATTAATTACAGCAAGCACATTCCCTAAATGATTATTGAGCTCATAGTTTCTGTTGCCGACTGTTCCGTAACTTGGAAGGGGAACGCCTGAAAATACCTCTAGAGGATCTTTTAAGGTTCCTAAACGAGAACTTCCATAAATATTCCGTTCGGATAAATAGTATTTGGCGGTGTTTTCAGCTGTATCTACCAAATAATCATACATACTCAATTGATTGCCTTGGGCATCTAAAATGTAATATGTACTTTTTTCGAGCATATCTGTTTGGTTGTTGTACACGTGCTTAGCAATTCTTTGGCCAAAACTATTCCTTCGACGAGCTCAGGACAAGTATAATCAAAAATAAGATTCTTTTTTGAACTCGCCAAAGTTCTGCGGATTTCTTTTACTTTTCCAGTGGCTGTCCAGATAATGGTGTCGATTTCTTCTTGATCATCGCGCACTAAACGACCTTCGGCATCGTAGGCGTAGTTGTTAGCGGTTTCAATAAACATAGGGTCGCTATTAAATGCAATCATATCTTTAATATCATCATCCATTACGTTTGCTGGAGCGTAATCGCTTACACTATACAGACGGTTTCTTACAAGCTTACCATTCTCTTTTTGGTAATGGTACTCTAAGTTGTCAAATATATCACCCGCTCGGTTGTGCCGAATCTGCTTTTCTATATTCCCCATCGCATCATAGGTAAAGGCGTTTAAGTATTCTTTTTTATAACTCGATGGATTTTATGGATTCTTGCAATAGATTTTCTTAAATAACAATCATCTTTTCTTTTTCAAGAATATCTATTATCTGTGAATACAAATCAGAAATATCTTCCCATTCTCCATTGAAATTATAGTCAATTATATATGATCCCTGAAACCAATGGTAATCACATTCTTTTATTTTTAAATCATTTTCCAATGCAAGTTCAGTTAGATTTATCATGATTTCAATACATCGAATATCTTGACGATTTAAGATATAGTCTGTGAATTGATTTGTTTTTTTATATTCTTCAACTCTGTTTCTCAGATTTTGTGTTAAGCCAATAAGTTGTTGTTTCATAATCTATGGGTTTATTTTTTCAAATTTTGCTGTGCTTGAATTAATCTCTTTGGAAAATATTTGTTTGCCGCCTCCTTTTACAGGAGTAACTCCATCTGCAAAGTATTTTGCATCTTTTATATGTGTAGATACTAGTGCATTGACCTTTTTAGCAGTTGTTGTAACTTTATAAACTTCTGTATATTTGCTAGAAAGCAAACCAACTTCTTCTGGAGTGACACTTAAAGAGGTTACAAAAAAACTCCCTTCACTTTTTCCTGGGACTCTATATTGATATAATACAGAACCCTCAGTATAGGTTTTTGTATATACTTGTTTATTAAAATTAATATATTTTGTTTTACTTTCTGAACCCATCCACTTCATAGCCAAACTTTTTCGGGCACCTTTCATAATCGATGAAGCTACAACTGGTGCTACTTCGGTAAACGCACTCATAGTAGCACCTGGTCCATATGTTTCCATTTGTTCCTTGTACTTGGCTTCGCTTTCTTTGTTTCCATTCGCTTTTGCCTCATTGTATCGGTCGGTAGCATTTATCTCGTTGCCTAACATGTACCAGGCCATAGTTCTTGACATCCAACCTTTAGTAACGAATATATCCACTACAACAGCTACTCCAACTGCCGCTCCTATAGTAAGAGGTGCAACAGCATTTCGTTCAGCATTAGTCATTTTGTCTATTACTTTCTGCGCATCTTCATGGTTTGAACCTCCTGCCCTTAACCCAAAGTAAACTCCTGCGTTTCCTCTGTTTGCAGGCTCTAAACCTTCTAATTCGACCATATCAATAACTCTATTCCCTGAAAAAGCATACGGAGAATAATATGGATATTTAGCCGCCAGCGGATCCACCATCCAATCCAATCTCCCCACCCTCGGGTCATATCCACGGTACTTATAGTTAATATATTTCCCTTTTCCACGGATTTCATCGTGTTTTTCTTGATTTTGGAAAGAATAGTGATATCCTCCACTCGCCACATAACCTCCAACAATCACGGTATCTTCATACTCTCTATACAACCTGATATTATCTAATAAATACGTTCCGGATTGGCGAATTTGTACGTAAATATCGGAGCTATTTGCGGTATAGGAAAAAGTGTTTGTGCCATTGGAAGATAGCACATGCACGCTGTATGGAACACCCGGGCTAGGTCCTTGATAGATGACAACATTTACCACACCAGAAGGGTACGGAAACCTTTGTTAAATCTACTTCAAACGTATAAGTTTCACCGTTTTCTATGGCGAATGTTTGATGAATACCGTGTGTGCCATTAGTGGAAACAACTTTTAATTGGTTGTTCCCCCCTGTGTTTTCAATAGAAATCGTAGATTGTGAGAAGTCTTTCCAGCCATCAATAAAGGTAGATACGCCGTTAGTGGTTATTACTGGGTTTTCAAAATCGTTGTTAATCACAAATAAAGTATCTGAAACAAATAACGTATCTACTGAACTATTTGGATAATGGAAAATATTTTCAATGGTTCTACCATCGAGTGGCGCACCAAATGGGCTGTAATCGGTAATTTGAGAAATACCAACTTCGTAACTCGTAATGTTTCCATTGCTTTCAAGCGGATATTTGATGTCATTAATCACCGTTTGCACGTTTCCTCTGTGGTCTGAAAGTTCGTAGTTTCTATTACCTAAAATACCGTAGCTTGGTAATAAACTAGGGTTTTGCATATTTACTGCCTCTTTCGTTGCTCCAAGTCTGGAACTTCCATAGATATTTCGCTCGGTAAGATAATAATAGGTAGCATTTGTCGCCGTATCTACGCTATGCTCATAAATTGACAACTGATTGCCTTGGGCATCTAACAAATAATATGTACTGCGTTCAAGCATTAAGGTATTTGAATTATAAACGTGTTTCGCAATTTGATTGCCAAATGCGTCATACTCAAATATAATGTTTTTCTTTTCGCTATCAAAAGTTCTGCGGATTTCTTTTAATATAAGTAAATCCATTTATAATTATAACTAAAGCTCCAATTATTACCGTATTTAGTATTCATACATAGAATGGATGGATAGCGTGTATCCAAAACAAATTCTATTTTTGTTTTAGTTTTGCGAGAGTAAATCTTTACAACAGGATTTTTCCCTTTTTTAAGTGAATATTTAAAGCTTTGATATCCGAATGTAGATGAATCTAATACTATTAAATTGTCAGAAAAATATTCTTTATCATTAATAGTTATGGTAATTGAATCTTCTACATAACTCATAATAAAGAAGGCAACGTTATTCTTTCCAATATGCTTTAGAGCTTCGTCTTTTTCTTTCTGTGTTGCTTCATTAATTATATGTCCATAATAGACTTCATAAGTTTCTTCAGCATATTCATAGTCTGAAGTATAAGTAACTCTCTTGATATTGTTACATGAAATTATACAGCCTAATAAAACAATAATAATAACTTTATTTAGAATTTTTATATTCATCATAATTTTTCTTGATTGTCTTTTTCATTTCTTCTGATTGTCCTTCCGTTTTGGTTTTGGGCGTCATACTTCCACTAGGTTTTAGTTTATTCTCAGAGTTTTTACCCGAATTCATAAAGTTATTTCTAAATTTATTCTTTTCTTCCATATTGTATCTAATATCCTCAAAATCAGGCTGTTTAATATCATCCACGTTTTCTTCTTCCCATGGATGCCTTAAACCTCCTAAATGACCAATTTCATGAATAAAGGCATTAATAATATCTTTTATATCAAGCATATTCCCATTAGTTGAAACAGTTAAATTAAAATTTGCATTTATAGTTTGACCAACGGGCGCTTCTCCTCCCTTATAACTTGTTGTTCCATTATAATTATCATCTGTAGTTTTTACATTTTTTAAGTCCATCATAATCATTGCCCCTTCAAGCGGAAGTTCAGCCCCTCTTGTAGCTAATTCTTCAATTCTAATAAATTTAAAATTGTATGCCGTGTTTTCATCTGAAAAAAAACTAGATGCTCCACCTTGAACTTCATTTAAAATATTTTCAAAGTCATTTTCTATATCTGTATGATTGGATACTATAATATAAACATCTATTCTTTTCATATCATTAGAAGGCACAAACTCCAATCCCTCCAACTCAACACCATCCAATACCCTATTCTCACTGAACGCATACGGGCTATTCCACGGATAACTATCCGCCAACGGATCCACCATCCAATCCAATCTCCCCACCCTCGGGTCATATCCACGGTACTTATAATTAATATATTTCCCTTTTCCACGGATTTCATCGTGTTTTTCTTGATTTTGGAAAGAATAGCGGTATCCTCCACTCGCTGCATAACCTCCAACAATCACGGTATCTTCATACTCTCTATACAACCTGATATTATCTAATAAATACGTTCCTTTTTGGCGTATTTGCACGTAAATATCGGAGCTATTTGCGGTATAGGAAAAAGTGTTTGTGCCATTGGAAGATAGCACATGCACGCTGTATGGAACACCCGGGCTAGGCCCTTGGTAGATGACAACATTTACCACACCAGAGGGTACGGAAACCTTTGTTAAATCTACTTCAAACGTATAAGTTTCACCGTTTTCTATGGCAAATGTTTGATGAATACCGTGTGTGCCATTAGTGGAAACAACTTTTAATTGGTTGTTCCCCCCTGTGTTTTCAATGGAAATCGTAGATTGTGAGAAGTCTTTCCAGCCATCAATAAAGGTAGATACGCCGTTAGTGGTTATTGTAGGATTTTCAAAGTCGTTGTTTATGATAAACAAGGTATCTGAAACAAATAACGTATCAACTGAACTATTTGGATAATGGAAAATATTTTCTATCGTTCTGCCGTCTAGCTCCACGCCAAATGGGCTATAATCAGAAATACTACTTATCCCAACTTCGTAGCTTGTAATGCTTCCATTGCTTTCAATTGGATATTTTATGTCATTAATCACCGTTTGCACGTTCCCTCTGTGGTCTGAAAGTTCATAGTTTCTATTACCTAAAATACCGTAGCTTGGTAATAAACTAGGGTTTTGCATATTTACCGCCTCTTTCGTTGCTCCAATTCTGGAACTTCCATAGATATTTCGCACCAAAAACTCTTTTTGATAGGGCTTTCCTATCGGAGAAAAAGTATCGAGTATGTGGTTTTGAAGTGTGCGTTTCATAATCGAAAGATACAAAAATTTTAATTTATCACCTTACTTTTTTCTTGTCAAAAAAGTAGGCAAAAAGACAAGACAAAAAAATGCTGCCTCCCCGCTCTGGCAAATACCCGTAGATACGTACGACCGTACGTATCTACGGGTATTTACCGTACGACCCTACGGGCATTTGCCATTCACGCGCGCTGCTTCCCGCTTTTTTGTCTGGCCGACGCGCTTTGGGTTGGCTTTTCATGAGGGAGATTGGGGAATGGTGATAAAATTTTATTCGCTTGGGTCTCGGAAGTAGCGGTGCTCCTTACGATCTATTAGGAAATACAAAGTCTCAGAATTGGACAATAATATTTTAATAAATTTGATTTTATTGTTTTTGTTTTTCTGTACTTTAAAATATAGCTTTTCATAAGGCTTTAGAATGAAATTTGTATTTCTCCTTTCTCCATCAATAATAATCTTAGCGTTAACATTACTATCAGATTGTATTTCGTTTTTTCTATTCTCTAAATTAATTATTAAAGTGTCTTTTATATAAAAGTAGTAATGAGGGGAAAATTTATCTTTTATATAGGAAAAAACTGGATCAAATTCAAAATTATTACAGCCAATATTTTGTAAAGAAAAATATATATAACAACGTTTAGATTTGACATCAGTAAGAATAATTTTATCCTGTGCGTTTGCCTTAAAAACAAATACGAAAAAGACGACAGTACAAATTAATAAATGGATTATATTCTTAATTATCATGATCTCCTCCTGTTCTCTCTACAGGCCCTTTATTTTTTAAAGCTTTATTGTGAAAATTTACGTTGTCTTTTTTTTCATACCCCCTTGGTTTGTTCGTCTATCAACTCTGGATGTTCGTAATCAAAAGAATGAACACCAGTACCAAACTCATAATGTTTGCTTGCATCTATTTCTACATTCTGAGTAAACCAGTTATCATAAGTTCTATCAATTTTTTTCCCTGACACAGCGTTAACCAACGCTTTTCTGTACTTTGTCTAAAACGGTATATATATGAATATGACTGTTAATGTTATCTTTATGAGTAGCTGGCTTTTCAAGATGTAAACACAACAGGGCTACATCACATACCCATAATGAGTAATTCAATTTCTTTATAATCCAATTTAAATATTTTACCTAAGACCTCACTTGTAAGTGTTCCTTTATACATATATACTCCGCTTCTAAACCCGTAATCTCCTTTAATGAGTGCAATATCTCCACCTCGTTCTCCCATTTTACGAAGAACAGGAGCAAATACATTAGAAATAGCAAAAGAAGCTGTATGTGAAACACGTGATGCTATATTAGGTACACAATAATGTATTACCCCATATTTTTCAAATGTTGGATTATTATGATTGGTCGTTTCGGAAGTCTCAAAACATCCTCCTTGATCTATGCTCACATCAATAACAATAGCTCCTTTTTTCATATTATTTACCATTTCTTCAGTAACTACTGTGGGGGTTCTACCATAAGATGAACGAATAGCTCCGATAACAACATCTGCTCGCATCAGAGCTTTACTCAATACTTTAGGCTGGATAATTGAAGTGTACACACGTTGTCCTACAGAATTTTGTAGCCTACGCAACTTGCTTAGAGAGTTATCAAACACTTTCACCGAACAGCCTAAAGCAATGGAGGAACGAGTAGCATATTCAGCAACTGTTCCTGCTCCTAAGATGACTACTTCGGTAGGTTGTACTCCAGCAATTCCTCCCAACATAACTCCTTTACCATTTTTAAAGGAATTTAATAATTCGGCCGCAATCAGAATGGATGTATTTCCTGCAATTTCACCCATGGCGCGAACAACAGGAAAATGCCCTTCACTGTCCCGCATATAGTCCCAAGCTATAGCAGTAACCTTCTTTTGCATAAGTCGCTGTAAAACTTTTTTGGGTTGCATATTAATCTGAAGCGCAGAAATTAATGTTTGACCCGTTCCCATCATCTCCACTTCCTCTTCAACTGGAGGAGAGACTTTAAAAACAATGTCGCATTGAAAGACATCCTTTTTATTATAGACAATCTGAGCTCCAGCTTCTGAATATTCTCTATCAGAGAAATTAGCATCCTCACCTGCTTTCGTTTCTACAATAATTTCATGACCATTAGCAACTAGCATAGAAACAGCTTCTGGAACGAGTGCTACTCTTCGTTCTTGAAATGAAGTTTCCTTTGGTATTCCAATTTTAAGGCTATTCTTTCTACGAGAAAGTTCCAACATTTCCTCTTGTGGAATTAACTTTCCTTCTTTCAGTAGGCTCTTTATAATTTCTGGGTCTGTTTTCATAGTGTTACCTCTATAATTCTGTCTCCATTTTGATTCTTACTAATTTCAACTCTTACGTAATCTTCAGGTAAAAGGTTTTCAATATTTTCCGCCCATTCTAAAAATACGTAATTCTCATCGTAGATATACTCTTCGATACCTATATTATAGGCTTCTTCTTCACTATTAATTCTATACAAATCAAAATGATAGATTTTTCCAAAGTCTTTACTGACATATTCATTTACATAACCATAAGTTGGCGAGCTCACTTGTTCTTCCACTCCCATTGTTTTAGCAAGATATGAAATGAAAGTAGTCTTTCCAACTCCCATTTCTCCATAAAATGCCAAAATCTTGTGAGGTTGAATATATTCTAACAACTCTACACTAATTGCTTTGAGATCTTTTTCTGAATAAGCTGTAAATGTCATACGATTTTTTTAGTCCAATTAAATCGGAAAGGAAAGATAAGGAAAAAAATTGATACTTATTTTCAATATCAGATAAATGATGTTAATTTATATAATAACCGCAAAGGCCGCGAAGGTTAACGCAAAGGTCGCATAGTTTTGTGTTATATGCCGTTAAATATTAGCCAATTTATACCCAAGACCCAGAAATATATTCCTTTATTTGGATATATTGTAGTAAATTTACAAGAGATAACCTTAAAAATGACTGTTATGAAACACGTATATTTTTTATTGTTTATGTTGGTAGGAGCAAATGGTTTCTCTCAAATCCCTGAATTTGAATTTCAGCTGTATTTTGAAGATGCGGCAGGGAATAAGGATACTGTGACACTTGGGCATTCTCCTCTTGCAACAAATCTTATTGATAGTGATTTTGGCGAAATTAATATTATCAACAAACCGTGGGACAGTATTTTTGAAGTGCGCGCCTCTAACGTATATTGGGAAGGATACCCTTTTGCAGACACTGCAATCGTGCAATCAAAAAAACAGATTGTTAATAAGGAGGAAGTAGGAAATAACTACATTACTTTTGATATAAAAGCAAAAAATTGGCCCGTAACAATAAGTTGGGATTCAACGCTTTTTCATGGGCTAGGTGACACACTACAATTTGCTGGAACTTGGATGACAGCATGGCAATATGGACTATGGTGGTGGGATGAAGGAATGCAACCTATTTATTTTTGGAAACAAAACAAGATGCTTCTATATAATGAGTTGTTTGTTTATAATCTAAATAACACGCTTGTTGATTATTATATAACGAATAACAACGATACAATCTATACAATGTGGTTTAATTTTGCAGACAGTACGGCATTAACATTATCAACAGAAAATGAAAAAAAGTTAAAAGAGATTGTCATTTATCCCAACCCTTTTCAAAATTCTTTTAATTTACCAGAAGATATTTCCCCCTCTAAAATACAAATTAGAGATATAAAAGGAAGCAAAATTGAATTTGAACAAAAAGGAAACTCAATTAATCTAATTAATTGTAATCCTGGTGTTTATTTTATTTCTTTTACTCTAAACAACCAACTGTATAATTATAAAATTATCAAGCAATGAAAAGGGATGTAGTCTCTATACTTAGCGACTTTTGCGGTTAAATGATTAAATCACTTCTTCCCTCTAAGCTCCACATAAGGAATCAACATCTCTTCCAGAGAAATTCCACCGTGTTGGAACGTATCCATATAATATTTAGAATAATGGTTTAGGTTATTCGGATATACAAAGAAATCGTTGTTTTTACAGAATACAAAACAATCTGCACCGCTATCCTTTGGTAAGAATATATCTTCTGGCTTGCGTACCTCAAAGACACTTTTCGCATCATAATTCAGGTTCTTACCCACTTTATAGCGTAAATTAGTATTTGTTTCCTTGGGACCAACTATCTTAACGGTATTATTTACCTTAACCGTTCCATGGTCAGTTGTAATAATCAGTTTAGCACCAGATTGTGCAATTTCTTTAAGAATATCTTGTAAGGGCGAATGTTCGTACCAACTCACAGTCAAAGAACGATAAGCCGCTTCATCATCTGCTAATTCACGAATCATCTTCATATCTGTACGAGCATGCGATAGCATATCTACAAAATTATATACTATTACATTCAAATCATTATTTTTCAGCTGACTAAGATTAGCCAACAAGCGCTTACCTGCTTCTAAATTCGTGATTTTGCGATAAGCCATTTTAATATTCTTACCCAAACGCTTTAATTGATGCTCTAATAAATCAGGTTCAAAATTATTCTTTCCTTCTTCATCTAGCTCTCCAACCCATAAATTGGGATATTTTTTTTGAATTTCACTAGGCATCAGTCCAGCGAAAAAAGCATTTCGAGCATATTGAGTAGCAGTAGGCAAAATGGAATAAACCACATCTTCTTGTTCAGTCACAAAATACTTAGCCAATAAGGGTTTTAACATTTGATATTGATCAAAACGTAAATTATCAATTACCAATAAATATACTTGCTCTTTTAAATGAGGGAAAACCCTATCCTTAAACAAAGTGTGTAACATTTGAGGTCTGCTATCATCTCCATCTAACCAATCGCTATAATTATCTGTTATAAAGCGAGAAAATAAATTATTTGCATCTTTTAATTGCATATTGAACACCTCCCTCATCCCCTGCTCTTCCGCTTTAGAGAATTCAATGTCCCAATTAACCAATCGTTTGTAGAGAGAAGCCCATTCTTCAGCATCTAAGCGTCCATTCAGTTCCATCCCTATCTTAGAAAATTCCATCTGATAGCGTGAAGTGACCTTATCCGAAATCAATTTACTTTGCTCGAGAATTTTCTTTAAACTCAACAAAATTTGATTGGGATTTACCGGTTTTATTAAATAGTCCGCAATTTTTCCACCAATTGCTTCCTCCATGATACTCTCTTCTTCACTTTTTGTAATCATCACAATCGGAGTTAAAGGAGAAATTTCTTTGATTTTTTCCAAGGCATCCAATCCCGAAATACCAGGCATATTTTCGTCTAAAAATACCACATCATAGGAGTTTTCCTCACATTTCTCAATTGCCTCACTACCGCTTACAACTATCTCCACATCATACCCTTTTTCATTCAAAAAAAGAATATGTGGTTTTAATAAGTCAATTTCGTCGTCTGCCCAAAGAATTTTTGCTTGCATTAATCTATTTTTTTATACTTTTACACAATTCATAAAGATAACGAATTGCGACCAAATCTCAACATAAATAACAAAAAGAAAATCATAAACGATCCTGTCTATGGTTTTATTTCCCTGCCGAAAGATATTATTTTTGATTTAATTGAACATCCTTATTTTCAACGTTTACGAAGAATTAAGCAATTAGGGATGTCTCATGTTGTTTACCCTGGCGCTCTACATACACGCTTTCATCACGCTATTGGAGCCACACATCTGATGATGAAAGCTATTCAAACTCTGCGATATAAAGGTGTTGAAATTACAGATGAAGAAGAGACTTCTGTATTGATTGCTATTTTACTACATGATATTGGTCACGGACCTTTTAGTCACACGCTTGAGCATGATATTGTCAAAAATATTAACCATGAAGATATTTCTTTATTATTCATGAAAAGGCTTTCTAAAGAATTTGGAGGTCAGCTTGATATGGCTATTCAAATTTTTGAAGACAAGTATCCTAAACCCTTTTTGCATCAATTGGTTTCAAGTCAGTTGGACATGGATAGAATGGATTATCTCAATCGCGATAGTTTCTACACAGGTGTTTCGGAAGGAATAATTGGCAGTGATCGTATCATTGCTATGCTGGACGTTCGAGGTAATCAACTTGTAGTTGAGCAAAAGGGTATCTACTCAATTGAGAAATTCTTAGTAGCAAGACGACTAATGTATTGGCAAGTGTATATGCACAAAACTGTTGTGTCGTCAGAAGTTCTGCTTATTTCTATCTTACAAAGAGCAAAAGAATTATGTAAGGCTGGAGCTCAACTTTTTGCAAGTCCCTCCTTCTTATTATTTCTTGAAAATGACTTTGGAATCGAGGACTTTGAGAATGATTCCAATTTATTAAATCAATTTGCTTTGTTAGACGATACGGATGTTGTAGGTGCTATCAAAGTTTGGCAATCGCATGAAGACAAAGTATTAGCCACTCTGGCTAAGGCATTAATACAACGAAAGCTTTTAAAAATTGAGATTGATACCCAAGCTTTTTCAGACGAACGCATTGCTTATGAAAAAGAACAAGCTAGCAAAACTTTAAGCATAAGTAAAGAAGATGCTTGCTATTTTGTGCATACGGACACCTTGAGAAACAACGCATACAATGAAGAGGAAGAAAATATCAATTTATTGATGAAAGATGGAAGTATAAAAGATGTGAGTCAAGCTGCTGACAACCTGAATATTCATGCACTCTCGGAGCCGGTGAAGAAGTATTATTTATGCTATCCAACACATAAAAACACTAATTAAACAAGAATTGTGGAAAAATAAACCAAAACAACACGATTTAAACGCAGTCTTTTTATATTTTTGAAAAATGGAATTTTCGGCAGAACAAATAGCAGGTATTTTAGGAGGAGAAATAGTAGGGAACGCCCAAGAAACTGTTTCTGGTTTATCTAAAATCGAAGAAGGACAACCAAGAACACTTACTTTCTTGGCAAATATGAAATATGAACCTCATATTTATACAACGAACGCTTCGATAGCTATTGTCTCCAACGAATTTACACCTGAAAAAGCATTACCTGATACACTAACCTTGATTAAGGTCCAAGATCCATATAGCTGCTTTGCTAAATTATTGGAGTTTTACAATCAGATGCATAAGAAACAACCGAAAATCGAACCCAACTGCTACATTGCAGAAAGCGCAAAAGTAGGGAAAGATGTGTATATCGGTGCGCATACATATATCAGTGAGAATTGCGTGATAGGCGACAATGCTGTTATTTATCCGAATACTTTTATTGGAGAAAATGTAACGATTGGAGAGCATACCACAATTCATCCGAATGTATCTATTTATCATGGTTGTGTGGTTGGAAATCATTGTTTAATTCATGCTGGTGCCGTAATTGGTGCAGATGGTTTTGGCTTTGCTCCCGATGAAAAAGGAGAATTCCAGAAAGTACCACAAATTGGAAATGTCGTTTTGGAAGACCATGTTGACGTGGGTGCGAACGCAACTATTGACAGAGCTACACTAGGTTCAACCATTCTTAGACGAGGAGTTAAAATTGATAATCTCGTACAAATTGCACATAACGTTGAAGTAGGTCAAAATTCAGCCTTCGCTGCACAAGCTGGAGTTGCTGGTTCTGCAAAAGTTGGAAAACACGTACTGGTTGGAGGTCAAGCAGGTATCAGTGGACATATTAAGATTGCTGATAACACTATGGTCGTTGCTCAATCAGGAATTCCAAACTCTGTAAAACGCTCTGGTGAAACATTAATGGGCTCTCCGGGTATTCCTATTGATGATTTCAAGAAATCTTACGTTGGTTTCCGTAGGCTACCACAAATTATGCAGCGTTTACAAGAAATAGAAAATAAATTAAAAGATAATAAATAGTACATCGATTATATCATTATGATTGAATATCAAAGAACACTTAAAGAATCTGTAAAATTAATTGGAGTTGGACTCCATACAGGAGAAAAAGTTGAAGTAGAAATTTGCCCTGCACCTGAAAATCATGGATACAAATTCCAACGAATTGATGTTGAAGGTCAACCTATCATTGATGCAGATGCTAATTTAGTTGTAGCAACTGATAGGGGAACAACTTTAGAGCAAAATGGCGCTCGCGTTTATACTACTGAGCATCTACTAGCAGCATTATATGGAATGCAGGTAGATAACGCATTAATTAAACTAACTGGACAAGAGATTCCAATTATGGATGGTAGTTCGTATCCGTTTGTTAAGGCTATTGAATCTGTAGGATACCAAGATCAAACTGCTGAAAGAGAGTATTTTGAACTCACTGAAAACATTAAATGGGAAGATACGGAAATCGGTGTAGAATTTCTAGCTGTTCCAGATCCATGTTACCGATTAACTGTAATGGTTGATTATCGTTCCCCTGCTTTAGGTACGCAACATGCTACTATTTATCAGATTAACGAATTTAAAGAAGAGATATCTACGTGTAAAACTTTTGTGTTCTTAAGAGAGTTAGAGCAATTAGCTAAAATGGGACTCATCAAAGGAGGCGACATTGACAATGCCATTATTTTGGTGGAAAGAGAAGATATCAAACAAGAAGAATTAGACGAATTGGCTAAAATTCTTGGAAAAGAAGGACTTAAAGTGGAATTAAATGGAATTGGTACGCTAAATAATTACCAAATGAAATTCCAGAATGAACCTGCTCGTCACAAATTACTTGATATCATTGGAGATTTAGCATTAGTAGGCAAGCCTATTAAGGCACATATTCTAGCTGCTCGACCTGGTCATAGAGGAAACGTTGGATTTGCAAAGGTTTTAAAAGAGCAAATCAAGAAGCAAAAGAATGGACCTCGCTATTTTGACTTAGAGAAAACGCCTATCTACGATATCAATCAGATAGAAAATATGTTGCCACACCGCTACCCTTTCTTATTGGTAGATAGAATCATTGAAATCACAGAAGACTCTATTGTAGGATACAAAAACATCACTATGAATGAGCCTCAATTCACAGGGCATTTTCCAAATAATCCCATTTTCCCTGGAGTATTGCAAGTAGAAGCAATGGCTCAATGTGGAGGTATTTTTGCTTTGCACAATGTGGATGAACCTCATCTTTATTCCACTTACTTCATGAAAATTGATAATGTGAAGTTTAAGCAAAAAGTTATTCCAGGAGATACCATTGTTTTTGAATTGACACTCATCTCCCCAATTCGACGTGGTTTGGTAAACATGGCAGGAAAAGGATATGTGAATGGAAATTTAGTAGTAGAAGCTGAGATGTTAGCTCAGGTGATAAAAGATAAAGTAGAACAATGATAAGTAATCTTGCAGTAGTATCTCCTCATGCAAAAATTGGAGAAAATGTGGTTATCGAATCGTTCACCACCATTTATGATGATGTCGTAATTGGTGATGGATGTAAAATTGGCCCAAACGTTACAATATATTCGGGAACAACAATTGGAAATAATTGTGAAATCTATCCAGGTTCAGTTATTGGTGCCGATCCGCAAGATTTAAAATATAAAGGAGAGAAAACTACTGTAGAAATTGGTAACCACACTGTTATTCGAGAATGTGTGACCATACATAAAGGAACCACAGATAGAATGAAAACGACTATCGGTGACCATTGTTTAATTATGGGGTATGTACATGTTGCCCATGATTGCGAAATTGGAAATCATGTAATCTTAGCTAATTATGTTGGATTATCGGGACATGTTACAATTGAAGATTACGCAATTATTGAAGGAAAAGCTGGTACACAACAATTTATTCGAATTGGTGCACATTCTTTCATTGCTGGAGCTACTCTGATTAGAAAGAACGTTCCTCCTTTTGTACGTGCAGCAAGAGAGCCTATTAGTTATGCAGGTGTTAATGCTGTCGGGCTTAGAAGAAGAGATTTTTCAGATGAAGATATTAAACATATCGAAGATATATACCGCATTCTTTTTGTGCAAAACACAAATATTTCTGCCGCTTTAAAACAAATCGAAACAGATTTACCAGATACAGAACTCACACGTCAGGTAGTTAATTTTGTGAAAGAAAGCGATAAGGGAATTATTCGTGGATTAATGTAATTCTATTAAATCTGAATCATTGGTTAACAGAGGAGAAACCATCGAATTAGAAATTAGCGACCTAGCCTTTGGTGGTATGGGAATCGCTAAGATACATACAGATAAAGGAGACTTCATTCTCTTTGTGCAAAATACTTTTCCCGGACAAAAGGTTTTAGCTAGGATTGTAAAAAAAAGAAAAACTCATGCTGAATGCAGTTTAATAAAAATCTTACAACGTTCTCCTTTAGAAAACATCAACCAATATCAGGAAATTAGCGGTGCTCCATATATTCACGTGCCTGTTAATATTCAAGAAGAATATAAGCAAAAAATCACACTTCAGGTATATAAAAGAATAGCTGGACTCCAAAATATTGATGATTTATTTGACACCTTTATTTCATCTCCTGACCACTATTTCTACCGAAATAAAATGGAGTATTCCTTTTCATGCATTGAGCATGATATGGAAACAGATGAAGATATTGATGATGCCTTTGCTCTTGGTTTTAAACATAGAGGTACTTGGTGGAAAGTTGAAAATTTAAACGCTCCCTCAGGTATGTTTGATGAAGAATGGGAAACTTTCCTAAAAGAATTCCGCATTTTCTTATCAAAATTTGAGTTACCTGCTTGGCACCCACCTAAAAAGGAAGGATTTTTCCGTCATATTGTGGTTCGGAAATCATTCTACCAAGATCAATTACTCATTAATCTGGTTACTTCCTCTGAAGGACTAGAAAAATTCAATGCTAAGAAAGTAGGAGATTTCTTAAAGGAAAAACTAGGTGATCGCATTGCCGGCTTTCAACATACCATCAACGATAACGTAGCTGATAGAGCGAAAATCGAAAACGGAAGTGTGCGCCTAATTTTCGGGAAAGAATTCATCACTGAAAAATTACATGATCTCTTTTTTGATATCAGCATGGAAAGTTTCTTTCAAACAAATCCTAAAAGTGCAGAACAGCTATACAACAAAGCTCTTGACTATGTGTTTGAAGGAGAACATTCACTTAATGGCAAGGTAGTCATGGATTTATTTTGTGGAACAGGAACTATTGGGCAACTTTTAGCACAACGTTCATCCAATACAAAAGTCATAGGCGTTGATATCGTTGAAGAAGCTATTGAAAATGCTAAGACCAATGCCTTAAAGAATAATATACATAATGTTGAATTCTTTGCTGCTGATGTAGGGAAATTCTTAAAAAACTTCCCAGAATATGTTGGAGTAATAGACACTATCGTACTCGATCCACCAAGAGCTGGTATTGCTCCGAAAACCTTATTAAAAGTGATTGAACTCGGAGCTCGAAGGATTGTATATATTTCATGTAATCCATCCACACAAGCTAGAGATATTAAAACCTTGGAAGAACATGGCTACCAGACCAAGAAAATCAGTTTGGTTGACCAATTCCCACATACTAGCCATATTGAAGCAATAGGACTTTTTGAGAAAATGAATTAAAGCATTAATTCAATTATCTTTTGAAAGGTATCTTGCTCCTTTTCAATAAAAGTAGTTGCATCTTGCATTAAAGCATGGATATTTTCTGGAGATGCATTATCCATTCTTGGGTCTGCAAAACAAATAGTAGGTTGCAACCTATAATAATGAAGTTTAGGGTTTTTATCTGCTGCTGTTAACATGGATTGGTGTACATGGTTCACCTCTTCTTCCATCGTATCAAAGTATTCCCCAGTCAACTCTCCTGTCCCCAAGCTTAAGAACAATATCTCATCGTCGGGAAACAACTTTTGAATATATTCCCATCCTATCATTGAAGGATTTTTAGCCGCAGCAATACCATCAATTAGAATGTGATCTTTAAAGTTAACTGGTGCAAAATACCCGGGAATAGCACTGCATGCTGCTAAAACAGTGCTTAATTCTGTTAACAATAAATTCGTATTACTCTTTTCAAAGATAAAAGGGGTATTTGTTTTTATATCAAAACTAACCAAAGCAAATTCAGAGGTCAAATCGGATAGATAAATATCTTTTAATTTTCTTTTTAACAATAGACGAAGCCCTTCAGATTGCGCTTTGCCTGGATTAGTCAAATTAAATAGTTGTGGTCCTCTGGAAACATATAAATCGAGCAAATCATCTATAGAAAATAATTGCATTCCATTCTTTCTAATAACCATTCCTGCAGAAATAATTGCCCCTGCAGAAGTTCCAGAAACAAAATCCACTAGATCGCTAACCTTCTTATTAAATCCCTGTTTGAGAAGCAAGCAATTAATATGGTTTAATAGCATTAATGGGAAAACTCCACGAATTCCGCCCCCATCAATTGTTATAGCTATTCTAGTTTTTTTAATTTGCATGAGAAAAAGGTACAAAATAAAATTGGATTCTAGCTAATTAAGTAAAATATTCTAGTCGTTTTGTAACAAATTCATATTTTTTACGAATAAATATTTTGATTAGTCTGAATTTTTAATACATTTGATGCTTATTTAACTAAAATTACCACTAAAAAGTGAACCCTACGAACCTAATTATATTATTTATCTGTCTCTTCGGTAGTTATTATGGTGTATCACGCATAACCCCCATGGTCATTCGTATCGCTACGCGTAATAATTTAATGGACAATCCCAATAATCGAAGTTCTCATAAACACGCCATACCAAGACTAGGTGGTATTGGTATCTTTTTCTCATTAGTAGTTGGAATGTTTGTCCTTCAAGGGTATGAATCAGGTACTACAATTATAAGTCTATTAACTTGTTTCACTCTGTTATTCTTAGTTGGATTAAAGGATGATATTGCAGGAGTTAATCCAATAACCAAGTTAATTACCCAAATTATTTGCGCAGGTGTTTTAGCGATGACACCCGGCTTTCAATTAGACTTATTAAATCAAGTATTTAACATTCCCGGATTCAATGCGGCTTATCTTATCTTTTTATTAGTCCCAGCTGTAGTTAATTCTTTTAATCTTATAGATGGTATAGATGGATTAGCTTCAATAGTAGGGATAACGATTATATCCACTTTAAGTATTCCATTTTTAATTATTCATGATTATCTATTCTTCGGAATTTGTTTATTACTCGTAGGTTCTTTAATTGCCTTTATGCGATTTAACATTAATCAATCAGGACTAAAAACATTTTTGGGGGATACAGGCTCGATGATTATTGGTGTATCCATAGCAGCTCTTGTCATACATCTGTTAAGCTATGATATACATACATTTACAGAACAACCCATACCTTTTAAACACATTCCTTTCTTTTTAATTGCAGTATTATTTATACCTATATACGATACAACACGTATTTTTATAGTTCGAATCGCTAAGAAACAAAGCCCTTTTAAAGCGGACACATGCCATACACATCATCTATTACTATTTAAGTATAATTTTTCACATGTAAAAACCAGTTTACTAATTGGAGGATTTAATGTTTTTTTTATCAATGTCATGTTCTTACTTTCTCTTTATACAAATCCTTTTGTTTTAGGAACTACACTCATAGTCACAGTAGGTTTACTCACTTTTTATTTTTATAAAATCACTAAGGATAGAGAACAATTCTTTGCCTCTGAAAATATAGATCCTGAAATTACAGCTATTAAAAAAGAACGAAACACAAGATCTGTAGCGCTACTTAATAAGAGAATCTCTAATAACACACACCATCAGTCTAAGAAACACGCCAAAACGAATATTTACAATATTTTAGCCAAATTCTCTAAAATTTGGTAAATAATCTATCCAATCATATTTGATGCAAGTACGCTCATATAACAATACCAAACTTTTGGCATAGCCATTGTAAGCACGTAAATAGTTGAAACAATTTAAGTTTAAATTCGTACAATTGATTTATTTATTAAATTTGGAACATTAAAATTCATCCTTTTCGGATTTAATATTTAATTTCATATACTAAATTTGAAGCTATTGAATTAAAAAATTATTTAATACATTGTTATGAATCACAAAACAAAATCAAGCATTTATTGGGCTTTTATTTTTCCTGCACTTTTATTCAGTTTCTCCTCATTAGCACAAGATGGTGAAAACTTAGTTAAGAACGGAAGTTTTGAAAAGGCTCAAAATAAGAAAATCCGCAAAGTCGGTGATATTGAATTAGCCGAGAATTGGTTTTCTCCAACTGGCAGTAAAGCAGATATATTTGCTGCTGAAGCAAAAACTCCTGAAGTTCAAACACCTTCTAACATCTATGGAACAGAAGAACCTAAAGATGGATACAATTATGCAGGTATCATAGCTTATTCATATAGAGAAAAAGAAATGAGAACCTATATTACTACAGAATTATCAACTCCTCTTAAAAAAGGTATGAGATATCAGGTTCAGTTTTATGCTTCTCTAGCAGAATTATCTAAATATTCATCTAATAGAATTGGAGCACATTTCTCTAAAAAAGCACCAGGTTCTTCACAAAAAGTACCTGCCATGATTCTAGATACAGATGTGGAACATCCTAAACAAGAAGCATTTGACGGACTTTTTGGTTGGGATTTAGTGTGTGGGGAATTCACAGCGAAAGGAGGTGAGAAATTTATGACTATCGGTAATTTCACCAACGATGGGGAATCTATAAACGATCGAGTTAGAAAACCAAGAGATGTTAAAGGTACTCAAATTATTGCTGCGTATTATTATATCGACGATGTTTCTGTGCGTTTACTTGGACCTGATGAGCAATGCAATTGTAACTATCCTGATGAAGCAGATGTAAAAACAATGACTTTATATCAACGCTCTCCTGAAATCGCAAAAGATATGACTCCTGCTCAAAAATTAACTGAATACAATGTTTATTATGCAGCTGGAAGATATGATGTAAAAAGAGATGGTCAGCAAACTATCGACAGAATATTAGAACTTCTAAAAGCTAATCCAGATTTAAATATTCAAATTATTGGTCATGCTGATAGCCAAGAGACTGCAAATGGTGCCACTCAAGATATCTCTTCAAAAAGAGCAAATTACATTATGGATATTTTAATGGAAGAAGGAATTGCTAAAAATAGAATTGATGTTAAAGATGATTCAGATAGAACACCTTCACAATACATCAAGGATGGTGACGAAGACAATTTAAAATCTGCAAAAAATCGAAGAGTTTCCTTTAAAGCATTCTAAAAAAAACTGAATGATGTTATAAAATAGCGTGGATATCCACGCTATTTTATTTTCCAGAAACCTGTATCATTCTCCCCAAACCATTCATAATAAAACTGACGTAAATAGCTCTCCAAGAACATAGAACGTTCTTCTGCTAATTTCCTACCTGTATTTGTATGCATCCTATCTTTAAGAAGTAATAATTTCTCATAAAAATGATTAATAGAATGAGAACGATTCTCAACATATTCTTGAGTTGATTGATGATTTTGAGGCAATACTTCAGGGTCAAAAATTGGACGTTGTGCATATCCTCCATAAGCAAAAGCTCTTGCTATTCCAATTGCTCCAACTGCATCCATTCTATCTGCATCTTGAACTATTCTACCTTCTAAACTGTGCATAGAATCTTCTACACCACTTCCTTTGTATGACACATTGTTAACTATTTCTACTATCTCTAGAATTTTTGTAGAAGACACATGAAATTTCTCAAGTATCTCTTTAGCAATTATCCCTCCTTTACTAAAGTCTCCCCCATTAAATTTATGGTCAGAAATATCGTGTAACAAAGCAGCTAGTTCAACAATCTCCCTATCACCCCCCTCCTTTTCTTGAATATGAAGAGCCATATTTCGGACACGATCTATATGATACCAATCATGTCCTGTACCTTCATTTTCAAATAAGGATTTAATTTCCGCTTCGATAGACTGTATTATTTGTTTCATTTCTTCGACTAAACTATTTATAATTTCAATACTCCCATGAAATCTTATACTTTAACATATAATATATTAGTATATATTAACCCGTTGTGCATTTACAAAAATAAATAAAATCAATAATTTCTACTGTATTATGGATTGTATTGAATTTGTAAAGATGTAAGAAATAGAATTTATTAAAAAATAGACCCCGAGAAACCAAGGCTCTCGGGGTGACAATTGTGAGCGGCTACTTTCGGTCGGCTTTGCCGACCGCCTTACCCTTCCTTTGTATTGTCACCCCGACAGACGAAGGAGTGTCGGGGTCTAAGGTTATAATCGGTATTTTATTCTAAATGCACAACAGGTTATATATTAGTATTTAACTTCCCCATTATGAAACCAACGTTCTTCATTCTCAAAATATACTCCCAACAAACCATCGGCATCCGTGGTGAATATTCTTCCTTCTTTTACCTCTTCACCTATATAAAACATATGTTTTTCATCTTTTTTCCACAATAAAGCATTATACATATCCTTGATATATTCATCTCCACGCTGATTATACAAATTTAAAATCTCATTCATATACCTTATTAATTCCATAGCAATATCTCTAGGTTGAAATATACTATTTGTTTCAATAAAAAGAGAGGTTGCTCTTTCTATATCAAATTGCGTTTGATTTATATTTGCTCCAATTCCAATAATTGAAAATATGCTATTGGATGACAAATAGTTTTCTATTAAAATTCCTGATATTTTTTTACCCTGAACCATAATATCATTAGGCCATTTTATTTTCACATCATCTTGATAATTAGAAAATAAACCATGAAGCGATAATGAAACAATATGATTTAAAGATATAACACTATCTATTTCCCAATCAGTCAATTTTGCTCCAATGCTCATTATAAGATTGGCAGAAGAGTCAGACTGCCATACTTTACCTCTTTGTCCCCTTCCTTTTGTCTGAAAATCTGCCATTATTACAGTTCCCGATTCAATACCTTCTGTTTTATATAGGTTGGCAACATAGTTGTTGGTGCTATCCACACTATTTAAAAAAATAATTTGATTTCCAACGTATGTTTTATGAAGCATGATTAAACTGTTTAAAAAAATATGCTAAAATTAAAATTTAATTAGCTTTGTAAATGAGAATATAAAAATGGTAAAAAAAACAAACAAAGATACAGACTCTCAAAAACTTTGTGAAGTTATTGTAGAGGAAATGCAAAATAAAAATTCAGAAGATATTGTTATTATTGACTTACGTGAGATTGAAAATGCAATTACAGACTTTTTTATCATAGGCAGTGGTAACTCTACTACACAAGTAGATGGTATTGCTGATGCTATTGTAAGAGGAACGAGAAAACAGTTAAAAGAAAAACCTTGGCATGAAGAAGGGAAAAACAATTCTCAATGGATTTTGTTAGACTATGTTAATGTAGTCGTACATATCTTTCATAAAGATGTTAGAGGGTATTATGAATTAGAAGATTTATGGGCAGACGGAAAAAAACGTCACATAGAATTAAATTAAGATAAGAAATGTCAAAGGAGAAAAAAACAACAAAAAACAATAAAAATAGTAATCCTTATTCTATTTATTGGATTTACGCTGCAATTGGAATTATAATAATTGGTATTCAATTATTTATGAGCACTTCTACCAATAAAGTATTGCAGACAAAGGACTCGTTCACAACTCTAATGGAAAGAGGTTATGTAGAAAAAATCACCATTTGGAGGAATGTAGGGCGGGTAGATTTCAAAGTTTCAGATTCAGGTAGAGTAGCCATCCAGCAAGGAGATTTTGAAGGAGCAGATTTTGATTTAATGAAAAAAGCTTTTGAAAGTTCTGAAAACACCATGACAGGTGGAAGTACTTCTCCTAAATTTTCATTTGACATTGCCTCTACTGATGCATTCATTAAAGAATTTAATGATATCAACGAAAAAAGAAAAGAAGCAGGACATGAATCTATCTCTTATCGCGTAGATGAAGAACACAATTATATCGGTCAAATTTTTAGTTTCTTATTGCCAATCATTATTATCATTGCAATTTGGCTGTTCATTATGAGACGTATGTCCCGTGGAGCAGGGGGAGGACCTGGAGGTCAAATATTTAACATTGGTAAATCAAAGGCTCAAATTTTCGAAAAAGGTAAGGGCACCGAAGTTACATTTAAAGATGTAGCAGGATTAGAAGGAGCTAAAGAAGAGGTGCAAGAAATTGTTGCATTCCTTAAGAATCCTAAAAAATACACAGAATTGGGCGCTAAAATTCCTAAAGGTGCCTTACTAGTAGGTCCTCCAGGAACAGGGAAAACATTACTAGCAAAAGCTGTTGCAGGAGAAGCCGATGTTCCTTTCTTCTCACTCTCAGGCTCTGATTTTGTTGAGATGTTCGTAGGTGTAGGAGCTTCACGTGTGCGTGATTTATTTAAACAAGCCAAAGAAAAAGCACCTTCCATTATTTTTATTGATGAAATTGATGCTATTGGTAGAGCGAGAGGAAAGAATAGCAATTTCAACTCCAACGATGAAAGAGAAAACACCTTAAACCAATTGTTAACTGAAATGGATGGTTTTGGAACAAACTCTGGAGTTATCATTCTTGCAGCAACAAACCGCGCAGATATTTTGGATAAAGCCTTGATGAGAGCAGGTCGTTTTGATAGACAAATTTATGTGGACATGCCCGATTTAAATGAACGTAAAGAAATTTTCCAAGTGCATTTAAAACCTATTAAAATCGCTCACGACATAGATATTGATTTCTTGGCTAAACAGACTCCAGGATTCTCAGGTGCAGATATAGCTAATTTATGTAATGAGGCAGCATTGATAGCTGCCAGAAAAGATAAGAAGCAAGTAGAAAAGCAAGATTTCTTAGATGCTGTTGACAGAATAATTGGTGGTTTAGAGAAAAAGAATAAAATCATCACAAAAGATGAAAAGAGAAAAATTGCTTTCCATGAAGCTGGTCATGCTTCTATTTCTTGGTTGGCCGAACATGCGCATCCTTTGGTAAAAGTAACTATTGTCCCTCGTGGACAATCATTAGGGGCTGCTTGGTATTTACCAGAAGAAAGAAGTATCACCACAACCGACCAATTATTAGATGAAATGTGTTCTGCCTTAGGGGGAAGAGCTGCAGAAGAAATTATATTTGGTGAAATTTCTACCGGCGCCTTAAGCGACCTAGAAAAAGTCACTAAGCAAGCCTATGCCATGGTTTCTATTTATGGTTTAAACAAAGAAATTGGTAACATCTCTTTCTATGACCCTCAAGGACAAAATCAGTTTGTAAAACCTTATTCCGAGGAAACTAGTAGATTGATTGACAATGAAGTTTCTAAATTAATCGAATCCCAATACGTAAGAGCAAAAAAGATTCTTTCCGAGAATAAAGATAAATTAACGGCTCTTGCTAATTTACTCTTAGATAGAGAGGTTATCTTTAAAGAAGATTTAGAAGCAATTTTTGGAGAACGTCCTTGGGATCAATTAACTCCTGCAGAACAGATTATAGCTACAGACAAAGTAGTGCATGCTGAAAAAGAAGAAGAGGGAGAGGAAAATACAAAAGAAGAAAAAGCTAATTCTCCAGAAGAGAATCAGTCAAAAGATTCATTTGAGAATTCAGAAGATAGCTTTCCTATTCAATGATATTAAACAAAATAAAAATATGGTTTAAAAATTTGTTAGCTCAAGATACTTTCTTTGAAGAAAACAAATTAGTATTCGCTACCAACGAAGAATATCTGGCAAATATCATGAAATTAAAATTAGAGGAAGAAGGTATTCAAGTCTTTGTTGTAAACAAAAAAGACTCATCTTATAACCTCTCTTTTTCTAGTCAAGGAGGTATCATGCTCTACGTAAATCAAAATAATATTATCTTAGCTAAACAAATTATAGAATCTACCAATGAATAATATAGGCATACGTACTGTTTGGGGAGGGTTGTTTGTAGCAATCATCATGGCCGCTCTGTTTGTACACCATTTTGTCACTTTCGTTGTCCTAGGATTATTTATGATATTAGGCTTAATAGAATTTTATAATTTATTTAAAGACTCTGAAGAAATTAAACCCAATAAGATAGTAGGGATTCTTGGAGGAATCTACCTCTATTTTATCCTTTCTTTAAATTCTCAAACAAGTACAGAGGTAACATTAAATGGCTTACATATTATCCCCTTATTGTTTCTCCCTTTGCTACTTATTATTTTTAGTAAAAATAAAAATCCACTTTTAGATATCAGTACTGTCTTATTCTCATGGGTGTATATTCCCCTTACATTTTTCTCAATGCTATTGATATATCATTTCCACATGGCAAATAATTATCAATGGGAGTTTTTATTAGGCATGTTTATTTTAGTTTGGGCTAATGACACCTTTGCTTTTTTATTTGGGATTTGGTTGGGAAAACACAGATTACTTGAACGAATATCACCAAAAAAATCATGGGAAGGAGCTATTGGTGGATTTTTCAGCACTATTCTATTCTCTTTACTTTATTCGCTTGTAGTAGGAGGAGATTATTATTTTTGGATGTTAGCAGCAGCTATTATCTCTCCAGTGGCTATTCTAGGAGATTTAATTGAATCAAAAATCAAACGTATTACCAATGTCAAAGATTCAGGAACTATCATTCCAGGACACGGTGGTATTCTAGACCGCTTTGATGCTGCCATGTACGTAGCTCCATTCTTTTATTGGTTTATACTTCTTTACTATCACCAATTTTAATTTTCTCTTCTCCGACTTCTATGTAAAGAAATAATGTACTTTTACAGCGAAAACTAATTTTAGAAATGAAAATACACAGAGAAGGCTACTTAATTATCCTACTTGCTTTAGTTATTTTGGGAGGAATTCAATTAATGAATCAACTCTTCTTATCTGAATATCTTTGGATTTATATTCCACTGTTACTTGGTGTGATTGTTATGTTATATCTAGTCATTCAATTCTTTCGCGTTCCTATTATTCAATTTCAAGGAAAAGAAAATGAAATTATTTCCCCTGTGGATGGGAAAGTTGTCGTTATCGAGGAAGTGCAAGAAACCGAATATTTTAATGACAAACGCATTCAGGTTTCAATTTTTATGTCACCACTTAATGTACACGCTAATTTCAATCCGATTTCTGGCAATGTGAAATATACGAAATATCACCCTGGTAAATTCTTAGTTGCGTGGCATCCAAAGAGCTCTACCGACAACGAAAGATCTACCTTCGTAGTAGAACACTCCAATGGGAAACAAATCTTATTTCGACAAATCGCAGGAGCTGTAGCAAGACGCATCTGCTATTATATCAAAGAAAATGACTCTGTGAAAGCAGGTGAAGAATTTGGTTTCATTAAATTTGGTTCTCGCATCGATCTACTCCTGCCTTTAGATACCAAAATTAATGTGAAAATTGGAGATGTTGTAAAAGGAAGAATTACCAAAATCGGTGAATTCTAATTTTTAAAACCTCAGTAAATTACTAGCTTTAATCTTAAATAAATCTTATTAAAATTCAATAGGAACAAAGATTTCATTAATTTTGTAACGATTTTTCAAAGTATATGGCAAACGACAAAATTTGGTTATCATCTCCACATATGGGAGGACATGAACAGAAGTATATCCAACAAGCTTTTGATGAAAATTGGATTGCTCCTTTAGGTCCAAATGTTACCGGCTTTGAGAAGGATTTAGAAACTTACCTTGGAAACGAAAAGAAAGTTGCTGCATTAAGTGCTGGAACTGCTGCCATCCATTTAGGATTAATCATGGCTAATGTACAAGCAGGAGATTTTGTAATTTGTCAATCATTGACTTTCTCTGCATCGGCCAATCCTATTTTATACCAAGGTGCTAATCCAGTTTTTGTTGATAGTGAAGTGGATACTTGGAACATGGATCCAGCATCTTTAAAGGTCGCTATTGAAGGAACAATCCAAAAACATGGGGTGAAACCAAAAGCTATTGTTGCTGTTCATCTATATGGTATGCCATACAAGCATAAAGAAATTCAGGAAATAGCATTACGCTATGACATTCCAATTATTGAAGATGCAGCCGAAGCCTTAGGAAGTCACTATCACAATCAGTTTTGCGGAACTTTAGGGGATTTTGGCGTATTATCATTTAATGGTAATAAAATCATTACAACTTCAGGTGGAGGTGCACTTGTCGTTAATACCAAAGAAGAAAAAGACCGCGTTATATACTTATCTACCCAAGCAAGAGAAATTGCTGTTCATTACCAACATGTAGAAGTGGGGTATAATTATCGCATGTCAAACATCACTGCTGGAATTGGAAGAGGTCAGATGGAAGTACTTAATGATCGCGTAAACTCCAGACGTTCTAACTTCGAATACTATAAAAAACACATATCATCTATACAAGGAATAGAATTTTGTAATGAACCAGAAGGGCATTACAGCAATCGTTGGTTAACCGCTATATTAATTCATACAGAAAAAACGGGTTTTAGCAGGGAGGATTTGAGGATAGCTTTAGAAAAAGAAAATATCGAATCGCGCCCACTTTGGAAGCCTATGCACTTACAGCCTGTTTTTGAAAAATATGATTACTATGGCGAAAAGGTAGCAGAAGAATTATTTAATATAGGCTTATGCTTACCTAGTGGTTCTAATCTTACAGAAACTCAGCTACAAAGAATTGTTAACAACATTCATGAGCTGAATAATGGAAAATAAAGATTCGCACCGCCTACCCATAACCTATGGACATATATTAAAGGTTGCGCTTCCCTTAATGTTTGGGACTTTTGTGCAATCTATTGTTATGATAACTGACTCTTCATTTTTAAGTAGATACAGCACGCTTAGTTTTGATGCTGCCGGAAATGCTGGACTGGTATATGTTACCGCTTATATGGGATTAACTGGCTTAAGCGATGCTGTTCAGATTATCCTAGCACGTAGGATTGGTGAAAAACGAAAATCAGAATTAAATGAGATTCTACAATCTTCCTTCTTCGTTTTAGCATCCTTTGCTTTACTCTTTTTCTTCTTTATACAATTCGGTTTCGATAATTTACTTTACGATTACTCAAGTAACAAGGAATTAGCACAAGAGCAGATTGATTTCTTATCCATCAGAACTTATGGTTTTCTCATTGGAATTATTTTGTTACCATTAAATAGTTTCTTTTTAGCTACGGGAAAAACATGGGTAATCATGGTTAGTTCCTCCATCTTTGCTTGCTCAAATGTATTACTAGACTATCTACTGATATTTGGAGTTGGACCTATTGAACCTATGGGAATTAAAGGTGCTGCCTTAGCTTCTACATTATCAGAAGGGATTACAGTGATTGTGCTATTGAGTCTTTTATACAAATCGAAAGAAAGAATCATGTATCAAATTTTTTCACATCTTCAATTTTCATTTAAATCTGTTCGAAGAATAGTTAGTGTAGGCTTCCCTCTGCTAATACAAGGGTTTATCGCATTAGGCAGTTGGACAATATTTTTCACATTCATTGAGCAGCGAAGTACGTATGAACTCACCGTATCCCAAAGTGTACGTTCTGTATATATGATCGCCTTTATCCCCATTTTTGGATTTGCTGCTACGATTAAAACGTATGTTTCTCAATATATGCATGAAGATGGGTTTCATCGCATCAAAGAGATTATTCGTAAAACAAGTGTTTTAATAACTCTTAGTTTACTTACACTATTTCACGGAGCAATTCTCTATCCTGAATTTTTGATTTCTGTTATCAACCCTGATCCAATCTATCTAAAAGATAGCGCTTTCATTTTGCGTATTGTATTTGGTTCTATTCTATTATATGGTTTGATGACACCTTATTTTCAAACAATTAGTGGGTCAGGGAATACACGTACCACTTTATTAATTGAAACTATATCAATTGTGATTTATACGGTCTATAGTTACTTTACTTTAAAAGTATGGGATTGGAATATTGCCTCCGTATGGTCTGTCGAATATGTATATTTTATTTTGACAGGAATATTATCTTTACTGTATCTTAGACATTTTAACTGGGAGAAAAAGAAAATATAAATGAAGCACAAAGAGGATTTGAGAATAGTATTCATGGGCACGCCCGAATTTGCCGTGACCATTTTAGAAAAAATAATACAAGAAGAATATCAGGTAGTAAGTGTTGTCACTGTTCCAGACAAACCTGCAGGTAGAGGGCAGAAATTAAGCGAAAGTGCTGTAAAGATTTGTGCCAAAAACCATAACATCCCTATTCTTCAACCTATTTCTTTGAAAGATGAAGACTTTGTGAATACATTACAGAATCTACAAGCAGATTTATTTATTGTAGTTGCTTTTCGAATGTTACCCAAAATTGTATGGGAGATTCCTGCAATGGGTACTTTTAACTTACATGGTTCTCTCTTACCTCAATATAGAGGAGCAGCACCTATTAACTGGGCGATTATCAATGGTGAAACAGAGACAGGTGTAACTACATTCATGATAGATGAAAAGATAGACACAGGTAAAATACTTCTCAAAGAGAAAATGACTATTGGAGAGGAGGAAACAGCAGGAGAACTTCACGACCGCATGATGGTATTAGGCGCAGAAGTTGTTGTAAACACCATTGAATTATTACGTAAAGGAGAAATCAACGCTACACCTCAAGAAGAAAAAGAACTCAAGCCTGCTCCTAAGATTCAAAAACAAGATTGTTTACTTGATTTTTCAATGTCAGTTTTCGAATTGCACAATTTTATTCGCGGGATGTCTCCCTATCCTACTGCATGGATTTGGCTGGAACATAAAGAGAGTAAAGAACGAAAATCACTCAAGATTTTTAGATCTACAATTCATAACACAAAAGAGAATGCTGATATTAAACTCACTGAAGATAATCGAAAATTATTTTTAGAATTATATTCCGGAACCCTTTCCCTACAAGAAGTTCAGCTAGAAGGTAAGAAGCGAATGGATACTGCTACTTTTCTATTAGGATTTAAAACTCAAGACTGGAATATCATCCCATAATTTGATTTTGATTAAAATCTAATCAAAATCAAATCTAATTTTTTAATCCACTTTGAAATTATTCGAAGAAATCGAATAATTCATCGAATCAAAATCAATATTCATCAATTATTATAAATTATTATTTAAAAAAAATAATTTTAATCGTTATCTAAATACACTATAAATAGGGCTTATCAGGGGCACTTATCAACAAAATGACTATTTTTTCAACATTTTATTTATTTTTTTTCATTATTTCCTTGCATGTATGCGATATTCTTCTACATTTGCTCTAGTTAATTTTTAATACAAACAAAAACCATAACTATGAACAAAGCAGAATTGATTGAAGCAATGGCTTCAGAAGCAAAGATCTCTAAAGCAGATGCTAAAAGAGCATTAGATGCATTCGTTGGTGTAACTACTAAAGCACTTAAAAAAGGTGATAGAATTTCTTTAATCGGATTTGGTTCTTTCTCTACTTCTAAGCGTGCAGCTAGAACTGGAAGAAACCCAAGAACTGGAAAAGAAATCAAAATCAAAGCTAAAAATGTCGTAAGATTTAAGGCTGGTGCTGGTTTATCTGACGCAGTAAACTAAAACTTTGTTTTCAACTTATGTTTTGGGAGCTTAACGGCTCCCTTTTTTATTTTAACATGGAAGAAGAATTACTAAAAGCTCTTTATACTATTATCACTCCTGCAAAACAAGAGAAATTTGATCGTATAGCATCAGAGAGAACTCGTCACGTTACCATTGCAGTTGAGAATATCTTTCAAGAACATAATGCTAGTGCGGTTACTCGTAGTTGTGACTGCTTTGGAATTCAAGACCTACACATTATCGAAAAAACAAATAAATTTACAGTAAACAAAGATATTGCACTAGGTTCTGGTCAATGGGTAGATAATTTTCATTATTCGGATCAGTTGTTCCCTACCACTAAATGCATTCAAACTCTTAAAGATAAAGGATATAAAATAGCTGCCACATCCCCGTATGCTGAAGAATACACCGTTCAAAATATCCCTATTAATCAACCAATAGCTTTTGTATTTGGAACAGAACAAGTTGGTTTATCAGAAAAAGCACTTAATATGGCCGACTATCTTGTAAAAATACCTATGGTTGGTTTCACAGAAAGTTTTAACGTTTCCGTTTCTGCTGCATTAATCATGCACACAATCCGAACAAGGTTAGAAAATCAAACCGATTTCAATTGGAAATTATCCGAAAAAGAGCAAACACTCTTAAAGATTGAATGGTGCAAACGAATCATTAATAACCCCGAGAAAACTATCAATGACTTTTTAAGGAGAATTCAAGAAAAAAAATAAATCACTTATTATTATCCATTAAAAAATGAAATTATTTTCCATAATATGATATCATTTTAAAAGGATTATTTGTATATTGCCCCATCATACTAATACTAATTAAATAATATAAATAAAATGGGAAAAGGAGATTTAAAAACAACAAAAGGTAAACGTGTTAGAGGTTCTTACGGAAATACAAGAAAGAAGAAAAAAAATACTCCCATTTCTGTAGCTCCAAAAAAAGAAAAAGCTCCAAAAACTACTACTGTTAAAGCTGTAGCAGAGAAAAAAACTCCTGCAAAAAAGGCAGCTCCAGTAAAAAAAGCAGCAACCAAAGCAGCAACAGAGAAAAAAACTCCCGCAAAGAAAGCAACTACTGAGAAAAAAGTAAGTGCAGAGAAAAAGACACCTGCTAAAAAAACTGCTGCTAAAGCAAAGGCTGAACCAAAGAAAAAATAAGAACATTTCAATATTCAGAAAGTCGGCAAGTTGTCGACTTTTTTTTTTGAAATTATATCTTGAATTAATATGCTTTCAATTTAATTTTTAACACATTTGTAAAAATATAAATGATATGAAACACAATTTTGGAGCAGGTCCATGCATCTTACCTCAAGAAGTAATGAAAGATGCAGCACAAGCAGTTTTAGATTTTAATGGTTTATCTATATTAGAAATATCTCACAGAAGCAAAGACTATGTTGATGTTATGGAAGAAGCTAGAAATAATGTGAAAAAAGCATTAAATATTCCAAGCGGTTATACTGTTTTATATCTCCAAGGTGGAGCTAGTTTAGGCTTCTTAATTTCTGCTATGAATATGGCCGGTAAACACAAACGTGCTGCATATATTAATACAGGTACTTGGTCTTCTGGAGCTATAAAAGAAGCAAAAAATGCAGGGCTAGAAGTAGTTGAAATTGCTACTTCAGCAGATAAAGATTTTACGTACATCCCAGAAATAACTACTCTTCCTGATAATATTGACTTTTTACACTATACCTCTAACAATACCATCCGAGGAACACAGTTCACAGAAATACCAAATGTAAACGTACCCTTAGTATGTGATATGTCATCTGATATTTTTTCTAAAGAGTTTGATGTTTCTAAATTTGATTTAATTTATGCGGGTGCTCAGAAGAATCTAGGTCCTGCAGGAGCTACCTTATATATAGTGAAAGACTCTGTTTTAGGAAATTCATCTTTAAACATACCTACATATCTTGATTTAAAAATTCATGCTGATAAAGACAGTATGTTTAATACACCTCCTGTCTTTTCGGTATATGTAGCAAACTTAAATCTACGTTATTTATTGAAACACGGTGGTGTTGCTGCAATGGAGAAATTAAGTAAAGAAAGAGCTGATTTACTATACGGAGAAATAGATAGAAATCCGAATTTCGAAGGAACAACAACTGTAAAAGATCGTTCCCTTATGAATGTATCTTTTCGTCTAACAGATGAAAGCAAAAAGGAACGCTTTGACCAGCTTTGGAATGAAGCAGGAGTCGTTGGCATCAAAGGCCACCGTTCCGTAGGAGGATACCGTGCATCCATGTATAATGCACTTCCTCTGGAGAGTGTTAAAGTTCTAGTTGATGTAATGAAAGCCTTATAATTCAAAAAATGATAAAAATATTAGCAAACGACGGGATTTCCCAAGACGGTATAGATAAATTACAAGCAGCAGGATTCTATATCTCTACAGAAAAAGTAGAACAAGATAAATTAGTTGAAACAATCAATAAAGAAGGATACTCTGTATTATTAGTACGTTCTGCCACTACCGCAAGAAAAGAATTAATTGATGCTTGCCCCAATTTAAAATTTATTGGAAGAGGTGGTGTTGGAATGGATAATATCGATGTAGAATATGCTCGTAGCAAGGGAATTAGAGTAGAAAATACACCTGCTTCCTCTTCACAATCAGTAGCGGAATTAGCTATGGCTTCTTTATTTTCTTTGGCTCGTTCAACTTTTGATTCCTACAAAGAAATGACTGTAAATGGTAACACTAATTTCAACGCCCTGAAGAAGAAATACGGAAAAGGTGTAGAATTACGTGGAAAAACACTTCTTATCATTGGCTTTGGAAGAATTGGACGCTCACTCGCTAGTTATGCACTTGGAATTGGAATGAAAATAATCGCCATAGATCAGATAACAGGAACAGCAGAGATTCCAATTTATATTGAGGGAATTGGTGAAGTCATGAGTAAAATTGAAGTTACCAACAACCTAAATGAGGTTTGGGGAAAAGCTGATTTCATTTCTATTCATGTGCCTAAACAAGCTGATGGAAAAGCCGTAATTGGTAAAAATGAATTCCAACAGATGAAAAAAGGCGTTCGTTTAATTAATTTAGCTCGAGGAGGTGTTATCGATGAAGATGATTTACTAGAAGCTATCCAAGAAGGAAAAGTTGCAGCTGCTGCCATCGATGTATTTGAAAATGAACCAACTCCAAAATCAGAATTGTTAACCTGCGATATGATTGCTTGCACTCCTCATATTGGGGCTGCTACCAATGAAGCTCAAGACAGAATTGGTGTGGAGATGGCTGACAAGATTATTGAAGCATTCAAATAAAGGACTTTCAATTATTTCGCCTTCGGAACATAGTTCTTAAGTACATAGCCAAAAAATAAAGTGGTAAAGAAAGTAAAACTTCCATACACCACTGCCACAAGGGATACTCCTTCCATGTGAAGTACATTATTTGCTAAAAATATGGCTAAGGCAGAGTTTTGTAAACCCATTTCTACTGCAATGGTATATTGATCCTCATGTGGTAAATTAATCAAACGAGAGGAGTAAAAACCAATCAATATAACCGAAAAATTAAGCAAAAATGCAGGAACGAAAATATCCCAATACTCCTGAAGAGATTTGGTACTATTCGCATTCTCAAGGAGGATAGCTAATAGGAATACTGCAAACAAAAGCCCAGGCAGTATATAGCGTAAAAGAGGTTGTATATTTTTAGCAAATGCAGGAAAGAAGTGTCCAATTAATATCCCGCCAACTACTGGAATAAGGACTGTATATATTACTTCAAAAAACGTCTGATACAAAGTAAGTTCAGCAAAAGTGCCACTTGGTTCAAATAGATAAAAAGCTAATCGAAGTAAAATTGGTATTGTAAGTACAATTAAAAAACTATTAAAAGCTGTGATAGAAACGGAAAGAGCTACCCTACCTTTCAACATATAAGTAACTATATTTGAAGAAGTGCCTCCTGGACAAATAGCGATTAAAACAATTCCAATTTTATATGCAGGCTCCAAGGGAACCAGATAGGCCAACAAAAATCCAATTAAAGGCAAAACCACTAATTGTCCCACTAAACCATAAATAATCGCCTTAGGAAATGTAAATACGCGCTTAAAGTCATCGAATGACAAATTTAATCCTATCCCAAACATGATGATTGCAATCGTTATAGGTAATAAATTGTCAAATAGGATTTGCATGATATCTATTTGTAGTTCTTACGAACCCTATCCATGGTTCGCTTATCATCTTTCTCTTTTAGGTCTTGACGCTTATCGTACAACTTCTTTCCTTGCGCTAAAGCTATTTCTAATTTAGCCCTTCCATCCTCATTGATAAACAGTCGCAAAGGAATCAATGTAAAACCTTTGGTTTGAAGTTTTCGATCTATCTTATTAATCTCTTTGCGATTCAATAATAATTTTCGGTCAGCTTTAGGTTTATGCTGATAGAAAGAAGCATTGGAATATTCTGCAATGTGCATGTTTCGTATAAATACCTCATTATTTTCGACTACACAATATGCCTCCATGATACTCGCTTTTCCCAAACGAATACTTTTAATTTCTGTACCACCCAGCTGAATTCCCGCAGTAAACGTATCCAAGATATGGTACTCAAACCGAGCACGTTTATTTAAAATATTTATCTTGTTTTGTTCTGCCATCTTATGTTGAAAAAATATTTACTTTTGATACTGTATTTTTCACTCCTATATAAAAGAATACCAATGAAGCTATCATAAACAGATGACTCAAATCGTCTTTATTTAACCAAAGTGATACATTTATCTTAAACACAAAGATAAAAATAGAAGGGAAAAGCAGCACCACCGCCCACACAATATATTTAAATGATTCTAAACCTTGTTTCTTGTAATAAATTCCCAAGCCTAAGCAGTATGCAAGCGTTGTTAGCACAGAATCAACCATGGAAAACACAAATGAATTCTTTCCGTACATCAAAACTACAAATAACATCAGCGACATAAATACAAAGAACTTAACTGATAGTATTTTTGAGAACAATTGTATTTTTTGAATGGATAGCACATTTAGTTTTAACATAGCTTTTCCTACATAATAATTAGAAATAATCGCAAAAGTCCATGAAGGGATTTTACCATAATTACCTGTATAATAAAAGAACAAATGTCCTAAACCACCGAAGAAGGTACTTAATCCAAAGAATAGAAAAAACAGCTTCCAATACCGATGAAAATCAGAAGTATGGTTTTTAAGGCGTAGGAAGACAAAGAAGCAGATAAATGCCATTACCCAATCTAAAATCAAAGCCATTGGTTCTTGCAAGCAAAGACCTAAAAGTTGAAAAGGGAGTTTATCTTCTGAAATACCACACAAATCGTTCATTCTGATAGTTTTGTTTACAAAGAAAAGGATTTCTTTGGGTTAACAGAATAAACTCCCATTAATTTCTTTATTTTTGCTACATGGATTTACCTTCAAAACACCTCAACGATATCGTTACACAATTTGCTTCTTTACCAAGTATTGGTAAGAGAAGTGCCTTGCGTTTGGTATTGGAATTGTTGAAGCGTTCACCCCAGGAAATAGAACAATTTTCTGATGCACTTTTAGCCATGAAAGAGCACATTAAACACTGTAAAAATTGTGGAAATATCTCTGATACTGAAATCTGTACAATATGCAGTAATCCACTAAGAGACCAACGCACAATTTGTGTAGTAGAAGATATCCGTGATGTGATGGCGATTGAAGCTACAGGTACATTCAAAGGCATATACCATGTACTAGGAGGGATTATTTCCCCTATGGAAGGGCGTGGACCAAACGATTTGAATATTCCTTCACTTATAGAGAAAGTAGATAACAATTCAGTAGATGAAATCATTTTTGCCCTGAGTGCTACCATGGAAGGTGATACAACCAACTTCTATATTTATAAGAAAATTAAAGATAAGAACATAGCTGTCACCACCCTTTCCAGAGGTGTAGCAATTGGAACAGAATTACAATATGCCGATGAATTGACATTGGGAAGATCTATTTTACAACGACTTCCATTTGAATCTACTTTTAAATAAATAGGAATAATTTACAAATAGACTCCGAGCACTAAGGTTCTCGTGGTGACAATTGTGCGAGGAGACTATCGGTCGGCTTTGCAGACCGCCTAATTCGCCCTAGAGATTGTCACCCCGACGGACGAAGGTATGCCGGGGTCTAATACTATTAATTTATATTTTATTTTATAAGCAAAACGAGTTATTGCTATATTTTCTATATTTTATTTTTTTTATTCATTTTTTTCTGTAACTTTAAAAAGCAGACATTTTTAATAAAATTTAAGAATTCGATTGGAAGAAAATCAAATTTTAAACGTTAGATTTATAGAATAAATTTATTAACCCGAATATCCTTGTATATTCATAAAATTTAAAGCTATGGAAGTATTTTTTAACACCGACAAAAACATTGATGGAAAAGAAAGAATTGAGGCTTATTTTACAGAACGCATCAAAGAAGATTTAGCACGCTTCGAAGACAGGTTGACGCGTGTTGAAGTTCATATTTCTGATGAAAATGGTTCTAAGACTGGAGGGAATGATAAGAAATGTGTACTTGAAGCACGTCCACAAGGATTAAAACCCGTAGCGGTTACTGCAACAGAAGACACTGTAGAAAAAGCTATTAGTAGCGCTACTAAGAAAATGATGAGTAGTTTAACTTCTTTAATTGGCAAACTACAAGATCAGTACTAAGATTGAACAAGATAATTGAAAAGCCGTTTTTAGCAATAAAGACGGCTTTTTTTATCTATTTTCATTTTTTTTGTAACCAACTACTATTTTCTATTGTCTTATCCCCAAACAATAAATTATTCACTTAAAAAAATAAAAATTATGTTTGAAATTTCTGAAAATTTAGTTGGAATCGTAGCGATTATTACAACAGTAGGACTTCCCATTGCTTTAGGTATGTATTTAGGAATTAAGAGCTCCAAACAAAAACACATCGAAAGGATGGAGTTAATTAAACAAGGGATTATGCCTGAATATGAAAATAACACTCCCCCAAATAGATTAAAACAATTGAGAAATGGGCTTCTTTTAGGAGGAGTTGGAATTGGGTTAGGTTTGTCCTTCACCATTATTTATGCAAATGGTTTAGATGAAGATGAATTTGGGTGGTTAGTTGGTACCTTGATTCTAATTTTTATGTCAATCGGATATTTGGTTTACTATGCCATCTCAAAAAAAGAAGATGCTAAAAATGAAATAGAATAGAAAAACATGTCTGAAAAGCAGCTTATAAAAGACATTTTAACGGGGAACACCCAAGCTTTTGGCGCTTTAGTGGATGCATATCAAGATATGGCATTCACTATCGCATATAGGGTATGCAAGAATAGACAAGATGCAGAAGATATTACTCAGAATGCTTTTGTTAAAGCCTATAAAAATTTACACACCTTTCGTTTTACAAGCAAGTTCTCTTCTTGGTTTTATCGTATTGTTTACAATACAGCCCTTACACATATACAACAACAAAAAGAAGTAAACATTTCTACTGAAGAACAAAGAATAGAAAATTATACAGATTTGGATTCTACTGACAGTGCTCTAATCAATAAAGATCAACATTTGGCAATACTTGACGCGATTCATCAACTACCTGGAGACGAAGCTACGATAATCACCTTATATTATATTGAAGAGAAATCTATCAAAGAAATTGAAAAGATCACAAGTCTATCTTTAAGCAATATTAAAATCAAACTCTATAGAGCAAGAAAAAGATTAGCTGAACTCTTGGAAAACACCTTAAAATAATTTAAATTTGAATGACATGGATACAAAAGAACAAAATATAAAAAATCTAGTAAATTCTTCCTTGCTAAAAGCTGATGATAAATTAAAAGTTAGAATTATGCAGCAAATCACAACCGAAGAAGCTCTCTCTCCTATTCGCAAGAAGAAAGCAACCAGTACTGAAAATGTATTTCTATACTTAGGAATTTTCTATGCCATTATTTTAGGTAGTATATTTTATTTTACAAATGGTCTCGATTTTCGTGTGTTTAGCTCTATTTCCTTTTTAGCTACCACCACTTCCCTTTTAGCTATCTTTAGTTTATTTTGGCTCATCAGTAATTTTGATAATTACCGTTTGAACAAAAGACAATCAAACCCATCCAATAAAACAGAATAACCCTATATTATCCACTTATTCTGCCTTACAACACTAAATCTTCTGATAATCTCAGAAAAATATATACTTTTACAACATTAAATTAAAAACAAAAATATCACATGAAGTTAGTTTTTCTCACTGTATTTTTTGTAGCCCTTAACTTTTTAAGTAGCGCTCAAAAAAATGCAATCAGTTTCGTAGAATACGATTTAGACAACGGAATACACGTTATTTTGCATGAAGATCATGCCACACCAATTGTTGCGGTTTCAATTTTATACCATGTTGGTTCTAAAAATGAGGATCCAAATAGAACAGGATTTGCCCACTTTTTCGAACATTTAATGTTTGAAGGAACTAAAAATATCGATCGCGGTGAATATTCCAAATTTGTTGAAAAAAATGGTGGAACTTTAAATGCCAACACCTCACAAGATAGAACATATTATTATGAACTTCTTCCTTCAAATCAACTAGAACTAGGTTTATGGCTGGAATCTGAGAGATTACTCCATGCGAAAGTAGATAACACAGGGATTGAAACACAACGTGAAGTAGTAAAAGAAGAAAAAAGACAACGTATGGATAACCAACCTTATGGTTCATTTATGGAGAATGCATTTAAAAGATTATTCCAAGAGCATCCTTACCGCTGGATTCCCATTGGTTCTATGGAGGATTTAGACGCAGCACAAGAGGAAGATTATGTAAACTTCTATAAGACGTTCTATGTTCCTGCTAATGCAACTCTTTCTATTGCTGGAGACATTAATATCGTTGAAACAAAGAAGTTAATTGATAAATACTTTGCATCTATACCAAAAGGGCAAGCCATAAATTTATACCGTGATTTTATCAATATAGACGATGTTGCTTTCAAATCAAGATATGGTGTAGATAAATCTATATTTAATAAAGAAGACTTCTTCAAGACTACATCTAAAGAAGGTAAAGCAATGATATCTGAATACAGCAAAAAAGAAACCGTAATTCCTCGTCCAACTATTGTAGATGCTCCTTTATCTAAACAAACATTAGATACTATTTATGATAATATCCAACTACCTGCTGTTTTTATTTCATACCGCGCTCCTAAAGAAAATTCACGAGATGCGTATGTTATGCAAATGCTTAACACCATTCTATCTGGTAGTTCTAGTTCTCGTATGAACAAACGAATTGTTGAAGATAAACAGTTGGCTGTTGCAGCATTTTCATTTACCTTCCCTCTTGAAGACCCAGGAATGTCATTGTTTGCAGGGATAGCCTCTAAAGATGTAGATCCTACAGACCTGCTAGCTGCAATCGATACAGAAATTGAACGTGTACAAACTGAATTAATTACAGAAGAAGAATTCCAAAAGATCAAGAATCAATTTGAAAATGATTTTTATTCTTCTAATAGTTCAGTTGCCGGAAAAGCTGAGGCACTTGCCAATAATTATGTATATTTCAATAATACCAACCTCATCAATGAAGAATTGAAGATGTATGATGGAATAACACGTGAAGACATACAAGAAGCTGCAAAAAAATACCTTCCACAGAATCAACGCGTTATTTTGTTTTATTTACCTCAACCTACAGAATAATTAGACTCATAAAATATTAAAATGAAAAATATGAAAAATTTATTTTTAACAATCATATTAATTTGTTCAGTTGCATACTCTTTCGGACAAATAGATCGTTCTATCGTACCAACTGCTGCTCCTGCTCCAGAAATACATATCCCAAAACCAATCGTTTTTGATTTGGACAATGGAATGAAAGTAATTCTATCTCAAGATAACAGAATTCCAAAAGTTTCCTTTAATCTAGTCATGGGGTCAGATCCACAATTAGAAGGAAACAAAGCAGGTCTTTCTGATTTTGCTGGGAACTTACTGCTTTCTGGTACAACTAATAAAACAAAAGATCAGATTGATGAAGAAAAAGATTTCATCGGAGCAGATTTAAGTGCAAACAGTTCTTCAGTGTATCTTAGTGTTCTTACAAAACACATGGATAAAGGACTAACTATCATGGCGGATGTTGTTAAAAATGCCAATTTCCCGGAGAGTGAATATGATCGTATTAAAAAACAACTAGAGTCTAGCTTATATTCCAGCAAAACAGATCCAAATTCCATGATGAAAAATGCTATAAGCAAAGTGATTTTTGGAAATGAACATCCATACGGAGAAGTAATGACTGAGGAAACATTAAATAATATTACCCGTGAGGATATTATCAATTTTTATAAAAAACAATACACTCCTGCAGGAAGCTATTTGACGATTGTAGGAGATATCACTGAAGACCAAGCAAGAAATATTGCCAACAAATACTTCGGAGATTGGGAAGGCGGTGTTCCGTTTACAAAAAACTATGGAAAAGGAATGATCTCTAAAGGAAATCGTGTGATTTTCATAGAAAAACCCGGAGCAGTACAGTCTGTAATTGATGTGGCTTTCCCTATTGATATGTATCCAGGAGATGACAACCAGATTAAATTAAGCGTTCTAAACAAAGTTTTTGGAGGAACAGGATTTGGAGCTCGTTTAATGCAAAACTTACGTGAAGACAAAGCATATACGTATGGAGCATATTCTACCTTAAATATAAATAGAAAAGGGAGCTACCTTAGTACAGATGGTAATTTCAGAAACGACGTAACTGATTCTGCTATTGTACAATTTATTTACGAGATTAAACGAATCACTGAGAGCTTAGTGGAAGATAACGAATTATCACTTAATAAAGCTTCTATGGCTGGTGCATTTGCTCGTTCTTTAGAAAGTCCAAGAACAGTTGCTAATTTTGCACTTAATACCTTCCGAAATAAATTAGCTGACAATTATTATCAAAACTACCTTAAGAATTTAAGTTTAGTTTCTAAAGAAGATGTGCTAGATATGGCAAAGAGATACTTTTCTACAGATAATCTATACATCTTTGTTGTAGGTAATAAGGAGGTGCTTGAAAAATTAAAACAATTTGACACTGACGGAGAAATTGAAATTTTAGATGCTTTTGGAAATCTAGTGAAAGAAGTAGAATTTGAAAAATCTGACATCTCTTTAAAAGAAGTATATGAAAGATATCTAATGGCTGTTACTCAAACAAAAACTTTCAAAAAAGCAAATAAGAAGATATCCAAAGTAAAATCAATGACTACGGTTAGTGGGGCCAGTCCACAACAGATGCCTGTTGAATTACTAATGACACAATATTATGCTGCACCTACTAATAGCGCTATAAAATTAGAATATAATGGTATGGTGTTTCAAGAAGAAATTTTTAATGGAAAGGAAGGTATGACAAAAACAATGAGTCAGACCGGAATTGACACTAAGAAATACACTGCAGAAGAAGTGAGCAACAAATTAAAAACAGCAGGTTTATTTCCCGAATTTGCTCTTCTAAAGAATTTAAATACTCCTACCCTATTAGGAATTGAAGAAAGGATGGGAAAAAAGTTCTATGTAGTGAAATATGTAATTGGGGATGAGACTGTAACTACTTATTACAACACAGAAAACTATCTAAAAACTTATATTGACAAGTTAGAGGTTTCTGAAGAAGGTCCTGCTAGCGTAGCTACTATCATTAGTGGGTATGAGAATTACAAAGGATTTATGTTCCCAAGTCAAATCACACAAATGGCCGAATCAATGGGACTCGATATTAAAATCAAGAGTATTGTATTCAACAAGAAGATAGATCCAAAAGTATTTGAAGTAAAGTAATTTACTTTGACATATATGGGGAGAGCGACGCAAGTCGCTTTTCTTTTTTTAGATTTTCTATCTAAAATTCATCATAAAATCGCTAAACTTGTACAAAATTCAAAACATGAAAAAAGCAATTGTGATTCCGAATGCTCCGGCTCCAATAGGACCATATAGTCCTGCGATTCTAAAAAATGACACCTTATACGTAAGCGGTCAAATCCCTTTAAATCCTTCAAGTGGACAATTAGAAGTGAGTTCTATAGAATCAGCTACCAAACAAGTAATGAATAATATTACAGCACTCATAGAAACAGCAGGATTTAAGATGACTGACATAGTGAAATGTACTATTTTCTTAAAATCAATGGATGATTTCCCAAAGGTAAATGAAGTTTATGGCTCTTATTTTACAAGTGAGCCTCCTGCTAGAGAAACTGTTCAGGTTGCCAAACTTCCTATGGATGTTCCTATTGAAATTTCTTGTATAGCCATTAAATAATTTATTTTTAGCCCTCACACTTTGAGCGAACAGGCTGTCCGTATATCTATTGTAATTGTAAATTACAACGTTGAGTATTTCCTAGAGCAATGCCTCAATTCAGTATATATTGCCTTAAAGGATGTTACTGGAGAAGTATTTGTTGTTGACAACAATTCCATAGATGGATCTGTTGATATGGTAAGGAATAAATTTCCACAAACTAAACTCATTGAAAATAAGTTTAATGCTGGATTCTCAAAAGCGAATAATCAAGCCATCCTGCAAGCAAAAGGAGATTATATTCTCTTACTCAACCCCGATACAGTTGTAGAAGAAGACACATTCATTAAATGTATCAAATTCATGGATGAGCACCCAGACGCTGGTGGTTTAGGCGTTCGAATGATTGATGGAAAAGGACAGTTTCTACCAGAGAGTAAACGAGGACTTCCCACTCCATCTGTCGCTTTTTATAAAATCTTTGGTTTATCGCGCATTTTTCCTAAGAGCAAACTATTTGGAAGGTATCATTTGGGTTATCTTGACGAATTTGAAACTAATGAAATTGAGATTTTGGCAGGAGCTTTCATGTTAATGCGCAAAGAAACGTTAGATAAAGTTGGGCTGCTGGATGAGGATTTCTTTATGTATGGAGAAGATATTGATTTATCATACAGAATTACCTCAGGTGGATATAAAAATTATTATTTTCCAAAAACTCAAATTATCCATTACAAAGGAGAAAGCACTAAGAAAAGTAGCATCAACTATGTATTTGTCTTCTACAACGCCATGGTTATCTTTGCCGAGAAGCATTTTTCAAAGAAGAACGCAAAGCTCTTTTCATTTTTTATCAATCTTGCTATATACTTTAGGGCAGGACTAGCTATTTTAAATCGATTTATCAAGCGTATTATTTTACCACTATTTGATTTTGTTGCTATTATATCCATATTATTCTCATTATCTCTCTTATGGAAACAGGGACATATTCAATTACCTTATGCTATTTTAAAATATGCGCTTCCTGGGTACTCACTCACTTGGTTAATTGTCAATTTATATACTGGTTCTTATGATTTTCCTGTAAAATTAAAATCCTATTTCTATGGTACTTTGGTTGGAACCATTATTATTCTTGTTATTTATGCTCTACTCCCGAAGGAAGTTCAATTTTCTCGTTTATTTATTCTGCTAGGAGCAACTCTTACTTTCTGTTATTTTATTATCTCCCGCTTTTTTATGCATCTTCTATTAGGTCAAAGATACAATCTACAAGGAATTAAAAATAAAAATTTTGCTATCGTAGGGGATGAAGAAGAAGTAGAAAGAGTTCAGTTAATTTTAAAGAATAGCGCGCATAAAATCAACTCCATACATAGCGTTTCTCCCACAGAAGAGAAAAATGCAACTAATAGTGGAACATTAAATCAATTGGATCAAGTCATAGACATACATAATATTGATGAGGTAATATTTTGTGCTAAAAATACTTCTTCAGAAACTATCATCAACTTCATGTCTAAAACTGCTGACAAGGTTGAGTTTAAGATTGCGCAACCAAATAGCATGTACCTTATTGGAAGTAATTCGGTTGACACAGCAGGCGATATCTATCTAATGGAAATAGAAAATATTTCTAAGTCATCTAATAAACGAAACAAGAGGACACTCGATATAATAACTTCTCTCCTTCTTCTTTTAATAAGCCCAATAATTATCTGGTTTTATGCTAATAGGATTAAATTCCTGAGAAATTGCTTAAATGTCCTTTTTGGTAAGAAATCATGGATAGGTTATTTTATAGAAGAAAACACGGTTTCAAATATAGGTTTACCAAATATTAAGTCAGGTATTTTGACCCCTATCGATCAAGACAATAATCCCTTACTCATAAAAAATATGGCTTTAAATTCAAAGCTAAATCTTATTTATGCTAGAGATTATAAGGTCTTTACAGACATTAAAATTCTATGGCAAAATCGAAAAAAATTAGATAGATAAAACGAGAGAAGGTTTGTAAAGACAGAAAAAAATAATTACTTTTGTGAACCAAAAAAAAATAGAATTATAACCCTATAAATAAAGATATGTCACAAGTAGAAATTCGCCTACCCAAAATGGGAGAAAGTGTTACCGAAGCAACAATTACAAATTGGTTAAAAAATGTGGGAGACACCGTAGCTATGGACGAACCACTTGTAGAGGTGGCAACAGACAAAGTAGATAACGAACTACCTTCTGAAGCTACAGGCACATTAGTTAAAATTCTTTTCAAAGTTGATGAGGTTGCTCAAGTTGGTGATGTTATCGCTATTATTTCTACAGATGGTAGTGCTGCTGTTGAAACTTCTGTAATAGAAGAAACTCCTGTTGCAGTTGCTACTATTGAAAAAACTGTAAATGATGCTACAACATCAGTTATAAATAACCATATTGAAATTGGAAAGGATAGCCCTAGTGGCAGATTCTATTCTCCTTTAGTAAGAAGTATCGCTAGCAAAGAAGGTATTTCCATGGGAGAATTAGAAGCTATTAAGGGAAGCGGACAAAATGACCGTGTTACTAAAAAAGATATTTTTGATTATATTGAAAACAGAGGAGGACAAACTACAGTTGCTGTTGAAAAACCAGCTACTCCTCAAGTGACTATTTCAAACAACACTCCAGTTGTTAAGGAGATTACGCAATCTGTCAGCATTCCATTGATGGAAGGAGATGAAATTATAGAAATGGATCGTATGCGAAAGATGATTGCTGAACACATGGTTCGTTCTAAACATACTTCTCCTCACGTTACTTCTTTTGTTGAAGCAGATGTAACAACAATTTGGAACTGGAGAAATAAAATTAAAAAAGAATTTGAAGCTCGTGAAGGCGAAAACTTTACGTTCACACCTATTTTCATTGATGCTGTAACAAAAGCTATTAAAGATTTCCCTGGTGTTAACGTAAGTATTGATGGGGATAAAATTATTCAGCGTAAGCATATTAATATTGGTATGGCTGCTGCTTTACCTTCTGGAAATTTGATTGTTCCTGTTATTAAAGATGCCGATCAATTAAATTTATTAGGACTAGCTAAAAAAGTAAATGAATTAGCTAATAAGGCTAGAAACAATAAATTATCATCAGATGAAATTTCAGGTGGCACATATACATTAACTAATGTAGGTACCTTTGGAAATGTAATGGGAACTCCTATTATTAACCAACCACAAGTAGCTATTTTAGCAACAGGCTCTATTCGTAAAGTTCCTGCAGTAATAGAAACTCCAGAGGGAGATTTTATCGGAATCCGTTACAAAATGTTCCTATCTCACTCATACGACCATAGAGTTGTTGATGGTGCTTTAGGAGGTCAATTTGTTACAAGAGTGGCAAAATATTTGGAAGCTTTTGATCCAAGCACAAAAATATAACTGAAAAAATCAAAAAAAATAATGAACTTAATAATAAGTTCATTATTTTTACCTTCATAATCAGCAAAATGAAAAATTTATCACTTCTCCTAATTACTATCTTCCCCCTATCTTTTGTGTATGCACAGGATAATGATTTGCCAGAAGATTTCATTAGTACCGCAACTAAAAAACAACTTGTTCAACGTAATACAGAAGCTATATTAAATAATAGATATGACCAAAGTATTACTATAGCCAACAAACTACTTGGAATGGATCCTGAGAATCTAAATTTCCAATTTAGAAAAGGATTAGGCTTATTTAATTCCATTTTCCATAGCCCATCAGAAGCTATACCTTATTTTGAAAAGGCAGCAACAGGAACTAAAAAGAATTTTGATTTCTTCTCTACATCTGAAAAGAAATCCCCTACAGTTGTATTCTTTTATCTAGCTAGATGTTACCATCTCACTGATAATATAGATAAAGCAAAGGAAAACTACCAAATATTCTTAGATTCTAAATCAAGAGATCCTGAATTAATAGCTCAGACTAACTTATATATGGTTCAATGCGATAATGCAAAAGAATACATGAAGAACCCGAGCAACTACAAAATTGATAATCTATCTGATAATATTAACTCAAAATACGCCGATTATTCCCCAGTTATTTCATTAGATGGGACTACCTTATTTTTTACATCTCGCAGACTTAGATTAGATAGTCTAAATTTAGATTATAAAGAGCCAGGTACAACTCTCTATTTAGAAGATGTTTATCGTGCGCTAAGGACAGATTTTGACGGCTGGGAAGAGGCTGAACTGATGACCTTTTCAAGATTAGATAGAAACGAAGCTTCCGTTTATATGGCTCCTGATGGACGGACAGTATACTTCTATAAAGATGATGAAGGAAATGGAGATATCTACACTAGTAAATTTGAGCAAAAAGGCTATGGAGAACTAAAACCTCTTGATATAAAAGGAGTAAATACAGATGCATGGGAACCTCATATTGCATTTAGTGCAGATGGTCAATATGGTTATTTTACTTCTGATAGAGAAGGTGGTTATGGAGGTAGAGATATCTACCGAATCACTAAACTTCCTGATGGAAAATGGAGTGAACCATCCAATTTAGGTCCAACAATTAACACAGAATACGATGAGGATGGTCCCTTCATAGCTGTTGATAATACTACACTTTATTTTGCTTCTAATGGAAAAAACAGCATGGGAGGTTTTGACATTTTCGTTTCAGTTTTAGATCCGAATACACAACAATGGAGTACTCCTATTAACTTAGGGTATCCTCTTAACTCAACCGGAGATGATATCTATTTCACCTCAATAGCTGATGGAACAGTGGGCTACTATACCTCATACAGAGAAGGAGGAATAGGAGAAAAAGACATCTACAGAGTTGAAGCAGAAAACCTTAAAGTAAAAAATGCTAAAGTATTATTGGGAAATGTATCTACATCCAATGGAGAACCTCTTTTATTTGAAGATTTCTTAATTACTTTAAATTGTAAAAATTGTGGAGACGAACAATTAAAAACGCGCGAAATTTATTTACGCCCAGAAGATGGAGGATTTTTCTCTACACTCGATCCTTGCCGTGATTACGAAATGATTGTAACACAAAAAGGAGAAGAGCTTCAACGAGAGACGTTTAATACAGAATGTGAAAAAGGTTATCAAGAAATCAAGAAAGATATCGTCATTCAAATTGAAGAAGTGGAAACTGCCATTGGAGAATTAGATATAAATGGTAAAGTGATTGCTAGAAATAATGAGAATATTCCTGATGATGTGGTATTTAAAATCCGCTGCTTAGATTGCGAAGATAATAATGAAGCTATTATTACTCCATTTGATAAAAATTCAGGTGACTATGCTTCTAAACTTCAACCTTGTCATGAATATGAAGTTACTTTTGATAAAGGAGGAGAAGTATTTTACAAAGAAACGTTCAGAACAGACTGTGAACCTGAAGAACCTACTGTGAAGAAAGACTTTATCCTTGATTTAGAATTCATCCATGCTGGTAATTTCCTTCCATTTGGTATTAAACACTACTTTGGTTATAATAACAATGAAGTAGATCCAAATAATGGTCACTTGAAAGAATTATTTGATATTATGCATGACCAAGTGAAAAAAGGAAGAAAAGAATTCATTCTTTATGTGGATGCATCTGCCTCTAAAGTGACTACTTCCAAGTTTAAAAACAATATGGAATTAGCACAAACAAGAGCTAATAATATCGTTAAAATCCTTAATAATCATATAAATACATTTAGTGACATTAAGGGTAAAGTGACAATTAAGATAAGAGATGTCAGTGTAAATGGACCAGAATACCAAAGAGGTATGCAAACTGAAGTTAAGAAATATATACCATATCAGTTTGTGGTAATAGAATTATCCGGTTCAAATATAAATGATTTGCCAACTAATCTACAACAATCTAAAGACGCTGAAATAAAGGATTAATAATATTGCTTTCAACTTGTATATTTGATTGAAAGATTCGATATTTGTTATATGAATAAAGTGGGTCAATTGACCCACTTTTTATTGTAGTCAAATGAATATAAAATTAACAAATAGCCTGTGTGTTTTTGATATCGAATCAACTGGTTTAGATATTTCCACAGATAGAATTATTGAGATTTCGATTTTGAAGATTTCCCCTAAAGGAGAGAAAGACAACTTAACTTTACGAATAAACCCTGAAATAGAAATACCAAAAGAAAGCTCTGAAATCCATGGCATAACCAATCAAGACATAAAGGATTGCCCTACTTTCAAAGATGTAGCAAATCAAATTGCCGAGTTTATCGGAAGTGCCGATTTAGCTGGATACAATTCTAATAAATTCGATATTCCGTTACTAGCAGAAGAATTTTTACGAATTGAACATGTCTTTGACATGAATGCTCGTAAGTTCATCGATGTGCAGAATATTTTTCATAAGATGGAGCAACGTACCCTTGTAGCAGCATATAAATTCTATTGTAAGAAAGATTTAGAAAATGCACACAGCGCTTTAGCCGATGTGACTGCTACATGGGAAGTATTAGAGGCACAAATCTCTCGTTATAATGAATTGGAAAATAATGTAGATTTCCTGTCAGATTTTTCTGTAAATAATAAATTTGAAATTGTAGATTTTGCTGGAAGATTAGCTAAAAATGAGCAAGGAAAAATTAGCTATAACTTCGGTAAACACAAAGGAAAAACAATTGAAGAAGTAGATAAGATTGAACCGGGTTATTATGGATGGATGTTAAATGGTAATTTTCCTCTACATACAAAAGCAGTGTTAAAAAAAGAAATGGATAGAATCAAAAACCATCGTCAAGAACAAAAAACTATCTATAAAGAAAAAGAAACACAACGTATGGAAAATAAACTTGAGGCGCTTAAAAACAAATTTAATAAGTAATATGAAAATCATTTGTATTGGTCGTAACTACGTGAATCATGCAAAAGAAATGAATGCAGAAGTTCCACAGGCGCCTGTCTTTTTTATGAAACCAGATACCGCCTTACTTCCAAAGAAAAACCCTTTTTACTATCCTGAATTCACTCAAAACTTACACCATGAATGTGAAATAGTTATTAAAATCACTAGAGTAGGAAAAAATATAGCTGAAAAATTTGCCCATGATTACTATGATTCTATGACACTGGGTATAGATTTTACGGCGCGTGACTTACAAGATATTTGTAAGGCTAAAGGTCTGCCATGGGAAATTGCAAAATCCTTTGAGCACAGCGCTCCTATAGGAGATACATTCATCCCTATTCAAGGAAAGAATATACAAGATATTCAGTTTCACTTAGAAAAGAATGGTGAAGTTGTACAACAAGGAAATACAAAAGACATGCTGTTTACTGTTGACAAGTTAATTGCTTATATCTCTCAATTTATGACATTAAAAATAGGAGATTTAATTTTTACTGGCACACCCGCTGGTGTAGGCCCTGTCCAGATTGGAGACCATTTAGTTGGATACATAGAAGGTGAAAAGATATTGGATTTAAAGATCAAATAATGGAACATCATCTTACCGTACAGAAAACAGCACGCTATTTTACTTATGGAAACTTTGAAACTGCTGAAAACATTTGGATAGTTCTACATGGTTATGCACAACTTCCCTATTATTTTATTCATAAATTTCATGGACTAGATCCAAACAAAAATTTTGTTGTAGCACCGGAAGGATTAAATCGATTTTATAAAAATGGTACTAGTGGACGTGTCGGAGCAACTTGGATGACGAAAGAAGCACGTTTAGATGATATTCAAGATAATATGAACTATCTCGATCAACTAGCCAAGCAATTACTCGATAAAAAACAATTTAAAAATAAAATTCTACTTGGATTCTCGCAAGGAGGGGCTACAGCAGCGCGCTGGCATCAATATGGGAGTTTTCATGCTAATCATTTTGTTTTATGGGCTAGCGTATTCCCACCCGACCTCCATATAGAGGAGAATGAAAGTGAACTCTTTAACTCCACTAATTATTTCATTGTAGGAGAAGATGACGAATACTTCAAAGATCATATTGAAGAACTTCGAGCCTTTTATGCTGAACAGTTGTACTCAACTCATTTCCTAACATTCGAAGGAAAACACGATATTGAGAATACACAACTCTTGGAAGTAATAAATAATTTTGCTAAATAAATTTTGTATTTATTCTCCAAGTAGGTTATTTAGAAAATTCTAAACCTGATTTTACGAAAATTTAATTTATTTCTTTCAACCAACCAAAGGTATCTTCTACTCTACCATATTTGATATCATCTAGCGTATTTTTTAGTTGTTGTGACATGGAACCATCTGTAATCGGTGCTAAGTGATAATTCTCTCCTCTGAACCCAATTAATTTAATTGGAGCCACTGTAGCAGCTGTTCCTGCTCCAAATGCTTCAGTCACAGAGCCATCTTTTATCCCTTCAATTATTTCTTTTACAGAAATTTTACGTTCTTCAACTTGAATACCTTTAGACTGAGCTACTTCTATCAAACTTCTCTTTGTGATTCCAGCCAAAATGGTCTCTGACTCTGCTGGAGAAATTAATTTCCCATCTTTTACAAACAAGACATTCATGGTTCCAGCTTCTTCTATATATTCGTGAGTTTGCCCATCTGTCCAAATGATCTGCTGATAACCTGCTTCTTGAGCTAATTTTGTAGGATAAAGAGCTGCGGCATAATTTCCTGCTGTTTTGGCAAAACCAACTCCCCCTATATTAGCTCTTGTATATTCTTCTTCAATCTTTATTCCAATGGGTTCTGTATAATACGGACCAACTGGGCATGTAAAAATCATGAAACGATAAGTTTGAGAAGGTTTTATTCCTGTATATCCATCTGTTGCAAACATGAACGGGCGAATATACATAGCGTTAGTTTGTTTAACCGGAACCCAATCCTTATCAAAATTCAACAACTTCATCAAACAATACATGAACAAATCTTCTGGTATATCAGCCATACACATTCTATATGCAGATTTTCTAAATCTAGTAGCATTCATCTCAGGGCGAAATACCACTGGAGTCCCATCTGATTTTCGATAAGCTTTCATGCCTTCAAAAATAGATTGACCATAGTGTATTGCTGATGTAGCAGGGTGAAGGGGTAATGCTCCAAAAGGCATAATTTCTGGCTCTTGCCATTCTCCATCTGTATAATCCATCACCAACATGTGGTCTGAAAAAACGTGTCCAAACACGATATTATCCCAATCTACCTCATTGATTCTACTCTCCTGAATTTTGTTGGTCTTAATTGTATAGTTTTGTGTACTCATAATAATTGTCTCCTACAAAAATAAGCATTTTATTGTTTTCACATTTGGTTCATCTCTGAAATAACCTATTTATTCTTATTTTTGAATTATAAAGTTCACTGTGACAGCGCAAGAAATTTTAAAACAATATTGGGGGTATGACAGTTTTCGAGCGCAACAAGGCGATATTGTCCAAAGCGTTATAACTGGGAACGATACCTTTGCACTGCTTCCAACTGGAGGTGGAAAATCTATTTGTTTTCAAGTTCCTGGACTAGCTCGTGATGGTATATGCATTGTTATTTCACCACTAATTGCACTGATGCAAGATCAGGTTAAAAACTTACAATCCAAAGGAATAAAAGCCGCTGCTATTACTTCCGGGATGAGTAAACGAGAAATTGATATCATTCTAGATAATGCTAAATTTGGAGGATTAGATTTTTTATATGTTTCTCCTGAACGATTAAAAACAGAATTGTTTCTCACTCGCTTTAAACAAATGCAAGTTGGACTTATTGCTATTGATGAGGCTCATTGTATTTCTCAATGGGGACATGATTTCAGACCTCCTTATTTAGATATTCATTTGCTTCGCGAAATAGCTCCAAATGTTCCTATCATTGCAGTTACAGCCACCGCAACAGCCCAAGTAAAAGAAGACATTATCCAACATCTCAAACTCAAAAATCCCAACTATTATGAAGGGAGTTTTGCCAGAGATAATATTTCCTATGAAATTTATTCTGTAGAAAACAAACGAAATGCAATACTCAAAGTTTGTGAAAAATTCAAAGGGCACACTGGTATTATCTATTGTCAGACAAGAAGGGAAACCAAAGAGATAGCCAAGCTTCTTTTAGCGCATCATTTATCTGTAGGGGTATATCATGGAGGCATGACGAATGAAGATAGGAAAAATACATTAGATGCTTGGATGCATAATCAAATTCGTATAGTTATAGCAACAAATGCATTTGGGATGGGGATAGATAAACCTGATGTACGTTTTGTATTACATTATGAAGTCCCCAACAATATCGAAGCATATTTTCAAGAAGCCGGTAGGGCTGGTCGAGATGGAAAAGCTTCTCGCAATTTAGCCTTTTACAATCAGATGGATGTCATAAAAATGAAACAACGGCTAAAAGAAGCATTTCCTCCCATAGAGTATATAAAAATGATTTATCGTGCCATTTGCAATCATTTAGGCGTAGCCATTGGATCAGGAGAAAATGAGACGTACGATTTGGATATAAAGGCCTTTGTTAAAAAATATGAATTAGAGCCAACAGAAGCATATAACGCACTTAAAATCTTAGAGTTAAACGATACCTTGTTATTAAATGAGGCCGCACACCATCCTACCAAGTTACGTTTTGCTGTTAACAACAATACACTTTATGATTTCCAAATAAAAAATGAAAAATACGACCCTATCATTTCTCTCCTTTCTAGGAAATATGCAGGAATTTTCTCCAACTTTATAGAAATTGATGAGAACTTTCTTTCTAAGCAACTCAAAATAAGTCACGATCAAGTAACGAAAACACTACAATATCTTGAAAAACAAGGGTTAATTGAGGCTACATGGCAGACAGATTTACCACAAATAACTTTTCTACACGAAAGGCTACCCGATGACTATATGCGCATTGAGAAAGATGTGTACGACCATCGTAAACAAACAGCAACTATGAAGCTAGATAGTATGCTGCATTTTCTACAGGCTCCAATTTGTCGTTCTATTCTTTTGTTGGAATATTTTGGGCAAAAAGGAGAAAAATGTGGTAAATGTGATATTTGTCTATCGGAGAATAATTCCAACTATACTGCACAGGAATTAATGGAAATAATTTTTAAACTTTTACAAGAAAAGCCTCGCTCTTTGGATGAATTAATGACAATAATTACCCATACTGATAAGACTTTTATTTCAGGGATTATCAACTGGATGCTAGATGAAGATAAGATATACTTCAATAATAATATGCTTGAAAATAGAAAACTATAAAGTCTAGTCAGAAATTAGTTACATCTCCTGGAATCTGTCTAAAGAATAAATTTTCATAGGAGTTTTGAAAAGCAATACCGCTGTAATAGAAAGAAAGTATCTGCTGATAAGAATAACCCGCTTTTGCCATATTCATTGCTCCTTCTTGACACAGTCCTACCCCATGTCCATAACCACGTCCTTTCAATACAACATTATTCCCTTCTGGATAGCACGAAAAAAAGGTAGATCTCAATTTAAATTGTTGCCTCAAATCCCGTAATGGTATTCCTAAAGAAGGAGTTAAATAGAAAGCCTTTCGATGTTCCTGTGAAAAAGAATAAACAACAGACGCATATACACTATCTTCAATGGGATAGAAATAATTATTAACCAAAAAGTTTCTCCACGCGACTTTAGGTATTCTCTTTTCCCAAGTTGCTTGCGAAGTATATATACAGAAAGTATCCTTTACAGACTGGAGATAATGAACATCCTGCTTCCATACATAATCAGCCGTACTCGTTTCTCCTCCACAATTAGCATGAAAGAAAGCCTCTATAATTTTATTATCTATTGTGTCAACCATATATATACCTTCTGTTGCCTCTACAGCTGTTTTGATATCATTGGTATATTGAAGCATATTGTGGTAAGCTTGACAATGTACTTGATTACACAAATTAAATCCTTCTTTTGCATGTTTTTGAAAATGTCGTAAAGCATACGTACGAGAAATAATTGCTTGGACTTTATAATATTCAATATGTTTTCCTCCTCCTCCTTCTGACTCTATTACTCCTTCTAAATAATGCGTAAAAGAAACTTGATTAACAATTGTAAGACCTTTAGTGCTAGAAAAAATCACAAAATTATCTTGATATTTCTTCTCTTTTAACGTGGGGGAAATAGGACGTAAGCGTAGAGCACAATCTTTTACAGAAGATACTACCCGAATAGAATCAAAAAGACCAATAGATTGCACTCCTTTCTTTAGCCTGACCTTCTTACCCTCCTTTGTGATAGATATAAATTCATTTGGTAAAATATTGCCAAATGAAGAAGTGTCTCCAAAAATTTTATAACTCTCTTTATAATAGGAAAATTCAATTTGTTGGATGTTGTTTTCTCTATAAACTCCAATTCGGATATCCTTTCCATAACTAAGGAAATAAAATAGAAAAAATAATACCCCTAGAATAACGCGATACATAATACGAAATTAGATCAGAATTTTATTCATTTTCAACGCACAAACAAAAATTATGCACAAAAAGGATTGGAAATTATGCTAACAGAGAAAGAATTTCTTTTGCTGCTTTTTGACTAGCTCCCCCTTTCCCTAATGTTTCTATCAATATTTTATAATCTGCTTTTAATTTATCATGTTTCTTTCCGAGAGGTAAAATCATTTCCAACTCTTCTCGCACCTGTTTTACATTACATTCAGACTGAATTAATTCTCGCACCACTTCCCTATCCATGATTAAGTTTGCCAAACTAATATAATTTACTTTTATCAATCTTTTGGCTATATGATAGGAAATAGGAGAACCTTTATAACAGACAACTTCTGGAACTTCAAAGAGAGCTGCTTCCAAAGTAGCAGTACCAGAAGTCACTAAAGCAGCAGTTGAAATAGATAACAAATTATAAGTTTGACCATGAAGAATCTTTACGTTTTTATAATTTGTCAGAAAAGTATCGTAATAAGATGAAGGCAAAGCGGGAGCTCCTGCAATAACTAATTGATAGGCCGTAATATTTTTTGTACTTTCCAGCATTATTGGAAGTTTTTTAGAAATTTCTTGCTTTCTACTTCCTGGAAGAATGGCGATAATAGGGCGATTGTCTAATTGGTACTGCTCATGTAAATTCGTTTTTTCCAATCTCTCCCTATAATCTTCAATAGCATCAAGCAAAGGATGTCCCACATAACATACATCCATACCAAACTTGGCATAAAATTCTTTTTCAAATGGAAGAATAACTAACATCTTATCCACCACTTCTTTAATAGTATATACACGATTTTGTTTCCAAGCCCAAATTTGAGGTGAGATATAATATACCACTTTGATTCCTTGAGATTTTGCCCATTTAGCAATCCGAAGATTAAACCCTGGATAATCCACTAAAACAAGTACATCAGGTTTGTATTCAAGTATATCTTGTTTACAAAATTTAATATTTCCAAGGATAGTACGTAGATTCATTACCACTTCCACAAATCCCATAAAAGCTAAATCAGAAATATGTTTTACCAACGTACCACCTACTGCTTTCATTTGATCTCCTCCCCAATATCTAAAATCTAGTTGATTATCAGAATGGAGCATTGCTTTCATCAAATTAGACGCGTGTAAATCGCCTGAAGCTTCTCCTGTTATAATGTATATTTTTCTCACAGAACAAGCATTAGAATTGTTATTATGGTGGCATAGATAACGGTTAAACTCACAAAACCCATTGAGAATCTATCCATTCTCAATCTAAAGTTTGTAAAGTAAAAAACCCCCAAACTAGGAAGCATAGACATAATCAGGATATTGTCTCGTAAATCAGAACTGATTTTCAAGAAATAGAGAAATAAACCAAATGTTTTTTCTGGTAATCTCCATTGCCACAATATCAATAAAGTAATCAAGGGGAGTATAAATCCTACAATGGCTCCAATATATTTAAAGTCTAATTTTCTTTTTAAATTTTTCATGCTTAGCTATTAAATTTCCAATTAGATAATTCTTCTATTACTTGATAAGCTGTCATGTCAAATTGAGTAGGTACAATGCTTACATAGCCATTATCTAAGGCCCAAATATCTGTATCTTCATGCCAGTCATCACGGTTAAAATCTCCTTTCATCCAATAGTATGGTTTACCAAACTGATCCAAACGTTTATCAAATGTATCTTTCCAATAAGCCTTTGCTTGACGACAAACCTTAATTCCTCTAATTTCATCTTTAGGAAACTGAGGGATATTTACATTCAGGCAGACATTGGATGGAAAATTTCCAGCAAATACTTGTTTAATAACTTTTTCTACTGCCCATTTCGCTCCAGTAAAATCTGCATCACTATCAAAATCCATTAATGAAAATCCAATAGAAGGGATATTTTCCATAGCTCCTTCTACAGCAGCTGACATGGTTCCAGAATACAATACATTTGACGCACAATTTTCACCGTGATTAATACCCGACAATAACAAATCTGGCTTTCCATGGATAACCTCAGAGATAGCTAGTTTCACACAATCCACTGGTGTTCCCGTGCAAGAATATGCAGTATAATCAGGATACAAATCAGATTTGTTCATGCGTAATATTTCATTTACTGTAATGGCATGCCCCATACCCGACTGTGGCTTATCTGGCGCAACAATCACAACTTCACCAAAATTCTTAGCTACCTCCACCAAACATTTTATACCCTTAGCTTGTATCCCATCATCATTCGTAATCAATATAATTGGAGATTGTTTTGTCATATTTCAATTTTAGTCTGTCAAAAATAAACATATCTTTTGAAATCAATTCTGAAATTAATTGAAATACTCATTTTGCCATTTTGACAGTTATAAGTCATTGGCATAGACATTGACAAAAGGGAAGTATCTAAAAAAATAATAAAAAATGAAAAAAGGTCATATTAATGTTGAAACGGAAAATATCTTTCCAATTATTAAGAAGTTTCTTTATTCTGATCATGAGATATTTTTGAGAGAATTGGTTTCCAATGCAGTAGATGCTTCCCAGAAATTGAAAGTACTCTCTAAAAATGGTGAATACAAAGGTGAAGTTGGAGATTTAAAAGTAGAGGTTATATTAGATGAAAAGGCAAAAACACTCACTATTAGAGATTACGGTATAGGAATGACTGCAGAAGAAATTGATAAATACATCAATCAAATCGCTTTTTCAGGAGCTGAGGAATTCGTTCAGAAATACAAAGATTCTGAAAACAAAGAATCTATTATTGGGCACTTTGGGTTAGGTTTCTATTCCGCATTCATGGTTGCCGATAAGGTAGAAATAAAAACTTTAGGAAGATATCCAGATTCACAAGCCGTTAGATGGGAAAGTAATGGCACCACCGAATACACCATTGAGGAGATTGAAAAGACAGAGCGTGGAACAGATATCGTTTTACATATCACCAAAGAATCTAAAGAATTTTTAGAAAAAGGAAGAATCGAAGGAATCTTAAAAAAATATTGTAAGTTCTTGCCTATACCAATTATTTTCGGAAGTAAAACTGAATACATAGATGATCCTAAAGGAGAAAAGGATGAACAAGGAAATATAAAAAAGGTTCCAAATGAAATTCCTAATCAAATCAACAACACTGTACCTGCTTGGATAAAACAACCAGTTGATTTAAAGGAAGAAGAGTATAAAGATTTCTACAGAGAGTTATATCCTATGACTTTTGAAGACCCTTTATTTCATATCCATTTGAACGTAGATTATCCTTTTAATTTGACAGGAATTCTATATTTCCCACGTATAAAGGAAAATGTAGAAATTCAAAAGAACAAAATTAATCTGTATTCAAATCAAGTGTTTATCACGGATGATGTAACCGAGATTGTTCCCGAATTTCTAACGCTATTACATGGTGTTATAGATTCTCCAGATATTCCATTAAACGTATCCCGATCTTATTTACAAAGTGATGGCAACGTTAAGAAAATATCTACGCATATTACTAAAAAGGTTGCAGACAAATTGAAAGATATGTTCAAGAAAGACCGCAAAGACTTTGAAGGTAAATGGGATGATTTACGCGTGTTCTCAGAATATGGGATGTTATCCGATGAGAAATTCAACGAAAAAGCGAAAGATTTTCATTTAGTAAAAACTACCGAAGGAAAATATTACACAGTAACTGAATTTAAAGAGGACGTAAAGTCTGCACAAACAGATAAAGATGGTAAAACTATCATTTTATACACGCACAATAAAGACGAGCAATACAGTTTTGTAAAAGCAGCTACTGATAAAGGGTATAAAGTACTAGAATTGCAAAGTCCACTCACATCTCACTGGATACAAAAAGTTGAAATGGACAATGAAAATATTGGTTTTGCACGTGTTGATTCTGATACCTTAGAAAAACTCATCAAAAAAGATGAAGAAATTCCTTCCAAACTAAACGAAAAAGAGCAAGAAGAACTTAAATCATTTTTTGAGGAAGTAGTCAATAAAGATAAATTTAAAGTGCAATTTGAAAGTCTCTCCGAGAAAGATGCACCTATTATTTTAACGCAGCCCGAATTCATTCGCAGGATGCAAGAACAACAAAAATTAGGTGGAGCAGGATTTTTTGGAGCTTTTCCTGAAACATACAACATGGTAATTAATAGCAATCACCCTAAAATTTCTGTGATTCTCAATGAAAAAGGAGAAGAACGCAAAGCGAAAGCAAAGCAGTTGACAGATTTAGCTATGCTATCTCAAGGTATGCTAAAAGGAGAAGAATTGACTAATTTTGTAAACAGAAGTATAGAATCAATATAATTCTACCCATTATACAGTTTATTGAAAGGAATGTATAAATATATTGGAGCGGCACTCGGATTCTTTTTTTCCGGGTTCCACTTCATTGGGGCTATTGCCGGAGGTGTTTTAGGTGCTTTGATTGACAGCCTATCCATAGAAACACACAGCAACAATGGACAAGGTTCTTATCAAAGAAAGAATCCTTACCACAATTATTCTCAACAAGATATTTTCAATTATTACCGGCAACAAGCACAACGTTATGACTTTCCAACCATGCTTCTAGCTCTTTCAGCTGTTGTCATGAAAGCAGATGGGATTGCACTAAAAGTTGAACTAGAATATGTTAAATCTTTTTTACGGGTTCAATTTGGGAATCAGTTCAATCAGCGCCACCTTCATACACTCAAGTTTTTTATTGACAATCCTTCTCAGATTCCATTACAGGAAATCTGTATGGATATTCGCCGACGAACACAACCTGAAGTAAGGGTTCAATTACTTCACTATTTGTTTGGTATTGCAAAAGCTGATGGAAAAGTTTCACCACAAGAGATACGTGTTTTAAATCAGATTGCTCAATTATTGGGAATTCCAAACATGGATTTCACAAGCGTTGAGAACATGTTTAAGAAAGATGCTGAAAGTGATTACAAAATTTTAGGGATTAGCAAAAATGCCTCCGACGATGAGGTGAAAAAGGCTTATCGACAAATGGCTGTACGCTACCACCCCGACAAGGTAGCACAAATGGGAGAAGATTTCCAAAAAGGAGCCAAAGAGAAATTCCAAGAAATCCAGAATGCATACGAAAATATTAAGAAAGCAAGAGGTATAAAATAATTAAAACAAATCGAGTAATTCCTCAATATCTTTTAATTTATATCTAAAATGTGGTTGATTGGAATAACTCCTATGAATTTCTAACAAATACCTCTTAATGAGTGTTGTGTTTGATGAAGGCTCAAATTGTGCTTTGTCAGTTGGCAAACCACCTGCTTCATATATATCTACCAAACGACTCGGTTCAATGATAGCGCCCTCACGTCCTACGCTTATATAGAAGAGTACTCCATTGTTGTTAATCTCCCAATTTAAGAAAGATAATGAATGATTCTTATCCATATATGCTAGTACAAATGGAGTTCTATTATTTGTAGAGACTACTCCATAAATAGGGATATCCATGGATTGAGCTAAAATACTGTAGATTAACCCTAAAGAAAATGAAGACCCTTCTTTAGTATCCATAACTGAGTTTACATAAATATCAAATGGCGTATAAGGAAGCCGTTCGATGCAATAAAAGTCAAATTCTTCAAAAAATAATTCATTGAGAATCTTTACTCGTTCAAAACTGGTTTGTCTATGATTAATACGAAGCCAACATCGGTGCTGAAGAGATGATATCTTATCATCAAAATCTTCTTTACTAAATTCCGGGAATTGATAAGTATCAATAAGATAAACTGCCTCTTTTAAATCTTTGGTACGAGAATTAAGCCATTGTTGAAGTTCAAATTTCAACTTTCCCAAACGAAGATGATTAAGTACTTCTACTAAATTTTCATGATACTCCGGATGTAATATAGCTTCTTCTTCAAGCTGTTCAATATCTGGGAGAATACTACACCCATATTCGCACAAAGTTTCCTTTGCATGAATTCTTACCAATTCATCCGAATCAGACATTAATAAAATTAGGGCACGTATAGAAGTCTTCGTTCTCACATTACAAATATAGAGTGACAAAAAGCATGTTTCTTTTTGATATTTATTTTTTATAAAAAGAGAAATGTTAATTTCCTACTGAATTCATGGATTAATAGGAGTCATAGACTCAAATTTATTTATCTTTGTACTATGCGGATTGATATCTTGACCATATTACCAGAATTACTCAAAGGGCCATTTGATCATTCTATTATTAAACGAGCGATAGATAAAGGCTTAGCTGAAGTGCATATCCACAACATACGTGATTATTCTTTAGATAAACATAAAAAAGTGGATGATTATCCTTATGGAGGGGGAGCAGGTATGGTGATGACTATCCAACCGATTGCAGATTGCATTGAAAGTTTAAAAAAGGAAAGAAAGTATGACGAAATCATCTATCTAACTCCCGATGGAGAGTTATACGATCAGCCTATTGCCAATCATTTGAGTTCTGCTGAAAACATCATGCTTTTATGCGGACATTACAAAGGTGTGGATGAAAGGGTTCGAAATTTATATATTACACGGGAAATTTCCATTGGCTCCTATGTCCTTTCTGGTGGTGAATTGGCTGCTGCTGTTTTAGCAGATAGCATTATCCGTTTGATTCCAGGTGTACTAAGTGATGAAACATCTGCTTTAACTGATAGTTTTCAAGATAATTTACTATCACCTCCCGTATATACACGTCCCACTGAATATAACGGGTTAAAGGTTCCAGAGATATTACTTTCTGGAGATCCCAAGAAAGTAGATGCATATCGTGAAGAACAAGCAATCAAACGAACACAGGAAAGAAGACCAGATTTATTAAAAGGAAAGGAATAAGGAATTATTGAAGATTAATTAAAAAATCATACATTTATCAACCTAAAATTTGCAATATGAAAGGAATTATTCTTGCCGGAGGCTCTGGAACACGGTTACATCCACTAACGCATGTGGTAAGCAAACAACTACTTCCTGTATTTGACAAACCAATGATATACTATCCACTATCTGTATTGATGCTTGCAGGAATCAGAGAAGTTCTAATTATCTCAACACCACAGGATCTTCCCAATTTTGAGAAATTACTAGGCAATGGAAGCACAATAGGGATGAAACTTTCTTATAAAATTCAACCTTCTCCCGATGGATTGGCGCAAGCATTCATTCTTGGAGAAGAATTTATTGGAGATGAGGATGTATGCCTGATTCTAGGAGATAATATCTTCTACGGAGCAGGTCTTAAAACAAAACTGCAAGACGCAGTACATACTGTAAAAGACGATAAAAAAGCTGTTATTTTCGGAACGTATGTTTCAGACCCAGAGCGTTATGGTGTTGCTGAATTCGATAAAAACAACAATGTCATTAGCATTGAAGAAAAACCAACACAACCAAAGTCTAACTTTGCTGTAGTTGGGCTTTATTTCTATCCAAATTCTGTTATAAACATTGCAAAAGAAGTAAAGCCTTCTAACAGAGGAGAATTGGAAATCACTTCTGTGAACCAAGCCTATTTAGGGCTAAATAATCTAAGAATGGAACTACTTAGTCGAGGTTTTGCATGGTTAGATACAGGAACACATGAAGCATTAACAGAAGCCACTGAATTTGTAAAGACTATTGAAAAGAGAACAGGCTTAAAAATTGCATGTTTAGAAGAGATTGCTTTGACAAATGGGTGGATAAATAAAGAAATGCTCCTATCTCAAATCAAAGATTACAAAGGAAGTTACTACGATTATTTAAAGAAAATTATCGTTTAATCTACTACAGGTTCTTTAGATACATCTTTTTTAACACCATTAAAGTGTAGTCTAAGCGTAAATCTGATAGTATTCTGTAATGGGTTATTTCTTTTTAAAGCTGTTAAATAAGAAAAGTCGATTCCAAAAATTTTATATCTCAATCCCACACCAAATGTTAGATGCTGACGAGCACCTTTGTTTCTATTCTCATAAAAATAACCAGCTCTAACAGCAAATAGATTATTATACCAATACTCCAAACCAGTACCAATCATTATTTCGTTAATCTCCTCTTTAAACTTTGAACCTTTTTTAACACGATAAGAGCCATCATCTGCTTGAATTAAATTACCAGCCTCATCCTTCTCAAGAGCCCCTGGTGCATCATAAAAAGAATGTAACATACCTGTTACAACACCAACTTCAGGGTTTTTACCAGAAATAATTTCTCCTTTATTATTACGAATTGGTGGCGTCGGAACCAATAATTTAGAAATATCTGTAGCCCAAGTCAACGAGTTATAAGAGTCAAACTTGAAATTTAAAGCTGTACCCAATTTAAGGTTTGTTGGTAAGAAATCTCGATCATTCTCTACCGTATAAGAAATTTTATTACCTATATTATTCAATGTTAATCCTACCGCAATACCTCCAGGTAATTTACCATAGTTAATTTCAGTATTGTTATATGAAAAAGAAAGATCAGCGGCACCTGCAAGCCCTGGAGTACTCTCTGCTCCTGCTATTACAACCCCAGCCGTAAGATTGGAATAAATAAATTTACCATTTAATCCTAAGGAGAAATTATTATTTAATTTAAAAGCATATCCAGCTAAGACTTCAAATTCAGTTGGAGTATGTGACATAATTTCATCTCCTTTATCATCTGTAAATACGATTTCACCTAAACTAAAATAACGAAGTGAAGCTCCTATAGAGTGTCTTCCATTGATTTTATAATATCCAGCTAAATGAGAAAGGTGAATATCAGATGCTAGATTTTGTAGCCATGGAGAATAGGAAACCGAAATCTCAGATTTATCCTTTGAAAAAGATAACATAGAAGTATTCCAAAATAAAGAGCTAGAAGAAGCACTTAAAGCTGTACCCACATCTCCCATTGCTCCAGAACGAGAATCTGGAGTGATTTGTAGAAAAGGAACCGCAGTTGTGATTGTATTAAGCTGTAAATCTGAGGCATTCTTTTTATTACCTGTTTGACTATAACTTGCTACTGAAATAAAAACTGACAGTCCAAGAATGAAATATCTATTAATCATAAAATCTGTAATCTTCTTAAAATTTTCCTATTGCCATATCGCAAAAAACACAATTTTATTGCGTATAAGGAGTACAAATATAAATAAAAGTTAAAATTTTTAACTTTTTACTTCAAAAGATATAATTTTTGCATCTCTTGAGTTGACTCTCCATCAGGGTTTTTTATGGAAATTCGATAAATATAAACTCCTCTAGCTAATTGATCTCCATACTCATCACGTCCATCCCATGGAATACCTGCAACTCTATACCCCCTTGTCTCTACGGCTTGGTTAATCGTCTTAACCAATCTTCCAGAAACAGTATAAATTTCAATTTTTGTATCTAAAACAGAGCAAGTTTGATTATGCTCAAACATAAATTCTGTATGAGTAGTAAATGGATTCGGATAATTCAACACATGATCCATCGCTATCTCAGTTTTCTCTTGCACAATAAATTCTAAAACTTTCTCATTAGAATTATTATTAATATCCCATGCCTTAAGAGAGAGTGTATGTCTTCCAGGAGCTAATTTCTCTAATTGATATCTTAACTGTCCACTCTTATAAGTATCTAAATCAGTCGTATAAAATTCATTTAATACCTTCGCCTGACTAGCTTTATTATCAATTATCAATGTAAGATCGTGACCTATACCATTTCCTACCGTATTAATTCCACTTTCATCAAATATTTTTGCAATTAAAACAGGTGTTTCATCCGTTATTCCTCCATTTACAAAATCAGGTGAATTCAAATATAAATCAATCTGAGGACCTTGACTATCATTAACTCCATTCGTATCTATTCCACCAACATAAAGCGATTTTGAATATCCTCCTCCATTCCTATTATCGGTACTCCACGCATAAAAACTAGCCTTTCCTTTTCCATAATTAAAATCGATGTCTTTAGGAACTATAAACTCAAAATTAAAATAACCATCTTTTACAGTAGATTTACCACTAAATAGTACGTTCTCTTGGGTATAGAAATCAATAACAGGAGATTCCACATTCTGCCCTAATGTCTTTTTTTGAGCTGGTTTATCATATATAGTCGGCTGTACAAAACCATTGAAATTCGTTAAGATGTTTCCATATTGGTCTTCTATATGCCCTTTCATTTTAGCTCCACCTAAAGCAGAAAGCGTATCTATAGTTAAGCCCACATCATTTCCATTCACACTGTCCAATACCACTTTACTATAAGGTAAAGCTATTTTTAATGCTGGATCACCTAACAACATAAAACACCTTTTATTATTAGAACCTCCCGTTACTGCGTTTTTTGTTTTCAATATAATTTCCCCAAAAGTCAAGGGTTCATTATTTGCATCACGCATGAAAACATTCTTAAATAAATTGGAGGAAGTTGCTGTGTTAGTAGAAAAATAAACTGCTCGAGTTGTTGTCATCATAGCAATAGCGCCACCTACTTCATTTAAAATCATCCACTCCCCTATAGAAACTCGCTCATTATCGTCAACTCTAGCAAATTCACAAGTAGCCGACACAAATAGGGTGAGTTTATCTATATTTGTTAAACTTCTCATCTCCCCAATAGTCATAACCCTCTCTGATGCAGCTCCTGTTGCCCCTCCATGGCCATTATAACAAATTACAATCTTGCCTGCTTCAAAACTTTTTTGAATTTGGTTATTTACTTCTGGATATCTCTCCCCTCCAGCTGTAGTAATTTGTTGATAGGCATCAAGGTATATTTTCTTAACATTCATCTCTGGATGATTTGTTTCTACATAATTTGTAATAGGCTCCATATCTGGATTTAAGAAATATCCATTCTCTTCATCGTCTGCAATAACAGCATAATTTAGACGCCAATTTCCATGAGTAGATATAACGCCATCTTCTCCACATAATTTATTTGAAGAAAAAGCATTAGAACCATTCTTCATATATAGTTCTATCTTATTTACAAAATTAACAGCATCTTTTTCGGTAGTAGCTATCAATCTTCCTACAGCAATATCTAAAACATCAACTGGAGAAAAACCTTCTCCATCATCTAAAAATCCAAAATAATCATCTGAAACAATAGAACCAGTATAATTTTCTGAATCATCCGTTTCATACATTACAATCATATTGTTATTATTAGGCACACGATCTAGCGGGTCAAAAGTTCCATCCCCAAACAGCAAGAAATACTTTGGTTGATCTGTAATATTCCCACCTGCTCTATCGTAAAACATTTTTGCAAAAAATTTAATAGCAGTAGGATCTTGCATGCCACTAGAAAATTCATTATAAACTTCTTCGCTAGTAACGACATGCACCTTCAATCCATTACTTCTATGTAGATCAGCTAAGCGATTAGCCTGTGATAAGAATCTTGGATGTGTGACAATTAAATAATCCGCTTGTTCTAATCCATGCAAGTTTTGGTGACTAACACGTTTTACAAATTTTGGTGTACCAAACTTAGATTTAAAAGCAACAAAACTTCGCAATGAATCGGCATCAACTTTAAAAGAGTATATTCCACCATTATCAGTTCCAGTTACTAACTTAGGTTGTGTTGGATTTGTAGTTTCCCAGATGACTCCATTAGAAGGGAAATCGGTTAGCTGCATTTCTGCCACATTCCCAACACCAACAGAATTTAAATCTCTAAATTCTACTCCATCATAATATTTCATATAACTTCTCGCATTCACTTCTAGAAAGTCGAGATACCCAACATCAGATGGAGTCACTCTATTAAAAGTGACTTTTACAGAAAATGTACTAGAAGTTGGGTTAAATTGTCCAGGTGTTGTAGTAAAACCTCCTCTAGTAATACTCGATTTATTCGCTAAAGGCATTCCTATTGTGGCTAAATTTGTATTATTATAACTGACTTTAAAATTAGTTGTACCTCCAGTACTTCCTATCTTACATGCCATGAATCCACGTAATACAGCCGGTTCATTCGGATTAAGTTGGGGAATATTAAGTGAGAAGTTTTGAGTTAAATTCACATCAAATTCTTCTCCATACCAACGCTTTCCTGTACGAAAGATATTTATAAATTCCTTTTCATGAATTGCATAAGAATTATAACTAGTAACAATCTGATTAGCCGGCTGGTTACTCAATATGGCATTCTGGATACGTGCAGGACTTCCAGAAGGATTTACATTAATAAAGTAAATCGACGTTGTATTATACACATTCAGATTTCGTTCAAATCTATCACCAACTAACTCCCATTTATTAGGACCCTTCCCATAAAACAAAATATAATCATTTGTGTTAAATACTCCATCCTCTCCACCTACCACAAGAATATCATTCTTTAACAAGTCGTCTGGTCTAGAAATGGAATTTTGTTCTGGTAATCTACCAAAACCATTACCATATATATTAATGTCATCCGGGTGAATATGGTCTACGTCAATTCCAATACTCTTTAAAAAGATATAATCAATTTTATAAATACCATCTGCATCTACACTTATTTTATACCAATCACCACTTCCTTCTTGCAATACAGAATTCGCAGCAAATGCATAAGACTTATTTTTTATAAGTGTATTCGTTTGCAAATTAAAATTCACAGCTACAATCCGTTTTACCTCATCATTTATCCTTATATAAGGAACAAGTGATAAAACAGCAACAGGAATTCCTTCCTTACTAATATTGCTTACCTCATAAGTCAACTGATTATAAACTGGTATTGAAAACTGAGCAATAAAATCCTTATCTAACTGGGAAATCTCTGTCGTTTGATAAGTAGCAAGACTAAAATCCCATTGTACATTGCGATTTCCCCGTTTAAACTCTTGTATATAAAGAAACTCATGACCTCCAATAAATGAATTCTCCAAATTTGGGCAAAGAATTTCTCCTTGAGGAAAAGCCAACTTCTCAGGAGCAGCATTCCATTTTAAATCAATTTTGATTTCCTGCTGCGCACATATTATTAATGTATTAAGAACTAGCGTAAAAGAGAATAAAAAATTTCTTAGTTTGAGTTTCATTACAATTTCTTTACAAAAAAATGATCGTTTTGGATATGATATACCTTTTCTAAACGGATTCAAAAATAGTATATTTTAAAAGAACTTACATTTTTTTGTAACTATAAGAAATATTTTTCGTAAAATTGGGCGTTGTTTGTATTTAATATAAAACTACTCTATGCTCAAAAAGAAGTTATATATATTTGCGACTATTGCTATATCATTGATTGTTAGCGGATTAAATAGTAAAGCGTTTGCCCAAGACCCTCAATTTTCACAGTTTTATGCAAATCCTATTTATTTGAATCCAGCTTTTGCTGGTAGTCACGGTTGTCCGAGATTTGCGTTGAACTATAGAAATCAATGGCCATCACTTTCAGGAACCTTTGTTACCTATTCGGCTTCATACGATCAATTCTTTAAAGCAATTGCAGGTGGTATCGGTGTGATTGTTACCCACGACCAACAAGGGAAGGGTACGATTAATCATTCTACATTAAGCTTTATTTATAACTACCATTTAAAGGCAAGTAGAAAATTCACATTAATGTTTGCTGGGAAAGCTACATGGAATCAAAAATTCTTGGATTGGGATAAATTGACTTTTGGAGATATGATTGACCCTCGTCGTGGTTTTATCTATGCTACAGGTGACGTGCCAAGAGGAGGAACTCGTGGTTTCTTTGATGTTTCCGCTGGGATTGTGGGATATACAGATATTATCTATTTTGGTGTGGCTGCTTACCACTTAAATATGCCTAACGAATCTATGATTGTTGGAAAGAGTCCTATGCCTATGCGTTTTGTAGGGCATTTAGGTGCTAACATCGCTTTAGGTGGAAAATCTCAGTATTCTAACCAAACATCTATTTTACCAAACATTATCTTCCAATACCAACAAGGATTTATGGAGTTGATGTTAGGTACTTATATTAAATATGGAATATTCACTGCCGGTGTTTGGTTCCGTTCTCGCGATGCATTTATTACCTCTATTGGTATTGATACAGGAACTTTTAAGATTGGTTATAGCTACGACGTAACTGTTTCCAAATTAAATAATATGGTGTCAGGGGGTTCACATGAAGTGTCTATGGGTATTAACTTGAATTGTAAATCAAGAACCCCTAGCTTTAGAACAATCTCCTGTCCTTCTTTTTAATGAATTTGTAACTTAATTAAAAAATTGCGTTATTTGTAACGAATTAGACTTAGTAAGAATGAAAATTAATATCAATAATATGCGACAATTCAAACGATGGTTCACAGTAATTACTGTAGTAGCCTTAGCTTCTTGTTCAAGAGAAGTATCGAATACTACTGGATGGGATTATAATAATCCTGGTATGGGTGGATTCCAAAAAGTTCCTTATGTTGATCAAGAAACTGGTCCCGGACTAATCTTAGTTCAAGGAGGTACGTTCACTATGGGACGTGTGGATGATGATGTTATGTTTGATTGGAATAACAGACCAAGAAGAGTAACTGTATCTTCATTCTATATGGACCAAACAGAGGTTACTAACTTTAATTGGTTAGAATACCTTTATTGGATTAGAAGAGCCTACCAAAGTTATCCAATGATTTATAAGAATGCATTGCCAGATACATTGGTATGGAGATCTCCATTGTCATTTAATGAAAAATATGTAGATTACTATCTACGTCACCCTGCATATAGAGATTATCCTGTTGTAGGAGTTTCATGGCTACAGGCTAATGATTATTGTAATTGGAGAACAGACCGTGTAAATGAATACATCCTAATTAGAGAAGGTATTTTAAACTTTAACATTAACCAAGCAGATGAAGCAACTTTTAATACAGAGGCCTATTTAAACGGACAATATGAAGAAGAAGTTAGACAACTTTTAACCGACTTAAATCCAACAAATGCAACAGGTCCAAAGAAAAAAGATTTAGGAAAGCGTATCGTACGTATGGAAGATGGAATACTATTACCACGTTACAGACTACCAACTGAAGCTGAATGGGAATTTGCATACTATGGATTGATAGGTAACTTAAGAGGAGATGGTTCTGAAGTAATTTCTGATAGAAGATATTATCCTTGGGATGGACACTATGTTCGTCAAGACCTAAAAGCTTTCCAAGGAAAAATCAGAGCTAACTTTGTTCGTGGACGAGGTGACTACATGGGAGTAGCTGGAGCGCTTAACGATGGTGGTGATGTAACCGTACCTGTAGATTCTTATTGGCCTAATGACAATGGTTTATATAATATGGCAGGTAACGTTGCTGAATGGGTACTAGATGTATATCGTCCACTTTCATCTGAAGATTTTGATGAATTTAGACCTTTCCGTGGAAATGTATTCCAAACGAAAGTTCTAAATAACGAAGGTGCTGTAGATTTCAAAAATTTCCAAGTGGAATATGACGTACACGGCATGAAAGAATATTTAAATGCATTTGAACGTGTGAGATACCAACGTGTTTCTGCTGACAAACATGATCCTAATGATACTGTAATTTCAAGAGGTATCATGAAGCATAATGAATCTGCTAATCCAGTAGCAGAGGGGTATTCTCCTGATCCATACTTCGTATCACACAACTTTGTGAAAGACTCTATGGAATTAGATATTATTGCTAAAATCAACAAAGTATTAGATAAAGCAATCGAATTCAAAAATGATAAATTCAATACTGAGGCATCTATGTACATTCAAGAACAACTTTATGATGGAATTTTTGCAGATGAAATCAGAGTAGGTCCTATGGGTGAAGAGTATGCTTTCGAAATTATATCAATGATTCGTGATGGGTTCAATGATTATATTATCAACACGCCAGGTAAATTGAAATATAGAGATGTTGTAGAAGAAGAAAATATCGGACGTCTAAACTATAGAAGAGCTGATTATATTGACTATGTAGATGGTGATATCGAGTCTTCTATTTACTACGATGATACTCAACGTAAAAATGATATTAACCAAGACAGAAGAGACCCAGACTTGATTATGTATCAAAGTCAATTTGAAGAATATGATTTAAAAGGAGGGCAACTTAAACCTGGTGGAAATGATAGAACAGCATGGCCAACTACTTTGGTTTCAAATAAATCAAGAGTATTCAAAGGAGGTTCATGGAGAGATAGAGCATATTGGATTGTAGGTGGTAATAGAAGATTCTTAGATGAAGATAAATCTACCGACTACATTGGATTCCGTTGTGCAATGGATAGAGTAGGTAGCCCTGTTGGTATCAATGCTAAAAACAAGAAAGATAAAAAGAGAGGATATTAAAACTTCTTACTTATATTTAACTCCGACAAAATTGTCGGAGTTTTTTTTTATTCATTATGCAAGAATTATTTCAATTATTCTATAAATGCTCGGGTATTTCCACAGATACCCGAAAAATCACAAAAGATTCATTGTTCATTGCCCTAAAAGGTGAAAATTTTGATGGGAATGAATTTGCTTTAAAAGCCATAGAAGAGGGAGCAAAATATGCTATCGTACAGAATAAAGATATAGCCCTACAACATGTAAATATTCAATACACGCCAAATACACTCGTTTTTCTACAAAAATTAGCTGAATATCATCGCAATCAATTTCAAATCCCAGTTATTGGAATAACAGGAACAAATGGTAAAACCACCACAAAGGAATTTATTGCAGCAGTATTGAGTAAGAAATATAATGTTCTTTATACCCAAGGAAATTTAAATAATCATATTGGAGTTCCTCTTACCCTACTCAACTTAACAAACAAACATGAAATTGCAATCATTGAAATGGGAGCCAGTAAGTTAGGTGACATCAAAGAACTTACAGATATTGCTCACCCAAATTATGGTATTATCACAAACATAGGTCAGGCACACATTGAAGGATTTGGAAGTGTTGAGAATATTATACAAACAAAAACAGAACTATATCGTGCTATTGAAGAGGTAAAGGGAACTATCATTTATAACAAAAAAGACCAAATCTTACTAAAGCACTTACCCGCCAACTGCACCTACGCAACCTATGGTTCAGATAATGCAGATATTACCGGAGAAGTTATAAATCTCACTCCCCAAGTTAATTTCCAATGGAAAAGAGAAAGTTACTCCTCACCTATTCTTCATACACAAATCATAGGAAAATACAACTTCAATAATTTATTAGCTGCTATAACATTTGGGCATCTTTTTCATGTAGAGTCAGTACTTATAAATGCTGCAATTGAAGATTATATCCCTTCCAATAATCGTTCACAGTTAAAAGAAACAGAAAAAAACACATTGATTATGGATGCATATAACGCAAATCCCACAAGTGTTCATTCTGCGCTTGAAAACTTTGCAAATATCGAAACCGATAAAAATAAAATGTTTATACTCGGTGATATGCTAGAATTAGGATCTAATACAAATCAATACCACAAAGATATTATTTCAGAAAGTAAAAAATTAAAACTGCAAGGAATCTTTGTGGGAAGTATTTATCACAAAATTGCTCAAGAAGATAAAGATATTTTAGCTTTTCCATCAACACAAGAAGCACAGCAATTTCTTTCTTTAGCCTCTCCTAAAGGGAATTTAATCTTATTAAAAGGTTCCCGAGGAATTGGATTAGAAAAACTTGTAGAGATACTTTAATCTACTGTGAAGATAAATAATTAGCAGCATTTATTGCATGTTCCATATATTCAGATTCAGACGATAATTGATATAACTCTGAAGATATATTCAACATATCCAATATTTGAATCTTTTCAAAATATTTATCTACCAAAACATTATGAATAAAAAAGCGTTTACCAATTAATTGAATTTCTTCAAATGATGTAAAAGATGTAATTTTGTAGAAAGATTGACTATCAAATTTTTTACGATATTGAGGGAAATTCATTAAATTAATTTTAGTAAAGTGCAAATGTATATTAATTCTGAACATAAAAAAGGAAGTGAACTCATGGATGAGTTTAAATTTGAAGAAGCTATTGTTGCTTTTAACAAAGCATTAGAAACAAATCCAAAACATCCGGATATATTATCACTCAGAGGTGTTACCTATTTACATCTTAATCAAAAGAAAAACTGTTTAACAGACTTAGAATTAGCATTGTCATTAGAAGATGATAACGCTTACAGATACACATCATTGGCCTATGCTAAAGATTTCTTCGGTGATTTAGATAGCGCCATAGAATTATATGAACAGGCTGTAAAAATAGATCCAGAAGATGCCATTGCATATAATAACTTAGGACTTCTTCTAGAGAAGAAAGGATATGCTACTCAAGCAAAAAAGAATTTTGATGATGCTGATAAACTCATTTTACATCAAGATGGTGTAAAAGAAAAAATAGAAGATTTATCCAATCAAGAAAATACATTACCAAAACCTAACAAAAATAAGATCAATACCAATGCACCTACTGGAGAGCAAGTACAACCCAAAAAATTAAAAACAGAGAAAGTACCGACTGCATCCCAGATATCTAAAGATTTATTTACTAAAAAAAGTACATTCAAAGAATTTATTGGGTTTATAAGAAATGGATTTAGGCTAAAAGAAGATAAATAGTTATGACAAAGAAAGAGAAGGCAGCCTACATCATGGAAGAATTAGATAAACTCTATCCAAATCCTCCTATTCCATTAGATCATATAGATGAATACACCTTGTTAATAGCCGTGCTTCTCTCAGCACAATGCACCGACATACGTGTAAACCAAATCACTCCCACCCTATTTAAAAAAGCCAATAATCCGTATGATATGATTAAACTTTCTGTTGAGGAAATTAGAGAGATTATTAAGCCATGCGGACTTTCGCCACGTAAATCACAAGCAATATTTGAACTCTCACATATCCTTATTGATAAGCATCAAGGAAAGGTACCCTCAAACTTTGAAGACTTAGAGGCATTACCAGGTGTAGGACACAAAACTGCCTCCGTAGTGATGTCTCAAGCTTTTGGATTCCCAGCCTTTCCAGTGGATACTCATATTCACAGAATGCTACACCGTTGGGGTATTTCAAATGGAAAAAATGTAGAACAAACGGAGAGAGATGCAAAAGCTATCTTTCCAGAAAATAGTTGGAATAAGCTACACCTTCAAATCATCTATTATGGAAGGAATCAATCTCCTGCCCGTAGCCCTAAACTAAGTATTGATTATATTACTAAAGCTATTGGCAATAAAGATATATTAAAAGAATATAAGAGCTAATTATCTTTCTATCCAGGGATTTTAGCTTAAAAAAACTACACAACCTAATTTGCTTTAAATGTGTTAATTACAAGCTTATCAACATAATTATTTTTAGTTATTAACAATTTATGAAACCTTTGTTAATAATTCTCGTTCAACTGAACAACAAACACACAACATGCAAAAAAGACATTTCATACTATCGTTTTTTTTATTAATCATACTTTCATTTAATGTGAAGGCATTAACTATTGAAGAATATATTAATGAATGGAAGGATGTTGCAATATATCAGATGCAAGAGCATAAAATTCCGGCTAGTATTACCTTGGCACAGGGTATATTAGAAAGTAGTTCAGGAAATTCTCCCTTGGCAAAGAATGCAAATAATCATTTTGGAATCAAATGTCATGGATGGACAGGTAAAAAATACTATCAGGATGATGATGCAAAGGATGAGTGTTTTAGAAAGTATGACAATGCTATGCAGTCTTATGAAGATCATAGTCTCTTTCTAGTAAATCGTTCACGCTATGCCTTTTTATTCAATTATGAACAAACTGATTATATTTCTTGGGCAAAGGGGCTAAAACAAGCAGGATATGCAACTTTACCTATATACGCAGAGAAATTAATTGAGTTGATTGAACGTTATCAACTGAATCAATTTGATCAACCACAGGGTCTTATAGCTCAAGAAGAGATAATAACAGTAACTACACCTGAAGTAAATAAAGAAAATAATCAAAAGATAAAAAAAGAAGAGATTAAAAAGGAAGAGTTACAGGAACAATCGAGTGTACAAAATTCGAATATTCAGGTGGAAGTTGGAGTAACAACCATCTCTTCTCACAATGTATATACCAACGAAAATAAAACTAAATACGTTAAAGCTAATAAACATGATACTTTCTATCAGATAGCTAAAGAATTTGGAATCAATGTGAATCAAATGCGTAAATGGAATGACTTCCCAAAAGATAAAGATTTATTGACCGAGGGAGAGAAGATATATATTATGAGAAAGAAAACGAGCCTTTCTAAAGAATTAAAAGAAATTGATTTAAGCACCCACACTGAACCATGGAGAATTGCACAGGAATACGGAGTTCAATTACAATCATTAATACAAAAAAACAAATCTATAATTTCTCAATACGCATTAAATATAGAGTGAAAATTTCATAGTTGTCCGGTACTTATAAATCGGAATTTAGTTTGTTGTTGTTTGTAAAAAAGGTTACTCTAGCGAGTAGCCTTTTTTTTATTTTTTTATTATGTCTTGTCCTAACATAGCGTTACACTAAAAAAAGTAATGTTATGGATAAATCTAAAAATCAGTACATTAAACGTACACAAAAAGATTACAGCATGTCTTTTAAATTAGCTGTAGTTAAAGAAGTTGAAAGCGGAGAAATTAGTACCGAAGCAGTAATGCGAAAGTACGGTATACAATCTCATAGTACAATTTTAAATTGGAGAAGGAAATTTGGTATCTTTGATTTAAAAAACAGTTCTAATTCTATATTTATGAAAACACCACAACAAAGAATCCAAGAGTTAGAGCAGAAATTACGGTTATTGGAATCAAAGAATGATTTCTTAGAGGAACAATTAATGAAAGCCGAGGATAAAGCTTATATTTTGGATAAGCTTATAGACATAGCAGAAAAAGAATATATGCTTCCTGTAAGAAAAAACTCCTTCCCCGATCAATCAAAGAAACAAACAAAGAAAGGCAAAGGTCAATAGGCTATCTTTGTGGATTGGTCGGGATAAATAGACAATACTATTATCGTAGTTTCTGGCTTATAAATGAAAAACGAGAAGTCGCTAGCCAAGTTATTGAAATGGTTAATAATGTACGTATAAAAATGCCTAGAATAGGTACTAAGAAGCTTTATTTTCTTTTAAAAGAAGAATTAAAAGGTCTTCATGTGGGTAGAGATAAACTTTTTGATATTCTTAGAGCAAATCATATGTTAGTAATTCCAAGGAAAAACTATCATATCACAACTAATTCTCATCATCGATTTCATAAATATAAAAATATTGTAGAGAATTTAGAAATAACAAAACCAGAACAAGTATGGGTATCAGATATAACTTATATTGAAGGAAGAGGTAATGGTTATTTAGCTCTAGTAACGGATGCTTATTCAAAGAGGATAATGGGGTATGATTTATCAAATAGCCTTGCAACAGAAGGTGCTTTAAGAGCTCTTAAAATGGCCTGTAAAAATCGTATATATAAGAATCATCCTTTGATTCATCATTCTGATAGAGGAATACAATATTGTAGTAATAAATATCAAGAATGTCTTAAAAGGAAAAATATTCGACCTAGTATGACTGAAAGCTATGATCCGTATGCAAACGCGGTAGCTGAAAGAGTAAATGGAATATTAAAGGATGAGTTTTTATTGGAAAATTATAAAGCTGATATTCAAACAATGAAAAAAATTGTAAAAGAATCTATTGAAATCTATAATAACCAAAGACCACATCTGTCATGTGAATTGTTAACACCAAGTAAAATGCATATGCAAAGAACTATAAAAAGAAAAACTTATAAAAAAACTTCTGTGAAGCTAGCTTCACAGAAGTTTTAATTATTTTTGTTTAAAATATGTAACGCTTATTTAGGACGATACATTAACTTGCACTCACTTTGAGATAAACCGTATGAAACCGAGTAAAGAATTATTTTATCTTATCAAATCACTCACAAAATCTGAGAAAAGGTTTTTTAAACTATCGTCTTCTATACAATCTGGAGAAAAAAATTATTTTCGATTATTTGATTACATAGATGGAGAGAATGATTATAATGAAGAACAGGTGAAGAAATATTTTGAAGGAGAAACTTTCATTAAACACCTTCCTTCTGAGAAAAATCACCTATATAAACTTATCTTAAAGAGCTTACGTCAATTTTATGGAGACCAATCTGCTTCAGGAGCAATTACACAAGAAATTAAAAATATTGAAATACTATACGGCAAAGCTCTATACATAGAAGCAGCCAAATTATTAAAACGAACTAAGATTAGCGCACATGAGAATGAAAAATTCTATTATATCATCGAGCTATTAGCATTAGAGAAATTACTTATAGAAGCCTTCTATGAAGCAGGAGATTTTGGGGTTGACCTAGGGAATATTATTAAAGAAGAGAGTGATGTAATTGATAAACTTAGGAATCTATCAGAATATCACATTCTCTATTCGCGCATTAATGCAATATTCAGGAGAAATGTATTTGTAAAAAATACTCAGCAGAGAGAAGAAGTTGATGCAATAGCAAATCATCATTTAATAAAAGGAAAAAACACCGCTTTATCATATAGAGCTGCATCTATTTGTTATTACATCCAAGGATTATGTGCTGCTACACATCGTGACTTTGAATTAAGTTATGAGAAATTTAATCGTGTCCGAAAGATATTAGATGATCATCCTGTTTTAAAATTGGATTTAGGTGAGCGATATATTTTAACACTATCACACCTAATTCATTGCTACATGCATGAGAAGAACTACCAAAAAGCTCAACAAACAATAAATGAAATAAGAGAATTAAAAGGGAAAAAGGGGTTTAATTCCATACATCTTACCCAAGAGATTAACAATATCATCATTACAGATCAAATTCGTTTGTTCAACATTCAAGGAGAATTTGAAGAAGCGCTCTCCGTATATGAGAAAGAATATTTATCCGATATTTCAGTTATAGAAAACTCCAACAAAGAACAACGTATCAAATTTTATTATATCATTGCTTATACCTTATATGCTGTGAAAGATTATAAAAAATCTTTACAGTTTATTAATTTAATCTTAAATGATAATGAGCAACAATTAAGACAAGATTTATATAGTTATTCTCGCATCTTGAATTTACTTATTCATTTTGAATTAGAAAATTATGATTTCATGGAATATTCTAGCAAATCCACCATTCGTTTCTTAAATAAAACGGAAACAGATTATCAGATTGAGGAGATATTTGTAAAACAAATCCGAAAAATTGCCAAAGTAGCCACCCAACTTGAAGTAATTTCAATATTTAAAGAAACTTTAGAACAAGTTGAGGAGTTACTAATAAATGAACAAGAGCAAATTATATTGGATTATATTGACATTATTTCTTGGCTAAACTCTAAAATATCAGGAGAAGAATTTACCGATATGGTGAAGCAAAAATCCAAATCTTAAATCAACGTAAATTTATAATCAACTCAGGAACTTCTTGTAACTCACGAACACGGGGGAATTCTGACTTATATCTTTCCATAGGGTCAAAAAGAACAGCTCTCATCCCTATGTTTTCTGCCCCTTTCACATCACTAATTAAATCATCACCAATCATAACAGATTGTGAAATTCTAGCTTTCGCACGATTTAATGCTTCATAAAACACTTTTGGATGTGGCTTATTTAAGCCAATCTCTTCACTACACAATATACTCGAAAAATAACGCTCTAGTCCACAGTTTTTTAACTTAACATACTGTACTTCAGTGAACCCATTCGTTATGATGCTCAACTGATATCCAGCCTCTAACAATTCTTGTAAAACTTCGTGGGTATTTGGAAATAAATGTGTTTGACGAGGTGAAATAGAAACATATTTTTCTTCAATAAGGTTACCTAGTGAAACATTATCAATACCAAACGATTTTAATGTGTCTCTAAAACGGGATTGACGCAATTTTTCTTTGGTTAGTTTTCCTTTATTATATTCTCGCCATAATTGACTATTAATTTTTCTATATGTTGCTAAGAAATTATCAAAACCATCAATATATTTTTCTAAATGTAGTTCTTCAAATATAATTTGTAAAGCCAAACTAGAATTCTTTTCAAAGTCCCACAATGTTCTATCTAGATCAAAAAATATATTATTTATTTTCCCCACAAAAATGATTGAGTTAATTTTCCTTCTTAAAAAGAAACCCTAACCCTAAGTGTTTGACAGTCTTTTTAACTAGGTTGACAAAAAATTTCTGTTGCCCGAAAAGAGAACCAATAATAACAATCAGAATTAGATAAACTGGTAAAACTAAGATGATAGCAATAGGCCAATACAGATACCAATCTAAATTCTCTTTTGAGATTCCAATAAAACGAAGAATAGGCTTCATCAGATAACCAGAAAGGCTTCCATTAATTGTAAATACAACTAGTATAACAAGAACTTCCCAATTTGATTTTAAACCCCATCTTTCCTTTAAATTACCCACTACTTCTTTTTTTTTTTTTGAATAATTACAAAAATAAAATTTTAAATGAATCTTTCTTTTTACCAGAACTGACTTTATGATATATAATCTATTTTGTCATTATTATTACGTATTAGAATAAAAATACAAGACTGGTAATAACAAAACCACTAACTGTTAAAAATACCATAATATAGAAATAGGTTTCTTTATGATGTCTATAGAATTTAGAAACAATCATAGTTCCAATAGGTATAGATAAAAATAATGGAAATGCCCAATAGACAAAATATCTTCCTAGTCGTTGCTTAGCGCGAATAATCCATCTATTTTTTTTAGTAAAACGTTTCTTCTTTTTAACTCTGTCATTTGCTTGTTTATCGGTAATCTCTTTTTTCCCTTTCCGTTTAACGGATTTCTTTAAAAACAAAGAACTACCAAAATAAATAACAGTAGCCGACAAATACGCTCCTATTAAACTACAAAGCAGTGTTTCCCAGAAATTTAGGCCTCCAGCCATACCAGCTAGAGGAGCAAATAAAAATTTCCATGTGCTAAGCCCTATTAAACTAAGGTATTTCCACATGATAGATTAAATTTTTTCTCCATAACACAAATCTCCAGCATCTCCTAACCCTGGAACTATATAAGATTGTGCTGTCAATTCAGAATCAATTGCCCCAACCCAGATTTTAGTAGATTTAGGAATACTTGATTGAATAAACTGAAGAGCTTGTTCTGTTGCCAATGCAAAAGCCAGATGTACCTGCTTAGGTTTTCCATATTCTTGTAAAACCTTATATACAGAGGTCAAAGAGTTGCCTGTTGCCAACATGGGATCGCAAATAATTAAAATTTTATTATCTAAATTAGGAGAGGCACAATATTCCACCACAATTTCAAATTCCTCGGCGTTAATATGGTGTCTATAAGCACTCACAAAAGCCGTATTTGCTTTATCCAAAGTATTCAAAAATCCATGATGCATAGGGATTCCTGCACGAAAGATAGTAGCTACGACAATCTCATCTTGACAAACATTGACATTAGCTTCACCAAGAGGCGTCGTAACCTCTATAGGAGTGTATTTAAAGGTTTTGGAAATCTCATAAGCCATGATTTCACCTATTCGCTCAATATTCCTACGAAAACGCATACGGTCTTTTTGTATCTGAGCATCGCGAATTTCAGCTATATAATGACTAAATACTGAATTTGTGTCTGAAAAGTTTACTATCATAAAAACAATTTTTCACTAAAATACAATCATTGTTGAAATAGAGAAAATAAATTTGAATGAAAGGAAGAAGAAATGATGAATATCAGTTGTTTTTTATCAATTTTTATAAAACAAGTCCATTAAATACCTTTCTGTGACATATAGGATTGTAAAATAATTGTGGCGCTAACTTCATCTATCAATCCTTTTTGTTGCCTTTTCTTTTTAGAAATACCACTATCTAAAATAGATTGCATAGCTAATTTAGAAGTGAAACGCTCATCTACCATGGTGATTTCCACTCCCAAAATTTCTTTTTCTAAAGCTTCTTTAAATAAACGAACATTTTGAGAACTATGTGAATCTTGCATATTCATGCGTTTGGGTTCTCCAATAACGATTGTGCCTACATTTTTCTCAACAACTATTTTTTTTAAAAAAGACATGAGTTCTCGCGTATCAACTGTTGTTAGTCCAGATGCAATGATATTATTTTCATCTGTAATCGCTAATCCCGTGCGTTTTAATCCAAAATCAATTGCCAAAATTCTTTTCTTCATGCTTATGCGAATTTACAAAATTTTAAGGGAATATGATTCTTATAAAATCTATCCTTTATCTCAAAAATGACGATTATTTCATTTATTACTTTTTATCTTTGTCCAAATTTCAAACAAATGGCAAGAATACCCACAACTGTCCAAGCTGCATACACTCCAAATCCAGAAGCAATAAAATTTATTGTTAACAATTACATTATGGATCCAGGGGCAACTGCTGAATTTGAATCTGCTGAAGAGGCTATTGGTAAATCTAAATTAGCCACAGAATTATTTCAATTCCCATACGTATCCAGAGTATTTATTGCGGGTAATTTTGTAACTGTTACAAAAAACAATAGTGCTCACTGGGATTTTGTATTAACTGAAATTCGAGATTTTATTCGAAATTTTATCTCTGAAGGTAACATGGCTGTATATGAGCTTCCTGAAAATAAACCTTACAAACCTCATGGATTAGTAGATGGAGCAGAAGGCGTTAACGAACCTTCTGAATTGGATAGTCAGATTCGTTCCTTAATGAAGCAGTATGTTACGCCTACAGTTGCTCAAGATGGAGGAGAAATTATCTTCTTGAATTTTAAAAATGGAGTGGTAACCGTTCGCTTAAAAGGAGCTTGTCATCAATGCCCTGCTTCCAACAATACACTCAAAAATGGTATTGAAAAAATCTTAAAGAAACATTTACCTGAAGTCATAGAAGTGGTTGCAGAGGATGGATTTCAGCGAGAAACGGAATGTCACCACGGAGAATAATTTCACTATAGAAGCATACAACAAGCCTAGTCCTCCCCTCTTTCGGTAGCTTTTTTAATCCGATTGGCAGCTAACACCTTTCGACCTTCTGGAGATTCCTTTTTAGGTACAATCAAGAGAAATATGAGTCCCACAATGAAGAACGCAATAACTGAAAGCACGGAGTAACGAAGGTTTCCGGTTAAACTCTCCATCAATCCAAAGAAAAATAACCCAAACACAATTCCAACTTTTTCTGAGACATCATAGAAAGAGAAATAAGAGGTATTTTCTTCTGTTGTAGGTAAGAATTTGGAATAGGTTGAACGAGAAAGTGATTGTACACCTCCCATCACAATACCAACTCCTGCAGCAAGTATATAAAATTCAATTGGAGTGATAATATAAAAAGCAAAAACACACAAGATTATCCAGCCTATTACTGTGAAAATAAGCGTTTTTAAATTTCCAATTTGACTTGAAATCCACGACATGATATATGCACCTCCAGCACCAAGTATTTGAATGAGTAAAACAGCTAAAATTAAACCGACATCACCACCTCCTTTTCCCCAATTGATTTCTTTCTTAGCGAATACTACAGCCATCAACATCACTGTTTGTACGCCTGTATTAAAGAAAAAGAAGGAAATTAAATAACGCTTTAAACGCTTGGTTTGCATGAATTCGTTCATAACGCGCTTTAATTCTCGAAACCCTTTCCAGATATAACCAGGCTCAACTTGTTTATTGTGTGAGTTTTTGGGTAAGCGACTAAAGGTAAATTGTGCAAAACCTATCCACCAAACACCAACTAAGATAAAGCTCACATTGGTATAGGATTTATCCACCAACATAATGATAGTCAAACAGATAATTAACAACACCACTCCACCAAAGTACCCCATGGAAAAGCCTTTAGCAGATATTCTGTCATAATCTTTTGGATAGGCAATTTCTGGTAAGAAAGCATTGTAGAAAACAAGGCTATTCCAAAATCCAATACTAGCTAAAAAGCAAGAGAGCATCCCAAATTCAATATACTCAGGATTAAACCAATACATAGATACGCATCCAAAAGCGCCTAAATAACAGAAAAAACGCATAAAGGCTTTCTTCATTCCTGTTACATCTGCAATTCCAGATAAAAAAGGAGACAAAATACTAACCACTAAAAAAGAAGCTGAAAGCGTATAAGAAAGTAAAGCACTATCAGAAATGGCAGTGCCAAAAAAATCAACCGTCACACTTTCGCCTGGCAACAGTGCATCTCGCCCAACTTTTGCTAAATAATGACTTTCATTGATATTGGTAAAGAAAACTGGGAAGATTGTAGAGCCGATGACCAAGTTATAGACTGAGTTTGCCCAATCATACATGATCCATCCTTTTATAACTCGTTTATCTCCTCTTTCCATCCATTAGTAATTAAGTAATTCTTGTAAAACCACTTTAAATCGGTCCTTTGGTAAGAAATTGCGTTCCAAATTTGCATTAAAAGGAACAGGAGTATTTAAGGAACCAACTCTACGAATAGGCGCATCCAAATATTCAAAACAAGCTTCGTTGATTTGAGTTACAATCTCTGCTCCTATTCCTCCTATTTCAACATCTTCATGGAAGACAATAACACGACCTGTCTTTTTTGCCGAAGCTAAGACTGTTTCTATATCCATTGGAACTAAGGTTCTTAAATCAATTAAATCAGCTGAAATTTCTGGATGTTCATCTAATGTCTCCATCGCCCAATGAACGCCCAAACCATACGATACAATGGTTACATCTTCTCCCTCTCTAATTAAATTTGCTTTTCCGATTTCTGTTGTGTAATAATCATCGTAAATTTCTTCTTTGATGCTTCTGTACAAATACTTATGTTCAAAAAACATGACTGGATTTGGATCTTCAATAGCAGCAGCCAATAAACCTTTAGCATCACAAGGAAAAGCGGGATATACAATCTTTAATCCAGGCGTATGGAAAAACCAAGCCTCATTAGATTGAGAATGAAATGGACCTGCTGCTGTATTGGCTCCTGTAGGCATACGAATTACAACATCTGCATTTTCACCCCAACGCCAGTGTAATTTAGCAAGGTTATTTACAATTTGATTAAATCCTACACTCACAAAATCAGCAAACTGCATCTCCATCATAGCTTTCATTCCCGAAATAGAAAGTCCTAAGCTAGCACCAACGATTGCAGATTCGCATAAAGGTGTATTACGTACCCTATCTTTTCCGAATAAATCAACGAAACCTTCCGTTACTTTAAAAGCGCCGCCATATTCAGCAATATCCTGTCCCATAAGCACCAATTCCGAATAGCGCTCCATCGATTGTTTCAAACCATCAGAAACAGCATCAATAAATCGTTTTTCAGTTTTAGAAGAACTTGTGGGAGTCACAACAACTTGATGATGTGCTTTATACACATCTGCTAATTCAGTAGCAGTATCAGCAGTGATATTTTCTTCTTCATTGGCGTGATTGAAAGCCTGAATGATTTCTTCTTTAAACTCAGCGTGCAATTTTTCCATGGTAGCCTCGTCTAAGACACCTTCTTCCTTCAAAAATAACTCAAAATTCTTTACAGGATCTTTCTTCTCCCATTCATCTTGAATCCCTTCTGGATAATATTTTGTTCCCGATGCTTCCTCGTGACCTCTCATACGGAAAGTAATACATTCTAATAAGAAAGGTCTCGGTTTTTTACGCAAAGATGCTGCAATTTGACGCACGGAAGAAATCACTTCTAGGATGTTGTTTCCATCGATTTGGTAAGCATCCATCCCATAACCAATTCCTTTATCAATAAATTGTTTGCATCTAAATTGTTCCGAACTTGGGGTCGATAACCCCCATTGATTATTTTCTATAGCAAATATGACAGGTAAATCCCACACAGCTGCCACGTTAAGCGCTTCATGAAAATCACCTTCACTTGCTCCCCCATCTCCTGTAAAAACAAGTGTAGCTTGCTTACTCCCTTTAATATTAGAAGCTAAAGCCACACCATCAGCAATTCCAAGCTGTGGACCCAAGTGAGAAATCATACCAACAACATTGTGTTCCATAGAACCAAAATGAAAAGAACGGTCTCTTCCTTTGGTAAAACCATTCATTTTACCTTGAAATTGAGAAAATAAACGCTGTAAAGGAATATCTCTTGTTGTAAAAACTCCTAAATTTCTATGCATAGGCAAGATGATTTCTTCACTGTTCATTGCGTATGTAGAACCAACACTTATGGCCTCTTGTCCCCACCCAGAAAACCACTTAGTAATCTTTCCCTGGCGAAGTAGAATCAACATTCTTTCCTCTATCAACCTAGGCTTTAAGAGGCGTTTATAAATTTCGATAAGTTCTGCATCTTCAAACCCAGAACGGTCGTATTCAATAGTTCTTTTTAACAAAGTATCCATGTTCTTCAATTTCGAATTACAAACGTACAAACATTATCATCTAAAAAAAATCTCTATATAATTTAAGTAGCAAGATAGAAAATTATTTTTCATACGAGATAACAAAAATGTCTTCATCATCTTTTTTAAACATTTTATTTTCCCGAGCATAACGTTCTAGTTCCTTGGTATCATCTAATAAGGTTAGAGAGGTTTTTACTTCTTTATATTTTATAGTTAAATCTTCAACTTCTTGTTTTAATTCATTTAATCTAATCTCTTTGCGCACAATTGTAAAGACATCCACATCATCTAAAAACAAAATGTAAACAACAAAAACAACTGTTGTCAGCAAGTATATATTTTTAAATTTCTTCAAGATTTTCATAAAACAAATGTACATATATACTTAACCCGGATTATTTATTCGGAGAGTAATTGCTAAACAAAGAATGTTAATAACCCCTTGAATATTTATAAAGAAATTTATTCTTAAAATTGATGTTTTTGTTTTTTTTATAAATTGAAATTACCTTTCACCTATAAATAAGAAGAGTTATATTATCAATGATTAACATAAATCCCAAGCCATAGATAATTAATGCTATCCTCTCTTCTGTTTTTTGGACATCTCCAACTTCTCGTTTAAAAATAATCAAATATAAAAAGGCGGCAAATCCTATCACCCCTAAAATAAGACTTGAGAATAACAGCAAGCTAAATACAATGACAGCAAGAAATACAATACTCAAGAAAATAAGAAATCCTTTATTCAGCATAACTTTTCTCAACATGAAAACTATTGTAAGAAAGAATAGAATAGCATTACATATTATCACTATATCCATAATTTGATTCACATAATAGCTAAGAAAAGCAAAACTCAGAAAGTTTTCTAAAAAAAGAGGTGACACAAATAAATAGCTAGACAACCACACACTAAATACTACCCACAACAATCTATCTTGTGTGCGTTGCTGTGTTTTCACAAAAACAATCAGAATAGCTAACAATATAAAAGATCGTAAAGGAAAAGGAGGGAGATATACACCTATTTGAATTAAATTTAATATTCCATACAGAAAATAAATAAGCGATCCCAGTACAACCGTTTTTTGTAGTGCCTCCATAAGAATATATTATTTCTTCTTTTTAGCTAAAGCTTCTTCCACATACTTAAATGTAGATAAAACCTCAGGCTTTCCATCTACTACAGCTACATCATGTTCAAAATGTGCACTTGGCTTACGATCCGCAGTTAAGATAGTCCAGCCATCCTCTAACTGTATAACACGTTCTGTGCCCATATTAATCATAGGTTCAATAGCAATTACCAAACCTTCTTGAATTTTCTTTCCTTTCCCTCTTTTTCCGTAATTAGGCACTTGTGGATCTTCGTGCATGGTTCTTCCTAAACCATGTCCAACCAATTCTCTGACAACACCATACCCATGCTTCTCTGCATGTTCCTGAATAAAAAAACCAATATCTCCAATGCGATTCCCCACTCGCGCATGTTCTATTCCAATTTGCAAACACTCTTGAGTCACCTTAAGTAATTTCAATTTATCTTCAGATACATTTCCTACCGCAAATGTGTAGGCATGGTCGCCATAAAATCCTTCGAAATACGCTCCACAATCAACCGAAACAATATCTCCGTCTTGAATAGGCTTTTTAGTAGGAATTCCATGCACTACTTGTTCATTAATTGAAATGCATAACGTATTTGGAAAATCATACATCCCTAGAAATCCAGGGTAAGCATTTTGAGAGCGTATATAACTTTCTGCTACCGCATCAATCTCCAAAGGAGTAATTCCTGGCTCAATAATTTCTGCTATTTTACCTAGAGTTCTACTGACTATCTGAGCAGCTTCTCGCATAATCTCAATTTCCTCTTTTGTCTTATAAAATATCATCTTTTCATTTTAAAAAGAAAAGGGAACATATTGAATGCTCCCTTAATTATTATTTATTTTTAGCATTCCATTTTATGCTAATAATTCTCTTACTTTATCAGCTGCTTCTTGTAACAACACTGCAGAATGTACATTTAAGCCTGAATCATCAATTAATTTTTTTGCCTCAGCCGCATTGGTTCCTTGTAAACGAACAATAATTGGAACAGAAATACCCCCCATGTTTTTATAGGCATCTACCACCCCTTGAGCTACTCGATCACAACGTACGATTCCACCAAAAATATTAATCAAAATTGCCTTTACGTTTTCGTCTTTTAAGATAATTTCAAAAGCTTTTTCTACACGCTTAGCATCTGCTGTTCCTCCAACATCTAGGAAGTTTGCAGGATTACCACCAGATTGTTTAATAATATCCATGGTTGCCATAGCGAGACCAGCACCATTCACCATACAGCCAACATTACCATCTAACTTTACAAAATTCAGACCTGCTTCTCCAGCTTCAACTTCAGCAGGATCTTCTTCAGTCTTATCTCTCATCTCTGCATAATCTTGATGGCGATATAACGCGCTATTATCAAGTGTTACTTTCGCATCAACCGCTATAATTTTGTTATCGGAAGTCTTTAATACTGGATTAATCTCAAATAGAGAGGCATCACATCCCTCGTAAGCTGCATATAAAGCCATTACAAACTTGGTCATTTCTTTAAAAGCATTTCCGCTTAATCCTAATGCAAATGCAATTTTTCTAGCCTGAAAACCTTGAATTCCAACACGTGGATCAATTTCTTCCTTAAAAATTAATTCAGGCGTATTTTCTGCAACACTTTCGATATCCATACCTCCTTCTGTGGAGTAAATGATTACATTTTTTCCTTTGTCTCTATCCATTAGAACAGACATATAAAATTCCTCTGGTTTTGATTCACCTGGATAGTAAGCATCTTCAGCGATGAATACCTTACTTACTTTTTTCCCTTTTCCATTTGTTTGTTTAGTAACTAAGTGCCCCCCCAAGATTCCTTTTACCTTCTCTTCTACCTCATCAATTCCTTTTGCCAAAACAACTCCATGAGAACCTGTCTCTTCCACAATTCCTTTACCTCTACCTCCAGCATGAATTTGTGCTTTTACCACATACCATCCTGTTCCTGTTTCTTCTGTCAACTTCTTTGCGGCGGCTACTGCATCTTCTACTTTATCTACAACTACTCCTCTTTGTGTAGCTACACCATATTTATTTAATATTGATTTTCCTTGATACTCGTGTAAATTCATGTCTAAAATTTTAATTGGGCTAAAGTACTTTTATTCTAGAGAATTTTCAAGATAAACTTGAAAATTTTATTCACTTTTAACTAGAAACAAAAAAAGTCCACCCGAAAAAAAGGGAGTGGACTTAATATTATCTCTAAACAAAGTGATTAACGCTTTGCTAATTTGTCGCTAGAAACTGTCAATCTCTTTCTTCCTCTTTTACGGCGCGCAGCTAATACTCTACGTCCATTTTTTGTCGCCATACGACTACGGAAACCGTGCTTATTTCTTCTTCTTCTTTGAGATGGTTGAAATGTTCTTTTCATGACCTATTATTTTTTATATATCTTTTTCAATTTGGGTTGGCAAAGATAGTTCTTTTTTATTGGTATCAAAATGCTTTTGCAAAAATATTTAATTTTTTTCGTTAAAAACTCTCTAAGAGGTTAATTTTGTAGTCAAATAAATTTAAAAGAATGCTCCAACCCAAAGAAAAAAAGGATGACAAACCTAAGGTAAGCAAGCAATCCATTCAAAAAGCAAGTAGAATATTCTCCTATCTAAGACCTTATCGCATGCAGTTCTTTATTGGATGGGTTTTTCTAGTTTTATCTTCTTCTATAGGGTTATTCTTTCCCTATTTATTGGGTCAGCTTTTAGGAGGAGAATCAACATCTTCTGTTTCAGTTAACAATCCAGAGATATTGGAAAACATTAGCTTAACCAATATTAACGTTGTAGCTGGAATATTACTTGGAATGTTTGTTTTACAGAGTATTTTCTCATTTTTTAGAGTAGTTATCTTCACTAAAGTTTCAGAAAATGCCATTCGAGATATTCGTAAAGATGCCTTCGGTAAATTGATTTATATGCCGATGACGTTTTTTAACCAAAACAAAGTAGGAGAATTAACAAGCCGTATCTCTGCCGATATTACACTCATACAGGATACACTACGAACTACTATTGCGGAATTTTTTAGGCAAGTAATTACTATTTTAGGATCCATTGTGTTTATTGTAATTATCTCTTGGAAGCTCTCTCTCATTATGCTTGCTACAGTTCCTGCAATGGCTATATTAGCCGTAATATTTGGTCGATTTATTCGGAAATTAAGTAAAAAAGCGCAAGCCATTTCAGCTTCTTCAAATACAATTATAGAAGAAGCTATGATGGGGATTACAAATGTAAAGACCTTTACCAACGAACTCTTCATGAGTAAAAAATATAAAAAATCAATAGATGATATTCGTTCGTTAAATATCCAAAACGGTATCTGGAGAGGCGTTTTTATTTCTTTTGTGATTCTGTTTTTATCAGGTGCTATCGTGTTTATTATATGGCAAGGATTACACATGACAATTGGTCCAGACGCCACCTTAGAAAAGAGAAACTTCTTTTCATTTATTATGTTTACTGTATTTTTAGGTGCAAGTATTGGTGCGCTCCCCGATATGTATGCAACTATACAACGCGCTATTGGATCAACTGAACATCTAATGGATTTAATCGCAGAGACCACCGAGCCAGAGTTACTTAACGGGAAAGATGAAGCTCCTATTATAGGAAATGTATCGTTTAAACAGGTGGTTTTTAGTTATCCCCAAAGAAGTGACTTTACCGTATTAAATAATCTCTCATTCTCAGTGAAACACGGTGAAAAAGTAGCTTTTGTTGGGCCTTCCGGTGCAGGAAAATCCACAATAGCTTCGCTTCTACTTAGATTTTATCCTATAACAGAAGGAACTTATACCATTGATGGGAAAGATGTGAATGAAATATCTATACATCATCTTCGGAAACACATAGCTTATGTTCCCCAAGAGGTCATTTTATTCAGTGGAACTATTCGTGAAAATATTGAATTTGGGAAGGAAGGATCAAGTTTGGAAGAAATCACAGAAGCTGCTAGACAAGCAAATGCACTCGATTTCATAAACTCCTTCCCTGAGGGATTTGACACTAATGTGGGAGACAGAGGAGTACAATTATCAGGAGGACAAAAGCAACGTATTGCCATTGCAAGAGCCATTCTAAAAAATCCAATCATTCTTATTCTGGACGAAGCTACTTCTGCTCTGGATACAGAATCAGAGAAGTTAGTGCAAGAAGCATTAGAACGATTGATGCAAAATAGAACTTCTTTTATTATTGCACACCGACTTTCAACAATTCGAAAAGTTGATACCATCATGGTGATAGAAAAAGGAACTGTGGTAGAGCAAGGAAATCATATAGAACTAATTGAAAAAGAAAATGGTATTTATGCCAGACTTAACGAATTACAAATCAATTAATTTTGATATTTATTTGCAGAATTGATAATCTTTCATAATTTTGTACATTAATTATACATAAGAATAACTAACCGGGTTCATGAAAATAGTTTACTTCTTTATTTGTTTATTCTTCCTTGTAAATGTTTCTATTGCTCAAATGGCGAGTAATTTTAACAATTCTAAAAACTGGTCAATGAATAAACATGAAATATTCTTTCTTGTTGGGGCTAATCAGTTTTTAGGAGACTTAGGAGGGTTAAATAGAATTGGTACTAAAAAATCATTGGCTGATATAGATATGCCTAGTACACGAGGAGGTATTGGATTTGGTTATCGCTTTAGATTTCATCCGCGTTTTGCAACAACTACTCAATTGTATTTTGGACTTTTAGCAGGAAATGATGCGCTTACAGAAGAAGTTATTCGTAGAAGTAGAAATTTATCTTTTCGATCTCCATTACTTGAGCTAACTCAGAAACTAGACATCATTATTTATGCAAACGAAAAAACAGGAGCTAGATATAGTATTCATGGTTTAAAGGGCGCTCGTGCAAAAGCAGATTTAATCTATGTTTTTACTGGAATCTCAGGTTTTTACTTTAACCCTCAGACGAAAATCAACGGTAAATGGACAAATCTTCGTCCTTTACGAACTGAAGGTCAAGGATTACCTGGAGGTGCAAAACCATACAGTAATTTCAATTTTGGAATACCTTTCGGAATTGGTTTAAGAATCGGTATTAGCGATATGTGGAGAATTGGTATCGAAGCTTCTTACACTAAGACATTCACAGATTACTTAGATGATGTAAGCACAGAATATTACAGTCCTACTGCATTATATGCAAATGGCGGAGCTAATGCTGTATATGCTGCAAATCCTGCTATCGAAAATCACTCATGGTTTCAAGAAGGCATGCAAAGAGGTAACAAAAAAGATAAGGATGCTTATTTTTTCTTAAACGTAACTGTTACACGTAACGTTACATACACAAAAATGAAATCTGCTAAAATCAGATGGAAAGGAAGAACTAAGTTCTAATGCTTGAATTATAAGAATGAATTGAGAAAGGTAGATGAATTGTCTGCCTTTTTTTTATTTTTGTAAAAACCCTATAATATATGTACTCATTAATTAAAAGAATACTTTTTCTTTTTGATGCAGAGAGAGCGCATCATCTTACTTTTAAGTTAATTCGACTTGCTTTCTTCATTCCAGGGCTTCCTACTTTCTATCGTAAAAAATTTGTTCTAAAAGATAAAAAACTTGAAAGAACTATCTGTGGACTAACTTTCAAGAATCCTGTAGGATTAGCAGCCGGGATGGATAAAAATGGTCTGCTTATAAACCATTGGAGTTCATTTGGATTTGGGTTTATAGAAGTAGGAACTATTACCCCAAAAGCACAAGAAGGGAATCCTAAAAAACGTTTATTTAGACTTATTGAAGATGAGGCAATTATTAACCGAATGGGATTCAATAATGACGGTGTTGAGGAGCTTATTAAACGTCTGAAAAAAAGAAATAAAGAAATTATTGTTGGAGGAAATATTGGGAAAAATAAAATAACTCCCAATGAAAATGCAGTAGATGATTATGAAATCTGTTTTCATGCACTACATCCATACGTTGATTATTTTGTAGTAAATGTAAGTTCGCCTAATACACCTAATCTTCGAGAATTACAAGACAAAGAACCTCTGACGAACTTACTGCAAACATTGAAAAACTTAAACAATCAAAAAGATATACCTAAACCTATTTTGTTAAAAATAGCTCCTGATTTAACCAATGAACAATTAGATGATATTATAGAGATTGTTCAGACTACTCATATTGATGGGATAATTGCCACAAATACAACCATCAGTAGAGAAGGTTTAAAAACACCTCATGTTGAAGCTATTGGCGCAGGAGGACTATCAGGAAAGCCTTTAAGTAAACGATCTACAGAAGTTATTCGATATATCCATGAAAAATCAAATGGAAATATTGTAATTATTGGTGTTGGTGGCATACACACTGCCGAAGATGCAATTGAAAAAATCAAAGCAGGAGCTAGCTTAATTCAAGTGTTCAGTGGTTTTATATACAAAGGACCTGATTTGGTAAGAGAAATTAATAAAGCTCTATTAGAATTATAACTTTTTGTATATTCGTAGTATGGAAAAAGTGAAAATAATCGAATGCCCACGTGATGCCATGCAAGGCTTACACGATTTTATTCCAACTAAGGTAAAAGCTGATTATATCAATCATTTATTAACAGTAGGTTTTGATACACTCGATTTTGGTAGTTTTGTTTCTGCTAAAGCAATACCACAACTTAAAGATACTGAAGAAGTTCTTAAATTATTAAATCTTTCCAATACATCAACTAAGTTACTGGCTATAATTGCAAATGAACGAGGTGCAGAAAATGCTTCTAAATTTGAGGAAATCAACTATTTTGGCTATCCATTTTCTATATCAGAAACTTTCCAACAACGCAACACAAATACTTCCATTGATGGAAGTTTAAAAAGATTAGAGAACATTTGCAACATTGCGTCAAAATCCAACCAAGAAGTTGTTACTTATTTGTCTATGGGATTTGGAAACCCGTATGGGGATCCTTGGAATCCGGATATCATCATACAGTGGGCTGAAAGACTGAACGCATTATTAGGAATTAAAATACTGGCTCTTTCCGATACCATTGGTGTAGCAAATCCAACATCTATAACTGAAATATTAAAATCTATTTTACCCGCACTACCAAAGGTAGAGATAGGTGTACATCTTCATACAACATCTGAAACTTATTCAGAAAAAGTGGAGGCAGCATATAATGCAGGCTGTAGAAGATTTGATGGCGCAATTAGAGGTTTTGGTGGTTGCCCTATGGCCGAAGATGAATTAGTAGGGAACATGCCGACAGAAATGATGCTTCATTGGTTTGAAAAAAACAATGTCTCTACAGGAGTTAACAAACAAAAACTAGAACAAGCTATTCAAATGAGTATGCCAATATTTAATTAACATGAAAATTAGTGTATTTATTATAACCCTTATACTTTCACTGAATGTATCGGCACAAGAAATTATTTATAATCTTTCTGATTTTAAAAGTTTATCTGTTATAGGGAACTTTGAGGTAGAGATTATTCAATCCGATCGAAATGTAGCCGTAGTTGATATCAACAATGAGGAAGAAGTAAAAAAGGATAATATTCTTTTTACCTACGCTGCTGAAAAATTGGCTATTAAGTACCAAGGTAGTTTTATTAAAGATATAGAAATCAAAATCAGAATCTATTATGCCAACACTATTCAAGAGATTGAGGCAAGGCGTGGAGTACAGATTCGAGTTGAAAATGCTGGAAAGTTTACAGAAAAAACCGTCTTTAAAGCAGAAAACGGAGGAAAACTACTTATTAAAAATATTGAAGCCTCAGAAGTTTCTGCCGAGATTTCAAAAGGAGGTTCAATACGTATTAGTGGAAAAGCTGATTCTTTCACTGCTAAAATTGTAGCAGGAGGTACTATTGGAGGAAAAGATTTAGAGGCAAAACTTGTTAACGCTAAAGTTAATATGGGAGGAGAAATAACATGTAATCCACTGGAATCATTATTAGCGCAAGTAACCAGTGGAGGGAGTATTCATTATATAGGAAAACCAAAGCTGGTAGATAAAAAAGTCACGCTAGGTGGTAACATAGATAAATTATGAGAAAATATTTTTTGCTTATTTCACTTTTACTTTTTCTTTATTCGTGTAAAGATGATTCAAAAAATGTAGGTAAAATAACCTATCCAAAAGATAAAGAAACTCAACATACACACAATAGTCAAACCGATCTAGAAGGGAATATAGAGTATGTCGGTGATACTGTAGAAGTGGAAATGCGCTTTGCTAAGCAAGGCTTTGATAAAGCCATTTATTATAATTTACTCGTTGAAACAAATATTTGTAATCCTCAATATTCAGACACAGTTACAGATGGTTCTTCTCCTTGCAGTTCTAAATTCTTTAAATTTTATCCATACAATCACAATCGTCCGATTGAAGACGCTTTTCTTTTGCAAGTGAGAGCGGGAGTAAATAAATATCCTTACCGTAGGTTACTTATTTTTGTGAGAGAAAAAGGGAATTTGGTGCTCATGAATGGAATTATCGGTTATTTGGTAAAAAGAATCCCCCAAGAAAATAAAGTAGATGATTTAATTGTGGCTGTATTTGATGATTTAGGAAATGACAAATTTGATCGCTATGATGTGCTTTTACGCTATAAAGATGGTAAGTATCATTTTATAGAAGCTATAGGTGATTTGGTAGGTGAATTTAAAACAAAAGACCTAAAAGAAAGAGCCAGCAAGGCTATCCATGAGCGCATTCTTGAAAAGAATCTTATCTTCTAGATATGTTATTTATAATTGATTGTGGATATACTTCAATATTTCAATTAGAGGAATTGGTGAATCAATATACAGATTACAGAACTATTCCTATTTTTGATTTTTTCACTCAAGACATACGCAATCAATTGCCTGATGGATTCATTATTTCACATGCTCCACTTTCCATTCACGAAAATTATCCTGAGAAATATATAGCGAAAGTTAGTGAAATACTCAGTTTGAATGCTCCAGTTCTAGGTATCGGGCTAGGGCATCAATTGATAGGATTAGCTTCGGGGGCTCAACCCAATTATTCTCCTTACATGAATGATTTGATAGAAATAGCCATTCTTGAGCAGGAGGATTTGTTTGAGAAATTACCCGATGAAATTCAAATGATAAAGAATAATTCATCTTCCATCTCTATACCTCCCGGCTTCCAATTATTGGCTAGTTCAGATTTCAGCATCAATGAAGCTATGAAGAAAATAAATCAACCAATATACGGAGTGCAATTCCTAATTGAATTATCCGGAATGCAGGGAGGAATCATTATGGATAACTTTGTGAATATTTCCCAACAAAAATTATCATAAATCCATCATATTTTCTGAACTTAGCTCCATGCTCATGAATCGACTTTGGATAGGACTATTTTTTACTGCACTTTTAGTGGGCATGGGGAAACTTTTTTTCTTGGGAGATTTAGAGGTTTTTAAATCTATTGTAGATGCGCTTTTTGAGAGTGCTGAAACTTCTTTTAAGATTGCATTATTCTTGACTGGCGCCTTATGTCTATGGATGGGTATCATGGAAATCGGAAAAGAAGGAGGAGCTATTAAAGGTTTAACCAAATTGGTATCTCCCCTATTCTCAAAATTATTCCCTGAAGTTCCTAAAAACCACCCTGCAGTTGGTTCCATGATGATGAATATAAGTGCCAATATGCTTGGTTTAGATAATGCAGCAACACCTCTCGGCTTACAAGCAATGAAAGAATTACAAGAAATAAATCCCGAAAAAGATAAAGCATCCAATGCGCAGATAATGTTTCTGGTATTAAACACCTCTGGATTAACAATTATTCCTGTCAGTATCTTAGCTTATAGAAGTGCCGCGGGATCTGAAGCACCAGCAGCTGTATTTCTCCCTATTTTATTTGCAACTTTCTTCTCAACATTAGTTGGATTGATAGCTGTCTCTATTAAACAGAAAATAAATTTATTTAACAAAGTAGTTCTTGCTTATATTGGGTCATTAACCGCATTGATTTTAGGTTTGCTTATCTGGCTACAATACAATCCTAAAATGGTAAAACCTGTATCTGAAATTGGAGGCAACTTCATTCTATTCTTTATTATTATTCTTTTCCTAGCTTTAGGAATACGTAAAAAGATTAACGTATATGAGGTTTTTATTGAAGGAGCCAAGGGAGGTTTTGATGTAGCCATCAAGATTGTCCCTTATTTAGTAGCCATCTTGGTAGCTGTTGGTGTTTTTCGTGCTTCAGGTGCAATGGAATTATTGTTTGATGGAGTTCGATATGCAGTCAATCAAATGGGAGTAACAAATACCGATTTTATTGAAGCACTCCCTACCGCTTTTATGAAACCTTTTAGTGGAAGTGCCTCTAGAGGAATGATGTTAGAAACATTTAACACCCATGGTGTAGATTCATTTGTTGGTAGAATGGCAGCTACATTCCAAGGAGCAACAGATACAACCTTCTATATCTTGGCTGTTTACTTTGGTTCTGTCGGAATAAAGAAAACACGCTATGCAGTAGGAGCTGGATTAATAGCAGATTTAGCAGGTATTCTTGCTGCTATCTATATTTCTTACATGTTCTTTGGGAATTGATTCTATTTTTCAATTTACATAGTGCTAAAATCACTATTCTTCTACTAGATACTTCTTCATACCTGGGCTATATGCTCTAGCAATCTTATCTCCATTTTGATACAAAAGATAGGCTTCGATTTCCATTTCAGGATGATTCTGAATCAGTGCTAAAGTATTTTCAACTCCCATAACCATAAATGCCGTTGCAAAGCCGTCAGCCATTGCGGTTGTTGGAGCAACAACAGTGGCACTCAAAATCTCGCGACGTATAGGTTTACCAGTTACAGGGTTAATAGTGTGACTATATTTTACACCATTCAACTCATAATAATCTCGGTAATTTCCTGAAGTAGCAATTCCTTTATCTGTAATCTTTATAATATTCTCTAACACACGCTCCTCATCTCCTCCTAATCCAGTATTCGACTCAACTGGTTCATCAATACCTATTTTCCACGCTTCATTTTGAGAATTCATACCTTTTACCCGTATTTCTCCTCCCACTTCAATATAATAATTTTGATGTCCTTTAGATTCTAAAAAATTAGCTAAAACATCTACAGATTGACCTTTAGCTATTGCATTAAATACCAATTTCAAACGAGGATCTATCTTTTTTAAAATTCCATATTCATACGTATAGAGTGTATTCTCTTTCATTCCTACAAAAGCCAACACGCTATCAATTTCGTTATCCGATGGAATTATATCAATACTTTTAAAAAATCCCCAAAGACTTACCAGAGGATATACTGTTGGGTCAAAAGCGCCATCTGTTATTCGGTAAATTTGGTGGCTCAATTCAAAACATTCTTTAAAATAATCCGTCTTATTTAAATCTAAGACAGTATCAGAATCATTAAATCGGCTAATTAAAGAGCTAGGAATATACGTAGAAAGTTCTGAATTAAAATGACTAAAAATACTGTCAATTTCATGGGCATTAGTTAACAAAGAATCTTCGCTAGTTTTGATAGTAAAAGAAGTTCCCAATGCATTTCCTGCAATGGTCACTTTATCTTGACGCCATACATTTTCAGTTGCATCCTTCGGATGATCAATTTCTGTTTTTTGAGTTTCTTTCTGTTCTGTACAGGCGAATAACAAGACACCTACAAAAACAAAAACTATATTTTTAATAATGCTTGGTAAGATTTGCATTTTCGGTTCCTGAAATCCAAGTTTCTTCGGTTGTTGCCACTCCATTTTTACTATATGTAACTCCATTTCTTGATTGTGTACGAATATAAACGTCTCCTCTACCATCTTTAACAACAATTCTTCTTGTAATTATCTTTTCAGCAATACCATTCTTATCATTTTGAACAAAATTTTCTTGGGAAACACCTTCTGGATACTTATCTCCCAACGTATTTTTAACAGGAGTTGGAATAGTTCTCGAGTTTCCTTCCTCTTTGTCAATTCTATCCTGAGAATTGATCAGTGCAGCCCGTTCAAGTTCTCCGTTTGCTTGTGTCATTTGATTTAAACTAGCAGTCAACCCTTTTACATCTTCATAATTCTGTTTTATTTGCTGCACTTTTTCTTCTTTCGCTCTAGTTTCTTCTGTATCAATACGATTTAACTCATTTGTTGTCGAATTTCTTTCATTTACTTCTTGTTGTTCTCGCAGATTACTTTGACGATCTAACTCATCCATATAATCTTTTAACGTATTATCCACTTGCGCCAAATCCTTTTCTTGCTTTCTAGCTTGTTCGGATTGCATATCTGTAACTAACTCAACATTATCTCTATTCGATTGAAGAGATTGATATTCTGTATTGGATCTATATTCTGCTTGTTGAGATTGCTCTTGGTCTAAATCCTTTAACTTTTCTACAGCTAATTGACGTGCATCATCTTTTGTTGCTTGAATTGCTTGATATTGATCAGTAGCAGCTGTTAGTAAAGCATCTATATCTAATTGCTCATTATATACTGCATTGGTTTCATCTGTATTTTTTTCTTCAATTTTAATTGATAATGCAGCAATATCATCTCTCAACTGATCCTGAATGGCTAGTTTCTCTCTTTTAGACTCAGCGTCTTTAATATCTGCGAGCGTAGCATCATCTTGAAGTTTCACAATTTTTGCATAATTATCATCATTCTCAGAAAAAGAACGTGCCTCTCTATCTTGCTCTATTTGATCAATTCTTACTTCTTTTGAACGCTGCTCTTCTTGGTAGATTTCATTCATTTGCTCATTCATTCTATCTACTTTTACTAATTCTTCTTCATTGGAAGTAACCCTAACATGATGATGGGCATATTCAGCGATATCCTTTTCATCTCTTGCTTTTTCAATTTCTTTAACACGTTCAATGAGTTCTTTATGATCATCATCTTTTTGGGCTTTCTGATTATCTAAATCATCTTCTATAAAGACAGTTTCATTATAAGCACGTTGTATATCGCCTTGCTCATAAGTTTCTTGTTGTTGTACGATAGCTTCAATCTTATTTACGCGATCATTTACATCTTCAATAAAACCTCGGTGTTTATCCATTTCGTCTACATGAACTTGAGAAGCTCTATCTTTAACAGCTATAATTTCATTATCGTAATTCACGCGCTCCACATAATCTCCTTGTGATCTATCTGCTGCTACCTCCTCATTTTTGATTAAATGTTGTTCAACTGTTTCTTGTTTTAATGCATCGCGCTGACGATCTCCTTCTTGTAATAATGCCTCTCCCTCCATGATAGAAATATTCACAGGAACACCTAGATCTTCTAATTCGTAATTCTCACGCATTTTATCATTTAAGATGGCTTGGATTTCATCTAATTTTTCTTGCGGATATCTATCATATGCTCTTAAATTCAAGGCTCTTTTATAAAGATTAGTAGCTTTATCATAGTTTTCTGCTATAAAATATTCATCTGCTTTATCTATAATTTGACGATATCTACGTTCCACCTCAGAATCAGTGGATTCTTTAGCTTTTAATACACATATCTTTTCACGTTCGATAGCATACACATCATTCGGATATAATCCTAAAGCCTTATCATAATTTTCTTTAGCTTTTATATAATTCTCATCATTAAATAATTTATCAGCTTCTTTAATATAAGCATCAAATTCAGCCTTTGTTTTAGCATCTAACTTCTCCTTTTCTGCTAATTGAGAAATAATTTGTTTGGTTTCATCAATTTTATCTTGTGCATACTTATCTCCTTGCTTTTCCTTTAGTGCCGCTTCATACTGATTGAGTGCTTCCTCATATTCTTTATTGGAAAACGCCTTATCTCCTTTATCTATAAAGTTTTGATAATCTCTATTACGCTCAGATAGAGTTAATAGAGCATCTTTAGCACGTTGAATCTGAGCCTTTGGATAACTTTCATCTTTCAATTTAATTGCAGACTGATATGTTTCTATACTAGCATTATAATTTTGATTATCGAAATAACTATCTGCCTGACGAATCAAATCTTGATATTTTTGATCTCTATCTTTATCATTTGCTAATTGAGTTAACAAAGTTTGATACTCTTCTATCTTATCTTTTGGATATTGCTCTGACGGTTTAATATTCAAAGCTGCCTTTAAATATTCAATAGCTTGTTCATATTGTGTGTTTTGAGCTGCAATAGTTGCTTTATCAATCTGCTCCTGATACCTACGATTAAGATCTTCTTGTTGTGCAGTATTATCTTTAGCTTGTCGTAATAACTCATCAATTTCAATGATTCTATTTTGTGGTTCAGAGGCATCTTGACGCATCTTTTGCGCTTCAAGATATTTATTTTTAGCCTCATTCAGTAGCGTTTCATTATTGCCTTGTTGTTTCCCTTTGCTTAAAAGAGAGGCAGCAGACTCGATTAAAGCATTGTACTTAGCTTCTTCCGATTTAAGTTGGGAAATTTTAGCTAATGCATCATTTTTATAAGCAGTTGCATCTTTATCTAAAGGTTTTTCTAGAAGAGCGTCATCAAAAGACTTTACAGCTGAAGCAAAATCTTTAGCATCCATACTCTCTTTCCCCTTTTTCATAGCAGCTTCATAGCGTTCTTGTTTTTGTTGATTTGTGGATAGCTCAGCCATTTTATTTTGCATTTCTTTCACCTTTGCAGTGGCTTCCACATCATTTTCCTTATATGAAAGTGCTTCTTTATAAGCGTTTAAGGCATCTTCATAATTCTTCTGTGTGGCGAGTGTTTGACCAAGCGTCATTTTTTCCTTATACAGTTTCTCATTCTCCTTGGCTTGTGCTTCTTTAGCTAAATTCTCTTCAATTGTCTTTAAATGAGCCGTAATCTCAGCATCTTCATGGATTTTTAATGCTTCTTCAAATTTTGATTTAGCATTTGCAAACTCTTTACGTGCCATCAACACGACACCTTCTCCTTTGAGGCTTGCAAATTTTTGTTCCGTAGATTGTTGATCGTCCCACGCTGCTTTATCTCGCTTAGCTTGTTCTAATAAATCAGAAATGTCGGTACGTTTTGAATCTAGTTTCAATGCCTCGGTGTATTTCTGGATAACTTCATTCCATTTGTTCTGACTCTTTAGTTGAGTGGCTTGATCAAGTAAGGTTTGAATATCTTTATTTAAACGTGCCTTATCTTCTAAGTCACGGATTGCTTTAGTTACTTCGTCTATGCGTTGGTTGACATGTGCATTATCATCAAATATCTTTTTAGCTGCAAAGTATTTATTTTTTGCATCCTCATAATTTCCGTTTTCAAAGGCTTGGTCTGCTTGTGCAACTAATTCATTGAACGCTTTTTCCTGTTTTGCAAATTCGGCTTTATCATTTAAATATTTAGTAGCTTTTGCTTTCCCTTCAATCGCTTCAGGGTGTTGTGGATTTAAACCTAAAATTTCATCATAATTCCCTAAGGCTTTTTCAAATTCTTTGGCCTCCATATTTTGTTTAGCCGATGTCAATAAAGTAGCAATTTGTGCCAACTTAGCTGCCTCTGACTTTTGTGCATCTAAAGCTTTTTCTGCATTATCTTTCTTTGTTTTAACAGCCTGATCCTCAAATAAGGTTAACGCCTCCGTATATTTAGCAATGGCATCTTCAAACTTACTGATGTTAACATCCTTATCAGCTGCTGCTACTAAATCATCAAATTGTTTTTTCTTTTTATTTGCTTCATCTCTTTCCACGATTTTAGCTTCTGCCATAGAGATACGTTCGTTTGGATAGGTAGCTGCGCTCTCGTATGTTAAAGCTTCTTTGTAACTCTTAATTGCATCCTCATACTTTTCACTGTTAAATAATTGGTCGGCCAACTCAATCGCCTTATTATATTTTTCCTTCTCTGCTTTTTGAGCTTCCTGTGCTTCCAATTTTCCTTTTATAATGTCCAATTGCTTTCTAGGGTATTCTTCATTAGGAAACAATTTTTGGGCAGCTAAATATTGATCACGAGCCGCTTGCAAGCTGTTTTGTTTCATAAAGCCATCTCCTTTCTGAATATATGCATCATATTCTATACGTTTTGCTGCAACCTCTTTTTCAGCTTCTAATTTATCTACTTGCTCTTTAGGATATTGCTCGTCTCCCTTCATTCCAATTGCTTCCTTATATTTTGCAATTGCTTTGTCGTATTCTTTATTCTTTGCTAAATTATCAGCGGCTTCGATTAAATTATAATAAGCTTGATTGGCTTGTTTATCTTCTAATTCTTTCTCTTTAATTTTCTGGAGTATATCTTCAATTTCAACGATACGTTCATTAGGGTGCTTTTCTTGTTGCTTACCTGAAATTTTAACTGCTTCTACATATTTATTTAAAGCATTTTGATAATCTTTTTTAGTATAGAAATCATCTGCTTCCTTAATGAGAGTAGCATATTTAGCATCATTAGCTTGATTAACAGAAGCTGCTTGCGCAATTCTATCTTCTATTTTCTTTTTCATAGCATTGACAGCTTTTATGTCAACCTCCATGTGATCTCTATCAAAATACCATTTGGCAACTGGCTCTGTTTTTAGGAAATTTAGATCAGCACCCGGTATCTCTTCAAATAAATCCAAATTTATAGGAGGAAATATCTTCCCCCCTGGAGGAATATCCTCTTCATAGACATCATTAACATCTACAGAAATAATCTTAGATACAAAACCTCCTTTAGAATATTCAATGGTATATTTCTTACCTGCTGGAAATTGGACAGAATACTTTCCCTTTGCATCGGTTGTAGAACTAGAAATAACTGCATTGCTTTCAGAAAGTACCTTTACAGTAACTCCCGCCAATGGTTTTTGTGTTTCCTTTTGAGTTAAAACACCATCATAGGTTATTTGACCATACGAGAAGGTCGCAACCAAAAGTAAAACCACAAGCGAAACAAAAAATTTCATACTTCCTTTCTAACGTAAATTCACTCATTCTGTTACACTTATAAAACAGAATCATTCACAACATACAAATATCGTGAAAATTTTGTTAAATTGGTTAAAATATTACGTGGTTATTGAGAATAATTAGTTTTTTTTTACCTTCGCACTATGCAGAAAAATTTAATCGAGGTTTGTTTTACTCCAAAAGATTACGAATATTTCAAAGGGAAATTTGAAATTGTAATAGTGATTGATGCATTGAGAGCTACATCTGCTATTTGTGCCGCCATCAATTTTGGAGTGAATAGCATTATTCCTGTTGCTACAATCGAAGAAGCTCTTAAATATAAAGATAAAGGCTATTTGGTAGGCGCAGAACGTCAAGGGGAAATAGTAGATGGCTTTGAATTTGGCAACTCTCCTTACAGCTATATGACCGATAAGGTGAAAGGAAAAGACCTCGTTCTATCAACTACCAATGGAACAGTAGCCATCGAAACTGCTAAAGAGGCCGAAATTCTTATTATAGCTTCATTTTTAAATCTTGACACCGTAGTCGATTGGGTTATAAAGCAAGATAAAAGTGTATTATGTCTTTGTTCGGGATGGAAAGATAATTTCAATTTAGAAGATACCATTTGCGCAGGAGGAATTGTTGAAGGTGCTACTAAAACAGGGCTTTTTTCATCAAATGAAGATTCTTCCATTGCTGCCAAATATTTATACTATCAAGCAAGAACTAACTATCTAGGTTTTTTAAAAGCTAGCTCACACCGAAGACGTTTAAAGCGTCTCAATCTTAACGAAGATGTAAAATATTGTCTCACCCCAAATCAAATGAATGTCATCCCTATACTTCGTGGCAATAAAATTGTTAAGTTAGAGCTGTAAATCGAACCGTATAAAAATCAACGTTCATGTATAAGTTATTTTTATTCTGCTTTATCCTGTCAAGTTTTACTTCTTTTGCTACAAAAAGAGATTCCAGTAAAGTGGAATGGATTAAAGTATATTTTAACGAACGTTCCGACCACAGTGTAGCACTTCCCAACAATTACTCCCACGATTTATACGACATGATGCTACCGCTTATCCATCGTATTGATAGTGCCAAATTCAGTGTAGATGTAGCTGCTTATGATTTTCAAAATATGCGTATTGCACATGCTCTAGCTAATGCAGCAAGACGTGGTGTCCGTGTACGCGTGGTAACCGATAACAGTACTCGAAACAGAGTCCCAAAATACAATACTCTTATTTGGGATACATTACGTAAAGCTGGCATATACAGCATAGATGATGCGGGTACCGTTTATTTTCCAGATGGAAAAATAGTGTCTTTAGCTCAAAATTTACCCAATGCTGGAGCTATTATGCACCATAAATTTGCAGTGATTGACAACATAAGCGAAGATCCTGAAGATAAATATGTATGGACTGGTACTATGAACCTAACATACACTGGTCCGTGGAACACCAATGCAACACTTGTTATCAAAGACAATAGAATAACAGAGACCTATGCGGAAGAATTTGAGCAAATGTGGGGAAGCAAAACGATTATTCCAAATGCCAATTCTGCCAAATTTCACAAAGACAAGCATAAGAGTAAGAATAATATACATTTTGTTGGGAATACACGTGTAGAAGCCTATTTTGGACCTATGGACAGAGGAAATACAAAACCAAGTATTTCCACAAGAATTACAGAACTCATCGAAAAGTACGCATTACATGATGTGAATTTTTTAGCATTTGCTATAAGCTCCAATATCCCACTTAGTCAGGCAATGATTGACCGCTCCGGAAGAGGTGAAATTTATTTAAATGGGGTAATAGACCCTGCATTTTATGCCCGTTACAGAAATACGGGAGATATTTGGACAAAGCCAGAGATGTCCTTTGGAAAACGCTCTATCCTTCCTGGTAAAGAAGTGAGAAAGCTACATGAAAAAACCATTATTATAGATGCAAGATATCCTTACCCTGAACAACATAAATCAGTTGTTCTTGTTGGTTCCTACAACTTTTCAAAAGCTGCTGAACTAGCAAATGACGAAAATATCTTGATGATTTTTGATAACAAAATTGCGAATCAATTCTATCAAGATTTTTCGGGAGTACAAAATAGAGCGAAAGGGATAAGCTATCATAGATACCCCGAAATAGATACTAGTAAGTGGTACACCAATTTTAAAATAAATGACAATGGAACAATCGATGTGGAATTGGATACAACTTTTATGTATCCCGTTTCTTTATTAGGTATAGAACTTCCTAGAATTTGGGCAGGACATAAAGATTCATCTTTTTACTACTCAGCAGAAGCGAATGCTTATCTGAAAGAATTATTGCAAGGTGCTTCACTTAAATTTTCTGCTGGAAAAGAGAAACCTGAACATTATTTTAACCGCTATTTTGCATACGTGACAGCAAGAAAAGATAGTATAAACACTCAGGTAAATCACCAGTTACTTGCTACAGGAAATGCTATTTATTCTAAAAAAAACAGACAACAAGAAGATTCTATCCAATCTTTCCTTTTAGCAGAAAAATATGCTAAAGAACATGGAATAGGTATCTGGGCCCATCCTGAATTAATAAACACGAAAAAACTTACCCCTGAAGCTGAGAAGCTAAAGAATTTATTCCCACTAGACATCAATTATGCCAGCATCGAAGATTTGATGTTAATTAAGGGAGTTGGAATAAAAACAGCTACTTCTATTGTGGAGTATAGACAAGAAAACGGTTATTTCAATACCATGGATGAATTATTAGGCATCAAGGGAATAGGACCTGCTACACTCGAAAAACTTAAGGAATATTTATTTATTGGAAATTAGTGAATACGTGCACTTGACATGTGCTGTTCTTTGAGGGAATATCTAAAAATAAATTCTACTCCTCCCCTTCCTTTACTCACTGAAGTTAGCTGTGAGAGATTAACATCATACGCAAAACCTAAGGTATATTCTTTATACGTTAACAAGATAGCATTCACAAACGCATCGTTCACCCTATAAATAGGTGCGTACGATATAGAAAAATCATCCATTAAATCAGTTTGAATAGAGGAACGCATGATTTTATATTTGATATAAAGTCCCACCAGAATTTCTTGATTCTTACCTTGACGTTGATAATATACAGATGGTAAAAGTGCTATACGCGATTTCCCAAGTGGGATTTCTGCATCCACAAATCCGGAATAGCGAATATTGTAATCATCATTTCCTCCTTGTAAATAAGTATAATTAGGTCTTGTAAAATGATAGGCTCCGAAACCTACTTTTAAATCAAATCCAGAAGAATTAAAAATTTTATTAGATAGTGAATTATAGTTATACACCAATCCAGCACCTACATCAAAAAAACCAAAACTCATCTGACGGAAATTCTCTCCGCTTGGAATATCTGAATTAAAATCTTGTCCATCGTACTGACTGGCATACATACCATCAACCCTCCCGAGTCCACGCTGACTAAATCCTGTTTGCACTCCTAATCCAAGTGTACTCAAATTCCCCAAACGAATATGATAGGCTATATTTGCATCTATATTGGTAGAAGTCATTTTCAAATCTCCAGCCATATCATAAAAAAGATTAATACCTGCAGCTAAGAATCCTCTTTTTTTAATAGGTTCTTTAAACTTCATATCAAAAGACGCTGCAATCGTATTATAGGGAGAGGCAACTGCATTCCATTGATTTTTGAAATTTACAACGGCATTATATTTACCGTTTAAACCCGCTAATCCAGGATTTACGGTAAGTGGAGAAAAGCGCATCATAGAAAAATGGACATCTTGTGCAAAGCCTTGTAACGCAAAACATGCAAACCCAATCAATATCCCAATTTTATGTACTTTCATCCGTATAAACTTATTTTAAAATAAGTAAGTCCAAATATAGACGATTTTTTTGCTATAAAAGTTAAAAAAAGCCGCTAATTTTTAGTTAGCGGCTTTTAAAATCTATTGTTGTGGCTGTTCCATCAATATTTTACGGGACAACTTCCATTTCTTAGTTTTGGCATCTTTACCAATCACTTTGAATTTAACAACATCTCCTTCTTTTGCAACATCTGACATGTTTGCAATACGCTCAGGAGCAAATTCAGAAACGTGAATCAAGCCATCTGTACCTGGAAGAATCTCAACGAAAACACCATAAGCCTGAACTGACTTTATTTTTCCTTCGTAAATTTCACCTTCTTCTACAGTTGGAGGGAAAGCAATTGCTTTTACTGCTTTCGAAGCCATTTCCATAGACTCACCGTTAGTAGCTAAAATTTGCACCACTCCTTCTCCTGTTTTTTCATCCTCCTCAATGGTAATGGTAGCTTTAGAATCTTTTTGGATTTGTTGGATAATTTTTCCTCCAGGCCCGATAATAGCACCAATCACTTCATTTGGAACTCTAAACATTTCCATTCTTGGAGCCGTTGGCTTCAATTCTGGTCTTGGAGTAGCAATTGTATCAGTAATCTTACCCAAGATATGTAAACGTCCTGCTTTTGCTTGATTTAATGCTTCAGCTAAAACTTCATAAGGAAGACCATCTACTTTAATATCCATTTGGCAAGCTGTAATACCATTTGCAGTACCTGTAATTTTAAAGTCCATATCTCCTAAATGATCCTCATCACCTAAGATATCAGAAAGAATCGCATACTTCCCTTCTTTATTCATGATAAGTCCCATAGCGATACCAGAAACTGGTGCTTTAATTTGAATACCACCATCCATTAAAGCTAGTGTACCAGCACAAACTGTAGCCATAGATGAAGAACCGTTAGATTCTAGGATATCAGATACCAAACGAATAGTATATGGATTCCCTTCTGGCAACACATATTTCAATGCTCTCAATGCTAAGTTTCCGTGACCAATTTCTCTTCGAGAAACACCTCTCACCGGTCTAGCTTCTCCTGTACTAAATGGAGGGAAGTTATAATGTAATAAGAAGTTTTCTGTTTTTTGGAAAGTACCTTCATCCAATAACTGCTCATCTAATTTACCACCTAATGTAAGTGTAGTAAGTGATTGCGTTTCCCCTCTTGTAAACACAGCAGAACCGTGAACACCTGGTAAATAATCTACTTCACTCCAAATTGGACGAATATCAGTTGTTTGTCTTCCATCTAAACGAATGCGATCAAATAAGATTACATCTCGCACCGCTTCCTTCATGGTATTTTTAAAGTATTTACTGATTAATTCAGCTTTTTCTTCTAATTCTTCTTCAGTAAATAAAGCTTTCACCTCTTCCTTAATAGCGTCAAAATATTCAGAGCGCTTATGTTTGTCAGCACAACCTTTTGAAGCTACTTCTTTACATTTTCCATAAGCGAAATCATGAATTTTCTTTTCTAATTCTTCATCATTTGTTTCATGACAATATTCTCTTTTTGGAGAAGATGTTGGGATTTCAGCAGCTAAATCTAATTGGAATTGACATTGCTTTTTAATGGCTTCATGAGCTAATCGAATAGCTTCTACTAATTCAGATTCTTGAATTTCGTGAGATTCTCCCTCGATCATTACAATATCCTTCATGCTTCCTGCAATCATCAAATCGATATCAGCAGATTCCATTTCAGAAATTGTTGGATTGATGATGAATTCACCGTTTACACGAGCAACTCGCACTTCTGACATAGGTCCATTAAATGGAATGTTAGAAACTGCAAGAGCAGCAGATGCAGCAAAACCTGCAAGAGCATCTGGGTGATTCTCCCCATCAAACGCATACATTTGAATAAATACTTGTGTATCCGCGTGGTAATCATCTGGGAATAATGGACGAAGTGCTCTATCCACCAATCTCATAACTAATATTTCATGATCTGTTGGTCTAGCTTCTCTACGCATAAAGCTTCCTGGGATACGACCTGCACCTGAAAATTTCTCTCTATAATCTACTGTTAGTGGCATAAAATCCACACCGTCTTTAGCATCTGGTGCTGACACAACTGTTGCCAGAACAACTGTTCCTCCCATTCTAACTTCTACAGAACCGTCTGCTTGTTTAGCTAATTTTCCGGTCTCTACAGAAATTTCTTTCCCACCAATGGTGATGCTTTTTTTAATTCCTATATTCATATTTTATCTTTTACTTTTTAAAATTTAACAAAAAAGGGGAACTTCGATTCACTCGAACGCCCCCCTTTTTCCAATAAATCAATGTAAATTGAGAATTATCTTCTCAATTCTAATTCTTTCACTATATTTCTATAACGATTGATGTCTTTGTGCTTTAAATAATCTAAAAGACTTCTTCTTTTACCAACTAGCAACTGAAGTGCTCTTTGTGTTCCATAGTCTTTATGATTCTTTTTTAAGTGTTCAGTTAAGTGACTAATTCTATACGTAAACAACGCAATTTGTCCTTCTGCTGAACCAGTGTTTGCCTCAGATTTTCCGTGTTTCTTGAAAATCTCTTTTTTCTTTTCTGCTGATAAATACATGCCAATATTATTTAATGATTTTTATGTACGCTAAACTTTTTAGCTCGGCAAAGGTAGTGATATTATTTGAATCTCAAAATAAAATGGAAATATTTTACTTTGGCAGATTTCTATCTACATCCTATTTGGAACCTTAATTCCCAACAAACGCATAGCTGTTTTAATTACCGCTCCCGTAGTTTGACTAATCAGAATACGAGCATTTCGCAAAGATTCATCTTCTTCTTTTAGGATGCTATTTGATTGGTAAAATGAATTGTATTCCTTCACCAACTCGTATGTGTAATTTGCTATCAAGGCCGGACTATAATTCTCCCCTGCCTCTCGAATCACTTGTGGAAATTCGTGCAATTGTTTAATTAAATCGATCTCAGCTTGTTCAATGGCAAGTTTATCTGTCACAACATCTCCTATACGCGCTATCAATGAATTGATACGCGCATAAGTATATTGAATGAAAGGTCCTGTATTTCCATTTAACTCAATCGATTCATTCGGGTTGAATTGCATACGTTTTTGAGGATCTACTTTTAACAAGAAATATTTTAATCCACCCAAACCAATAGTTTCGTATAGCTCTTCTCGTTCAGCATCAGTCATCCCCTCAATCTGCCCTCTCTCTTGTGTACTTTCTTTGGCAATTTCCACCACCTCAGCCATCAATTCATCCGCATCAACCACATTTCCTTCACGGGATTTCATTTTACCATCAGGCAAATCAACCATTCCATAAGATAAATGGAAACAATTATCTGCCCATTCGTATCCTAATTTTTTAAGGATTAAGAAGAGAACTTTGAAATGATAATTCTGCTCGTCTCCAACGGTATAAACAATTCCATTCAAATCAGGATAATCTTTAAAACGGTCGATTGCTGTACCAATATCTTGTGTCATATATACGGCAGTACCGTCACCTCGCAATAGCAATTTTTCATCCAAACCATCTCCAGATAAATCTATCCAAACAGAACCATCTTCTTTTTTATAGAAAATCCCTTTTGCTAAACCATCATTTACCACTTCCTTTCCAATTAAGAAAGTATCGGATTCATAATAAATCTTATCAAAATCCACAGTCATTCGGTCATAGGTAGAATCGAATCCTTTATACACCCAACCATTCATGAGTTGCCACAACTGATACACCTCCGTATCTTTTGCTTCCCACTTCACCAACATCTCTTTGGCACCCTTAGTTAAATCCGTAAATGGAATTGCATAAGCTGCTATTTTTCGACCTATACTATTTTTCTTCTTATCATCTTCAGCAGAAGAATAAGCCTCAAATAACCCAGGTAATTTCTCCTTTGCTTCCTCAGAAATATCAGTGGATGTATAATTATTTTCTTTCCAAGATGTTGCTAGGTCAAAACCTTGTGCAGTTACTTGTTTATCAAATTCAATATAATATTTCCCTACAAAATGGTCACCTTTCATGCCCGTTGATTGAGGAGTTTCTCGTTCTCCCTGTGCATTTTTCGGAGCATATCGTTCCCACGCAATCATACTTTTACAGATATGAATACCTCTGTCATTGATGATTTGTGTTTTGATTACTTTATGTCCATTTGCCTTTAAAATTTCGGCCACGCTATAACCTAAAAAGATATTTCGCATGTGCCCTAAATGCAAAGGTTTATTGGTATTAGGAGAAGAATACTCCACCATAAATGTTTTCGTAGAATTTGAAGAACATCCATAAGAAGTATCAGCAGCCATGTTTTTTAAACTGTCCAGCCAATATGCTTTAGAAAAGATTAAATTTAGAAAACCGCTAAGCACTTCAAAACGTTCAATTTCCTGAATATTTTCAATTAGAAAATTTCCAATTTTATTTCCAACCTCTATAGGATTTGTTTGAAGTAATTTCACAAATGGAAAAACCACCAACGTCATATCTCCCTCCACATCCTTTCTCGTCTTTTGGAACTGAATTGTTTTTTCTTCGATTTCTTTTCCAAAAAGCGCGCTACTATGCTGCAACAATAGCGATTTAATTTTCTCTTCCATTTTTTGTGTTTTCCTATTTTTGTTCTACTGTTTCTACAACTTCTTTAATTAATTTATAAGTCACCTCAGCCATTCTATTTATCTTTTCATCTAAGCAAGGATTGATTTCGACAAATTCGATACACTTAACTTTCGGATGTTTGGCAAAATGTTTTAGTAATACACTCGCTTCTTCAGGAGTAATACCATGTTCAACAGGAGTTCCTGTGCCATGAGAAACGATATCTGGATCCATAGAATCTACATCAAAAGAAACATAGATTTCGTCGCAATCTTTATATTTTTCTTCGAGTCTTTCAATTACTTTATCTATACCTATTTTTCGCAATTCATCAACTGTAATATTTGGAATATTTTCGCGCTCCATTAATTTAATTTCCTCCTCTTCCATATCACGAAAAGCAATACAGCCTAAATCTTGTGGGAGTACCTTTGGAGCAATGCCTCCCATATTTTTTAGCTTATTCCACATTTGAATTACATCCTCTGACAACTCATTTCGTTGACATTCCAAATTATCTTTATTTAATGCTGTTGCCAAGGGCATTCCATGCATATTTCCCGAAGGTGTCGTGTAAGGGGAATGCATATCTGCATGCGCATCAATCCAAAGAACACCAATTCTATTAGAAGGATTTGCCATTTTCAACCCTGCTAAAGTACCTCCCGCAGAACCATGGTCTCCTGCCATAATAATTAAAAACTCCTTTTCCTGACGTTCTTTACAAACTGAATCTGCAATGAATTTATATAGTTTTACCAGTCCATCAATTCTTTTAGCAAATTTATAAGGTGTCGGAGAATCTAGATAGTAATTGAGCGTTTTTATATAATGAATCGGGTATTTGGAAAAAAGATAATTCTTTAATGTGTCATCTACCACTCGAAGTGCTCCAGGTCCCAAACTCGTTCCACGTGTACCTGCTGAAATTTCTGAATCGTTAATAATGTATGTTATAGCCTTCGCCATCGTTTTATTTTTTTTTAGTGCTACAAAATTAACAAAATCAGTTAAATAAAATTAAAATTTCGAACGATTGTCAACAACTCTAATGGTTATTCTATGATTCCTACGGATACTCAATAAATAATATCATTGTGAGAATGAAAGTGGTAGATGACTAATACAGTTAATTAATATGAGTATGACCAAGATCGACCCAAATACTCAATGGAACTTTATAAATAAAAAATTCTTTCTACATTAGCATTTTCTTTTAATATAGAATATGAAAAAGGCATTGTTCCTTATAGTTATTTCGTTAGTATTCCTTTATAGTTGCTCATTACCTAAAATCAATACAGCTGACTTTGAAGGGAAATTCGTATATATGATTCACTCCAATGCCAATACTCCAGATTCGTCTGACAGCATCAATTACCAAGTTGTATATGCGCAGAATAACATGCTTCGTATTGAGAGTTATACTCCTATTGGCAAGCAAATCTACATCAAACACATTCCTAAAAATAGAGCATATATTCTTATGGACTTAGGTTTTCAAAAAGTTGCAATCCAAACTATCCCAGACACTACTCTAGATGATCATCGCTACAAATTCTCATTTGCTCCTGGTAAGAGAGATTTTGCCAACATTATTTCCAACAATATTAAAGTGAAAGACAATGAATACGACACTACCTTTATAATGAATTATTACAAAGATATTTCACCTAAATACAGTACCGCCATAAAAGGTATTCCTGGACTACCCGTTAATTACTATTTATATGTAGAAGGAATTTGGGTGAATTATCAACTTGTGTCACTGGAAAAGAAAGCTCTAAACCACGATTTATTCGGAATTCCAAGCGAATATAAGATAGTCTCTCTCGATGAATTTATCGAAATGATAAAAGACTAACAATTTATTGTGGATAGCATTCTCAAATTTTCAAAAAATAGACCTTCTCAATAGTTATCTTCGTAAAATATAGTAGAGCGAAATAGTATGGCTAAAGGGAATATATTAAAACAGAAGGACGAACCTCAAGAAAAAGAAGAAAAGAAAAAAGGAGAAAAAAAGGTTTCTTCTTTCGCTTCCTTTTTAGAGAAAATTGACAGAAGAAAAACAAAATCAATCACTGGACTTGTATTACTTTTGCTTTCTATCTACCTCTTCATTTCTTTTATATCCTATCTTTTTAGCTGGAAGACAGATCAAGATCTTATTCTCTCTACCTCCGCAAGCGAATTCTTGTTTAGTAATCCAGATATCGAAGTAGCTAATTGGCTTGGTAAACTAGGTGCTTGGTCAGCGCATGTTTTTATGTACAAATGGTTTGGGCTACCTTCCTTTGCCTTTTGCTTTTTATTTTTTATCACTGGTGTTCGTTTTCTACTAAATATTCGACTCTTTCCGCTGCGAAGAACATATATTATATCGGCTATTGCAATTATCTGGACATCTTCTGTATTAGGGTTAGTTTCTTCTAATATTAATTTTCTAGGAGGAACTTTTGGATACGGAACAAAAATTTGGCTCTCTTCGATTTTCGGCCTATTTGGAGCTATCTTACTATTATTAGTCACTTTTGCTATTATAACGGTAGTCCTATTCAACCCAGATTTTAAAGCTCTTTTTCAACGATTATTTAATAGAAACAACGATGTCGAAGAAGATCCTGAAGTTGACATAGCTGGAAACACGTTAATTGAGGAAGAATTTATGGAAGATGATATCTCTGAGGATGAGCCGGATGAAGATGAAGAAGAAGACGAGGATTTCGAAGTTGTTTTTAAAGACAATACACTTCCAAACGAAGATGAGGACGAAGATGAAGATTTGGAAGAAGATGAAACTGAAGAAACACTTCCTCAGTCTATCGATATTAATGATTTTAATGACGAAGAATTCTCTGTTGAAATTGCTGAAAATGAGAAGGAATTATCCGAAAACGATCTCAATGAAATGGTAGATAACTTTGGTCCATTTGACCCTACCTTAGAACTTTCAAATTATGTGCTCCCCCCTATTGACTTATTGAAAAAATTTGAGAGTAATCACAGTGGCGTAACCAAGGAAGAATTGGAAGAAAATAAAAACAAGATTGTAGAAACTCTTTCTAATTACAAGATTGAAATAGCTAAAATTAAAGCCACTATTGGTCCAACCGTAACACTTTACGAGATCGTACCCGCGCCAGGTGTCCGCATATCTAAAATCAAAAACTTAGAAGACGATATCGCTTTAAGTCTTTCCGCACTAGGTATCCGTATCATTGCCCCAATTCCTGGAAAGGGAACTATTGGTATTGAAGTTCCTAACAGTTCGCCTGAAATGGTAAGCATGCGTTCTTTGATTGCTTCAGAAAAATTTCAAAATGCAAAATTTGAACTACCAGTTGTATTAGGAAAGACTATAACCAACGAAACGTATGCTTTTGATTTAGCAAAAACACCTCACCTCTTGGTAGCAGGAGCTACAGGTCAAGGTAAATCAGTAGGTTTAAATGCTATTCTGGTTTCTCTCCTTTACAAAAAGCATCCTTCTCAGCTAAAATTTGTCTTGATTGACCCCAAAAAGGTGGAATTGACGCTTTACAATAAAATAGAACGTCACTTTTTAGCAAAACTCCCAGATTCTGACGAGGCGATTATTACCGACACATCTAAGGTTGTTAATACGCTCAACTCACTTTGTATCGAAATGGATGAGAGATATGGATTATTAAAGGAAGCACAAACTCGAAATATTATAGAATACAACGAGAAATTTATTGCACGCAAACTTAATCCAAATCACGGACACCATTATTTACCATACATTGTTGTAGTTATTGATGAGTTTGCCGACTTAATCATGACAGCAGGGAAAGAGGTGGAACACCCTATTGCCCGTTTGGCACAACTAGCCCGAGCTATTGGTATTCACTTAATTGTTGCTACTCAGCGTCCTTCCGTAAACGTAATAACAGGTATGATAAAAGCCAACTTCCCAGCTCGTATCGCATTCCGTGTATTATCCAAGATTGACTCACGTACCATTTTAGATAGTGCGGGTGCCGACCAACTCATCGGTAAAGGAGATATGCTAATCTCTACCGGAAACGACATGATACGTTTACAATGTGGATTTGTAGATACTCCTGAAGTGGAAGATATCTGTAACTTCATTGGAGATCAGAGGGGATATCCAAGCGCTTTACTTTTACCAGAATATACTGGAGGAGAAGAAGGCGAAGGAAGTGATTATGATCCTGAGGATGGAGTGGATGATAAATTTGTGGAAGCAGCTCAAATTGTTGTTATCCATCAGCAAGGTTCTGCTAGTTTATTACAACGAAAGCTAAAATTAGGATATAACAGGGCTGGAAGATTAATAGACCAATTAGAAGCGCATGGCGTAGTTGGTCCTTTCCGAGGAAGTAAAGCACGAGATGTGCAGTTTGGTAATATAGAAGGATTGAACGAGTACCTACGTGAAAAAGGATTATTGGATGACTAAAAAAAAATAACATTTTAATTTCTTTCTTTTGCTATCGCTGAAAAGTCTGTATATTTGGCACAATTTCTGGTAATTCAGAATAAAAATTTTAAAAATGAAATATTTAATCTTCGGACTTTTATTGATGTCCACTACATTATTCGCACAGAACGACAAGAAAGCACAAGATATTTTAAACAAAATTTCAGCTGACGTTAAAGCTCTAAACTCGTTCTACATTGAGTTTAACATGGATATTTCCAACCCAGCAACAGGAGAGAAATCTAATGATAAAGGAACTGGTTTTGTGAAAGGAAATAAATATTATACTTCTTTTGGGAAGAATATACTTATTTGCAATGGATTAAAAGTGTGGACTGTTGTAAAAGATGAAAAGGTAACTTATCAAGCAGATGTGGATTCTAACGATGACGCACTGACTCCTAAAAAGATTATGACTATCTGGGAGAGTGGTTTCAAAAGTAAATATGAAAAAGAAACTACAATTGATGGAAAAAAAGTACACCAGATTAGTTTATTCCCAATCAAACCAGGTGAAGTAAATTACCATACCATTACGCTCTATGTGACATCTGACTCTAATGAATTATACCAAGGGATTCTAAAAACAAAAGATGGTGGAATCATGAAATATACCATTACTAAATTGGAGAAAAACAAAGCTGTTGAAGATGCAAAGTTTGTGTATAATCCACAAAACTTCCCAGGTTATCAATTAGTGAAAGATTAGTAAAAAAGCAATGAAAATATAAAAAAACTGCAATCCATGGATTGCAGTTTTTTTATGTTTATTCTATTATAAATTCAACAAATAGTGACGAGAAGTATTTTATTTAGAGAATTTAGTTCTTTATCACCTTCTTTCTAATTTCTCCTTGTGTGGTTTGAATAGATAGAAAATAGATTCCGCTTTTAAAATTTTCTGAAGGTATAGTAACTTGAAATCCTGTTGTTTCTTGCTGATAGACTACTTCTCCCAACATATTTACAATTGAAACAGTCTGCATTAGAGCATTCCCAGTATGTATAGATAATTGATTCATAAATGGATTGGGATAAACTTGCGCATCTAATGCATGCTTACTAACAGCTAAAGGGTCTTGTTCACGAACATAGATGCTATCAAGGAATAATTTAAATCCATCGTAGGTATTATTAACAAAAGCAAGGTAAATAGATTGACCTGCATAATCATCTAATAATTCTGTGTGTTTACTCCACTCTGGTGTTTCATTTATAACCAATACTAAGGTATCTGTAAAGTCAGCAATATCATTTCCATTAGTTGAAACCAACACTTTATACGAATCAGGGAAAGAAGGATCAAACGACATCCCTTGCCAAGAAATATAGTTAGATTCAGCTCCTAAGGTTATCTGTGGTGTAATTAACCAACGACTAGCTCTATTAGAAGGTGAGAAATAAGATGTACTTGAAGCGGTTCCATTTGTAGCATCAAATGGATCTTCTTTGATAATCCATGCTTCTGCATATTCTTGCACATCATTGGCGACTGTAAATCCATCCTGATTAATTACCTTCCATGAAGATGGAATTTCTGTACCATCAAAATTTTCTTCTAAAATGCTTACTTGCCCAAACGCTAAACTGCTTATTATTAAAGAAGCAAAAACTATTACTCTTTTCATCCGAGGATTTTCTATATATGATTGAGCAACAAATTTAGTGTTTTTTTTGAAACATCCTTTCATACCTAACTATCTCAATTCATTTCTTAAAATAAAGTATGCTTTCAATATTATTTATATCTTTGGAATAAGAATTGTATAAACACTATATCATTTATTAAAAAAGAATAATTATGAAAATGAAAATGATTTTAACTGTGCTACTAAGTTTATTATTTATACTAGAAACGCAAGCACAAACAACCCACAAAGTAGGAACGGTAACATTCGATGATGATGTGACGCTATACGGTCAAAAAGCCGTTTATAATGGTGGAGCCATCCGTAAAAAATACTTCTTTAAATTATATTCTATTGGCTTGTACTTACCAGCTAAAACCAATAATGCACAAAAAGCAATTGATGAAGATGGTTTCTGTGCGGTACGATTAATTATCACTTCTAGTATGGTAACTAGAGAGAAATTTATAGAAACTGTAACTGAAGGTTTTGCTACTTCTTCTGAAGGAAAAGCATCTAAAGCTGAAATTGATCAATTAATGGGTTATTTCTCTGAAGAATTTAAGGACGGTGACAATATTCTATTAGCATACAAACCAGATTCTGGAATCGAAGTATGGAAAAATAGAAAACACCTTGGAAGCGTAAAAGGACTTGAATTCAAGAAAGCTCTTTTTGGTATTTGGTTAGGAAAAACACCTGCTGATGCTGACGTTAAAAAAGGAATGTTAGGAAACTAAGGAATATATATTACATCAAAAAAGCTCCTATGAAAATAGGAGTTTTTTTATTGACTATTGCTTTATGAAAATTGGTTTACTCTCGGATACACACAGCTTTTTAGATCCAAAAGTTTTTGAATATTTTAAAGACGTGGATGAAATCTGGCATGCTGGAGATGTAGGAGATGTAAAAATAATAGAAGAACTGCAAAAATTTAAACCTACCATTGGTGTATATGGTAATATAGATACGCAAGATGTAAAGTATTATTTCCCAGAATTTTTGCGTATCGAACGAGAAGGAGTTTCGATTTTACTTACACATATTGCAGGGAAACCAGGGAAATATTCTAAACCTCTGATAGATGAACTTAAAAAGAATGGCGTTCCTAAAGTGTTGGTTTGCGGTCATTCACATATACTCCTTATCAAATTCGATCCACGTTTTCAGATGCTATGGCTCAACCCAGGCGCTTGTGGTAATCATGGATTTCATTCCGTAAAAACTTTACTTCGCTTTGAACTAAACAAAGGAAATGTCGAGAATATGGAAATCATAGAAATTAAAAAGAGATAAAAGGGAGTTTCCATGGAACATAGCGAAATAGCGTATCCTTATGAATAAATTTACTGGAAATTATTCCCAAACTAAACCCATTCTTTATCTTTTTTCCCCTTTTGAAGAATAATGTTTATACTCCTTCATCTACATATATAATTTTTTGTAAATTCGGGCGTTAGTTAAATCTCGGATGAAACAATTAGTCATTTTTATACTTCTTATCCCAATTACCTTGGTAGCACAGACCGGAGGAAAGAATGCTTTTCCTTTCTTAGACTTGCCATACGATGCCAGAACGGGATCTCTTGGTAGAAAGCTAATTACCATTTTTGATGATGATTTACACATGGGGATTCAGAATCCCGCAGCGTTAAACCCAAGTATGGATAATTCTGTTGGCATTAGTCAAGCCTTACTTGCCAGTGGTATCAATCACGGTATGCTAGCTTATGCAAAAGACTTCGCTAATATAGGGACAGGAGCTATTCACTTACGCTATGTTGCTTATGGCAAAATGAATCGCATGGATGAGTTTGGGCAAGAATTAGGAACTTTTTCCGCAGGAGATTTTGTGTTGGGCGCAAGTATGGGAAGAATTATTAATTCCAATTTGTCTATTGGTGCTTCTTTCAATATTATTTGGTCGCAACTCGAATCATACGGCTCTTTTGGTATCTCAGCCGATATTGCTGGAATGTATCGAAGTACAGATGAAAGAACAGTCGTTACAGCCGTTGTCCGAAATATTGGCGCCCAAATCAAGTCTTATCTTCCTAAACAAAGAGCTCCGCTAGCTATAGAGCCAATGATAGGATTTTCTCATCGACTAGGTCACGCACCTTTCCGATTCTCTATCATTGCTCAACGACTTAATAAATGGGATTTATCCTACAACGACCCCAAAGCAATGCCTACATTAGACCCATTAACTGGTGCCATCATTCCAGTGAAACGTGCAGGATTTGGTGAAAAATTAGGCCGCCATTTTATATTCCAAGTAGAATCACTTATTGGAAAGATTGTGCGTATTCGAGTGGCATTTGACTATAATCAACGCATGGAAATGTTAGTCCAAAACAGACCTGGGATTGGTGGTTTCTCCTTCGGGGCTGGTTTAAATTTTAAGCGATTTGCAATTGACTACGGATTCTATGCCTACTCAACGGCTGGCTATCACAACCTACTTACCATACGTGGCAATATTAATACTTGGAGAAAAGGTGCAAAATAGACCTTATTCATCTTCTACCTTACGAATACCCTGTTTTGGATATTTACCTTGAAACTGACTTAGTTTTTCTTTGATATATGCAATGTCTTTTTCAATATCTCCTGTAGGGAGAAATAATTCTAAAAAACCTCCTGTTTTATTTTTGTAATCCAAATAACCTATATAGATAGGAACTTGAGCCTTAATAGCAATATAGTAAAAACCTTTTTTCCAATTGGGATTATATTTACGGGTACCTTCAGGAGTAAATACCAAATACATGGATTCAGATTCTTCAAAATACTTCACTGCCTGATCCGTAAAGTGATTATGCTTATCTCGAGAAACAGGAACTCCACCCAAAGCCTTTAACAACCAACCAAAAGGAGGGATAAATGCTTCCTTTTTAATTAAAAAACGTGCTTTTACTCCGTACGACATAAAAGCTATTTTACCTAATATAAAATCCAAGTTACTTGTATGTGGACCCATCGCCACAATTGCCTTCTTAACACCTTCTGGACTATGTTCATCTATCCTCCATCCAAAAAGTTTTAAAACAAACATTAGAAATTTTCCCATTTCAGCAGTATTCCTTTTAAATGATTGTAAAAATCAAATTCGCAAGTGCAAATATTAAAATTATTGTTTACTTTTACTCAAACGAATACACTATAATTTTATTTCACTAACAACGAAAGCTTAGCCTGTGGATAAAAAAACGAAGAACTACAATATACTAAAGCTAATCATCATGCTTTTATTCTTCTGGATGATTACAGCTGTTCTTCTATTTATATATAAGAAAGATGATTCTTCATTAGCTAGTTTACTTCCCCCTGATACCGATCTGGTTGTCAATATAAAAACGGAAAACCTCATTAAACAAATGTTTGAAGATATCATCTATAAATCTGATTTTAATAGTGATGAATTAGTTTTTCTTGAAAATAGAGGAAACATGGACAACATTGGTTCTATTGGAATAGATTGGAGAAAAGATGTTGTTTATTTTGTTAAGACACAAGATAATATTCAATTCCAAGGATTTCTTTTCAAGTTAAGAGATAAAAATGCTTTTATAAATTACAATCATGGACCTTATTATATTAAAGCAACCAATGGAGAAATAGGAATACTTTTATTGACGGATAACCCTGCAAATACAGAAATATACACTCAATTTGCCGAAAATATTTTAAACAATCATTTACAGAAAGGAGAAGTCTTTAAAGACAATCATCTTGTACATGTATCCTATAAAGGAGCTAATAATAAATATAATATCAATTTACATATTGAAATTAAAAATGAGAACATGTTCATTCAGGGAGAAGGCGATAAAATAATTAATAATTCACAAAATACACTTTACCACGTCATGGATAGTTCTCCTTCATCCCAATTACTTAAAATTGAATTTGGAGAAATTTCAGATGATTTATATCAAGATATTCATGCTATATTGTATGAAATAGGATTACAACTACCAAAGGCTACTACTGGGAATATACAATTTTATGGTGTAGCCGTTGAAAACATAGAAGGAAATGCCACATTTATTCCACAATTTGATGCTATTCTAAATTTTAAAGACTCATTGGATATAAAATCTCAAATAGATACTTTAGTGAAATACGTTCCAACTATCACATATTCTGAAAGTGGAAAACTTCAAATGGGGAATACATACTTTTACTACAAACAACTATCAAATACAGAAGTATATATTGGAGTAACTCAAGCCCCTCAAATTAAACAAGAAGAGGTACAACGATTATTTAAGATACAAGGAGAGCCATCTGTTATTTTAAATATTGAAGGAAAAGGATTAATCGCGCGTTTTATTAATATTATTCCACAAGTTAAATCCTCCAAAACATTCTTAAATCAAGTAGAAGATTTAGATTTCGAAGCTAAACCAAATCACGAAACAATATCCTTTAAGGGGAAACTCACATTAAAAGATCATAAATTAATGACGATTGAAATGCTTAAATTAATCCTCAATTTAGTTGAATAAATTACACTAAAGCAAGCATTTTCTTTACCGTTTCTAAATAATTGGGGGTGTCTATTAGTCGAGAACCATACCATGTAAAATATTCTCCATCCACTATCCTAATTTTTGCTTTTGGAAAAAACGCTTGTACTTCTGCAATGTGCTTTTCCTTAAATGGATATGGCTCAGTACTCAAAAACACAATATCCGGTTGGGGTAAATTAGACTCATCCAAAACAGGATATCTTTCTTCTTCACGCATACAGTTTTGAAGTCCCAGATGTTCTTCGATAATATGATGAATAAAAGTATTGCTTGCCACTGCCATAAATGGATCTTTCCATATTAGATATAATACGGATAAAGAGTATTTTATGGGTTTCAGTTTTAAAAAATTCTGTTTAATTTTCAGATTAATTTCATCGGATTTTTGGGAAACTCCGCATATTGCACCAATTTTCTGAATCATTTGTAAACTATCCTCCAAAGTGTAAATATCTGAAATCCAAACTGGACAAAATTCACTTACAACTTCTATTTGTTCTTGAATATTTTCTTCTTTGTTGGCTATAATTAGATCGGGATTTAATCGTCTGATTTTTTCAATATCAAGTTGCTTAGGACCTCCTACCCTTTCTTTGGAGCGAAACCATTCTTCAGGATGTATGCAGAATTTCGTAATACCCACTACGCTATCTCCCAATCCTAAATGATAAAGTAATTCCGTTTGAGATGGCACCAAGGATATAATACGTTGAGGTGGGTGATTGATTTCAATCGTATTACCTATTTGATCCTGAAAAAGCATGGAAGAGAAATTCTATTCTAGGAATCCTTTTTCACGCATCCAATCATCATTAAAGAACTTTCCAACGTAGCGACTTCCATGATCGTGAAAGAGAACTACCACAACATCTCCTTTTTTGAACATGTGTTTCATCTGTAGTAATCCTTTAATGGCAGCACCTGCAGAATTCCCAACAAAAATTCCTTCTTCACGTGCGATTTTTCGTGTATAAATAGCGGCATCTTTATCCGTTACCTTTTCGAAATGATCGATTACGCCAAAATCAACATTCTGAGGCAAGATATCTTCTCCAATTCCTTCCGTGATATAAGGATAAATCTCATTTTCATCAAAGATTCCTGTTTCGTGATATTTCTTAAATACTGAACCGTACGTATCAATACCTAGTATCTTGATATCTGGGTTTTTCTCTTTCAGATATTTTCCTATTCCAGAAATAGTACCTCCTGTTCCAACACCTACCACAAAGTGTGTAATCTTTCCATCAGTTTGCTCCCAAATCTCAGGGGCAGTAGATTCATAATGTGCCTCGCGGTTTGATAAATTATCGTATTGATTTACGTACCATGAATTCGGAGTCTCTTGAGCGAGTCTTTTAGAGGTGGAGTAATAAGAACGAGGATCATCAGGTGCAACAGCTGTTGGACAAACTACGACCTCAGCTCCAACTGCACGTAAGATATCCATCTTTTCCTTGCTTTGTTTATCACTTAATACGCAAATTAATTTATATCCTTTGATGATACAAGCTAAGGCTAATCCCATACCTGTATTTCCAGAAGTACCTTCAATAATAGTTCCCCCTGGTTTAATCTTTCCAGCCTTTTCTGCATCCTCAATCATTTTGAGGGCCATTCTATCCTTTACTGAATTTCCCGGATTAAAGGTTTCTACCTTTGCTAATACAGTTGCTTCAATATCTTCAGTAATTTTGTTTAATCTTACTAAGGGAGTATTCCCGATGGTCTCTAAAATGTTATTACAAACTTTCATTTCTATTTTTAAAATTGATGGAGATTTATTTTGCGTAATTTACAGAACGTTTCTCACGAATTAAGGTTATCTTAACTTGTCCAGGGTAGGTCATTTCTGTTTGTATTTTTTGAGAAATTAAGAATGAAAGTTCATCTGCTCTTGCATCAGAAACTTTTTCACTTTCTACTAAAACACGTAATTCTCTACCCGCTTGGATGGCATAAGCTTTCACAACACCGTCATAAGAAAGAGCGGTTCTTTCCAATTCTTTAATACGATTGATGTATGCCTCTACCACCTCACGACGAGCCCCTGGTCTAGCCCCAGAAATCGCATCCGCAACTTGAACAATCGGAGCAATTAAGGTTTCCATTTCAATCTCATCGTGGTGGGCACCAATGGCATTACAGATATCTGGTTTTTCACCAAATTTTTCTGCCATCTTCATACCCAAAATTGCGTGTGGTAATTCTGGTTCATCTTCTGGAACTTTACCAATATCGTGCAGTAAACCAGCTCTCTTAGCGGCTTTTACATTCAATCCTAACTCAGACGCTAGAATAGCACTAATATTCGCAGTTTCTCTACTGTGCTGTAATAAGTTTTGTCCATAAGAAGAGCGGTATTTCATTCTACCTACCATGCGAATTAAATCAGGGTGCAACCCGTGAATACCTAAATCTATACATGTTCTTCTTCCCGTTTCAACAATCTCTTCTTCAAGTGATTTAGTAGTTTTGGCTACAACTTCTTCGATTCGAGCCGGGTGAATACGTCCATCTGTAATCAATTGATGTAAAGCCAGACGCGCGATTTCTCTTCTAATTGGATCAAAGCAAGATAATAAGATGGCTTCCGGGGTATCATCTACTATAATTTCAACTCCTGTTGCTGCTTCTAAGGCACGAATATTTCTTCCTTCACGTCCAATGATTCGTCCTTTTACTTCATCTGACTCAATATTAAAAACAGTTACCGCATTCTCAATTGCTTGTTCATGCGCAACACGTTGAATGGATTGGATAATAATCTTTTTTGCCTCTCTATTTGCATTGAGTTTCGCTTCATCTACAATCTCTTTAATATATGCCATAGCATCTGTTCTAGCTTCATCTTTTAAAGCTTCCATAAGTTGCTTCTTAGCATCTTCTTGATTCATTCCTGAGAGAGCAGAAAGTTCCTCAATACGCTTTTCATTTAATCTATCAAGTTCTTCTTGCTTGGTATGATTTATCTGAATTTGTTGCTCCAACTCAGTCACCTTATGTTCAATTACCTTCTCCTTACGACTTACTTCTTCAATTTTTTTAGAAAGCATTTGCTCTTTACTTCTCGCTCTATCTTCGGTAGATTGGAGTTTACGCTCTCTTTCTTTAATTGATTTTTCATGTTCATCCTTTAAATTCAAGAACTTTTCTTTTGCCTGAAGGATTTTATCTTTCTTTATAGTTTCTCCTTCTACTTCAGCTTCTTTTAGAATTTGTTCTCTTCTTTTTTTCAGAAGGACGGACTGTATCACAAATACGGCAACCGCTCCTCCTACTAGTCCAATTGTTAATCCAATAATTATTTCCATTACTTTTTAAAATTAAAAATCCCACATTCTTAAAGGGGGAATCCTTTAAAAAGTGGGGAACACAATCACCTATGCAGCCTAATCTATTTTATGAATCTAAACTCTCAGACAAATTCTGTAATGCTTTTAAAACATCCGCTTTATCTAAACCTCCCGCAACTGTAGTTACAGAAGTCTTAGTATTATTTGAACGCGTTGCCAATTGCAAAGAAGTCATTGCTAATAAATCCTGCATATCCTTTACTGCATAATTTTCTTGAAGTTTCTGAATGTTGCTATTAATATCATTCACCGCCTTCTGCACCAAAACTTCTTCATCTTCATTTACTGTAAGAGGATAACTCCTTCCGGCTATTACGATTTTAATTGATACTTTACCCATTTTTACGCTTTCAATCTGCTTATGCAATCATCAATTTCCCTCACTAAAGCGTCAATTTCAGCATCTCTATCAATTGGGAAAATAGAATCTCCAACTGGTTTTGATACTTGTTGACGCACTAATTCATTGTACTTTTCTTGGAAGTCTTCTGCCTCTTTTACACGTTGAACCAACTTATCATTAAGTAATTGAACTTCAGATTTTAACGCTTCATTCTCTGTCTTAACTTGTGACATAGAATCCTGCATCTTACTTATTTTCAACTGAATTTGTGATATGACTTGTTGTACTTCTTCCATAAAATTACAATGTGTACAAAGATAGGTAAAATAGTTGAAAGTGAAGAATGGAGAATGGAAAGTTTTTTAAATGATGTTAAATAATGAGTGAATGGGGTTGTCTGACCAATAAAAAAAGCCATGAAATTCATGGCTTTTATCAATTCTTTACAAAAGTAAATCTTAAAAATCTACGTTGGCGTTATCTTCCTTAGGATTAGCCCCGTATTCATTGGCTCCAGGCACGCTATCTTTTGCAAGTAAGACAATTAACCAAATCGCACCAATGACTGGAATAAACGCGATAAAAAACCACCAACCGCTGTTTCCAATATCATGTAATCTTCGAATCAATACAGCTAAACCTGGTATTAAAACAGCAAGCCCATAAAGTGTTTGAATTACCCCAGAAGTTTCTGTGATTTCTAGGTGTAAAACCTTATCCAAAACAGCAGCTATTGTTGAAAAAATTAAATTAAATAAAAAGAACATCCAGAATTCTTTTCTACGCGCTCTACCCTCAAATACAGCGTATTGCTTCAATACTTTTAAATACCATTCCATAAGTTATAGTTTTAGTTAGTTCTTACTCTTAAGGATTTTCAGATTCCTCCTTTTCAGGACTAATATAAAAAAATAATATTTAAAAACTAACATTTGATGTTTTTTTTAGTCTATCTCTGAAACATTTACCATGTCTATCACCGTTATAGAAAGGATGCAGATTCCGTTCGCTACGGACTAACAATCGCCGAAATAGAAAGGATGCAGATTCCGTTCGCTAAGGACTAACAACCACCATTACAAAAAGGGATTTAGATTCCGTTCGCTTTGCTCCGGAATGACAACCGTCAAGGTAGTCAGAGGGAGAGGGGGCGGCTTCGCCGCCCCCTCTCCCTTATTATTTAAAGATTAAGTGTCATTCTGGAGCAAAGCGAACGGAATCTATTCTTCTCCCATGTTTATCATTTGAGCATACGCGTAGCGAACGGAATCTATTCTTCTCCCATGGTTATCGTTTGAGTATACGCGGAGCGAACGGAATCTATTCTTCTCCCATGTTTATCATTTGAGCATACGCGCAGCAAACGGAATCTATTCTTCTCCCATGTTTATCGTTTGAGCATACGCGCAGCGAACGAGGCTTTGCTCTTACTTCAATCGTTATTTGGGATCCTTACAAAGCGAACGCAATCTGTTCCTCAACTTCTTTACTTTGGAAATTGACTCCTCTTCTACATATTCCTTCTGTACTGACCTCCAACCTCAAAAAAGGCAGTGGTAATATCTCCAATAGAACAATACTTTGTAGCTTCCATCAGAGTCTCAAACATGTTTTTATTGTGAATAGCAGTCTCCTTTAATTTTTTCAACCATTGCTGAGATTCTTCTGAGTAACGCTCTTTCAATTGAGTGACTGTATGTATCTGGAATTCTTTTTCTTCTGTGGTTGCTCGAATGACTTCTTTCGGGATAATGGTAGGAGAACCTTTGGAACTCTTAAAGGTATTCACCCCGATTATCGGAAATTCACCTGTATGCTTTAAACGCTCATAATACAAGGATTCTTCTTGAATCTTAGAACGCTGGTACATGGTTTCCATAGCTCCCAATACACCTCCTCTTTCGTTGATGCGATCAAATTCTGCTAAAACTGCTTCTTCTACTAAATCTGTTAATTCTTCGATGATAAAAGCTCCTTGAATTGGATTTTCGTTTTTAGCTAAACCTAATTCTCTATTAATAATCAACTGAATTGCCATAGCTCTACGTACAGACTCTTCGGTTGGCGTTGTAATCGCCTCGTCATAAGCATTGGTATGTAATGAGTTACAGTTGTCGTAAATCGCATACAAGGCTTGTAAAGTAGTACGAATATCGTTGAAATCAATTTCTTGTGCATGGAGTGAACGTCCAGAGGTTTGAATGTGATATTTTAACATCTGTGAACGTGCATTTGCTCCGTATTTCTCACGCATTGCTTTTGCCCAAATTCTACGAGCTACTCGACCAATAACCGCATACTCTGGGTCAATTCCATTGGAGAAGAAAAAGGATAAATTCGGACCAAATTCATTGATATCCATTCCTTTACTTAAATAGTATTCAACATAGGTAAAACCATTGGAGAGCGTCAATGCCAACTGTGTAATTGGATTTGCTCCTGCTTCTGCGATGTGGTAACCTGAAATAGAAACAGAGTAGAAATTTCTTACTTTGTTTTGAATGAAATATTCTTGCACGTCCCCCATTAAACGCAAAGCAAATTCAGTAGAGAAAATACAGGTGTTTTGTGCCTGGTCTTCTTTCAAAATATCAGCTTGTACGGTTCCTCTGACTGTCGCTAAAGTGTCTTTTTTGATTTGTCCGTAAACATCAGCTGGTAATACCTGGTCTCCGGTAACACCTAACAACATCAAACCTAAACCATCGTTTCCTTCTGGTAAATCTCCATTGTAAGTAGGAACTTCTTGACCTTTCGCTTGGTAAATGGACTTAATCTTAGCCTTGACCTCAGCCTCCATTCCATTTGCTTTGATATATTTCTCACAATTTTGGTCAATGGCAGCATTCATAAAGAATCCTAACATCATAGGCGCAGGACCATTAATTGTCATAGAAACCGAAGTTTTAGGATCGCTCAAATCAAACCCTGAATAGAGTTTTTTAGCATCATCTAAACAACAAATAGATACTCCTGAATTTCCTACTTTTCCATAAATATCAGGTCTATAAGCTGGGTCGTGACCATATAAAGTAACCGAGTCAAAGGCTGTAGAAAGTCGTTTGGCTGGCATTCCCAAACTTACGTAGTGGAAACGCTTATTGGTTCTTTCTGGACCCCCTTCTCCGGCAAACATACGCGTTGGATCTTCTCCTTCACGCTTGAATGGGAAAAGTCCAGCAGTATATGGGAACTCTCCCGGTACGTTTTCTTGTAAAATCCATTTTAAGATATCACCCCAAGAACTATATTTTGGCAGTGCTATCTTAGGAATTTGCAAATGAGAAAGCGATTCCGAATGGGTTTGTATTTTAATTTCTTTATCTCGTACTTTAAATATGAATTCTGGATCTTTATAACACTTTACTTTTGCGTCCCAATTTTGAAGTGCTTCCCAGTTGTGCGGATCTAAGTCCATTTTGGTTTTTTCAAACACTTGAATCAAGCTTGCTACTAACTCATCTTTACCTGCTGTTTCACTTGCTTGAATCGTATCTATTGATTTCTGTAAACCGAAAAGTTTATGAGCTACCTCCACTTGTTTATTCACCCATTTGTCGTAATTTCTATTGTTTTCAGAGATTTCTGACAAATAACGTGTTCTTTCTGGCGGGATAACATATACCTTTTCCGACATTTCATCGGTGATGTGATAAGTAGAAACTAAATCAGCTCCCGTTTTCTCATGTACTTTATTGATAATTACCTTGTACAATTGATTCATTCCCGGGTCGTTAAACTGAGAAGCAATCGTTCCAAAAACAGGCATACTATCCACTGGTTCATCAAATAAAGTGTGATTACGCTGGTATTGCTTACGCACATCTCTCAAGGCATCTAAGGCACCTCGTTTATCGAATTTATTTAAAGCAATCACATCGGCAAAATCCAACATGTCAATTTTCTCTAACTGAGTAGCAGCCCCATATTCTGGAGTCATGACATATAAACTCAAATCTGAGTAACTGGTGATTTCAGTATCCGATTGACCAATCCCTGAAGTTTCTAAGATAATCAAATCGTACTGAGCTGCTTTTAATACAGCTACTGATTCTCCTACATATTTTGAAAGGGAAAGATTAGCCTGACGAGTAGCTAAAGAACGCATAAATACACGGTCGTTTGCAATAGAATTCATACGGATTCTATCTCCTAGCAAAGCTCCTCCTGTTTTTCTCTTAGAAGGATCCACCGAAATAATTGCAATTTTTTTCGTATCGAAATCTGTTAGAAAACGACGCACCAATTCATCTACTAAGGAAGATTTTCCAGCTCCTCCTGTTCCTGTAATACCAAGCACAGGAGTTTTAGATTTATTCGCTAATTCATGTATTTCCTCCAAAAGACTTTTAGATTCTTCTGGGAAATTTTCAGCTGCTGAGATCACTCGTGCAACATCCGTTTCATTTTTATTGACTAATATTTGTGGATCAATGGTCACATCTTTTCCTACTGGAAAATCTGATTTCTCCATCAAGTCATTAATCATTCCTTGTAAACCCATAGATCTTCCATCATCCGGATGGTAGATACGAGCTATTCCATAGGCTTCTAATTCTTCAATTTCACTGGGTAAAATAGTTCCCCCACCTCCTGCAAATATCTTGATTTGTGGCGCACCTTTCTCTTGTAAAAGGTCATACATATATTTTAAATATTCTGTATGTCCGCCTTGATAAGAAGTCATAGCAATTGCTTGCACATCTTCTTGAATGGCACAGTTTACAACCTCTTCAACACTTCTGTCGTGACCTAAGTGAATCACTTCACAACCAGAGGCTTGAATAATACGACGCATGATATTAATGGCTGCATCGTGTCCGTCAAATAAGGACGCTGCGGTTACAATTCGTATGTGGTTAGTGGGTTTATAAGGCTCTATTTTCTCCATAATCTTTCAAAATGAATGGGTGCAAATATAATGATTTTTATTCGTGGATTTACTCAATAAGTTATTTACAATCAGATGCTACTACCCATACTTGAAGTGCATCCCTCTCTTCTTGGGTAAGTTCGGGTTTCATAGTTACGCTATAACCTTGATAATAAACATCTTTTGTTTGATCCTTTTTGTTGGAAGTAGTCATGTTCAGACTTAGTGTAACTCCTTTTCGAAGAACTGTCAATTTGATTTTCCCTTTTCCAAAATATCTCAACCAACGATCTACATTATTATTCACTGCGATTCCATTGATTGCAACGATTTGGTCACCCAACATCGCTCCTGATAAATCTAAAGGACTATCTGGATAAATAGCTGTGATAAATGGGTGGGTATTTTCACTTAATTTTCCACCGTAATAGCTTGCGAACTCACTTTTCAAAGGAAACTCACTCATCGTTAAACCTAAATAATCAAAGCTAGTTAACAAGATTTCGCGGTAACTTTTAGTGCCATTGACATAATCATCAAAATACCACTGCATAGATGTGCCTGTTAATTTCTCCATCTCTTTTTGGTAGTCTTTTTCAGTAATTCCCTTTCCTTTTAAAGCGTATTTCTCATACATTACACGCATCAAAGTATCCAAGGAGTATTTGTTTTTGGATTGCTTCATAATGTAAACATCTGCTATAAAAGCGAGTAAACATCCTTCGGTATAAATAGACACTTTTCTTCCCGGTGCTCCAGGCACGTAGCCATCTAACCATGTATCAAAAGAAGACTCAGCTACGCTATAATTCAATCTTCCAAAATTGTCAAAATGCTTTTGCAATTGTGCATCCATTTCATATAGGTATTGGGCGATGGTAAACACGCCTCCTTTTAAGAGCATTAAATCGCCCATATAGGTTGTTACTCCTTCTGCGATGTAACCCAAACGAGAATAATTCTCCTTTTTAAAGTCATACGGAAACATTTCTTTCGGACGAATAGCCTTGATATTCCATGTATGATATAATTCGTGCGAACTTACGCCTAACAATTCCTTATAATTCTCTTCAAACACAGAGTAACTTGGTCCAAACGCTATAACAGTCGATTTAGAATGCTCCACGCCATGATAGGCATTTATGGGTAAAATCTGAAACAAGAAATGATATTCTTTGCTAGGAAATGCTCCAAATTTATCGATTTGCGCCTTGGTAAATCCTTCAAAATCTTGGAGTAAACGCTTCCAGTCGGGCTTTATGATACCGTTAAACCATACATGAAATTGTGTTCCTGCTACAGTATATGAATTATGTTGTAGATCAGCAGAACAAATAAATGGAGAATCTGCCAGTTCATCATAATGTTTGGCTTCTAATTTTTTGCCTTTTCCTTTTAAAGAATGGGCAATCTTCCAATTGTCAGGAATATTCAGTTGAACGGTAATAGGATCATTAAACGTCTCATCGGTAAACACACAGCAATTCACAGGGTTTACGTATAACTGAGTAGCATCCAAATAGGTGGAACCTGCATTCAAATCGGCAGCATAATAGCTATACTTCACCGTCATTTCTTTGACTCCTTTCGTTTGAATGAGCCAAGAATTTTTACTCGTCTTTTCAAAACTTAACGGCTTTTTCTTTTCATCTAAAACCTGGAAATGGTTGACGTTTTTTGCAAAATCTCCTAATTCATACCTTCCTGGTCGCCATGCAGGAAAGAATAATTGGGTTTGTGCTTTACTTACTTTAATCTTTGCAGTGATTTGCAGATATTGTTGGTTGGCGTTATGAATGTCAAATGTAAATTGCATATTCTGTTTTTTACAAAAATAAATATTTAAGTGGTAGATGATTTAAAATGCTACTCATTTAACTGCAAAGAACGTGAAGAGATTAACCCTTATTAATTAAAGAAATCCCACGTAATTCCAATACGTATCATCATGGGCGTTATGGGATAATTTACATCTATGCGTGTAGTAGCATCATTCCACAGTGACGAAAGGTTTTCAGCCTTTACGAAAAATCGAAATTGATCGATAGACAAAGCCAAGAAGGCATTCAATTTGAGCATATTTCCAGCTTTTGCTCCATTTTGGAGAGGTGCATACACATCCAGCACATTATTGTATGCCATATATTGATATGCTGTTTCATAGCCTACATCCGTTCCAACAGCCATTCCTAGTTTCTTGGCTTTAAACAATTTAAAAGAGAAAGAAATACGGTTCATAGTAGAAAATACTGGTTGATAAGCAAAATTAGCAGAACCAAAACGATAGGTAATTGATGGGTAAAAAGCGAACCACTTGAGTCTTATAGCTCCTTTTACTTGAATAGCACCTACACTAACTACATCCAACGTATCTTGTCGCCACTGATTACCAATAAAGTACCGTCCATTTGTTATAGTGGTCCATAAGACATTGGCTTGCACAAAACTGGTATCTCCGTACTTAATTCCACCTGATACTTGTAATTTCTGTTGCATTTTCAGTTTATCAATTTCCCATTGGTAATAATTGGCTTGATGAAAGCGTTGATAAGGGTCTGGATAAACATTTTCAAAATTAACTTTTCCTCGAAAATCAAGATTCTTTACTATTCGGTAATCTAAGCGCACATAATCTTTGATTTCACCAATAGCTCCAAGTATATTGAAATAGAATTCATTTCCTAAGAAGAATTTGTTTTTAAAAGTTGCCGAAAGGTTGGAATGTACAAACAACTCATTTGTATCTCTATTTACACCTAAATTCTGATTTCTCCAGTAGGAATGATTAATCGTGGCATCAATCTGAAAATAAGGCGAACTAAAATAAAAACCAGCTCCATTTGAAATGCGTCCTGTTTGATATTGATCTCGTGTAGCAAGGGTATCTATATACAAGGTATCATAGAGAGAGTCATTGAAAATCTGGTCTTCAAACTTACGATTTGTCAAAGTATATTGATGTCTTGTTTTCAATCCTGTTCCGATTAAAGAATCTCCAATAATCCGAAAATAGTTATCCCATTTTACGTCTAATTTTCTAACTTTTGTTTGGGCTGTTTCATTATTAATAGGCGTAAATTCTATCGCAAAATCTTGCAAAAGAGTATCGGTAGCAATTCCAAAATTTTCAGCATAATCATACGCTCCAAAATAAGCATCAACATTTGTTGCATATCGTTTCTTCTGATGATAAAACAGCAAACTTAAATCATTCAAGGTATAGCCGCTATTTCTTAACAGGCCATTACTTGTTCTGCGGTTATACATAAAATGTAAATGCGTTTGAGGGCGATAAAATTGTTGATATTCAACTTTTAGGTCCTGCGTTACTTTGGTGCCAAATGCATATTGGAAACCCACATAAGGAAGTCCAGAAAACTTTGGAATCACTTTTTTACTTTCAAATAGATAGGCTAAACCACCCGTATTTGAGAAGATATTTTTTGCAAGATTATGCTCCATCAACTGCTCAAATCCAGCGGCAGGACGAAGATTTATATCACCGATAAAACCTGCGTCAATTGAATCCAGCCAATGATTATCTGAGCGATAATCAATTGTAATAGAATCTACTCTAGGGTAAAAGAATTTTTCTTGTCCCCACAAAAGATTAGGCAACAAAAGCAAAAGGAGTACAACTGATTTTCTTAAATCCACGTGCAATTTCAAATTAGTATCAACGCTAATTAGGAGGACAATATTACAAATTAAGAATGAATCCTTGGGCACACCTCTGGGAAAAAATATAAAGAGAAAAGAATCAGAAACATAAAAAAACCCATGTAGCTAAAAATTTTAAACCTCTGATTAAGCATTTCTAGAGTTTCTTATTTGGTTCTGTAATCCTCTGGGTTATCCTTTTTCCTGTAGAAGGAACGAAGGGAGGCTCGCCATAGACAAATCAAGTGTCACTCTAAATAAATATTTTTAAGTTTCAAACAACGCTACATGGGCAACCGAATGATCGGTTTCAAATAGATGAACACCGTATGTTCTTATTTGATGTTAGAAATGTACGAATATATTTCGCAATAAAAAAAATTTGTGGATGTTTTTTTTCAAGGAATAGACTTCCAAAACAATGGAAGCATTTTAATCAGACCAGACAAAGAACGGTTATGGCTATTGAATAGATTCCATTCGATGCAGACTCTCAATCACCGTTACGGAAAAGGGATTTAGATTCCGTTCGATACCGGCTCTCAATCACCGTTATGAAAATGGATTTAGATTCCGTTCGATGCAGACTCTCAACCACCGTTACGGAAAAGGGATTTAGATTCCGTTCGATGCAGACTCTCAAACACAATTACAAAAAGGGATTTAGATTCCGTTCGATGCAGTGTCTCGTCCTAAAAAAAGTTTACACTTTTTCTCTTTAATCCTGTTATAAATTTACATTTTATTTTAATCCTAAAATTCATTTACATTTTATTTATTTTTGCATTATCGATGGAAACGGAAATAAGCTCTGCTGAGGAGCAACTTATCAGGGATAAATCGACGACCGACGAAGTATTAAACTTTGTTATGGGGCTAACTTTTGTTAGCCCTTTTCTAAATACTTTAGAGGTCTTAATGCCTAAAAAAAACCTATACACACTCTTCACTTTTTTGTTCTTGATTTACTTTTCTATAATATGTTTTCCATTTCCTTTCGCCCTTTTCCACCTCTCCTAAATGAACCTTATTAGGAGTTTGATTCCCAATACTCATGTGAGGTCTATGTTCATTATACAGAACAACCACCTTGTCAAATAACTCCTTAGCCTGCTTAAAAGTTCTTACTTTATAATACTCTAAATATTCTTCTTTTAGTATTCCATTAACCCTTTCTGCAACGGCATTTTCTAACGGATCTCCAGATTCAGTCATACTTATTTGAACATCATAACTATTTAAGAGATTTACATATTTATAGCTGCAATACTGACTCCCTCTGTCAGAATGATGAATAAGATTTTGCGACAATATATCCTGCTTTAATGCCATTTTAAGAGCCTTTAAACTCTCAATGGCTTCAAGAGATTGAGCTAGGTTATAACCAATTATTTTATGACTAAAAGCATCTGTAATTAAAGAAATATACAAAACACCAAATCCTGTTTTCCAATAAGTTATATCACTTACCCATAACTGGTTAGGAGCAGTTGGAATAAATGCTCTTATTAAGTTGGGGTATTTTCTCATCCAGTGATTAGACTGGGTTGTTCTGATGACTCTTTTTCTCCTTCTAATCAATAAAGTATGTAGGGAAAGCAAGTCAAACAAAGCATCTCTCCCCATTTTTATTTGGTGCTCTAGCAGAAAACTTTCCAACATAATGTACAAATTCCTAGTTCCTATTCTTGGATGATTATTTCTAATAGAAATGACTTCTTTTAATACTAAAGCTTGTTCAATTTCTTGAAATTCTGCTCTATAAAAACTCTGATAATATGCCTGACGAGTAACACCAAACAACCAGCATAATTTGCTTAATCCTATTTTAGGTTGACGCATTTTTATCGTAAAGATTGTTTGGTATTGGACTTTTTTTAATACTTATTTTTAGCTCCTTTTCTGCAATTTCAATCATTGTTTCATACGCAGTGGCTCTTAGTTCAGAGCTGACTAGTGCCTTTTCTAGCTGTTTAATTTTTTCCTTTAATTGAGTTACTTCTACCGATTCTTTGGCTTTGTTGCTCATAGCTAGTGTTTTAGTCGAAACAAATTTAACTCTTTTCTCTGGAACTTGGTAACCTAGTTGACGCATCCAATTTAAAAGATAACCTTTTTCATGTTCTTGACCGGTATATTTATACCAGATTTCTCTTTTAGTACAATCTGATTGAAGATATTCTTCAATGATTTGCCTCCGTTCTTCTAAATTAAATTCTCCCGAAGATTTTAGTCCTAAATTGACTTTACTTTTTTGCATTGTTTACACTTTTTATGGTTAATAAATGTGTAAACCTATTTCAGGACAAGACACAGACTCTCAATCACCGTTACGGAAAAGGGATTTAGATTCCGTTCGATACCGGCTCTCAATCACCATTACGGAAAAGAGATTTAGATTCCGTTCGCTGCAGGCTCTCAATCACCGTTACGGAAAAGGGATTTAGATTCCGTTCGCTTTGCTCCGGAATGACAACCGTCAAGGTAGTCAGAGGGAGAGGGCGGCTTCGCCGCCCCCTCTCCCTTATTATTTAAGGATTAAGTGTCATTCCGGAGCGAAGCGAACGGAATCTATTCTTCAACCATGATTATCGTTTGTAGCATACACGAAGCGAACGGAATCTATTCTTCAACCATGATTATCGTTTGTAGCATACACAAAGCGAACGGAATCTATTCTTCAACCATGATTATCGTTTGTAGCATACGCGAAGCGAACGGAATCTATTCTTCAACTATGATTATCGTTTGTAGCATACGCGAAGCGAACGGAATCTATTCTTCAACCATGAAATATCACTTATTTATAAACAAAAAAGCCTTTCTGAATGAAAGGCTTTCATTTGTTGTGATCACGACTGGATTCGAACCAGTGACCTACTGCTTAGAAGGCAGTTGCTCTATCCAGCTGAGCTACGCGACCATCCCTTGGTACTGTTTGTCACTCCTCGATACCACAATCAATATTTTATGCTAAATGCACAACGAGACATAGCAAATATTTAATTATTCAGAAGAATATAAATATCCTTGTTGAGGATATTACATTGTAGAAAAGGGGTATTAATTAGTAAACCTCCAATAACAACTTTTCTCATCAAAATACGTTATCTTTGTATAAAGATTGGGATTATGGAAACGATAACAATAAAAATTAATTCAAACAGTAAAGCAGGAAAAATGCTTAAAGATTTATTAGAAATGTTTTCCGATAAACCTGGAGTTCAGGTTATTCGTGAAGAAAGTCCTTATAATCCAGAATTTGTAAAAATGATAAATAAATCAGTTTCGAGTAAAAAAAGATATAGGGTTAATGATGTGGACAAACTATGGGAAAGTTTATAGTAGAATTAACCGAAAAAGCTCTAAAAGATATTGCTTTACATAAAAAGTCAGGAAATAAATCTTCTGAAAAGAAAATTAAGAAAATATTAGAAGAACTAAAAGAACATCCTTACACTGGAACTGGGCAACCTGAAGCTTTGAAATATCAATTATCCGGCAAATGGTCAAGACGGATAAACAATAAAGACAGGATGATCTATGAAGTAAAAGATAAAATTGTAACTGTTGAAGTTCTTTCTGCAATAGGACATTATTTAGACAAGTAGCAATAATCAATGAACTAAATAGCTAAAGTAAAATACCAGCATTCAACTAAATAAGTTTCCAGATTTCAGATTATGAGAAGTCCGTAATCAATGAATAACTAGTTTTTTTTTAGAAATATCACTTATTTATAAACAAAAAAGCCTTTCTGAATGAAAGGCTTTCATTTGTTGTGATCACGACTGGATTCGAACCAGTGACCTACTGCTTAGAAGGCAGTTGCTCTATCCAGCTGAGCTACGCGACCATCCCTTGGTTTCCCAAGTTAGAATAAAAAAGGGGATGAAATAAATCATCCCCTTGTCGGGGTGGCAGGATTCGAACCTGCGACCTCCTGGTCCCAAACCAGGCGCGATGACCGGGCTACGCTACACCCCGAACGGGTCATTTAAAATTTTCAAAATTCAATATCGTTTATATTGAATGTTTTTCAAAACGGAGGCAAAGATAATAACTCTTTTTAAAAGTAACAAAAGTGAAGTTATTTTTTATAAAATTTTCTTATTTCCGTTTTACCTGCGGAGGAAGGGGGATTACTCATCCTGTTCCAGGATTTCGTGAGCTCCGCTCCATTGCATTCCGCTACGGTTCGAACCCCGGGTTCTCATCCCCGGATTCTATAAGAAGATTTTGCAAAGTTTTTCACTTCTTCACCTTATTTCCGTTTTACCTGCGGAGGAAGGGGGATTCGAACCCCCGGAACCATTACTGGTTCGACAGTTTAGCAAACTGTTGGTTTCAGCCACTCACCCATCCCTCCTAATGTCAAATTTTAATGCTTTCGTTTAAACATTATCTCAAATTGAGTTTGCAAAAATAGTAATAAATTGGAGTATTCAAAGGTTTTTAAAAAAAATATTTCCAATAGCGGGAGCAGCTCTGATACTTACTTTAGAATAAGATACAGATTATGTCGGAAGTCATCGATAGGAGAAGCGGAATACTGATATCTATCAGCATGAAAGTTGAACGATGAGCTTCCCTAAAAAGGGTTGACTGTTTTGATTAATTATTAGTTCTTTATACATACACTACGAGGTTTTTTTTGTATTTTTACATCTCTAACAAATAAATAATGAAATTAGCAACCCCACTCATTCTTTGTGTTTTCTTACTGATAACAACATTTGCGGCTGCTCAGAAAAAAATAAAAAAAACATCTATGAATCAAACCGTCATTCATATATACAGGGTAGAAAAGGAAAAAGATGCAAACCTGAAAGTGTACCTGACTTTTAACAAAGAGGACGTGAATTGGATAGAGGGAATCTGGTACTTTCCTAAGAATAAAAAAGAAGAGAAGAAAATGCCCATAATAGCCACATTTGTGTTTAATCAAGAAGAAGCCGATGTAAACGTGTTTCCTGTATATTCTCGTGAGGAGGCCGGGTGGGTTTCTCAAGAAAAAAGAGTGGTTTTAGAAAATATTTTAAAAAGTGAAAAACCATGAAGATTGGAATATTACTAACTATTGTTCTTATTGTCAACACTTCTGTATTTAGTCAAAAAATCTATTCTGCCAGCAGCAAATACGATGCACAAGTGAAAGTGTTTGTAGTGGATAGCAAATACGATGCAGATTTATTAGTATATAAGGTAAGTAGTAAATATGATGCTGACGGAAATAAAGGATTCTGGTACTTTGTGGAAAGCAAATACGACGCTGATAAAATTATTTATTTTACCGACAATAAATACGATGCAGATCTGAAAATTTATTTTGTAAAGAGTAAATACGATGCTGAATGGAAAGAAAAAAGTAAAATGCATCTGCTATTTTAAGTTTCAGTCTTTAAAATTACAAAGGGGATTTTTTTTCAATTTTATACTGATTATCTACTTATTTCTTCTTTTTACTTCTACCTTTGACAAAATTTAAAGCTCATGGCACAAAAGATTTCTTTCTCCAACGATATACATACGAATTTCTCCAATGAACTCATAGAAAGAGTAAATGCATATTTCAAACTGAATAATAAAAAGAAATCAGGAGACTGGAGACTATTCCATAAATCGATCGTGCTAATGTGCGCTCTGATTGCTATTTATTTTACCCTTATTTTCGGAACCCTTCCTACTTGGGTGAATATCATCTTATGTGTCGTTCTAGGTTTTGTTTTTGCCTTCATAGGATTTAACATGATGCACGACGGCGGACACGACTGCTATTCTAATAAAAAATGGCTAAATAGTATCATGGGATATTCTTTAAACCTCATGGGAGGAAGTACTTATTATTGGAAGATTAAACACAACATCATACATCATACTTTCACAAACATTGAAGGCTTTGATGATGATATTGATATCAAACCGTTTATACGTACAAACCACGAACAAAAGCGCTATTTCTTTCACAAATTTCAACATGTTTATGCCTTAATCCTATATTCCATTACCTACCTTTTCTGGGTTGCATACAACGATTTCACAAAGTATTTTACTGGAAAAATCGCACAAAAGAAAGTGGCAAAAATGAAATTGAAAAATCATATCGGTTTTTGGGCTACAAAATTAGTATATGTTACCCTCTTTATTTTGATTCCACTATACATGGTTGGCTGGAAGCATGCCTTAGTTGGCTATTTTATCATGGCGGGTGTAACGGGAATTGTAATTAGCGTAATATTTCAATTGGCACACGTGGTAGAAGAGGTCAATTTTCCTATCCCCGAAACTGATTCCCTTAAAATTAAAGAAAACTGGTTCGTTCACCAATTACAAACAACTGCCAATCTTGCCACTAAAAATAAAGTGCTGTCATGGATGATCGGAGGTCTTAATTTTCAAGTGGAACATCACCTATTTCCACGAATTAGCCATATTCACTACCCTGAAATCAACAAAATTGTGAAAGAAGTATGCGTAAAATACGATATTTCTTACCATGAATATGCCAACTTCAAAGGAGCTTTCTTTTCGCATTTGAAACACCTAAAAGCTATCGGAGCAAAGGCATAAAAAACCCAAACTCCCCCTCTGGAGGGGGCTGGGGGGAGGACATTACAAACACTGCAAAAACAATAGAACGTGACACTCCTTATTCTAACAAATATTGAAAATGGAATAAGTCATTTCAAAATAAAAATAACTTTTCCCGACCATTTACGTAGTAATAGAGATAAAGATATCATATATTTATGCGCATAATTTATTTTTAACAAAACCTACAAATAAAGAGACTATATAGGAATGGAAATTCTAACTAATCAACAAATTGATAACCAACCAAATAAACAACTTGATCAACAATGGTTTATTGTTCGAACAAAAGCTCGCTTCGAAAAGAAGGTGGCTCAACAATTAACTGAACTCGGGTATCAAACATACCTGCCTCTGGAAACTAAAATACGTATCTGGAGCGATCGAAAGAAAAAAATTCAAACGCCCCTTATCCCCTCTTTCGTTTTTATACAAAATCCAAACGTTAGCAAAGACCTGATCTATACCATCCCTGGGTTTTGTAATTTTCTGAAATTAAACGGAGAACTGGGAAAGGTGACGCCGCAAGAAATTGAACATCTGCGCATCTTGACCTCTGAAGAACTCGATTTCGATGCAGTGAAACTCGATTCCTATAAAAAAGGTGAAGAGGTACAAATTATTAGCGGTCCATTCCGTGGACTCTTTGCTAATGCAGTAGAAGAAACTGGTAACTTCCGTGTGTTAATCGAAATTCCATCATTGGGAATTGGATACAACGTGAGCATACCTAAAAATAAAATTGTAAAGGTGACTAAAAATTAGAAACACCACTACAAACAATGGTTTTCATTGCGAAAACCGAGATATAATACCTAAAATTACTGTAGTCCAAGATGGGACTGAGAGCGGCGAAGCCGTGGGGTGAGTTAACCCTTTGACAGGCTCACCCTTCGACAGGCTCACCCTTCGACAGGCTCAGGGTGAGGAGTAGGAAATTAAAAATATATTAAATGAAAATAACAATTATAGGATTAGGCTACGTGGGTTTACCGCTTGCTCGCCTATTTGCTACTAAGTACAAGGTTACTGGTTTTGATATTAACCAACATCGTATTGATGAACTAAGAAGTGGGGTTGACTCTACCCTAGAGGTGGATAACGACGTTCTAAAGGCTGTACTGAAATCTTCGAATAACGACGAGACCGGACTCTATTGTACCAATCAATTGGAGGATATCCGAGATAGTAATTTCTACGTGGTTACTGTCCCTACTCCTATCGATGAGTACAAACGTCCTGACTTAACACCGCTGGAAAAAGCGAGTGAAACTGTAGGGAAAGTGCTGCAAAAAGGCGATATCGTTGTATATGAATCTACAGTTTACCCTGGAGTTACAGAGGAAATATGTGTTCCCATTCTCGAAAAGGTGAGCGGACTTAAATTCAACGTGGATTTCTTCGCAGGATATTCCCCTGAACGTATCAACCCGGGAGATAAAAAACATACCGTTGAGAAAATCTTAAAAATTACTTCGGGTTCAACACCTGAAATAGCCAAAATAATTGACAATACATACAACAGTGTACTAGAAGCTGGAACTCACCTGGCTCCTTCCATCAAAGTAGCTGAGGCTGCAAAGGTTATTGAAAACTCTCAACGGGATATCAATATCGCATTTGTGAATGAATTGTCTAAGATTTTTAATACGCTAGGAATTGACACACAAGCGGTATTAGCGGCTGCGAGTACGAAATGGAACTTCCTCCCCTTCCAACCGGGGCTAGTCGGTGGTCACTGTATTGGTGTGGACCCATACTATTTAGCTCAAAAAGCGCAAGAAATGGGTTATCATCCTGAAATTATCTTGGCTGGTAGAAGATTGAACGATTCCATGGGTGGATACGTAGCTAGCCAAACCGTGAAATTGATGATTAAGAAAGGAATTAACGTAAACAACGCCAAAGTGCTGATGCTGGGAATCACCTTTAAAGAAAATTGTCCCGATATACGAAATACACGAACCATTGATATTTACGAAGGACTCATAGAGTACGGAGTAAACGTAGATATCTACGATCCATGGGCAGAAGCAGCTGCAGTAAAACATGAATATAACATCGATATCTTACCCCAAATAAACGGAGATACATACGATGCCATCATCGTCGCTGTAGCACATAAAGAATTCGCAGAATTAAACTTAGAAAAACTCAAAAAAGATAAGGCAGTTGTCTTCGATGTGAAGGGGGTAACCAAAAATGCGGATGGAAGGTTGTAAATTTGCTAATTCGGTTTTGGGGATGTATGTGTCATTGGGGTATATGTAGCCACACACGGCCGTGTGAGGCTACATTTATCCCCAGAATGATCGATCCAAAATCAAAATGAATAAAATCTTAATAACCGGTCGTGTGGGGCTACGTTTATCCCCTGATCAACACATAAACAAATAGAATACAAAAAATGAATAAAATCTTAATAACCGGCGGAGCCGGCTTCATCGGCTCCAATCTAGTAGAACATTTCTTAAACAAAGGTCACGAAGTAATTTGTTTAGATAATTTTTCCACAGGACACCGTGTTAATATTGAGGTTTTTTTAACCAATAATAATTTCAAATTAATCGAAGGCGATATCCGTGACCTCGATACCTGTAAAAAAGCCGTAGCCGGTTGCGATTACGTCTTACACCAAGCAGCACTGGGTTCTGTACCGCGTTCCATCAACGACCCTATTACCACCAACGAGGTCAATATCTCTGGCTTTTTAAATATGCTCGTAGCAGCTCGTGATGAAAAAGTTAAACGCTTTGTCTTTGCGGCAAGTTCTTCCACCTATGGTGACTCCCAAGGTCTTCCTAAGGTAGAAGAGGTGATTGGTAAACCGCTTTCTCCCTATGCGATTACAAAATACGTAAACGAGCTCTATGCAGAGATCTTTGCACGCACCTACGGACTGGAATTTATTGGATTGCGCTACTTTAACGTATTTGGAAGGCGACAAGACCCCAATGGAGCGTATGCAGCGGTAATTCCTTTATTTGTAAAACAACTCATGGCGCACGAAGCTCCTACCATTAACGGTTCTGGCGATTACTCCCGTGACTTCACCTATATTGATAATGTGATACAGATGAACGAACTGGCAATGCTCACGGATAATCCCGAAGCTATTAACCAAATATATAATACAGCTGTTGGAGATAGAACAACGCTCAACGATTTAGTGAAATACCTCAAAGAAAATTTGAGCGCTTACGACCCAGAAATTGCGCATATAGAAGCAGTACATGGACCAAACCGTGTGGGGGATATCCCGCATTCCTTAGCAAGTGTAGAAAAAGCAAAAAACTTGATGGGATATGAGCCAAGCCACAAAATTGCGGAGGGATTGAAGGAGGCGACGGGGTGGTATTGGGAGAATTTGAGGTAGGAATAATGACTAAAAAGGAATTACTTAAAAAATTATCAGATCTTGAATGGGAGGATTTTGAAGTAAAGGCTGCAAAATCAACCATTCCAAAAGATGTATGGGAAACTGTAAGTTCTTTCTCTAATTCTTTTGGAGGATGGATTATTTTAGGAATTCAACAGAAAGGCAAAGATTTTCTTATTGAAGGAGTGAATAATGCTGAAAAATTAGAACAAGATTTCCTAGCGACCCTTCGTGGAGGGCAGAAGTTTAACATTCCAATCCTTCCCAACTGTAAATTTTACAAAATAGGGGATAAAAAGGTGTTGGGTTTTTATATTCCTCCCTCTTCTAAAAAACCTGTCTATTACAACAATCAAGCAAATACTTTTATTCGTAAAGGAAGTGGTGATTTAAGAGCAAGCTCCGAAGAAATAGACGCTATGTTTCGGGATCAATCCTTTGGTGTAAAAACATCCGAAGCTGTTAAAAACACTTCTGTAACTAACTTAAAATCAAAATCTATTCGAGAGTATCGCGACTATATGAGTAGGTTTAATCCGACCGTAGGATACAATCAGAAAGAATTAGACGATTTTTTAACAAGTATGCGTGTAATCGATTCTTCCTCAAAAGAATGTACAGTGGCAGGTTTGCTATTTTTTGGTCAGCGCAATCAGATTGAGAAATTCTTTCCTGATTTTCGGATAGATTTATTAGAAATTCCAGGAACCAATTATGGGGATTCCTTATCAAGATATACTTTCCGGCTTACGGAGGATGATTATGAAAATCTGTGGGAAGCATATTTTGAATGTTTTAAGCGTATTAGAAAGGTAGTTGATATCCAATTTCAACTATCTAATGAGGGATTTGGGGAAGAACTTTCTACAGGTCTTAAAGCGGTAAGGGAAGCATTGGTTAACATGTTGATGCATGCTGATTATTATGCTCAAAGTTGTCCGAGGGTTCGCATCTTTTCCAATAGAATTGAGTTTTATAATCCAGGTGGGTTACCCAAACTATTATCAGAATTAAAAGAAAAAGACCTTTCCATTCCAAGAAATCCAATTCTTGCAAAACTTTTTAGAATGGTTAAGTTGGCAGAAAATGCAGGTTTTGGGTTTGATAAAATGGAGCAAAATTGGAAGGATTATAACCAAACAACACCTGAATACGATATGAGTTTTGATTCCGTAATAGTAAGTATGCAGCTAAAAACAAATACTACCAAAGATGCTGATGTTCATTCTTCTATCGATTGGAAAAAAGGTTTTGAAAATATAACCGAGTTATTAAACTCAACTCCCGAATTCAACTTAGATAGATTACGGGGTATTTACGGGGTATTTACGGGGTATTTACGGGGTATTTACGGGGTAAATGACAAAATTATAAATGAATCTTTATCGGAAAGAGAGGGTAATGTATTATTACTCATAGCATTATTCCCAAGCATTACCAGACAAGAAATGGCAAAAATAGTAGGCGTATCCATAAGTACTATCGAAAAATCCTTACAGAGGATAAGAAAACTAAAACTAATTACAAGAGTGGGTGCTGATAAAACGGGAATTTGGAAAATTGTTAAGCAGAAAGAGTAATAAATTGAAAATGATTTACTCCCGTGACTTCACCTATATTGATAATGTAATACAGATGAACGAACTGGCGATGCTCACAGAAAACCCTGTAGCTATCAACCAAATATATAATACAGCTGTTGGAGATAGAACGACGCTCAACGATTTAGTGAGGTACCTCAAAGAAAATTTGAGCGCTTACGACCCAGAAATTGCGCATATAGAAGCAGTACATGGACCAAACCGTGTGGGGGATATCCCGCATTCGCTGGCAAGTGTAGAAAAAGCAAAAAACTTGATGGGATATGAACCAAGCCACAAAATTGCAGAGGGATTGAAGGAGGCGACGGGGTGGTATTGGGAGAATTTGAAGTGAAATGCATTTATGTAGTGCAAAATATTTAGAAAATCGCACTATAATAGTGCAAGATTAGCTACATTAGTAGAAAATATATAAAATGGACGCCTTATTTGAATCTTCAAATCGATTAATAGCTAAGACGGATACCACGTTCGTTCGATATGCTTATCGGCAGATTAATTGGGAAAATAGATTAATTGGACTCATTGGACCAAGAGGTGTGGGAAAAACAACGCTGGTGTTACAATACATCAAAAATCATCTTAATACCCGTCAAACATTATATGTTAACGCTGAAGATTTTTATTTTGTTAAAAATCGTTTGATTGATTTAGCGGATATCTTTGTGAAATATGGCGGAAAATATCTCTTCATAGATGAAATCCATAAATATTCGAATTGGTCTAAAGAATTAAAATTAATTTCTGATTACCACAAAGAATTAAAAGTCGTCTTTACGGGGTCCTCGGTATTGGATATTAAAAAAGGAAGTTCTGATTTAAGTCGAAGAGCGATAATCTATAACATGCAAGGTTTGTCTTTCCGGGAGTATTTACAACTTTTTCACCAAATAAAAACCCCAACCTTTACGCTAGAAGAAATACTGAATCATCAAATAAAAGTGGAACAAATTCAACATCCTCTGCCGTTGTTTGATGCTTACCTCAAGAATGGATATTATCCATTTGCTTTAGAAGATGATTTTGATTTGCGATTGCAACAGGTGATTAATCAAACCTTAGAAAGCGATATTCCAACCTATGCAGATATGAATGTATCGACGGGCAGGAAATTGAAACAATTGTTGGCCATTGTTGCAGAAAGTGTTCCGTTTAAACCAAATATGAGCAAAATTGTAGAAATGATTAGCGTTAGTCGAAACAATATTCCCGATTATCTTCTTTTCATGGAAGAGGCGGGCATGCTCGCACAATTACGAACTGAAACGGAAGGCATACGAAGTTTAGGAAAGGTTGAAAAAATCTATTTAGACAACACTAACCTGATGTATGGTCTAGCCAAAGAAAATCAGAATATTGGAAACATTCGAGAAACATTCTTTTTGAATCAATTGAAAGTACAACACGCCATTTTTTCTTCATCAATAGCAGATTTTAAAATAGATAACATCGTTTTTGAGGTAGGCGGAAAAATAAAGGACTGAAGCAAATTAAAAATGCAGAAAATGGCTTTGTCGTTAAAGCCGACATAGAAAGCGGATTTTTAAATACTATTCCGTTATGGCATTTTGGGTTGATGTATTGAGAGGATTGGGAATTTTGAAGATAATTTGAGACGAACATATCAAAGATTATATCATCAGTATGTTCACGTTTAAAATATAGAATGATGTATTAACATGGAAAAGAAAACTATTATAAAAGTATCAAAATCTAAACTTGAAGGTAAAATTAAAGTAAGCGGTGCGAAAAATTCAGGGCTTAAACTATTAACAGCTTCATTACTAACAGACGAACCAGTTGAGCTTTTTAATGCACCAAATGGATTATTAGATATGCAGGTGCATATAAAAATGTTGGAAAAGATGGGAAAGCCCTGCCAAGTTTTCAATGATTTTATAAAGATAACGGAAAACAATGTTGATACCGATTTAATTTGGGATGAGCGTTCTATTAGGAATTCGTTATTAATCCTCGGATGTCTAACAACTCGATTTGGAGGAGGTAAAGTTCCACTACCAGGTGGATGTAAATTAGGTGATAGAAAGTATGATTTGCATGTGATGATATGGGAAAGAATGGGGGCTAAAGTATGGGAGGAGGAAGGATACTTATGTACCAAAGTTGAGGAGCAATTGAAAGCGACAGATATTTTTCTACCTATGCGTTCCACAGGTGCAACAGAAAATAGTATCCTTTGTGCAACATTAGCACATGGAACAACCACTATTTGGGGACCACACATCCGACCTGAAATAATTGATTTAATAACCATGCTCAATAAAATGGGAGCAAAAATAAAAGTTTATGGTCAGAAATGCATCGTAGTTGAAGGAGTGGATAAACTAAATGGAGTTAAACATTCTGTTATTCCTGATAACATGGAAGCTTTAACTTGGGCAATAGGCGCTTCTATTACTGGAGGAGAAATAGAAATTGAAGATTTTCCATTTGAGCATCTTGAGGTTCCTATGGTGTTTTTGCGAGAAAGTGGAATGATATTATACAAAGGAAATAATAGCATAATTGTCAAAGGAAGTGATACATATCCAGTTGAAATCAGTACTGGTCCTTATCCTGGGATAAACTCAGACATGCAGCCTTTATTTGCGGTTTATGGAGCGATGTCCAAAGGAATATCTAAAATTATCGATTTAAGATTTCCTGGTAGGTATGGTTACGCGGAAGAATTAGCAAAGATGGGGTTGAAATATCAAGTGAAAGGTGATTTGTTAGTAATAGACGGTGGAGAACAATTAAAAGGAACACAAGTTACAGCATTAGATTTACGAGCAGGAATTGCATTATTATTAGCAGGTTTAACTGCAGAAGGCGAAACAATTATTGATAATGCATGGCAAATTCAAAGGGGATATGAGAGTCTAGAAAAGAAACTAAATAATTTAGGAGTGAAATTATGACTATAAAAAAATTACTTAATGAAATAAAAGGAGATTTGGGTAAAAAGCATGGATTTATAGTATTTTTAAAAGCTTTTTATTTTAATCCAAGTTTTAGAGTTTTATTAAATCATAGAATTGGAAAGTATTGCTATCAAAGTAAGTTTAAGATTCTACATCTTGTTGCCTCAAGATTAAGGTACAAAATGATTTCTAAAAGAGGCTGTGAAATATCATACAATTCTATTTTGGGTAAAAATATTAGATTGGCACATCCTATTGGAATTGTAATTGGTGACAAAACAGTAATTGAGGATAATGTGACTATTTTTCAATACGTTACTTTTGGAAGTCATGGGAGAAAGGGGGTAGAGTTTAATTATCCCATTGTTAAGAAAGGAGCAAAAATTTTCGTTGGTGCAAAATTAATCGGAGGCATAATTATAGGACAAAATGCAGTTATTGGCGCTAATGCAGTCGTGAATATTAATGTTCCAGAAAAAGCAACTGCTGTCGGAATACCTTGTAAAATTATCAATAAATAAATGGCATCATTTTTTAAAGATTTTTTATCGATTGGTTTTTCAAAAATATTAATCATAAGCTTTGGTTTAGGTAGTTCTATCATTATTGCACGATATATAGGACCATCAGGAAATGGAACAATAGCTGCACTAACGGTCTATCCTTCATTATTTCTATCCTTTGGATCTCTTGGAATAAGCCAAGCAACTACTTTTTATACTGGAAAGAAAATATTTTCTGAAGAACAAATTAAAACTGCGATAACGCAAATTTGGATGATAACAGTTATTATTTCTTTAGTAACTTGTTACTTATTGATGAGATACTTTAGTAACTCTGGAGATAATTTACTATTAGTTAGTTTGGCTTTATTGCCTATTCCATTTACTTTGTTTAATAAGTATAATTCAGGTTTGTTTTTAGGTAGAAATGATATTAAAACGTATAATAGGATTAACTGGATTCCAACTCTTATTGTATTATTGGGTGCTGTTATATTTGTCATTTTGCTTCATTGGGATATCGCTGGAGCAATGTTAGCCACTATTTTAGGTGGATTATTTATGTCTATTGTTTTACTTTTTAAAAATAAATTTCTAAAATCTTTTAGCTTAAAATTTGAATGGAGAGTGATTCAGTCCATGCTTTCTTTAGGTATGATATATGCCCTATCATTGTTGGTTATAGGGTTGAATTATAGAGTTGATGTGATTATGATTGACAAGCTCAGCACTGCATTCGAATTAGGAATTTATTCGAAAGGAGCAGGTTTTGCAGAATATTTATGGGAAATTCCAATGTTATTTAGTTCAATAGTTTTTGCGCGGTCGGCTGTTTCAAAAAAGCAAAAAGAATTTTCATATAAAGTAATCCGATTATTAAGAGTTTCATTTATCGGTGTGGGACTGGGAGCTTTGGTGCTCCTTTTTCTTTCTGAATATATTATTCCATTGATGTACGGGAAGGAATTTTATGGAAGTGTCTCTGTCTTAAATTATTTATTACCTGGAATATTGGCCCTAACTATTTTTAAAGTAATAAATATGGATTTAGCCGGACGAGGAAAACCTTGGATAGCTATGTGGGCAATGCTGCCAGCATTGGGTGTAAATATTATTTTAAATTATTTTTTCATCCCAAAATATGGAGCAAACGGTGCTGCTTATTCGTCAACAATTAGTTACGGTGTAGCAGGAGTCCTTTTCTTATATTTTTACAGTAAGGAGACTAAAATACCAATTAAAGAAATTTTAAAATTTAGAAGAGAGGATTTTGCCCCTATAAAAGGAATTATCAAGAAAATCATCAAACGATAATGAAACAGTATAAAGATTTTGATTTGACCAACTTCAATGCCTATAGAATACAGGCTATTGGGAAAGAGGTGTTTTTCCCGGACAACAAACAAGAGATTATAAATCTTTATCAGGAAAGAAAAGATTATTTACTTTTTGGGAGTGGGCATAATCTAATTTTATCAAAAGAGTATTATGAAAAGCCTATTATTATTTTTAACGGGAATTATAGTGAAATAAGATTATTAGAAAACGATGTAATCGAAGTTGAAGCTGGAGCTTTTACAAAACAAGTCTGTGAATTTGCTTTGGATAAAGAATTGTCAGGTTTAGAAATGTTTTATGATATACCAAGCTCCATAGGGGGAGCGGTGATTATGAATGCAGGTTCGAGTGGAGAAGAAATTAAGGATATTTTAATTAAGGTTAAATATTTAGACCTATTGGATATGCAGGTCAAAGAAATGCTTAATAAAGATATTTGTTTTGAATATCGGAATAGTTTCTTTCAGAAAAATACTGACAAGATTATTCTGAGATGTTGGCTTCAATTAACCAAGGGGTTGCGCAATGATATTGTAGAAAAGATGGAAACGATTAAGGAAAAACGCTGGGCAAAGCAACCACGGAACTATCCTAATTGCGGAAGTGTTTTTAAACGACCAAAAGGACATTATGTAGGTGCTCTGATGGATGAGTTAAACTTAAAAGGATATACAGTAGGTGGAGCGAAAATATCAGAAAAACATGGGGGATTTATTATAAATTTTAACAATGCTTCTGGTAAAGATATACTAGATATTATTGTTGAAGTAAAAAGACAGGTAAAAGAAAAATTCAATATTGACTTAGAAGTAGAACAAAGAGTGATATGAAAATTATTTTTTTTATTTCGGTTATGGGACACGGAAGAGGTGGACATTTTCACTCACTAAATCATATTTCTAATTCCTTAGCCAAATCGAATGTGATTGAGATATATACGATAGGTCCGGGAAAAAGTGATGTCATTCGAGATAATGCTAACTTTCGGAAACATCTACCTTTTCATGGAACGAATATCATTAAACTTCGTAAAGAATTAATCCAAATAAAGAAAGGGGAAGAATTTGATATTATACATTGTTTTGATTTAGGTTCATACCTTTTGATTAGACTTTTTTTTTCACTTAAGAAATATAATGTCTTTGTAAATAAATGTGGGGGGCCGAATCCTGCGAGCTATCCATATATCCCAAATCTTGTTTTGTTTAGTCTTGAAAATCTAAACTGGTTTCAAAATCAATATAAATTTAGAAATTCAAATATAAACTTAATTCCCAACAGAGTTGTTGCAGTTTCACCTTATAAAGGGGAAGAACAAAAACTCGAAAGAAATAACGATCTATTCACATTTGTTCGAATATGTAGAGTTGGGAAAGCCTATTTAAAGAGTATCATTGATTCGATAAATCTTATTTCAGTTTTACTAAACAAAAATATTTCTAATATAAGACTTTTAATAATAGGTACAATAGAGGATTATGAGATATTTGATAAATTTCAAGAAAATAGATTCGTTAAAGAGGGTAAGATAATTTTTGTATTCGATGAATATTCGACGAAAGAAGCATCAAAAATGTTATATTTAGCTGATGCTGTAATCGGAACTGGGAGGGGATTAATGGAAGCAGCGTCACTTTCTATACCTATACTCGCTATTAATAGCCAAGGGGAATTACCGGTTTTATTGGATAAGGATAATTTTAAAGTAGCTTTTGAAACAAATTTCTCTGAAAGGAATGTCTTTGAGGAAAAGGAGGTGCAAAAAAGTTTGGATTTAATAATAAGAATTATCTCTGATGAAATTAGGTATCGTGAACAAGCTTTTCAAGCACAGAATTTTTTTGAACATTATTTTGATATTGAGAGGGTGTCAAATAAGTATATTGAAGCATATAAAAAGGCTATTCTTAAAAAGCATAATATTTTTAAAGATTCAATATTTATTTTAAGAACCTTATATCACTTTTATTTAAATGGTAGAAAATGAGAATTTTAATAACAGGTGATTTAGTTATTGATCGAGTATACAATACAAAAGAAAGGATAGATTCTTCTCTAATAGATTTATTTCAGTCTTCAGACTATAATATCGTAAATCTAGAGGCTCCTGTAACAAATTCAATGTCCAAAATCACAAAAACAGGCCCTAATCTAAAGGCGGAAAGAGAAAGCACTTTAGATGTTTTAAAAACATTAGAGATAAATGCAGTTACTTTAGCTAATAATCACATTTTAGATTATGATGAAAAAGGTGTAAAAAATACTTTAGAATTCTGTAAAGAAAATAATATTCAAACGGTTGGTGCAGGTAAAAACTTACTAGAGGCATCCAAAACTTTATATATTGAATCAGATGAGGGGAGAATAGCCATTGTGAATTTTGCTGAAAATGAATGGGCAAGTGCTACGTCTATTTATGCTGGAGCAAATCCAATGGATGTTATCGAAAATATAAAACAAATTAGAGAAGCAAAAAAGAATGCAAAGAATGTGATTGTTATTATACATGGCGGACATGAATATTATAACTTACCAAGTCCAAGAATACAAAAACAATATCGTTTTTATGCAGAAGAAGGTGCTGATTTAATTGTGGGACATCATACACATTGTATTAGTGGATTTGAAACATGGAAAGATGTTCCTATTTATTATAGTTTAGGTAATTTTTTATTTACGCACAACAGTCAAATCGATGATTGGTATAATGGTTTAATATTACAAGTAGAAATAATATCAGGAGAATTGGGTGCTAAATTTATAGCCATCCAACAAGAAAAAGAAACGTTTTCTCTTTCGTTAAGTAAAAATATTGTGGAAGTTGAAAAACGCATTGAGGTATTTAATAAAACAATAATTGACAATAGCCTTTTGCAAGGCGCTTGGCAGAGATTTATAAAACAAAAGGAAAAGCAATATCTAAACTATTGGTCAATATTAAGTTTTATAAGCAATAAATATTTTAGAAAAATGTTTTCTCTTTTGGGATTTGCTAAGCCCAATAAGAAAGCAAGCGCTTTATATCTTAATCTGACAAGATGTGAAGCGCATAGAGATTTGTCTAAGGAGGTATTGAGAAAATATTTAGAAAAATGAAACTCGCCATTCATCACCGACCCAGTAGTTTTTCAGATCGCTGGATAGCATATTGCAAACGTGAAGAAATTCCGTTTAAAATTGTGAATTGTTTTGATACGAATATCATTGAACAATTAAAAGATTGCGATGCTTTAATGTGGCATCATCATCACGGGCATTTTAAAGATGTTTTGGTTGCGAAGAGAACCCTTTTTGCCTTGGAACATGCTGGAATCAAAGTGTTTCCTGACTTTAACACCGATTGGCATTTCGATGACAAAGTGGCTCAAAAATATTTATTGGAAGCAGTTGACGCACCCCTAGTTCCATCCTATGTCTTTTATGACAAACAAGAAGCAATGCAATGGGTGGAGAAAACAACTTTTCCTAAAGTATGGAAATTACGAGGTGGAGCTGGGTCTGCAAATGTAAAATTAGTACGAACGAAATCTGAAGCAAAACACCTAATTCATAAAGCTTTTGGCAAGGGATTTCCTGCTTTTGACAAATGGGGTTACTTCATGGAAAGAATTCAAAGAGTAAAACAAGGAAAAGAAGGAATAAAGGGAATTGCAAAAGGAATTTACCGTTTGTTTTTGACTACTGAATTTGGGAAACTCCAACCTAACGAAAAAGGTTATGCGTATTTTCAGGAATTTATTCCAAATAATAACTTTGATATACGTGTGATTGTTATTGATGACAAAGCCTTTGCCTTAAAAAGAATGACACGTGAAAATGATTTTAGAGCTTCAGGTAGTGGCAGAATTGTTTATGAAAAGGAAGAAATTCCCACTGAATGTGTGAAAATAGCATTTGAAATGAATAAAAAAATTCAGTCCCAATCTATTGCTTATGATTTTGTGTTTGATGAAAACAACAAACCATTAATAGTAGAACTCAGCTACGGATTTTCAGTTGAAGCTTATGATGCTTGTCCTGGATATTGGGATTTCAATTTGAACTGGCACGAAGGAAAATTTAATCCACAGGAGTGGATGGTCGAGGACTTAATAAAACTTTTGAATGCAAATAAATAAAAACATATTTGCTCGTAATACACTGTTTATTCTAATTGTTGCATATTTTTTGCAAGGATCTGTGTATGAAAGCGGGTCAATAATATCTCAAGTTTCTTTATTAGTAATTCTATTCATTTCCCTCTATTATTTTATACGGTTACTCTTTTCTAATGAAAAAAAGAATAATATTTTTATTCTCTGGTCTTCTCTTGTTTTTTTAAACCTGATTGGTTTTTTATTCACAGGAGATATTATGAACAAAGTCCACTTTTCCATGTTAAAAGTCGTTATGATGGCACTTCTTTCATTTTATCCATTTTATTACTTTTCAAGTAGGAATTTGATTAGTGAACGATATATTTTAATTTTTGGGCTCGTTATGTTACCTGTTATTGTTCTAGAGTTTTATTTTAACCATGATTTAGTTTTAGAACGTTTTGGAAAAGAGAATGTCGTAAATAATGTTGGATATAGTTTTGTTTCCATCATTCCATTTCTTTTCTTTCATAAAAAATCTAAGATAATCCCACTTTTAATTCTATTAATTTGTTTGTATTTTATTGTAGAGAGCACAAAGAGAGGTGCTATTCTTATAGGTATAATTTCAGCATTGCTTTATCTCTATTATTTGATAAGGAGCCAGAGAAAAAATAATTTCTTTAGTTATATTCTCATTCTTATTGGTATTATTAGCATATATTATTTCCTTTCTAATTTAATAGAAAATGATAGTTTTTTACTTCAAAGAATTGAACAAACTAAAGAAGGGGATTCTAGCCAAAGAAATATCATTTATTACAATATTTGGAATGGCTGGCTGAATAGTGACAATTTTCTACATCTATTATTAGGATTTGGGTTTGCTGGTTCAACAATTCTTAGTGGAATGGGGCTGGCACATAATGATTGGCTTGAATTGTTATCTAACTTTGGATTATTGGGGGTATCTATCTATCTATTCTTATTTATTTATTTATTTAAATTTATAATACTCTATAAAGGTTCTTTTATGCTTAAGATGTTGGGATACACTTTGATAATCACTTGGATTATAAAAACATTATTTTCTATGGGAATATATACTGAATCTTTTATTTTTCAATCCATGCTAATAGCTTACCTTATTGGACGTAAATAATTGTTGAAATGAAACTTCTCCTCTTCATAGACTCCCTCGGTTCTGGTGGTGCCCAACGCCAACTCGTCGAGCTCGGCAAAGGCTTTAAAGAAAAAGGACATGAAGTTATATTTCTGGTTTATCATGATGAACCCTTTTTTAAACCTGACTTAGATGCGGTAAATATTCCTATTAAAATAGTTTCCGAACCAAATTATCTCAAGCGAATCTTTAAAATAAGAAAAGTGATTCGAAAAGAAAAACCCGATGCTGTTTTGTCCTTTTTAGAGCCGGCTAATTTTATGGCGACATTGGCCGGATTACCGTTTCGAAAATGGAAATTGGTAGTTGGTGAAAGAAGCGCTAACCCCATGATATACAAGAGTCCAAAAAAAATCATATTTAGATGGTTTCATTGTTTTGCAGATTATGTAGTAGCAAACTCAAAAACTAACCTTGATATGGTTTATAAAATCAATCCTTTTCTAAGTAAGAAAAAGGGTAAGGTAATTTATAATAGTATTGACTTTTCGATATGGAAATTAAACCAAGGTCAGAAGGTAATTAGTGATAAATTGAATTTGATAATTATTGGAAGGTATCACCCTTTGAAGAATTTTGACAATTTAGTTAAGGCAATTATATCACTTTCTGAAAGTTATAAAAATAGATTGATAATTAATTGGTATGGCGAAAAAGTTTTACCTGATTATTTTGAAACTATAGTAGATCAAATTACTAAGCATGGTTTGGAGAGAATTATTAAATTGAATGAGAGCACACTTAATATTAAACAGAAGTATTACGAATGTGATTTAGTAGGACTTTTCAGTACGTTCGAAGGCTTTCCAAATGTTATATGTGAAGCTATGGCAATTGGAAAGCCAGTTATTTGTACTAAAGTTTCAGACATACCTATGTTTATCAAAGAAGATGTGAACGGGTTTTTATGCGAAGCTAATGATTCAGCATCTATTGCCAGAGCAATAATTAAAGCGATTAATTCTACAGAGAATGAACGGAATAAAATGGGTATTATAAATCACGATACCGCATTTAAGAATTTTAATAAAGAAATTGTAATAAATGATTATTTAAGATTGCTGAAATGAAAAATCCCATTAAATTATATCGTCTTTCATATAAACTGAGGAGTATTCCATTCATACCTAAGATGATAACTTATTTTATTCGTTTTTTTTTCAGCTGTTACCTGCCACATACGGTCGAAATTGGAAATAATTTTATTTTAGGTTATGGTGGTCTGGGTGTTGTTATTCATGGTGCTACCAAAATTGGGAATGACGTACATATAGACCAGAATGTCACCATAGGTGGAACATCCAAGAAAACAGAAGTTCCAACTATAGGCAATCATGTTTATATTGGTGCCGGCGCCAAAATTTTAGGACCAATTAAAATTGGTAATAATGTAGTTATTGGGGCAAATGCAGTTGTGGTTAAGGATATTCCTGATAATTGTTTAGTAGTTGGTGTTCCCGCAAAGGTGATTAAAACGGGGATTTTGAAATCTGAATATGTTTAATCCTTTTATCCAAATGACCACAAATCAACTCATCCGATCCGATTTATACCGCTACTTCGGCCAAACAGGAATTAAAGCTTTCATAAAAGCATTTATTTTAATTCCAGGCTTCCGGTATATGTATTTCTTTAGAAAAGCAAGTACTTGTAAACGCTCCTCTTTGCGGGGGGGGGGGTATATCGTGTTATCCTCCGACATTACCAATTCAAATATGGAATACAAATACCTGCAGGGACTCAAATCGGAAAAGGATTTTATATAGGTCATTTTGGAACAATTGTCGTAAATATAAAGTCAAAAATCGGCGATAATTGTAATATTGCACATAATGTTACTATCGGTCAAGCAAATAGAGGTAAGTTAAAAGGAAAACCTATTATTGGTAACCAAGTTTGGATAGGAACGGGTGCAGTTATTGTTGGAGGTATAAATATTGGAAATAATGTTTTAATTGCTCCGTTGACCTATGTGAATTTTGATGTGCCCGATAATTCAATTGTTATTGGTAACCCTGCAAAGATAATTCCAAGAGAGAATGCAACAGAAGGGTATATTAATAGAGAGGTGTAGTATATGAAATCTTTTGCGAAAGCTTTGAAAAATATTTTTATCATATAACAAAATGCCTTTAAATAAAAGAAATCTAATCCTGATAGGTCCCTTGCCTTATTTTAACCGAAAAAAATCAATAGGTGGTGCTACGATTTTATTTCAGGAAATGGTAACATTTCTGCAAAATGATGAAAAGATAATTTCTACAGTAATTCCGTCAAATAGATATCAAAGCCGCATTCTTTCTTTTTTTTATTTGATATTAATTTCATTCCTTAAAATCAAAAGAAAAGATATTGTTATATTAAATGTTAATTCTTTTGGAGTCAAAGTTTTATGGCCTACCTTTTTTGTAATGGCAAAAATTTTAAAATTAAAGCTAGTATTACGTGTTTTTGGTTCTCATTTTGATAGCGATATTGAATCTAAAATTTTCAAACCAATATTAAAACTAATTATCCCGAAAGTTGATATATTACTTTTAGAAACTCAATTTTTAGTAGATAAGTTTCAAAAAATAAACCCTAATACTATATGGTTTCCAAATACTAGAAAATCTAGATCCATAGAAGAATTAGAAGATTTGAAAAGAGGAAAAGATTTTAAAAAGAGATTCATCTTTTTAGGGCATATAAAAACAGATAAAGGTATTATCGAACTCCTAGATACGTTCGCTAAATTGCCAGATGAATATAAATTATCAATTTATGGTGAAATAATAGATGAAAGACTAAGTTTCTTAATAAATAATGAAAATTATAAAGGTAAACTCAAACCTCAAGAGGTAATACCTATATTAAGCCTATACGATGTCCTCATATTACCAACCTATTATGATGGAGAAGGATATCCAGGTGTAATTATTGAGGCTTATAGGGAAGGTTTGCCTGTAATTTCGACAAATTGGAAATCTATTCCTGAAATAGTTGAAAATGGCAAGACAGGAATTTTAATTTCTCCAAAAAATTCAGATGAATTACTGAATGCCATTCTTTTATTTAATGATGACAACTATTCTGAATTTTCTCAAAATGCATTGTTTGCATTTAATAATTTTGATTCATCTATTGTTCATGGAAAACTATTCAAAGAAATAATTCCTGAAACACTAAAAATTGGTTAGACCTTATGTGTGGTATTATTGGTTCAATAAATATTGAAAAATATAAAATTGTAACGGGATTGAATAAACTTCATCACCGAGGGCCTGATGCACAGAATATATATACTTGTGAACAAGTTGTCCTAGGTCATGTGAGACTTAGTATTCGCGATTTAAATGAAGGAGCTAATCAACCATTTAGAATTAATAATGAAATAATTGTTTTCAATGGCGAAATCTACAATTATCAGTTACTAAAAACTCGTTTAGAAAAAAAAGGAATCAAATTTAAAACAAGCAGTGATACTGAAGTTCTTTTACAGTGGCTAATCAATCAAGGTATTGAAGGAATCTCAGATGTTGAAGGTATGTTTGCCTTTGCTTGGTATTCAGAAGATACCAATAGACTAATATTATGTCGAGACCAACTAGGGATAAAACCGCTATATACTTATCATTCGAAAACAGATCTGCTTTTTTGTTCCGAAATAAAAGCAATGTTTGAAGTAAAACCAGATATAAAAGAAATTGATGAAAGTCAAATAACAGAGTTTTTATTAAATGGCTTTTTATATGAGCCGGATACTGGGTTTAAAAATATTTTTAAAGTAAAACCCGGAAGTTACGAAATCTATGATTCTCATTCTAATCTGATTGAACGCGTAGAATATTGGAATATTAATTCAGTAAAATCTCTTCCAAGTGATATAAATAAATTAGAAGAACTAATTGACCAAACTATAGCAGAGCATTTAGTAGCAGATGTACCTGTTGGATTATTTTTTAGTGGCGGAATTGATTCATCCATAATTTTAACTAAAATAAATAGAACGATTAAGCCAATTACAATTAAATCTTCAGATATTCAATATAAAAACTCCGGGATGTCAAATGATTATTCCTATGCTAAACAGATTGCCGACCTAGTGAATATACAATTGGATGAAGTGAGATTAGATTTGGTTACGTTATCCAATGATGACTTTTTATCATTAATTAATGAAGTTGCCACTGGTAATGAGGAAATGATGTCCGACTTTACTTTTCAAAGTTCAAAAACACTTTCATTATATGCCCAATCTAAAGGGTACAAAGTTATGCTAAGTGGAATGGGAGCCGATGAATTGTTTGCAGGATATCCTCGCTATAAACTTGTAAGATATGAATCCTTTTTTAGACTAAGCAAACCTTTTGTTTTCCTTTTACAAAAGAATAAATGGTTTTCAAAGAAAATAGAACGATTTAACTCCTTTTTTAAAGAAAGAGACTTTGGTCTAAAATATACTTCACTTATTGGGGTATTTAGTAAAAATGAAGTTCAAAATCTGACAGATAAATTAAAATCCCAAGATGGAATATTTCGTTACGAACAGAAAATACAAAAAAAGTTATGTGAAGTTAAGAATCAAACGAATCTAAAAAAAGCTATGTATTTAGATCTCACAGGTTTTTTATCTCATAATTTTTTAGTAGCAGACAAATCGAGTATGCTCGCTAGCCTTGAATTAAGAGTTCCCTTGGCAACAAAAAAATTATTTGAATTTGCATGGAACTTGAAAGATCAACAATTATTAAGTATAAGGCGAAATAAAAAACCATTACGCAATATTCTCTTAAAAAAAATATCGAGATCAATAGTTGATCGTAAAAAAGCAGGTTTTAACGCGCCTCTTGATGATTTTATAAATCGGTTAGATTCAGATAAAATCCTAGATATTCTTTTAAAAAACGGTCTTTTCAAATTTATAAATCAAAGTGCTGTTGAAAGTGTCATATTCGAACATTTCTCTCATAAAAGAAATAATACCTACAAAATTTATCAACTTTTATATTTGTCTTATTGGTTAAAGAACTTTTCAAATTAACAGGATTTTCCAATATGAAACTATTAATTTATTACATTAAAATAGACATACTTCAATAGTTTCAACGAATTAAAACAAAGTTATTATCTCTATTTATATCATCAATACAACCCAAGCCAGTTTTGCAGCGATAGAAAGCTTAAAAACAGGTAGATGGGTGGAAGTGTAGGGATGTTTCACGTAGCGAGCGCCGCGATAAAACGCCGCAAACGCCGCAAAAAAACCGCCGCGATCTCCGCGTGAAAAACCGCCGCGAACTCCGCGTGAAAAACCGCCGCGAGCTCCGCGTGAAAAACCGCCGCGATCTCCGCGTGAAAAACCGCCGCGATCTCCGCGTGAAAAACCACCGCGAGCTCCGCGTGAAAGAAAACCCGAACACCGCGTGAAAGAAAACCCGAACACCACGTGAAACTAAGATGAGTGGAGTGAAACCCATACTAAGATAATGTATTATTAAAATATTTGCGTACATTTGCTATCGCAACCTGTGTTACGGTAATCTGCGTTACGATAAAATATGAAGTTTTATAATAGAGAGAATGAATTAGCTTTATTGCGTAGGATTGAAAAACTTTCCTATAAATCTGCACAAATGACATTTGTAGTGGGAAGAAGACGTATTGGTAAAACAAGTCTTTTGGTGAAAGCAACGGAAAATGGACCTACTCTCTATTTCTTTGTAGCAAAAAAAAATGAATCTTTGCTTTGTGCAGAATGGATGGAGGAAATTAAACAAAAGTTAAATCTACCTATCTTTGGCGAAATCAAAACGTTTAAAGAGTTATTCGGTTTTCTAATGAATCATTCCAAAATGCATCATTTTACCTTGATAATCGATGAGTTTCAAGAATTTACTACGGTTAATCCTGCCATATATTCTGAAATGCAAAATAGTTGGGACAGTTATAAAGAAGAAAGTAAAATCAATTTAATACTTTGCGGTTCAGTGTATTCTATGATGACCAAGATCTTTGAAAATACCAAAGAGCCACTATTCGGTAGGGCCACACAAAGAATTCATCTAAAAACATTTGATATCGCAACCATCAAACAAATTTTAACTGATTATTCTCCTAATTATAGTAATGAAGACTTACTTGCTTTCTATCTATTCACAGGAGGTGTTGCAAAATATGTAGAGTTATTAGTACAAAATAATGCTTTTACTTTTGAGGCAATATTGAATACCTTATTAACCGAAAATTCTCTATTTTTAGAAGAAGGTAAAAACGTGTTGATTGATGAATTTGGTAAAGATTACGGAAATTATTTTTCCATCTTAACACTCATTGCCTCTGGGAAAACGTCAAGAGTTGAGATAGAATCCATTATGGAAATGCAAACTGGTGGTTTTTTAACACGTCTAGAAAAAGAATATGGATTGATAAAGAAAGTTCGTCCAATTTTGGCTAAATCCAACAGTCGGAATGTGAAATACACGATAGAAGACAATTTTTTAAAATTCTGGTTCCGTTTCATTTATAAATTCCGTAGTGCAGTAGAAATTGGAAACTTGGATTACCTTAAAGAAATTATTCGAAGAGATTATGCAACTTTCAGCGGAAGAATATTAGAAAAATATTTCACGGAGCATTTAAAAACTCAAAAAAAATATAATAATATCGGCACTTATTGGGAGAAAAAGAATCAAAATGAAATTGATATCGTAGCAATTAATGATTTAGATAAAACTGTTTTATTTGTCGAAGTAAAAAGAAATAAAAATAAAATCAGCCTTGAGAAATTAAAAGAAAAATCGAAACTTCTAACCCAGAAATTCAAAGATTACCAATTGGAGTATCAGGGTCTTTCGATGGAGGATATGTGAGGGGATCACGTAGCGAACGCCGCAAAAAAAAACCACGAATGCCGCAAAAAAAACGCTACGAGCTCCGCGTGAAAAAAACCTCTGCTAGCTCCGCGTGAAAAAAACGCTGCGAACTCCGCGAGAAAAACCGCCGCGATCTCCGCGTGAAAAAAACCCGAACACCGCGTGAAACAACCAATGAGCAAAGCGAATTAAAAAACACACCATGGAAAAGATAGAAAACGAAATCGCTACAATTATTCTCGATCAAGCTTTCAAAATACATCGTGAATTAGGCCCTGGGCTATTAGAATCTGTATATGAACGTTGTTTAGAATATGAATTAATAGAAGCAGGTTTAGATGTTCAAACCCAAGTTCCAGTAAGAATGAATTATAAGGAAATAATATTCGACCAAGGATTCCGAATGGATCTATTAGTAGAAAACAAAGTTATTATAGAATTAAAAGCAGTTGAAAAACTTGCACCAGTACACTATGCCCAAACATTGACCTATTTAAAAATGACAGATTTAAAATTAGGACTATTACTGAACTTCAATGTGAAATTAATGAAAGAAGGAATTCATCGGGTAGTAAATAATTTGTAAGTGTGTTCACGTAGCGAGCGCCGCGATAAAACGCTGCGAGCGCCGCGTGAAAAACCGCTGCGAGCTCCGCGATAAAACGCCGCGAACTCTGCGTGAAAAAACCCCGAACACCGCGTGAAAAAGCAAACATTTTTTATGCTTATACCTATAAAAACTTATTAATTATACTTATTTTTGTGCTTATAATACAAATAGTGTGATTTTAAGACCGACATACATACAGGCATTGTTACCTTTTATTGATAAACCTCAAATTAAGGTAATTACTGGAATTAGACGTTCTGGCAAGTCGGTAATATTGGATTTACTCAAGAAGGAACTGCAACAAAGAGGAGTGAAAGAAAATCAAATTATAAAATTGAACTTCGAGAGTTTATCTTATATCGAATTGACTAAAGCAGAGAAATTATATAAATACATTAAGGAAGAAATAAAGACATCTCAAAAATATTATCTTTTGTTAGATGAAATCCAGGAAGTAGAAGATTGGGAAAAATCAGTTAATTCTTTTTTGGTAGATTTTAATGTAGATATCTATATAACAGGCTCAAATTCTCATTTGCTATCTTCTGAATTAGCTACTTATTTGGCAGGAAGATATGTAGAGATTCCTATTTTTACGCTTTCCTATCGTGAGTTCTTATCTTTTAGGGCATATTATTTTGATGAAGAGATAGAACATGTTTTTGATAAATATCTAAGACTTGGTGGATTTCCTGTGATTCACACATTGGATTATCCAGAAGAGACAGCATATAAGGTGGTTCATGATATTTATTCATCAGTTATTTTAAGAGATACTGTTCAGCGTTATAAAATTAGGGATATTGAGTTATTGGAACGTGTAATTAAATATGCTTTTGACAATATAGGCAATACCTTTTCAGGGAAAAATGTAGCAGATTACTTCAAAAGTCAACAGCGAAAAATCGACGTCAATACAGTATATAATTATTTAACCGCTTTGGAGGGTGCTTTTATTCTATATAGAGTACCTCGTTATGATATCAAAGGTAAAGAAATTTTAAAAACACAAGAAAAATTTTATGTGAGTGATATTTCAATTATCTATGCTTTATTAGGAAATCGAGACCGCATGATAGCTGGAATATTAGAAAATATTGTTTTTCTGGAATTAAAAAGAAGAGGCTACAACGTATATGTTGGGAAATTAGATACCACCGAAATTGATTTTGTAGCCGAAAAACAGGGGAGAAAGGTATATGTTCAGGTGGCTTACAAATTAGAAAAGGAAGACACTATTAATAGAGAATACGGAAATTTATTAGCAATCAAAGATCAATTTCCGAAATATGTGGTAAGTCTGGATGAATTTTGGAAAGATAATATTGAAGGTATTGAGCATTTACATATTAAAGATTTTTTATTAAGTGAAAATATTTAAAACATGTCTGTTTGATTAACCGCGAACACAAAGCTTCGCGACCTCTGCGCAACCTTAGCGCCCTCCTTGCGGTTAAATTTCAGTTAAACACATGAAACATATCTCCACATATTACCATACTCTCAAATATCTCAAACCGATACAAATTAAGTATCAGCTACTTTACCGTTTATTCAAGGCAAAACCGCTATCTCATTATAAAAATAGCATAAATCCCCTAGAAACAACTCCATTAAAATTCATCCAATCACCCTACCACTACTCCTCCTACTTAGGAAATAATAAATTCACCTTTCTAAACCAAGAAAAGGATTTTAGTCAACAAATCGATTGGAGTTATAAAGAATATGGTGCTTTATGGAATTACAACCTTCAATATTTCAATTACCTCGCACAAGAAAATATTACGAAAGAAGAAAAGCTATGCTTACTGAAGGATTTTTATCAGAGCAATGTAGTTTTAGAGCCCTACCCTATTTCCCTACGTTCTATAAATACTATTCGCTTTATTTTACGCGAGGAAATACAAGATAGCTCGCTTATTGAAAACTTGTATGGTGAACTCAACTTTCTCTCCAAACGTTTAGAATTTCATATTTTAGGGAATCATTTACTAGAAAATCTATTCGCCTTAATGATGGGAGGCGTATTTTTCCAAGAAGAAAAATGGATACAAAAAGCGCACGCACTACTCATAGAGCAATTGGATGAACAGATTTTAAATGATGGAGCTCATTTTGAGCTCAGCCCTATGTATCACCAAATCATGTTGAATCGTGTATTAGAACTCATTGATTGGTACTCAACATACGAGAAAAAAGAAAAACAATTTGAACATTTCCTAAGAGAAAAAGCAGCCAAAATGCTTGCATGGCTAAAAAACATGACCTTTTCCAACGGGGATATCCCCATGGTGAATGATGCTGCAAAAGGTGTTGCGCCTACTACTAAAGAATTGTTTGAATATGCTGCAAAATTGGAGATTAAACCAAAAGAATTATCATTGACTGATTCTGGGTATCGTCACTTTTCTAATGAATACTTTGAATTACTTATAGATGTAGGGCAAATTTCACCAAGCTATCAACCCGGTCATTCTCATGCAGACAGTTTGAATTTTATTCTCAATTTTCAGGGAAAACCAATCATAGTAGATACCGGAATCTCTACCTATGAAAAGAATTCACAACGACAATCAGAGCGTGCTACTTCTGCTCATAATACAGTTGTTGTAAATAACATTAATTCTTCGGACGTATGGAGTGGTTTCAGAGTAGGGAAACGAGCAAAAACAAATGTTCTACTGGAAAACAACAATCAAGTTATAGCTTCACACGATGGATATAAACATCAGAACATCATTCATCAACGTACGTTTACTTTGAATGAAACAGAAGTTATAATTGATGATTTAATCAATAATATTGGAAAGACGAAGAATCCTCAACCTTTAGCTGAAAAGATGACGAATCCTCCCCCCAGCCCCCTCCAAAGGGGAAGTGTTGGAATCCTTCATTTCCATCCTGATGCTTCTATACAGCAAATAGAGCAAGGTTTTATTATAAATGACGTTTTACAATTAACGATAGAAAATGCACATGCTATTACCTTGGAGGAATACAACTTTGCGGAAGGGTATAACATATTAAGAAGAGCAGAAAAGATAAAGATAGAAATGAATAAAAAAATAATTATCAAGATTTTATATGAAGTATAGATTGCCTTTGATATTATGAGAAGCATTTATATAAAACATTAATTTTGCGATTATATTCTCAAAATTAATATTATATTTGCGATTATGTTCGCAAGATTCATTAAGATGATTATACGACAATTAGAAAATGAAATAAAAAAGAACTTTGAAGATAACAAAGTTATAGTACTATTAGGAGCAAGGCAAGTTGGTAAAACTTCACTTTTAGCCAAACTCACCGAAGATAAAAGCAAAGTTTTGTGGCTTTATGGAGACGATACGGATACACGCGAATATTTTGCCAACCCGAATGCTACAAAAATTAAAAATTTAATTGGTAATAATAAAATTTTAGTAATTGATGAGGCGCAAAGAATCGAAAACATTGGTTTATGTTTAAAAATCATATATGATCAAATCAAAGATGTAAAAGTCTTAGCTACAGGCTCTTCTGCTTTTGAATTGGCAAACAAAATCAATGAACCTCTCACAGGTCGTAAGTGGGAGTATCGTATGTTTCCGCTTAGCTTTTCAGAAATGGCAAATCACACAAGTATTTTGGAAGAAAATCGATTGCTTGAACATCGACTTGTTTATGGTTATTATCCGGATGTTATTAATCATCCAAATAAAGCCGAAGATATCCTAAAGCAACTAGCAAACAGTTATCTCTATAAAGATATTTTGACTTGGGAGCGAATCCAAAAGCCCGATAGAATGGAGAAATTAGTCCAAGCGATTGCTTTTCAAGTGGGAAATTTAGTGTCATACAATGAGTTAGGCAATATGAGTGGATTGGATAATCAAACCGTTGAGCATTATATCAACTTACTCGAAAAAGCATTTATTGTTTTTCGTTTAGGTGCATACAGCAGGAATTTACGAAATGAACTGAAAAAGTCTCGAAAGATTTACTTTTATGACAATGGTCTTCGTAATGCAATAATCAATCAATTTAATCCTATAGGTTTGCGAAACGATGTTGGTGCTTTGTGGGAAAATTTTATGATTGTAGAGCGTATGAAACGAAATGCTTATTCTAATTATCATACCAACATATATTTTTGGAGAAATAATAACCAACAGGAAATTGATTATGTAGAAGAAAACAATGGAAAATTAGATGCTTTTGAATTTAAGTGGAGTCCATCAAAAGTAAAATTTCCAAACGATTTTGTAAACACTTACAACCCAGCAGAAAAACTTGTAGTCACAAAAGAAAATTACAGAGATTTTATATGCTAATTTGTTATAATGCTCTATTGTTAACGGATGATATGATAATCGAAGATGTAATGAGTGAAAGAGATAGAATTTAAATCGATTTCACACAAGAATTGAATAAATTAAAGTAAAAAATGAACTATAAAAGTACTAAACAATAAATGAAACTCCTTTTTCTTACCGATAATTTCCCTCCAGAAGTTAATGCTCCTGCCAATAGAACGTATGAACATTGCAAAGAATGGGTGAAACAAGGGGTGGATGTTACCGTAATCACATGCGCACCTAATTTTCCAAAAGGAAAGGTATATGATGGATACAAAAACAAATTCTATCAAAGAGAAGAAATAGATGGCATTAAAGTCATACGTGTATGGTCGTATATCACAGCGAATGAAGGATTTATCAAACGTATATTGGATTATATCAGTTATGCCATGATGGCTTTCTTTGCTGGTTTATTTATAAAAACAGATATCATCATCGCTACTTCCCCCCAATTTTTTACGGCTATATCTGGACGTTGGCTTTCATTCTTTAAACGTAAGCCTTGGATAATGGAAGTACGTGATTTATGGCCAGAATCCATAGTTGCAGTTGGTGCAATGAAGAAGAATGCTTTTATTCGATTTTTTGAATGGGTAGAAAAAAGATTGTATAAGAGTGCTACTAAAATTGTAGTTGTTACAGATGCTTTTAAAAAGAAGATTATTGAAAAAGGAATCCATGAAGATAAAATACTCGTTCATAAAAACGGAGCTAATTTAGAACTGTTTGTACCCCAAGAAAAAAATCAAAAGTTATTAAAAGAATTGAATCTAGAAGGGAAAAAAGTATTTGCCTACATCGGTACACATGGAATGGCTCATGGTTTAGACTTTATCCTAAATAGTATTGGTGACTTTCAAGATTCCCATCCTAACTTTCATTTTTTATTCATAGGAGACGGAGCAGAACGAAAGAATCTATTAGAATTAAATGAAAAATTACAGTTAAAGAATACTACATTTTTAGCTTCTGTTTCTAAACAAGAGGTTATCAAGTATTTAAGTTTAATGGATGTAGCCTTAGTGAATTTACGCAAAAGTGATACATTTCTAACAGTTATACCTTCTAAAATTTTTGAAGCAGCCGCAATGGAAAAACCTATTTTATTAGGCTTAGAAGGAGAATCCAAAGGGATTATAGAACAATTCAACGCAGGATTGTGCTTTGAACCAGAAAATAAAGAAGAATTTATCCAACAAGCTATTTCTATTTTAGAAGAATCAAATTACAAACAATTTCAAGTTGGATGTAAAAAACTTGCTCAAGATTTTGATCGAAAGAAGATAGCGATTGAGATGTTGGAGGGGATAGCCGCCTTCGGCTACGCTCAGTCGGCAGGATAATCCAAACGGAGATCGAGCGGAGTCGAGAGCGGAGTGCAGTTACCTTCAGTAATCGCCGCCTTCGACTACGCTCAGTCGGCAGGATAATCCAAACGGAGATCGAGCGGAGTCGAGAGCGGAGTCTCATTAACATTAAAAACAAACAATCATGAAAAAAATAACCCTCATCGCCGGAGCGCGACCCAATTTTGTAAAAATAGCTCCCTTAATTCATGCCATTCAAAAAGCACAAAAAGAAGGAAAGGATATAGACTATCGTTTAGTGCATACGGGTCAGCACTACGATAAAAATATGTCAGGTAGTTTTTTTGAAGAGTTGGAAATTCCAGAACCACATGCTAATTTGGAATCAGGAAGTGGCTCTCAAGCTGAGCAAACTGCGAACATCATGATGCGTTTTGAAAAGGAACTGATGGAAAATCCTGCCGATTTAGTATTAGTTGTGGGAGACGTAACCTCTACGATGGCATGTGCTATCACTGCACAAAAGTTACACACTAAAGTAGCACACGTAGAGGCAGGTATTCGTTCCAACGACTGGACCATGCCCGAAGAAATCAATAGATTGGCAACTGATGCCGTGACCAATTACTTCTTTACCACTTCAGAAGTAGCCAATGAAAACTTACGCAAAAGTGGCATAGAAGAAGAACGTATTTTCTACGTTGGAAATGTGATGATTGATACGCTACTTAAACAGCAACCACGTTTTACAAAACCTGCTATTTGGGATACCTTAAACCTAAAAGAAAAAGGATATGTATTAATGACACTTCACCGTCCAGCCAATGTGGATGAGGAAGATAAACTACGCGAATTAATTAGTGAAATTGTAAAGAATACACACGATTTACCATTGATTTTCCCTGTGCACCCCAGAACAGCTAAAATACTACAGAATTTAGGGATTGAAGATCCTAAAATGCACTATGTGGAGCCTATGGGGTATTTGGAATTTAATTATTTATCGCAACATGCAAAAGTGGTTGTCACCGACTCCGGAGGAATCACCGAAGAAACAACCGTTATGGGAGTTCCTTGCATGACCTTACGAGACAATACCGAAAGACCCGAAACAATCACAGAAGGGACCAACGAGCTTTTGGGAACTGATCCTAAAGCCATTGCACCAGCTATGGAAAAGCTATTCTCTGGGAATTGGAAAAAAGGAGGTATTCCACACTTATGGGATGGAAAAACTTCAGAGAGAATCATAGAAATACTTCAGAAGATGTAAAACTATTTATAAAAAACTATAAAAAAACAGCAAAAATTTAAAAAGATAACTATATATTTGTTCTTTACAACAAACTAAGATTATGAAAATGAGAGCATTATACCTTATATTTACTGCGATAATCCTTGGAATGACTGGTTCCCATGCACAAGGGGTTTTAAATTTGGAAAATAACGTACGTTTTGGTTTAGCTATAAGCGGACATAATTCGCACATTCGTGGTATTCATAATCAATCCTTAGGACGTTACGCCCCTGCTTTTGGTATCTATACGCAAATCAATTTAATTCCCAATAAAACCATGCAAGGGATTAGTACTGCAAAAATTTATTTTGTAGCACAAGTTGAATACAGCATGGAAGGAGAAAAAACTAAATTCAAAACAGGGGAAATTAACAAATATATATACGATTACATCAATATTCCGATGTATATCAAGTATAACTTCGGATTTGGGCAAGGGGCAAAACCAAACTTTATGATTATGGGTGGTCCTATGGCTAGTTTCTCTGTATATCAAAATTATGTAGGAGATAAAACATTAGAGAGAGAGGTGGTTCAGATTGCACATAGTAACTTTAAGAAATTTAGCTTTGGTGCTTCTGTGGGGATAGGCTATCGTTTTATTCCTCAATTGGAGGGGTATTTCCGATATGATCATGGATTTACGAAGGTGTATGGAAATTACGATAAGCATAATACGTATAAGTATTTCTTAGCAGCTGGGTTGAACTGGTTCTTTAACTAACAGCAAAGGTTTGGGGACTTTGGTCTCGACTCCGGTCTCGACTCCGCTCGACCTCCGATTTATCCCGTCGACCTCCGATTTATCCGTTGATTATCCGTTTGATTTCCCCCGTCGACTGAGCGTAGTCGAAGGCGACTGATCGGGTTCCCCCGTCGACTGAGCGTAGTCGAAGGCGACTGATCGGGTTCCCCCGTCGACTGAGCGTAGTCGAAGGCGACTGATCGGGTTCCCCCGTCGACTGAGCGTAGTCGAAGGCGACTGATCGGGTTCCCCCGTCGACTGAGCGTAGTCGAAGGCGACTGATCGGGTTCCCCCGCCGACTGAGCGTAGTCGAAGGCGACTGATCGGGTTCCCCCGTCGACTGAGCGTAGTCGAAGGCGACTGATCGGGTTCCCCCGCCGACTGAGCGTAGTCGAAGGCGACTGATCGGGTTCCCCCGTCGACTGAGCGTAGTCGAAGGCGACTGATCGGGTTCCCCCGTCGACTGAGCGTAGTCGAAGGCGACTGATCGGGTTCCCCCGTCGACTGAGCGTAGTCGAAGGCGGCGATATACAAAGCCAAAGGCGATCGTCACTCCTCTTTATATTCTATATAATTTTTAAAATGTGTATCATTTTGACATTCCGAGAGTTCGTTAAGTAAATTGGTTTGTCCATTGATTAGAGCTTCTTTCTTAGCTCGACTCCATCCTTGGATTTGCTTCTCTCTATAGAATGCGGTATCTATTCGATTATATTCTTCATAATATACCAATTTTACAGGAAGACGTTTTTTTGTATGATTTGCTCCTTCCCCTAATTGATGTTGAGCCAATCTTCGTTTTAGATCTTTAGTACTACCTGTGTAGTAACTTCCGTCTGAACATTCTAGTATGTAAATATATCCTATCATAGTTTTAATGGTTGTTGATTGATTTTACTTAGATATCGACCTCCGATTTATCCCGTCGACTGAGCGTAGCCGAAGGCGACCGATCGGGGTAACACCGTCGACCTCCGATTTATCCCGTCGACTGAGCGTAGCCGAAGGCGACCGATCGGGGTAACACCGTCGACCTCCGATTTATCCCGTCGACTGAGCGTAGCCGAAGGCGACCGATCGGGTTAACACCGTCGACCTCCGATTTATCCCGCCGACTGAGCGTAGTCGAAGGCGACCGATCGGGTTAACACCGCCGACTGAGCGTAGCCGAAGGCGGCTGTTACTGAAGGCGGCCATAGTCAATAATTCGTTTTCATTCATAATTCAGTGGTTAAAATATTAAGTTACGAATAAAATTTAATTTAACCGCAAAAGAACACAAAGTTTTTTCACGCAAAGAAAACACAAAACTTCGCGTCCTCTGCATCATCTATGTTCCCTATGTACCTATGTGTTTCAAAAAAAACCTCCGCGTTCTCTGCGCAACCTTAGCGACCTTTGCGGTTAAATTAAAACTTTTTCCTTACCTTTGCCTCTTCAAATTTTCAGTATATGAAAAACATACTTTTCATCCTAGCTTTTTGCTTTCTACTCACAAGCACATCTTGTAATCTTCGTAAGCGTATGGTGTATTTCCAAACGGATGTGACAGATAGCACAGCATCCAACTTCACCCCTACGATCAAAGTAGATGATATTTTGTCAGTTGTGATAAGTGCTGATAACCCTGAAACAGCTATTCCTTTTAATTTCCCAATCACCAATAATATTAACAGTGCCAATGGATATACCACAGGTAACCCAGAAAGAAATGGCTACTTGGTTGATGGAAATGGGAATATCCATATTCCTGTGGTTGGCAAAGTACACGTAGCTGGATTGACACGTATGGAAGCAGTCGATCAATTATCTAAAACCTTAGAAGATTATTTAAAGAACCCTGTGGTGAACTTACAAATCATGAATTATAAGGTAACCGTATTAGGAGACGTGAAAAATCCAGGGACATTCAAGATACCCAATGAGCGTTTAACTGTACTGGAAGCCATTGGCTTAGCCGGTGACTTAAAGATTACAGGGATGAGAAAAAACATATTGGTCATTCGAGATATAGACGGAAAAAAGACACAATACCGCATTGATTTAACCAAAACAGAAGAAGTTTTTGCATCTCCTGCCTATTATTTACAACAAAATGACGTCGTTTACGTAGAACCTAACCTAAATGAAAAAGTGAATGGTACATTTTGGAGATCTACCGCTACGATATTTACCTCGATAGCAGCAGTAATCCTATCTACCATTAGTATTTTAATACGTGTCAAATAAACATGGAAGACTACAATAATCACTTGGCCAACGAAGACCAAGAAAATATAAATATCAAAGAAATACTGGAAGAATACCTCTTTCATTGGAGGTGGTTTATATTTTCCTTAGTTATTACGCTTGCAGCTGCTTATTTATACATTCGCTATACAACTCCTGTATATCAAACAGAAGGAAAAATCTTATTGCAAGACGATAAGAAATCAGGGGCAGGGATGCCTGATTTGGATATTTTTAGTGATTTAGGGCTTTTTAAAAGCGGTTCTAACGTACAGAATGAAATAGAAATTCTTAAATCCAGACGATTACTGGGAAAAGTAGTGCAAGAACTCAATCTGAATACTGCCTATTTCGATAACAATTCCTTTACACAAATTCGTCAATCGGAGTTATACCTCAATTCTCCGTTGGAGTTAACTCTCTTTCACAAAGATTCGATTCGACACAACATTGCCTTTACAGTAGTTGTAAAAGATGAAAACACTCTGGCACTAAACTATACCATAGGTAAAAAAGAATCTAAAACCAGCTCGGTAAAAATTGGAGAAAAACTTTCCTTCCCTTTCGGAGACATCCTAATTAGTAAAACTGATTTCTTTACTGAAAAATGCAAAGGCAAAGAATACAACATCTTCTATTTTACGGATAATAGCATTGTTAAGAGTTTACAGGGGAAATTAGATGTCTCTACAGCTAATAAAGAATCATCGGTTTTAGCACTCACCTATAAAGATATTACTCCTAAAAAAAATGAAGACATACTCAACGAGTTAATTCGTCAACACGATTTAGATAAAAAAGTTGATAAAAATGAAATTGCTGTCAAAACTAGCGAATTTATCAACGAGCGTATAGGTATTATCTCTAAGGAATTATCGGATGTAGATTTCTTGAATTTGAGTTTTAAGAAGGATAATAAACTGATAGACATTCAAACAGATGTTCAAAGCTCGATTGGAAAAGAGAGTACGTATGAATCCCGAGTGATCGAGGTAAGTATTCAACTTGAATTAGCACATTTTGTCAATGACTACCTCCAACAAAATCCAAACAAGTACGAGGTACTCCCTGCTAATTTAGGCTTTGAAGACAACTCCATTGCTGCTTTGATTGGGAAATACAATGAGTTAGTACTTAATCGTAGTAAGTTAATTTACAACTCTACGGAGAAGAACCCCATGGTATTAGAATTGGAAGAACAGATAGAGCAACTACGAGCCAACATCACTACAAGTTTGAGCAACATGCTGACTTCCTACCAAATGGAGCTAAAATCTTTACAAGCTAAGTTGGACCTATACAAGGGTAAACTTTCCCAAATCCCAGACTACGAAAAGGAATATGTAGACATTCAGCGTCAGCAACAAATTAAAGAAACTTTATACCTGTATTTACTTCAAAAGCGAGAAGAAAATGAGATTGCATCTGCCGCTACCATTTCCAATATTAAAGTAGTAGATTATGCCTTTACCAATCCTATTCCTGTATCTCCTAAGCGACAAATTATCTATTTAGCTGCATTTATCTTAGGAATCTTACTTCCTGTAGGTGGAATATATTTGAAGAATTTACTAGATACCTTAATTAAGAGTTCAAAAGATATAGAGGATACCAAGATCCCATGTGTAGGTTCCATACCAAGAGACAGAAATAAAGAGATTGATGTAAGGAATTTAGCCAAGCGTACTTCAGTTTCGGAGGCCTTCCGTATTTTACGTACTAACCTTTCCTTTATGCTTCCTAAAAGCGAGAAAGGGCATGTCATCATGATTACCTCTTCTATTTCGGGAGAAGGAAAAACCCACGTTTCTTCCCATTTAGGCTATACCATTGCACTTTCTGGAAAGAAGGTGGTTGTACTGGGCTTAGACTTGCGAAACCCTAAACTAGGTCGTATTTTTAATTTCACTGAAAATAAAGGAGCTTCTAATTATTTGATAGGAGAAGATACGGATTGGCATACACTCTTACACAAAGATTGTGGAATAGATGGATTGGATGTTTTATCTACCGGTCCAATTCCTCCTAACCCTTCAGAGTTGTTGATGCGTCCGGAGTCAACCCAACTCATTACAGAACTAAGAAATGAATATGATTTTGTTTTGATCGATACAGCGCCTGTAAGTTTAGTTACTGACACCATCTTAATTAATCATTTAGCTGATGCTACTATTTATACTGTCCGTGCCAACAAAACTGATAAGCGTATGTTAAAAATTCCAATGGATTTAATACGTCAAGGTAAATTAAAAAATGTAGGTATTGTGGTGAACGATATAGACATGAAGAAGTTTGGGTATGGATATGGATACGGGTATGGATATGGTTACGGATATGGATATGGGTATGGGTATGTGTACGGAGACGAAACTAAGAAGGGGTATGTGAGGAGGTTTATTGATAAGTATATTAAGAGATAACCGTAGCTTTAACCGCAAAGGCCGCGAAGGTTTTTTTTGAAACACATAGGCACATAGGGAACATAGTCCTTTTTCTATCTGTTCTATGTTTCTATGTGTTTGATATTAATTATTCGCTGTTCGTTAAACACATAGGTACATAGGGAACATAGTCCTTTTTCTATGTGTTCTAGTTTCTATGTGTTTGATATTAATTATTCGCTGTTCGTTAAACACATAGGTACATAGGGAACATAGATGATGTAGAGGCACGAAGCTTTGTGTTCTTTGCATAAAAACTTTGCGCTCTCTTTGTGGTTAAAACATTTTTTTATTACATTTGCCCTAATCAAAATAACTTAAAATGAATAAATTACTACTTCTATTTATTAGCATCTTTTTCCTAATTGGACCTACAGCTAGTACAGCACAGACATTAAGCATTGATAAAATTACGCGATTCGGACTTAGTCAAACGGCTATTCATTCTAGAATTCGAAACATACATAATGCATCCATTGGTCGTTACGGAACAGCCATTGGAGTCTTTGCGCAAATCAAGATAGAGCCTCGTAAAAAAGTATATCCTATAGCATTAAAACCTGCTCAAATATTTTTTGTAGCTCAATTAGAGTACAGCATGCAAGGAGAAAGAACCAAATTAAAGGATGGAACTATCAATAAATATTTTAATGATTACATCAATTTGCCTTTATACATAAAATACTATTTCAGTTTTAAATCAACTTCTCCTGTAAAACGTTTTATGATTATGGGAGGTCCAAAGATTGGAGGGTGTGTTGTGCAATATGGACAAGCTGATTTAAGCAAAGAAAGAGAGAGTGTTCAGTTGGCTCATACAAACTTTAAAGCCTTAGATTTGGGTTATTCTTTTGCAATGGGACTTTATTTCTTCCGTCACATAGAAGGATTCATGCGTTTCGATCAAAGCTTTACAGAGGTTTACGGAAATTATAACCGCAAGACTTTTAACTATGCGTTAAGCGGAGGAATCAATATTTTCTTTGATTAAGGAATTAGCACAATTGATTGTCAGGCCTTGCTTTAATGCAGATTCGCATTTACCAACTGAATAAATTCTTTACGCGTGCTATCATTGGTAATAAATAAACCTTTAAATGCGGAAGTGGTAGTTGTTGAATTTTGTTTTTCAACTCCACGCATTTGCATGCACATGTGATGGCATTCCAAAACCACTGCTACTCCTTTAGGTTTAAGTGTCCGTTGAATACAATCACGTATTTCCAAGGTTAATCTTTCCTGTACCTGCAAGCGATGTGAATATGCATCCACAATACGTGGAATTTTGCTCAATCCAACAATCTTTCCATCAGGAATATAAGCGACATGTGCTTTGCCAAAAAAAGGTAGCATGTGATGTTCGCATTGAGAATATACTTCAATATCTTTCACAATCACCATTTCTGAATAATCTTCGTGGAAGATGGCACTTTTCATAATGGCATCTGGATCTTGTTTATATCCCTTAGTGAGATATTGAATCGCTTTTGCAATTCGCTCTGGAGTTTTTAGCAAACCTTCACGTTTGGTATCTTCCCCAATTTTTGATAGAATATTTTCATAGGAAACCATCAAATCTTTGGTAACCTCATCGTCGTATTTAAATTGATCTTGCATGCGAGTTTTATTTAAAACAAAATAGGGAAAGTCTGGACTCTCCCCATTTTCTAACTATTATGTTAAGCTTATTATACTTTTGGATGTGCTTTTTTATTGTGACAAGTCACACAACTTACTTTATCCACTTTTACATCGCTACTTTGGTATTTATAGAAATAGTTTTCATTGATTCCTTTTGTCATGTGCATCATACCACGAGCAATTAATTTCTTATGGTTATCATCACTTGCGAAATCAAGTCCTTTTCCATCTGCTTTTGGTGCGTGGCAATGGCTACATTTTACACCCAATGCTTGATTGAAGCCCCACATGATCTTTTTCACATCTTTCATAGATGTTTCTTTAGGTAACACCTGTAAATTAGTAGGTTCTCCTTCTTGTACAGCAGTTACATTATTTGAAGATTTGGTGTTAAATGCCACGCTCATACTCAATCCGCCAAACAAAAGAGCGCCTAGGATATAAAATACTTTTCTTTTCATCAGTTATATGTTAAACGATTAAACTACTTTTTAATACTAACAAAGATAATACAAATAGGTTCATTATCTCTCCACCTCATCATTTTCGGAATAAGAATCTGGCTCTGATTTAGGAGGAGTTCTCAACACGCGAATAAAGAAATAAATAGTAACAGTGGTCACTATCACTTCTGTCGTAATCATCATTATTAAAGCACTTGTATTCATTTCAATTCTATTTAATTAGGATGTAAACCTGCCTTCTCTAATACGCTTACGGTAGGCAACATGTACAAAATATGCAATACCCAACCAGACAAGAAGAAGTCCTGCACGAGAGATATTCACAAATAACATTTTTGTTTCCAAGGCATCAATTTCCCCTTGTGAAGTTGCTGCAGCAATTGCAGCATATATTTCTTTATTGGTGATTTTACCCCAAATTTCAGGGATACTTGCAAAGAACACAAACCCAAGAATGATAGGTGTAATATACTTAATCACATATTTAAATAAAGTTGGAACTTTAATATCTGCTCCTGTGTTGATTTCATTCCATCCCTTATCCATTCCAAATACCCATGCAAATAGAATCAATTCTAGGAGAGCGAATACGACTAATGAAACAGTTCCTGCCCAATAATCATATTCATCAAACACACCGTAATCAAAGAATATAACGGTTGGAAGGCCGAGTAACAATACAATTGCACCCAAAGCATAAGCTGCATTTTTTCGCTTCCAATTAAATTCATCTTGTAAGAATCCCATCACAGGTGTTCCCATAGCCAAAGAAGAAGTAATACCTGCAAAAAACAAGAGTCCGAACCAAGCTAAACCAGCCAAAGCTGCCAGCACTCTTCCCCACTGTTCAAATAGATAAGGTAAGGTTTTAAATCCTAAACTTAAACCACCGTTTTTTGTCATTTCAACCACCTGATCCACTCCTAAGTAGCCTATTGAAATAGGAATTAGGATAGAAGAACCCAAAACAATTTCGACAAAGGAATTCATCCAACCTGCACTCATGGAATTAAGTGCAATGTCATCCTTTCTTTTTATATAGGAAGCATAACACTGGATAGACCCCATTCCTAATGACAAAGTAAAGAATACTTGTCCCGCAGCTGCTAACCATACCTTGGTGGACCAAATCGAATCTAATTGTGGCGTCCATAAGAAATTAAGTCCTTCCGTTCCTGAAAAAAGCGCCCCACTTTCTCCTGCTTTAATAGTTATAGCTTTAATAGCTAAGAAAGCGCCAAAAATCAAAAGTAGAGGCATACCAATTTTAGCAGCTTTTTCTACTCCTCCACTTAAACCTCTAGATAAAATCCATGTATTGATAAACAAACAGATTAACCAAAAAATAATCGGTTCAACGCTTGATAGTCCAACATATTCACCGAAAAAGCCAGCAACTTCAGCTTGTGTTTTTCCAGCAAAACTCCCACCAATTGAATGCCATACCCATGAAAGTGTCCAAGATTCTAAATAACAATAATAAGAGGCTACTGCGATATTGGTGAATATACCGAAAACACCGACATATTTCCAAAAGCGGCGTTTGTCCATAGAATCCAGGATAAACGGAGTGCTATGGTGTCCAAATTTCCCACCAAAACGTCCGGTTGACCATTCTACAAATAACAGGGGAATTCCCATTAAAAGAAAACATACAAGATAGGGAATAATGAAAGCTCCTCCTCCATTTTGTACTGCTTGCGCAGGGAATCGTAGGAAATTTCCTAATCCAACTGCATTTCCAGCCATAGCCAAGATTAAACCGACTCTCGATCCCCACGATTCTTCGTTAGTTGACATAGTATATTTGTTTTTTAGTTAGCAAACGTCTCAAATATAAGAGAAACTTTTGTTTTTTAAGTCGAAAAAAATAAGAAATTAGAAAAAATCAATGTGAGTTTTTGAAGTAATTCTTTTAATATTTCTTTAGATTTGCAGTTTTAACGCTTAAATTTTAAAAAAACAATGAAAAAACTTTTGATAGAATTCCGTGATTTCATTATGACCGGAAACGTAATTGACCTTTCAGTTGCCGTAATCCTTGCCACAGCAGTAGGAGCTGTAATTTCTAATTTCACCAATGGTATTATGATGCCTATTGTAGGACATTTCACAGGAGGTGTCGATTTTTCAGATCTCAAAATTATTCTGGATGATGCTGTAATAGGTGCTGGAGGTGAAGTAGTGAAACCAGAAAATGCCATCATGTATGGAAAATGGATCAATGTATTAATTGATTTAACCATCGTTGGTTTTATCCTTTTCTTAATTGTGAAGTTAAATTCACGCGTTAAGGAAATCGCCAAGAAAAAACAAGAAGATGCACCGGCTGAACCAGAAGCACCGGCTGCGCCAAGTCAAGAGGATTTACTTGCCGAGATTCGAGATGAATTAAAAAAGATGAACGAGAAATAAATAAAAATCAAAAAAATGGGACGCTTGTCCCATTTTTTTTTGTAAATACTTTTTTTACCAAATTAGAATATCATCCAAAATTCTTCCACCGTAATCTTCCTTAGTAAAACGAGAGATGATAAAATCATAGAGGCTTTTTTTGGTATAAGTGTTTTTATCTTTTCCTTTTGGCATTTTATTCCTAAAATCCTTCAATTTTAGAGGGGTAACTTTTTCAGCAAAATACACTACTCCCCCATCTTCAATAGCTAAACCTAAGATAGCCCCAGGTAGTCCGGAATAAGTCTCAGGTCCTACAGAAGGTCGTATCTGCTCAGAATACCAAGCATAAATTTTAGTAGAATCATTCGCTATCCACATAGCTTGTTTTGTTTTGTATCCAGCAATGTCACGTGTTCCACCTGTAATAATCCAATCACGCTTGGTAATCGTATCATTCAAATAAATTTCTGAGCCCATAAAGTTAAACTGCCTTTCTACAGTGCCCTTACGCAAATCTGTAAGGGTAGTTGTTTTAGTAGTAGTCCATTCTCTGTCCTCTTCCCCTGCTATCACAGGCATTGGCATAAACAATGAAGCATTTTCATCAAAGTACAGTGTATATTTATCAACTTTAGGTTCTTGCAACCATTTTTTAGATTGCCCAGCCATACGTTTGTTTCCTTTGTATCGCTTTTCAAGGTTGGTTCTCCGGGTATAGCTTATCTCTCCAGAAGTAATCACTTGTCCGTAGGCCCATGATGTTAGAAATAACACCAACACAACCAAAATTTTCTTAGAACCACATATTCTTTCCCTCATCTTCTTTGGTTTTAGAATTATTAAATCTCCATGTTGCCCCAATCATAAAGTAACGAGCAATTACTCTACTTCTCATATCAGTTATCACATTAGTTCCTACATTTCTTGAAATGCCTACATTCTTATTAAAGATATCGTTCACTTCAAAGTGAATAACTAAGTTTCCTGTTTTTAAAAAGCGGCGACTCAACTTAGCATTCCAAATGAAAGGTTTTAAATTGTATCCTTCAGCTCGGCGTGAATTAATTTCGTAAGTTGCATCACTTTCAATAATAAATCGGAATGGTAAATCAAAATAAATGGAAGCCTTATATCGTTGCACCAAATACGGTTCGTTTAAGCCCATAGATAAATTACTCATCGGATAATTATAACTGTAACTGGCACTCAAACTCACCTCCATGGTATCACTTCTTACTTCTAAAGTCAAGCTACCATCCAAGTTATAATTTTGAATAATGTTTAATTGTTTGTTAATTTCAGTTTTAAAATTGGAGTATCCTCCAGATGCTTGTGGACGAATACGTAATATTTTCTTAAACACAGGGAATCCAGTACCCGCATAGAATCCTCCAAGCATATTCCCATCTACGTTAATTGCAGTAGAAACTGAGTGACCTGTTGGAAGGTAAAAGATAGCATTTGAAAATGCATTATTCATATACGTATAATAACCTCCTGCATAGATAAAACTTTGGTTAATAGCATTCCACTTATTATAGAATAATTGCAGACTATGATTGTAATTAGGTTTCAAATCAGGATTACCTATTACCAAACTGTTCGGATCGGTATTGTCTCGGATTGGTTGTAACTGATCTAAACTTGGTTGGTCAGAACTTGTGGTATATGTTAACCGCAAACGTTGTGCATTGGAAAACTTATATTGATATTCTAAATAAGGTAACACATCAGTTACATTCTGATTAATATTCACCTCCAGGGTATTATTCAAATTATTAATCAATACATTTCGAATACGGGCACCTACTTCTAACGTTTGTTTGGTGTTCGCAAAATAGATTCCAGCAGATCCTCTATTTTCAATACGGTCATTGGTAAAGTCTGCGCTATACATAGGTGAGAAACCATCATAACCAGTTGGTGTTCTATCAAAAGTTTCCGTAATTTGATTACCATAGAAATAATCCAAACGATACTGAAATTTCAAACGGAACTGACGTGAAATAGGTTCTGTATAGTCTAATAACAAACGATGTCCAGTCGTTTTATTTCTCATTTGGCGTTGTTGATCAAAAGTAGAATCTGGCGTAACAAACTGAATAAAATACAAATTAGAATTTAATTCTGTTTCTCTTTCCATCTGTGTATATCCAAATTGGTAAGTTGCATTGAATTCACGGTATTTCTTTTCAAATTTTCGATTAAAGTTTAGCTCAATATTAGCATCCATTCCATCTGCCTTATTTTTGTTATGAATATCGTTGGCACTAAAACGGTTATCTTTAGAATCTATAAAATTTGTAAAGCTATTCTTTTCTTGCTTTTCATCTCTATACACGAAATTAGACTTAAGTGTAAGCGTTGTTTTATCATTGATATCATAGTCTAATTGAAGATTTACTGTATGTGATTGCTGCATTTGAGAATTGTAGGTAGAATCAACTTTATTATAGGTAGAATCTTTTGTGATTCCCTCAAAACCTTTAAAGAAATATTGACCATCTCGTATATCTTCAGTGATTATTCTACTATCGTTATACGTATAATTGACACCTAATTTCACCTTTTTACCGAGTTTATTCGAAAAATAAAAACCTGCTTTGTAGTTTTCAGGCAAACCATTTACACGTGTTGGAGTTAACGTGGACATCCATCCTCCTTTCATTTCATTGGTTAAACCAAAGCGAGAAGCGTCTCGATAACTAAAACCGGTATTGGGTGTATTTGAACCCAATCCAAATACGGAAACTTTCAAATCTTTATTGAAATAATTTGCCAATAATTCACCCTGATAAAAGATGCGGCCATTCGGTTTCTTATCAAAATATTCGGTATTGAATCCACCTGCTCCAGCCACTTTTCCAAAGTAACCTTTTTTTGCGTCGTCTTTCAGTTTGACATCCAAGACCTGAATTTTCTCTTCTGTATTTCCACCGGATCTATCATCTTCAGTTTCGTATATTTCAACTTTATCTACGCCATCGGCGCGCAAATTCCGGGTAGCAATTGTTGGGTCAGAACCAAAGAACTCATCCCCATCTACTAACACTTTAGTCACTTGCCGTCCTTGTGAACTGACATTTCCATTTTCATCTACTGAAATTCCGGGTAGATTTTTTAATAAATCTTCCACCACTGCATTTTCTTTTACAGCAAAAGAATCTGCGACATAGACTAAGGTGTCTCCTCTAAAGTAAATAGGTTCTTTATTGGCATAAACAATCACCTCTTCAAGTTCTGTTGCTTGCTCTGGTAAAATAATATTAGGGATATTTATTTCATAATTATCTGCTGAGCCAATAATGTAAAAGCGTTTTTCATCAAATGAATAATGAGAAATTACTAATTCCATCGTATCAATTGGAACACCTCTTAATTCAAAGGATCCATCTGCATTAGAACGTGTAAATCCTAACAATAACCCATCTTTTAACCGAACAGCCATAATAACTGCATCCGAAAGTGGAGTTTGATTGGTGGTGTCATTTACTGTTCCTGTAAATTTCATTTCTTGTCCAAAACTCAAGAAAGACAAAATTGCCAAAAGGAAAACAAGAAGTATATTTTTCATTCAATTTTCGTTCTAAAGACTTGCAAAAATAAGAGTTTCTAGTAAATGAAATGCCATATTTTGTTAAAAAACCTTTTTGCAAATCAGATTTAACAATTAGAGTGAAAAGTTTACCATTTGGTTACAAAGAAAGAATGAAGTGGTCTCAAAGTCAACCGACAATATCCCTGTTCAAACTAAATCATCGCAGTTAAATATTTTTCTTTACATTTGGAATTCAATCATAGATTTTGAAAAAAGGAAGGGTTTTAAAGTCAACTGGGGTTTGGTATCTTCTCGAAATGGAAGACGGGCAAATCGTGGATGCACGCATACGTGGAAAGATTCGTTTGGAAGGCAGTAAATCTACAAATCCAGTGGCTGTAGGAGATGAAGTATTGATTGAAAATATAGAAGACGGAACGTATCGAATTACTGAGATTTTACCACGAAAGAATCATATAGTTCGTCGCTCCATTAATCTATCTAAGCAAACTCATGTCTTAGCCGCCAACATTGACAGAGCCTATTTATTAGTGACATTAGTTGCACCAACAACGTTTACCGCTTTTATTGATCGTTTCTTAGTCGCTGCTGAGGCCTATCGTATCCCAACAACTTTATTATTCAATAAAATTGATTTATATACGGAGGAAGACATAGAGGTAGTTCATGATATGATGTCAATTTATGAGAAAATTGGATATCCCTGCCACGAGATATCAGCACTCAACCAAACTAATATCGATTTTCTTCGAAAAGAAATAGATGGCAAACAAGTGATGATTGCAGGACATAGCGGTACAGGGAAAAGCACCCTTGTTAATGCCTTAGACCCAACGCTTAAATTAAAAACTTCAGAGATTTCAAAAACGCATTTACAAGGTCAACACACAACAACTTTTGCTGAAATGCACCAATTAGCAAGCGGTGGATATATCATCGACACACCGGGTATTAAAGCATTTGGAATTATTGACTTAGAGAAAGAAGTTATAGGTCATTATTTTCCAGAAATGAGAAAACTTCTCAACAAATGTAAATTTCATAATTGTCAGCACATAAATGAACCCAATTGCGTAGTAAAAGAAGCCGTCGAAAATGGTGAAATTTCCGAATCACGCTACCAGACCTATGTAGATTTAATTATGGAGGATCGTAATGAAACGTATAGATAATGAGGGTAGTTATACAAAGAGTTTCTGAAGCAAGCGTATCTATTGACCAACAAATTGTAGGAGCCATCCAGCATGGATTAATGATTTTATTAGGTATAGAAACAGAAGATACAGAGGAAGATATCGATTGGTTATGCAACAAAATTAGTGGTTTACGCATTTTTTCTGATGAAGAAGGTAAAATGAATCTCGACATCCAAGATATTCAAGGAGATTTTTTAGTTGTTTCCCAATTTACTTTGCATGCAAAAACCAAAAAAGGAAATCGACCAAGCTTCATACATGCTGCCAAACCAGACGTGGCTATACCACTTTATGAACAATTCAAAAAGAAATTAGCTGTAATCAGTGGGCGAAATGTAGCCAGTGGTGAATTTGGAGGTGACATGAAAGTTTCTCTCATCAACGATGGCCCGGTTACAATTATTATAGACACCAAAATGAAAGAATAATGACTATAGAAAACTTACAAGAAACTATCGATCAATGGATCCAGAAACATGGTGTTCGCTATTTTAACGAACTCACTAATACCGCAGTTCTGATGGAAGAAGTTGGTGAAGTTGCACGTATAATGGCTCGAAGATATGGTGAGCAAAGTGAAAAAGAATCTGATAAAAATAAAGACCTTGGTGATGAGTTGGCCGATGTCCTTTTCGTTTTAACTTGTATAGCAAATCAAACAGGAATCAATTTAACCGAAGCCATTCAAAGAAATTTAGATAAGAAGACTAACCGTGATCACGAGCGGCATCATAATAACCATAAATTAAAGTAAACCCGTTATATATTTATAAAAAACAAATAAAATCACTAATTTCTACTGAATATGGATTGCATTTAATTTGTTAAGATGTTAGAAATAGTAATAATTTACAAATAGACCCCGAGCAACCAAGGTTCTCGGGGTGACAATTTACAGGGGCTATTATCGGTCGGCTTTGCCGACCGCCTTATCCCTCCCAATGTATTGTCACCCCGACGGACGAAGGAGTGTCGGGGTCTAAGATTATAATCTGTGTTTTATTCTAAAAATACAAGAAATTAAAGTAATAAACAACCTATCCACACACTATTCATAGGTTTTTAACCGATTATAAACAAGTTTTCAATACCTTTGTTGCATGGAAGGTACACGTATTAATAAATATCTTAGTGAAATTGGGTATTGTTCTCGCAGACAAGCTGATAAATTGATTGAGGAACAACGTGTGACCATCAACGGACAGATTCCAGCGCTAGGAACCAAGGTAAAAGAAAACGATTCTGTAGAAGTAGATGGAAAAGTAGTATCTCTTACACGAAAAGAACAGATTTATATTGCCTTCAATAAACCAGTAGGAATAGTATGTACCGCTGACACTAAAAGAGAAAAGAATAATATCATTGAATTTATCAATCATCCTGAACGACTTATCTATGCGGGAAGATTGGATAAAATGAGTGAAGGACTGATACTTTTGACAACGGATGGAGAATGGGTGAATCAATTGATGCGTGCACGTAATTTTCATGAAAAAGAATATATTGTTGAAGTTGATCAGCCAATCACCGAAAAGTTTCTACAAGGTATGCGCAATGGTGTTCCCATTTTAGATACAATCACGCGAAAATGCGAAGTTGAACAAATAGATACGTATTCCTTTAGAATTATTCTGACACAAGGTCTAAATCGTCAAATTCGTCGTATGTGCGAGTATTTCGATTATCAGGTGAAGAACTTGAAACGAATTCGGATAATGAATATCCAATTAGATATTCCTGTTGGGAAATGGCGCGATTTGACAGCATCAGAACTTATTAAAATAAAAGGAAATATTTCTTGAGAGGAGAGGTGTGTTTCTAGTGTATTGTGGTGTCTTCTCTCATTTTTTATGTAGTGTCCTCCCCCATTATTTTTTATGTAGTATCCTCCCCCCTCCCCCCTCCAAAGGGGGAGTGGGAAATGCTCCTCCCATCTGTTTTCCCGTATCTTTCTTTAGTGCTTATGGAGTTCAGCTATTACTGTTTTACTGTGTCCTCCCCCCTACCCCCTCCAAAGGGGGAGTGGGAAATGCTCCTCCCATTTGTTTTTCCGTATCTTTCTTTAGTATTTATGGAGTTCAGCTATTAGTGTTATCAGGGTCTTCCCCTTATTTTTTTATGTAGTGTCCTCCCCCCTGCCCCCTCCAAAGGGGGAGTGGGAAATGCTCCTCCCATCTGTTTTTCCGTATCTTTCTTTAGTGCTTATGGAGTTCAGCTATTAGTGTTATCAGGGTCTTCCCCTTATTTTTTTATGTAGTGTCCTCCCCCCTGCCCCCCTCCAAAGGGGGAGTTGGGATCACCTTAAATCAACCAAATGCCGTTTATCATTAATATAAGCCATATAAATATTAATTAAAATAGTAGCTTTATTTTATTTATACATTTGCTTTAGCTGAAAATAAGCTACATAAACCAACGTTTTTTTTTAGTCTCCCAATTGCGCCAGTAATTGGGAGTTTTTTTTGGTTTAAAGCGTAAGAACAGGCGCTTCCTTTACTTTTATAGCTTCGAAATATTTAGCCAATACCTGTGCATTGGTTTCCCGTGGTGTAAAAATTTCCATTACTCCAGGTCGCTCATTTTCGGCTACTTCTAAGAACACATCTAATTGTGTATCAATTTCATCTAGCGAAGAAGCTTTGAAGTAATTTACATCAAAAGTTTTGCAAAGATGCTCTGCAGAAAAATGATGATTCATTACAAAGTAAGCATCTAGCTGAAGTGTATCTTTTGGTCCAGGTATGATGTCAAAAATCCCTCCTCCACTGTTATTAATTAAAAAAATACGCACATTTGTAGGAAGGTGCAAATTCCACAAGGCATTGCTGTCATAAAAGAAGCTCATATCTCCTGTGATTAAAATATTCAACTTAGCAGAAGAAGCTAAAGCATTTCCTATGGCTGTGCTAACAGATCCATCAATTCCACTAGTACCCCGGTTACAGAAATAAGATATAGTCGATACAGAATCAAACAGTTGTGTATAACGAATAGTAGAGCTATTTGATATATGTAAATTGGAAAAATCCGGCACACTATCTAAGAGTAAATTATATACAGATAAATCACTATAGGGTGCTTGCATCAAGAAATTGTCATGTTTCTCTCTCACCAAATAGTCCAATTGTTTCCACTGTTCTCCAAAACGTGACTGATTACCTTCAAATTGATCTAATACACAATCAAAGAAGTAATTTCCAGATACGGGTAATGATTTGGTCAAAGATCTATAGGTATCCATTTCCAGGAATGCTTCTCCCACCTTCCAATTGTGTATTGGTTTATACTTTCTAAAATAGGATTTAACTTTCTTAGAAATTACCGCCCCTCCGATGGTTATCAGTAAATCAGGGCGATACAATTCTGGGTTATCTTCTAAAAAGCTCTCAATCGTTCGATCTATGCAATGAATAAAATTACGATCTTGTAGATTACTTGTATTTTCTACTACAATTGCCACACTCTTATCTTCAGCTGCCAACCTTTTTAATTGCTCATTTAATCGGTCATTCTTAGGCATTTGCCCACATAGAATCAGTTTCTTGGATGCATTTCCCCAAATCGCTTTAAGTTCAGCAAGCTCCTCTTTGGTAAATTGCTTCACATCTCTTGTATCAACTTGGGTTTGCAATTCAGATTGTGTAATTTCTACTTGATTATACAAAGGTTCTTCAAAAGGGAAATTGATATGAACAGGACCTCCATTTGCTTGTTTTGCTTGAGTCATTAGGTTCATAATTGCCCTTTCATTTTGCTGTATTTCTTGAGAGTCCTTTGGATGTTCTAGCAACTCGGCATAACCACAAATATGGTTGCTAAAAACATTTTCTTGGCGAATGGTTTGCCCGTCACCTTGATCTATCCATTCTTTGGGTCTATCCGCGGAAACTATCACCAGCGGAATGTTACGATAAAATGCCTCGCTTATCGCAGGATAATAATTCAGCAAAGCAGAACCTGAAGTACACATAATAGCAACAGGTGTTTTAGACTGCTCAGCCAATCCTAAACCATAAAAAGCGGCACTTCGTTCATCAGGAATAACAAAACATGTAAAACGTTCGTCATTATCAAAAGTAATCATCAAAGGAGCATTGCGCGAGCCAGGAGAAAACACAACATATTTCACCCCCTGACGATGTAAGATTTCCGCCAATTGAATTACTCCTTTTTTATCACTTCCTTTCTGCATATTGCTTTATTTCATGCTATACATTATTAACTTACCTCTTTCTTTTCTCCTAAGAATTGCTTTTCATAGAGGTTTTTATAGAAACCATTTTTCGCCAATAGTTCCTGATGATTCCCTTGTTCCATCACTTTTCCATGATCCATTACAATGATTTTATCGGCACGCTGAATGGTGGATAATCTATGGGCAATAACAATGGAGGTTCGACCGTGTGTCAATTTTTCAGTAGCTTTTTGAATTAACTCTTCGCTTTCATTATCTACACTTGAGGTGGCTTCATCCAGAATCAAAATATGAGGGTTAAATACATACGCACGAATAAAGGCCAGTAGTTGCCTTTGTCCCACAGACAGTACACCTCCTCGTTCTCCAATATGGTAATCATATCCACCTGGGAGTTTAGATATAAAATGATGAGCACCAACAATTTTGGCTGCTTCTATAATAGTTTCTCGACTAATAGATTCATCTCCTAGTGTAATATTATTATGCACAGTATCGGAAAATAAAAACACATCTTGTAATACAACAGAAATATTCTTACGCAAATAACTCAATTCCAATGCTCGGATTTCTGTATCCCCAATAAAGATATTTCCTTTTTGATATTCATAAAATCGGGAAACCATGTTTACAATTGAGGATTTTCCTGCTCCCGTAGCACCTACAAAGGCAATTGTTTTCCCTGTTTCTATAGTCAGATTGATATCCTTGAGTACCCAATCTTCATCTGTATAAGCAAACCAAAGATGGTCAAACCGAATATCCTGTTGAAAATCTAAGCTAGTTTTTGTGCCATCATTTTGTATCACCTCATGATAATCCAAAGCTTTAAATACACGCTCTGCACGTACTACACCACGCTGTAACACGTTAAACTTATCTGCTAATTGTCGAATCGGGCGATATAACATGTGCACCCACAAGGTATATTTCACAATAATTCCTGTAGAATCAACCGATACCACCGAACCATTAGCTAGTGACCAAGCGCTAAATACAATCAAAGACGTAATAGACAAAGAAGTCAAAAATTCTACCACAGGGAAAAAGATGGAGTTTGCCCAAATGGTATCTATATGTGCTTGTTTATGACGTGCATTGATTTCTGCAAAACGCTTTTTTTCAATTTCTTCTCGGCTAAATACTTGAAGAATAGACATTCCCACAATACGTTCTTGCACAAACGTGTTGAGCTTATTCACTTCCACACTTTCTTTTTGATAAGCATCTTTCATTGCTCGCGCAAAAATACGTGTAGCAATAATTAATAAAGGTATGGGAAGTAAAATATACAAGGAAAGAATGGGGTTTTCAATAAACATCCAAATCACAATAGTTACCAGCACCAAAATATCCTTAAACATATTAATCAGACCTTGCGTAAACACTTCCGATATGGCTTCTAAATCAGAAACTATACGGGTAACAACAGAACCAATTGGTGTTTTATCGAAATAACTCATCTTAAACGACATAATATGTTTAAAGAGTTTTATTCGGATATCTTTGATAACTGATTGTCCTAATAAATTGGCATAATACGTTGTAAAGAATTGAAAAATAGCTTCACCAAGCAACATACCTATGATGATAATAGTCCAAAACAACAAAGATTTTCCATCTTGAGATTTTACGACATATTTATCGACAATATCTCCCATTACACTTGGACGCAAAGGTTGCACTATAGCGAGTCCAATGGTAAAGATGAATGCCAGAAACAGATAAATTTTATACGGTTTTGTATAAACAAACAATCTTTTCAAGATATAAAAATCGAGTATCTTCTTCCTTTCTGACATACGTGATGCAAAAATAGCGTGGATATTGGTATTTTCCACTTTTTAAGAAATATTTTACATAATAAAGCTAATAAATAAAAATAAGTTTACTCATTTTCCTAAAAGTAGTCATACCTTTGCTGCCAGATTAGAAAGAATATGAACAAAGGACACGGAGAAATTAGCGATTTAATTTTTGGGGTACGAGCTGTCATCGAAGCAGTGAACGCCCAAAAAGAGATTAATAAAATCATGATTCAGCGCGGCATGGATAAAGCGCTTTTCAAAGAATTAAAAGAAGCTTTAGCTGGGCAAGATTATACACTTCAATTTGTTCCAGCAGAGAAAATCAATCGCCTCACGAAGAAAAACCACCAAGGTGTCATCGCATTTATTTCTCCTGTTGAGTATTACGACATCGAAAATATTCTATCAGAAGTTTTTGATAAAGGAGATGTTCCAAATATTTTGGTACTAGACCGCATTACAGATGTGCGTAATTTCGGCGCTATTGCTCGTACAGCTGAATGTAACGGAGTACACGCTATTTTAATCCCAGATAAAAACTCTGCATTAATCACAAGTGATGCAATCAAAACTTCAGCAGGAGCTTTGCATAAAATTCCTGTGTGTAAAACACGTGACTTAAATCAATCCGTGCGTTATCTGAAAGATTCTGGATTAAAGATTATTGCGTGTACTGAAAAAACAGATAAATTTCTATTTGATTGCACACTCACTGGTCCAACTGCCATCATCATGGGATCTGAAGAAGATGGGATTTCAGACGAATTATTGAAAATCTCACATCAACGTGCTAAAATTCCTATGCTTGGTACTATTGCTTCATATAACGTAGGTGTTTCTACCGGGATTGTTTTATATGAAAAGACTAGGCAGATGATTCTCGAATAAAGGAAAAACGGAAGATATTCTCACCTTTTCTTTATACGGTCAGTCTTTGGATCATATCCGTATGGACAGTGTTTGCATCCGTTTTTACAGCAATATCCTCTTCGCAAAAGATACTGTGCTGTGAAAATAATATATCCTTCAGGAGATTTATAGTAATCTCCTTCTTGTAATTTAAGATCTTTATTCATAATCATCAGTTTCTTTAGCACTCACTTTTGGTCGAATGGGGATAAAGAAAGTTAGTCTGTAAATCAACGGAACATATTTCCCAAAATTAGGCTTTTTAGGATCAACTACTTTAATGAAATACTCGCGACTCAACGGAGAAGGGTTGGAAGTGTATGGGTCACGAACTGCATCAGCAATATCATACAAAAGTCCAAAATTAAGTCGAATAGGTCCAAAATCATGTGAAAATCCACCACCTACAAAGGCTGTCAGTGACCATCTCTTGTCAGGTCTTACCCAAGTGAAGGGGTTTTTAAGCACTTCCACTTCTGCTCCTACATATAACCATTGTAAAAAGCGATAATGAAAGAAAGCTCCCCCGCCCCAAGTAAATGATTTCCCTTGAGTTCCATAGTACAAATCCTTAGACCATAAATATTGAAAACGGAAACTAGGACCAAAGGCAATATCTTCACTCAATACATACGCATATTTTACAGCGCCTCCAAATGCGCCTCCTCGATTAGAGATAGATGCTGCTTGAATATCCACTCCAATTTCATGGTGATTATCTTGAGCGTGCAGAAAGAGTGAAAAAAAGAAAAAAGAAAGTAAAAATATCCCGTTTTTCATGTGTGTGAATTTTATTAAAAGTAACCCATTGTGCATTTACAAAAATAAATATAATCAATAACTTCTACTGTATATGGAGTATATTTAATTTGTAAAGATGTAATAAATAAGAATAACTTACAAATAGGCTCCGAGCAACCTTGGTTACTCGGGGTGACAATTGTTGGGGGCTACTATCGGTCGGCAAAGCCGACCGCCTAGTCTGTATTTTATTCTAAATGCACAATGAGTTAAAAGTATCTAGTTATTTCATTTTTTGTCGACGACTTAGAAACTTGACTAGCACGTCATTTAATGGTTTATTTGTATCTATGATTTGAAAATCTATTTGATAAGAAATACATTTTTGTCTAATCTCTGTAAAATATTGTTGAATACCGCTTGTATATTGCTCCTTAATTTCCTCAGGGATCAATTTCATCTCCTCTCCAGTTTCCATATCAATCAGAGTATATGGCCTATTTTCTAATTGAAAATCAACTTCTCTTTGTTGGTCGACCACATGAAATAGAATAACTTCATGTTTATTGTACTTTAAGTGTTGTAAAGCCTCAAATAAACCCTGCTGATTATTGGGGTCTTCCAACATATCTGAAAAAATCACAATTAAACTACGTCGATGCGTGAGTTCTGCAATATCGTGAAGCACCTGCACCATTTCAGTTGGTTTCGCTTCCTTAGGTTCATATTTAGTAAGTCGTTTCTCTAATTCTGCCAAAACCATACGTTGATGTACATTGGAAGATTTGTTTTCTGTATGTACATCCAATTTATTGGTAAAAACAGATAAGCCAACTGCATCACGCTGTCTCTTCAAGATTTCCATTAAAGATGCAATGGCATATATACTGTATTTTAGTTTAGACCAATTCTTATCGTATTGGAAATACATGGAACTAGAGGCATCTAACACAAACTGGCAGCGTAAATTCGTTTCCTCCTCATATTTCTTGGTAAATAGTTTATCTGAACGTGCAAACAACTTCCAATCAACATGTTTGGTTGATTCACCAGCATTGTATAAACGGTGTTCAGCAAATTCAACTGAAAAACCATGAAAGGGACTTTTGTGCATTCCTGTGATAAATCCTTCTACCACCTGTTTAGCAAGGAGTTCGAGATTTCCAAACTGCTCCAAATATTCTCTTTCAATTTGCTCTGCCATGGATTAATATAATTTACTGAGATGTTGTAATTCCAAAATATCTAATTGAACTTGTAGTAGAGGCACAAAAAATACTTTCTTTTGCCTTCTACAACTGGTTTCTTTATCTTGAAAACAGAACTCCATACATACAAATATAAGAGTTTAGCCCGTTGTTTATTTAAAAAACTACTAAAATTAATTAGTAGAAAGTTGGGTAAGGGTTTTTCTCCTTAGTTGTTTTAAGGAATCCTCTCCTACATTGTTTTGAGGTGTCCTCTTCTATATTGTTTTGAGGTGTCCTCCCCCCTGCCCCCCTCCAGAGGGGGAGTGGAAAAAATCTCTAATATGCCTTTGCAAAAAGTACTCTCTTGGAAGAAGGTTTTCCTGTAAAGATACATGTTCCAGCCTCTTCTTTTGCATCCAGCGGAATACAGCGAATAGTCGCTTTTGTTTCTTCTTTTACTCTCACTTCTGTTTCACTTGTGCCGTCCCAATGAGCTGAAATAAATCCTCCTTTTTCTTCTAACACTTTCTTAAACTCATCGTATGAATTAACTTCAGTAATATGAGAATCTCTATATGCCTTTGCTTTTGCAAAAAGAGAATGTTGAATATCGTTCAATAATTGCTCTATATGATTTTCAATACCGTCCCAGTTTACCGTTTCTTTGGTTTTTGTATCTCTACGTGCAACCTCTGCCTGACCGTTCTCTAGGTCACGCGGACCAATAGCTACACGTACAGGAACTCCTTTTGCTTCATATTCTGCAAATTTCCATCCCGGTCTTCGATTATCATCATCGTCATAAACTACCGTTATTCCTTTTGATTGAAGCGCTTCTTTCAATACGGCTACTTTAGTTGATATTTCTTCCAATTGCTCAGTGCTCTTATAAATAGGTACAATAGCCACTTGAATAGGAGCAATAGCTGGAGGTAATACCAATCCTTCATCGTCAGAGTGAGTCATAATCAATCCTCCAATTAGTCGAGTAGAAACTCCCCATGAAGTAGCCCACACATAATCCAAAGAGCCATTTTTATCGGCAAATTTCACATCAAAAGCTTTGGCAAAATTTTGTCCTAAAAAGTGAGATGTTCCCGCCTGTAAGGCCTTTCCATCTTGCATCATTGCTTCAATACAATAGGTTTCGTCTGCGCCTGCAAAACGTTCATTTGCTGTTTTAAATCCTTGCACCACAGGCATTGCCATATAATTCTGTACAAAATCTGTGTACACACCCAACATTCTTTCTGCTTCTTCAATGGCTTCCTGACGTGTAGCATGCGCTGTATGACCCTCTTGCCATAAAAATTCAGTTGTACGTAAAAATAAACGAGTTCGCATCTCCCAACGCACCACATTCGCCCATTGATTAATTAAGATAGGTAAATCTCTATATGATTGCACCCAATTCTTATATGAATTCCAAATAATGGTTTCAGAGGTTGGACGAACAATTAATTCCTCTTCTAATTTTGCTTCGGGGTCAACGATTAATTGTCCCTCATTATTCTTCAAACGATAGTGTGTAACAACTGCACATTCTTTGGCAAAACCTTCTACATGCTGTGCTTCTTTATTCAAATATGATTTTGGAATAAAAAGAGGAAAATAAGCATTCGTATGCCCTGTATCTTTAAATTTCTTATCCAAAATCTTTTGAATATTCTCCCAGATAGCATATCCATAAGGCTTGATAACCATACATCCACGTACATCAGAATGTTCAGCCATTCCAGCTCTTTCTATCACTTCACCATACCATTTAGAATAATCTTCCGCTCTTGTTGTTGCCATAAATCACTTCAAAAATTAGAATTGTTAAATTTTTCTTAAAATTTGCCAAATTTGGCATAATTTATGGGCAAAAATAAACGTTCTCTTTGAATTATACACTATTGTATGTAACTTTATAAAAAATAGCGCCATGAAAACATTGAATAAATATCTTTGGGTCGCAGGGTCTTTACTAACCTTGAGCGGTTGTGCCAATTACGGATATATTTCGGAAAATGATGTATATCTGCAAAAACCAACAGAAATCGTACTGAATCAAGATGAAACTGATTTAACCTCATTCAACTCATTTATGGCGCGCCAAAGGGGGCATTATCAAGATGAATATGTAGATCCTCGTTTTACAAATAAAGCAAGAGCCATGCACTATTCGTATGGCTTAATGGCGGGACCCTACTGGTATAGTGTACGTCCTATCGGTTTTGTAGGTGTTGGCCAAACTCCTTGGGATTATGGTTTTGACGCATGGGCGTATGGAGGAAGCAATTATTGGTTATATGCCTACCAAAACAGCATGTGGGGACCTTATGGATATTATAATCGATATAACTATTATGATATGTGGGGAATGTATCCATATTCTTCTTACCCTGCTTATTATTATGGCAATAGTTATTATCCGTATTATCCAAATTATGGATTTTCAAGTCCAAATAATACATCCACTAATAATGGATATTACAATGGTCCACGCACCTCCGTTTCCTCTTCTTCTCATAGAAGCAGTAGCTATCCTCAAACACAACAGCCTGGTATGAATCCGTATCAAACTAGCAAAGTAAATAGTTCAAGCTCTTCCGCTCCTGAAGCAAGCAGAGGAACGCGTGAAAAATATAATGCTTCGACTGCAACTCGAACTACACAAACTGTAGCTAGTAATCCAAGATATATACCAAGTAATTCGTTTGAACGATCAAATCCTAGCTCTACCCGAGTTTCTTCTGAAGCCACACGTGGAAACGATACCCGTTATAATAGCAGAAACACCACTTCTACAAGAGAAATCAATCAAAGTAGAATGAGTTCGGGATATTCTAATGAAGGAATGGGAGTTTCCCGTGAAAGCTCAGGCAATAGAAACTATGGTACTTCTGGTTCAGGTTCAAGTAATAGTTCATATCCTGGTAGAAGGTAATCGCTAAAAACGATGACACAAAAAATAGTTGGTTTTATAATACTGATTTTATGCAGCATGCACGTCTTTTCACAAAACGAAGAAGACGTGCTTCGCTATAGTACAACAGACATATTTGGTTCTGCACGTTTTGAAGCGATGGCTGGTTCTTTTGGAGCTCTAGGTGCAGATATTAGTGCGATTCAAATAAATCCAGCTAGTATAGGGAGATTCTCAAGGTCAACTGCTAGTGCCAGTCTAAACATGAGTTTTCTCCAAAACAAAGCTATATTCAATGAAACAACAACCAATAGTAATTACAATAAATTAGCCTTAAGCACACTAGGCGTTGTATTCACTAATGATTTAAGCACCAAAAACAACGGTAGAAGATATAACCAGATTACGCTTGCTTATACAAGATTGAAGAATTTCTCAAATCATCGCGTTTACGAAGGACAGGAATTTTATTCGTTATTAGACGTATTAGCTAATGATGGTGCAGGCATTGACCCATCTCTGATTTATGATTATAGGCCTTTCACAACGGGATTGGCGTATGACACGTATGCTGTTGATTGGGATGATATATCCGGACAATATTATTCTCGACTCACCAATGGCGACATGTATCATCATCGAGAAATCACAAACGGAGGGGGAATAGGTGAATACCATATTGGATATTCTGAAAATTATGCAAATATTTTATATTATGGCGCTAGTTTAGGCATTCGTCGGGTAAAATACAACGAAAGTTATGATCACACTGAAAGGTTATTGGATACAGTTGGTACTTCCCTACGAAGTTTCACTTATTCATACGACCAAACGACAAAAGGAACAGGATTTAATCTAAAACTCGGGATTTTGTATTTACCAATCAATGAAATTCGTTTGGGTTTAGCCTTTGAAACTCCCTCCATCATTCGATTTGAAGATAAATGGTCGACAAATATGACAGCAGAACACGCTGATGGAGTAAAATCTATCCTTCCAGAATATGTGCCCATTGGTAAATTTAGTTATCGTATCAAAACTCCTATGAAACTGCGTGGCTCTGTTGCGTATATTTTTGGTATGCGCGGTGCCATTAATATAGATGTTGAAATGTCTCATTTACCAGGAGGAAAACTAAGATCACAGGCTGTTTCTAACAACCAAACAGGACCTTTATACAATTTCGATATCGAAAATCAAGAAGTTAAAAATCAATTCCGAACAGTTTTTAATACACGTATTGGGATTGAATATATGATTGCTCATGACCTATACTTGAGAGCCGGCTTTGCTTTGTTACCTCAGCCATATAAGAAAAGCATTGGAAACATAAAAACTCCTGATTTAACTTATTCCGGTGGTTTGGGATGGGAAAACAAATTTGTGTATATCGATGTAAGTTACCGCCTACTCCAAACGCATAGTGATTATTATGCTTTCGACCCTTCTAAAATAGAAAACCGCACACAATTCAAAACAAATGTCCATCACGTTGTACTTACCGCTGGTTTTAAGTTTTGAGAGACAGTACAAGCAATTTCAATTACCTCATACACTTCAATTGACTACCATATAACAAGGCAAAAATGGTAGCAACACTCAAAGATAAGATGACAACAACAGTTGAAACCAGATACATAGGGACTAATACATACATCATAACCACTGGGAGAAGTGAATACACCAAATAGAAATGAAATCCAATCTTTCTTAAATTGAACATAAACATCACTCCTACTGCGCCAATAATCAGACTAATCAAATTTACAACACTATTTATATAATGTTTTTCATTATTAATATACTTTGTATTTTCAATCATAACCTTAAACATACTACGCATATCATCCGAAATACGCGCTCCGGTGGATTCTATTTGAGCCAATGATTCATAAAATTTCGCCTCTTCTACCATCATTTGATCTTCAGTGAGTGGACCATCTGCCAATGAAGTTAATACTCCCACTGTAGTAGAGAAAATATAAAGCATGCTCAATATACAAAGTACTACCAAGAATACAGGACGTTTTCGAGGCTCACTGGCATTTAAGAAATGCTTATCAGAATGTTCTTCATTCATCATAAAGTAGATTTGTTAAGTTGCATAATAAATTGCTTACTCTGTCTTAAATGTGCAGACATATATTCATCTTCCTGAATAAAAGGAATTTCTTTTCTGTAACTTTGATGTATATCTTGTAAAATAGGAGAAGTTTTAGCTACATCTCTAAATTCAAGCGCCTGATTTCCAGCCATTAATTCTATCCCCAATATTTGCCACGTATTCTGAATGACACGGTATAATTTAGTCGCAGCATTAGCCCCCATACTCACATGATCTTCTTGTCCATTCGAAGAATCAATTGTATCTATGGAAGCTGGAGTACATAATTGCTTATTTTGACTCACAATAGATGCAGCCGTATATTGTGCAATCATAAAACCACTATTTAAACCAGGTCTTGCTACCAGAAATGCAGGTAAATTACGTTGCCCTCCCATGAGTTTATATATTCTTCTTTCGGAAATACTTCCTAATTCTGCAAGTGCGATTGCTAAGAAATCAAGATGTAATGCTAAAGGTTGACCATGAAAATTACCTGCAGACACAATCACGTCTTCATCAGGGAAAATCGTTGGATTATCGGTTACTGCATTAATCTCTCGTATAATAATACGTTCTGCTTGTTCTATCACATCCCAACTTGCACCATGTACTTGAGGTACACATCGAAAGCTGTATGGATCTTGTACATTTACTTTTACCTGCTGAATCAATTGACTTCCTTGTAAAAGAGTTCTCATTTCTTTGGCAGTCTTTATTTGCCCCTCCTGATTACGAATAGCATTTACTGAAGGAGTAAATGGATCCATTCGTCCATCATAGGCCTCTAAAGATAGTGCAGCATTGATATTGGCTTGCTTCCATAGTTTCTTTGCCTCATACACTCCGTGTGCTAAAAATGCACTCATAAATTGAGTTCCATTCAATAAAGCCAAACCTTCCTTGGATTGTAATCGAATAGGCTGTAATCCTAATTTGGTAAACACTTCGTGCGTAGCTACTTTACACCCTTGATAATACACTTCACCCTCTCCTATTAACGCCAAAGCTATATGTGCCAAAGGAGCTAAATCTCCTGATGCGCCCAAACTACCTTGTTGATAAACTACAGGTATAATATTTTGATTATAGAAGAAAAGAAGTCTCTCTACAGTTTCTACTTGCACCCCTGAATGGCCATAATGTAACCCTTTTGCCTTCAAAAGCAACATAGTTTTTACTATAGAAGTAGGAACTTCCTCGCCTGTACCACATGCATGCGAGCGAACAAGGTTTACTTGTAATTGTGATAATTCATGACTAGATATAGACTCATTACATAAGGAACCAAAACCAGTATTTATTCCATAAATACTACCATCTGACGCTGCCATCTTTTGATCTAAGAAATCACGGCATTTTTGCACAGCAACCCTTCCTTTTTCTCCCAATACTACTTCATCTCCTGAATGAATAAGATTAAACAATGCGTCTAATTCAATCGTCTGTAAATCAAGAATATATTTACCCATGTTATGTACTTCTCTTTTTTATATACTATTTCTAAAATCAATGCATTGAAAATCAACAACTTATTGATTAGCATTGATTTTTCAAAATTAAGAAATAATTTTAGAATAGAAAGAAGTCAATAAATGTGTTTCGTTTTATTTCAAGAAATCGAAACGAAGATAGAATTGACCATACATTGGATTCGTAGTAGATGACTCATTGAAATAACCCATTTCATTGATATTAATTCTACCAGCGATATTTGTTCCTATGCGTAAGCCTGCGCTCAAACGAGGTGTAAATCGTTGTTCAAACCAAACATAACCTTGCATAGAGAATCGTTTTAATCCATCTGTTCGTCCAGAAAATTTTTCGGTACTCATCAGTGCATGATTCTTATATTGATTTAGAGTCATATTTGTTGACATCAAATAATTTGCTTGCAAGCCAACTCCAAAGGAAGAGGATTTGATGCGATATCCAAATTCTACAGGAATATATAAATCCCAGAAATTCTGATAACTTAAATCATGCTGCTTTGTAACAGGCACTCCTAATTCCATAATGGTTTCTCTTTTAGATAAGATTAAATCAGAGTGATTGATATACTGAGTCCCAATACCAAATTTCAAGCTTAACGATTTTATCTTCATTTCAGTCTGTACAGAGAAATCTAAGATTCCTGATTTGAATGCACGTTTGGACTTGTAATTTTCCATTACACCTCCACTTAATCGGGCAAACACTAAATATTTAGCCGCAGGGATTTCTTTTGCTTGAGAAGGAATTATCTCTGCAATAGCTTGGTTGGAAAGAGCAGATATCGGAGTATAAGGCAGAGAGACATCCAAAGTAGTCGAAACTTGCTGTTCTGTACGAACTTCCTTAGTTATAGCCGGTGTTGTTGCAGATGAGGATTCATTTACAGGAGCTTCCATTACCGAGGATGTTGTTGAACTTTGTATTAAATTTGTGCTATGCATATCTTTTCCAGTAGATGATGCCGATTTTGCAACCCTAGTTTGCTGTGTATCATCTATAGTTGTAGTTTGCTCTGTAGTTGGTTCTTTATCAACGAGTATATTTGTGCTTGTAGAAGAAGATTTTTGCAGTGATTCATTTGATTGTGTAGGAAGTGTTGTAACAGGAGTTGATGCTAAATTATTTTTACGAAGAAAAATTCCGCTTATTAACAGAATCACGACTAAAGTACCTGCGATACTCCAATAAATAAGTCCTCTTCTTTTGGCGTCTTTTTCATCCAATACAGCCTTCATCTCCTTCCAATATGCCGTGTCATACTGGGGGGCTTTCTCTGCATGAGCTGCATCGCTAAACAAACGGTCTATATCTAATTCTTCTTTACTCATATAGCTACATTCTTAGAAACACCTTCCTGCTGTTTCTCAATCATTTCTTTCAATTCTTTTCTTGCTATAGATAAATGCCATTTAGAAGTTCCTTCCGACATATCCATAATTTCTCCAATTTCTTTGTGATTATATCCCTCTATCACATATAGCATAAAAACCTGACGTGTTGCAGGCTTCAGATAATCTAACAAACGTAAAACGCTACTTTCATTAAAATTAGTTTCAGCTTTATTCTCTATGGGTGTAGAGAAATACTCCAACATACGTTCATCTTCGTGTAATCCAACTTTATCCGTATATCTTTTATTTTTTCGATACTCGTCAATAAGTGTATTTGTCATCACTCGTTTCGCCCAAGATGCAAATGGAATCTCATCTATATTCAACTTAGGAAGGTTGTCAATGATTTTTACAAAAGCTAGATTATACATGGACCGAGCATCTTCATTATTGCGATGATAGCGTCGACATATAGGCATAAGAAAACTAAAGCAAGCTTTATAAAGTTCCTCTTGTGCCTTGCGTTTATTCTTTATGCAAGCTTTTAATAAGTCCGTATCAACGTGCATGTAATTATTAACTCTTCGTATGTCAACCTTTCCTTTCAACGTAATCTCAGTCTATCTATTACTTTATTCACAAATACTTTCATTAGTAATACGAAAAAGGAACCTTAACAGTTGGATATTCGCTTAAAAATAAGAAATTTACTTTATAAATTATTAAAGATGAAGCTTCTTTTATTACGACATGGCGATGCTGAAAACAAATCTACCACAGGCAAAGATTTTGATAGAAAACTTTCAGAAGTGGGGAGACGACAAGCTTTACTTGTAAAAGAACAAATAGATGCACTAAACTTCCTACATGATGCAAGCATATACTGCTCGAATGCTCAAAGAACGAAAGATACATGGAATATCATCAAAGGAGAAACTATTGACACAGCAACTTATAAAGATGAATTATATCTTGCCTCGTTGAATCAATTACTTACATTCTTCTGGGAGAATAAACAGCCAAATAACATGCTATTTATTGGACATAATAATGGAATTTCTGAGCTTGCATCATATCTTTTAAATGAGAATGTAGTACTACCTACCTGTGGTATGCTCTTAATTGACTTTCCTACTTTTACTTCATTTTCAGAAATTAGTAAAGGAACAGGAACACTCATTAAATTTCACTTTCCCGACAACTAACTTCGGTGCTATTTAGCTTTCAAATAATTGATTACCACACTTCGCTTTAACTTCAAAGTAGGAGTCAGCATACCATTTTCTATGTTTGGAACAATGGGTAACAGCCTAAAATCAGCTATCTTCTCCCAGGAATTCAGTTGTTTGTTTACACTATTTATCAAAGCTCTTAATTCCCCCAATAATTTGCTATTTGTATAAATATCATCTACGAATTCTCCCATTTTCTTTAGCCTATCAATTACATAATCCTCTGCTATAAACACAACGGCTGAGGGTTGTTTTTCATTTTCTCCTATGATAAGTGCATAATCTATCCATACAGAATTTGCTAGGAGTGACTCTATTTTTTCTGGATGGATAAATTTTCCATTTGACAATTTAAAAGATGTATTCTTTCTACCTACTATCTTCAAAAATTTCTCATCTATTATTTCTCCTAAATCTCCTGTTTTAAACCATCCATCAGGTGTAAAGACTTCTTGAGATAATTCAGGAAGCTTATAATAACCTTTCATGACAGCATCTCCTTTTACCCATATCTCACTCTCTTCAGATATTCTAATTTCAATATTACTTAAGACTGGGCCAGTAGTTCCTAGCTTAAGTCCATCAGGAGCATAACTCACTGAAATAGTAGGAGAGGTTTCCGTTAATCCATAACCTTCCATTATCGGGATATCCGCAGCAAAAAACACACGTGCTATCTCTATCGGGAGCGTTGCTGAAGCAGATGATATAGTTATGATTTCTCCTCCTAATGCTTGTTTAAATTTAGATAACACCAACTTTCGAGCAAAGAACAGTTTGATTTTATACCAAAAGGAGTTATGTGCTAAGTCAAAACGCTCAGCTACTCGTATACTCCATGAGAATATAATTTTCTTAAATCCACCTAATTGGCCTCCCGTTGCAATAAATTTCTCGTAAACCTTTTCTATAAAACGTGGTACTGCAGAAAATAGATGTGGTTTAACTTCCTTCACATTATCTGCTATTTTCAACAAACTCTCCGCATAATACACAGAATATCCCATGTACATATAGAGATATATCATCATGCGTTCATACACATGGCTTATAGGTAAAAAGGATAGAACCCGACAACCAGGGAAACCCGGTATTCGCTCACTCCCGCCAAAAACACTAGCTAACATATTGCGATGTGTCAGCATTACTCCTTTGGGATCTCCTCCTGTTCCAGAAGTATAAATAATCGTTGCAATATCATCTTCTTGGAGTATTTGCTTTATTTCGGCAATAGCCATACTATTTTCTATCTCTCCTGAAGGGAATCCCCATAACTTTATATGAAAGACTTCTTCTAATGAAGGGATTTCATTTGCCAATTCAGAAACAGATTGCAGCAAGCCATCATTTTCTACAAAACAAAAACGAGATTCAGAATGTTTCAATATAAACTTATAGTCATCAACTATCATATTAGGAAAAATTGGAATTACAATTCCGCCTATTTGTTGAATGGCTAAATCCAATAAGTTCCATTCGATACAAGCCGAAGACATAATTGCAATTTTATCTCCCTTTTTCACACCTAAGGAAAGAAGCCTTTCAGAATAAGCATCCATTAATCGAATAAACTCATGTGAACTAACCGCCTTCCATTCTTTTTTTTCTTTCTGCAGAAGGAGTTTCTCTAAAGGATGTTTTTGTGCATTAAACCTTGGAATATCAAATAAAAATTTAATTTTGTTCATAAATAAGAGATACTATTATTCTAACAAAGATAAGAAATTGATTCAAGTTAAATAGATGATACTCAATATGGCTTTTTGGAAACAATATTATATCAAAATAATTTTACTTTCTGTTTTGGCAGGAATACTTACTGCTGTAGCATGGCAAAACACCTATCTTTTTCCTTTACAAATTATTGGTTTTGTTCCATTTTTATTTGCTGTTTTAGCTGTAAGGAAATCGTCTAAGAGTTTTTTAAAAAAGATTCTAAATCTGCTACTCATCACTTTTGTATTTAGAGGAGTTGCACTTTCTCTAGGTTTATATTGGCTTTTTGATGTATCAGTAGGTGCTTTGATCATTTTAGTTAGTACGGATGTTATTTTGGTTTCCTTAATACTCATACCGTCCCTTATCCGTCGTGTTCATTTTAGCATAATTGTGCCTCTTTTTATACTCTTTGAATATTTAATGCAGAACTCACTCATGCTTGCCCCTTTCTATTTAATGGGTTATGCATGGTCTATTCATATCTCACTGATTCAATACTATTCTCTCTTAGGTGTAGAAGGTGGTTCTTTGATGATCTACTTAATGAACTATGCTATTTTCGAATGTATTCGCATCAAAAGAATCAGTAAATTAAATTATGCTATTTTCAGTATTTTTATATTGCTCACCACTTATAGTATAATCAAGTATTACTCAGTTAAAGATATCGAATGGGACGCAGAAGCAAAGATTTCTCTTCTTCATTCTGAAATTAATTTTTCAACAATAGAATACGTTGAAAATCCAAATATCCTAGTAGATGAAGTTCAAAAAGTTGCAGCAAAGAATTCATTAATTGTTTTACCTGAGAGTTTTTTCACTCGCTTGGATTGGTATGAATATCTTCCCAAAAACAAGACTATTCAATATATAGATTCTCTCAATCAAGTTAATAATCAACAAGTTTTGCTTGGTGCCATGATTTACAGACCTACTAATCATCCAACTCCTCAATCGAGAGTTTTTGAAGGAAGATACTACAACACACATAACATTTCTCTTTTAAAGGACAAAAGAATCCATATCAAATCCAAACAAGTATTCATTCCTTTTCTGGAATATATACCTAGCAATGCTGTTGCACAACAAATCAACAAATGGGTGCCTACTGTAGGAGATGCTCGGAAGGTAAATCCAATGGATATATTTGATGATTTTAAATATAAAGACAAACGATTCAATATTTTGCTCTGCTATGCAAGTATTTTCCCGAACATTGTAACCGAAAGATCTCAAAGCAGCACATTTTTAACAATTCAAGCAAATGAAAACTGGCACACAAGTCACACATGTTCCTATCAATACTTAAACATCAATAAAGCAAACACCATTCAAGTAGGAATCCCAACTTATCGCTCGTCTAATTATGGCTATACAGCATTTATAAAACCCAATGGAGATACTGAATACCTATACAAAACCGGAAAGCCTTTTTCTGCACTTGTAGTTCCCCTTCCCAAACGAGTTTCCACTTCATTTTACACAAAAATAGCTGGATACTCTTATTGGCTCAGTGGAATCGGGATAGGTCTATTATTTCTGCTAGGATTTTTAAAAATAAATCCTAAGAAATAAACTATTTTGCAACAATAATACGACGTACTAAAGGTTCCTGGTTTGTAGATACATATCGGACAAAATAAGTACCATTTGCATACATTGAAACATCAATATTAGCAGCAGACTGATTCTGAACGTGAGTGACAGACATCAACTGGCCATCAATAGCATATAGCTCAACTTCTCCGAGCAATAAACCTTCACCCAACTCTAGTACAAACTGTGTAGATGCCGGATTAGGATATACAAATAAATTATGTGAACTATTTTCTTGTGCTAGCCCCATTTCTGCCTCGTTGTATATATTGATATTATCCATGTAAAAATTATTTCCATTTTTACTTCCAAATTGAAAACGTATCATTTCATGATTGGATTTATTTGTTCCAACTACAACTAGTTTTTCGGCATGCTCCCATTCATCCTGAGTGGGAAAGAATTCTGTTTCTACATCCCCCAAACAAGTATTTGAAAGAACAAAGACATTTTTATTCACCCAAGTCTCACCGCAATCTTCACTCACTTGGAAATAAAGTTTTTCACCATTTCCTCCCCCAGACTTGGCATACGCATAATCAAAAGAAACAACATATTTTGTGTACATAGAAACATCAAATGGTTTACTCACGATGGAATAAACACTATTGGGAACACCATTGAAATTATCTACATATAGAGAATAATCACTGTCTTTACCATATGGCGTACGTTGAAATGCAAATAACTCATTCTCTGGAATGCACCAACGATTTGCAAAATTTGTTTCGCTTTCAAAATTCTCAATTAATTTATTAGATGTAGGAAGCTTATCCAATACCTGTATAAAATCAGTTTTTGTTTCTGTTAATGTTTCTGTTCCCTGATAAACTTTTAGAGACACATCATAAACACCCGGTTGACTATACACAATCGTAACAGTTGAATCCGTAGAAGAAGTTATGTTTCCTCCTTGGAAAGTCCATTCTCTTGCCGTAATTCCGTGATAAGACAAATCCGTAAAGGTTACCGATTCCCCAACACAAATCACTTTCTTGTTTGCATCAAATACACAGTGACAAAGATTATCCGCATCTATTACCCCTGTTGAGATTAAATTAGCATTGGTCCATAGATTATTTCTATTAGCAACAGAAGAATTTAACGCAGCATGAATACGTAATTTTTGCCCTTCCGTAAATAAACGATGGCAATATGAATAATCCATATAATTTTGAACCATATCTAAAGAACCACAAGAAACAGAACTCAGATTACAACTACTCCAACCTATTGTATTGGGCGTATCACTCACCTCATCATCATAGGCACAGTTTCCAGCATTCCCTACAGGTAAATAATAGAATTCAGGCACATTATTTCCACCCCAGATATGATATAAATTCAGGTAATGACCAATTTCGTGTGTTAAGACGGTCTGCTTAAAAGGATCTGAAGTTCCAATAGAACCGATATAACTGTGTTGCATAACAATGCCGTCCCATTCGGGAATAGTATCGGCAACAGCGGGCATCAAAGCATGTCCCGCTAAATTTGGTCCAACATTATTACATACATAAATATTAAGGTACTTTTCAGGTGGCCAGTGGACAAGGGACTTCACTACATGACCTCCCGTGTTTGTCAAAGGAGAATAGGTTCGTGTGATTCCATTGGTGCAATTTCCATCTGGATCAATTTTTGCCAAACGAATTTCAACTTCTACATCAGCCGCCAGATGCTTAAAATCATTAACTATTTCTGTGGTGTCGGCATTGAGTTTGCGCAACTGAATGTTCACTTGTTTAACTGCATCGTAAATTTGTTCATCTGAAATATTTCCAGCACCATAATCATGGATTACATGAAAAACTACTGGAATAATATAAGTAGCCCCGCTCTTGTCAAATACATAATTTTGTACATATTCTTTTGTAAAAGCATCTAATTGTTGCTTAGCTCTCAGGTATCCTGACTGTAATTCAGGGTGTTCTGAAAAAATATGTGTATTAACTTCATCTGCTCCACAGGAAAAGTCCATATTCTGAACATATACAATGGAATAATGAATTAAGAATGATATGAATAGAAAAAAACGTAATTTCATAAGAATGTATTTAGAGAATAAAGATATAAACTTTTATCTTCTATTTATTCACATTTTTAGGAATTAGGAGAAATAATTTCTAATTTTAAAAAAAATAAAGATATGGAAATAGCGGATGTATTAAGAAACAATGAGAAATGGGTAAATGAAAAACTAACAAAAGATTCGGAATTCTTCAAACAAATGGCTGAAGGTCAATCCCCTTCTTTTCTCTTTATAGGATGCTCCGACAGTAGAGTAACTGCCGAAGCTATGATGGGTGTTGGTCCTGGCGAAGTATTTTCTCACCGCAATATATCCAACATGGCTCCTAATAATGATCTCAATGTACTATCTGTTATTTACTATGCTGTTGAATATTTAAAAGTTCCCCACATTATAGTGTGTGGCCACTATGGCTGTGGCGGCATCAAAGCTGCTATGCTGCCAAAAGATAATGGCTTGCTTAACCCTTGGTTGCGAAATATCCGTGATGTATATCGCTTACACAAGACAGAACTCAACGCTATCAAGGATGAAGCAAAACGTTATGATCGTCTGGTAGAATTGAATGTATATGAACAAGTAATCAATGTTATTAAGACCAAAAGTGTACAACTTGCTATATCCAGAAAGGAAGTGCAAGTACACGGTTGGGTGTTTGACATGAAAACAGGAAGAATCATCGACCAAAAGATTGATGTGGATCAAATCATGAATGAAATCATGAGTGTTTACAATGTCATAGATTAACTTTATACTTCTTTTATAGGTTTTATATATATTTGCTTTATTTTTTATTCATAAAATAATGAGGCTACTATTATTTATATTAGGATTTCTACTTATTTTTCCAATACAACAAGGAAAAGCACAAGCTTTTTTAACAAACCCTTTTGGAGCAAGCTATTGGCAACCTAAATTTGGATTTAGTGGGGCAACTTTTTTTCATAACAAAGACTTTATCCTAGATTTCGGAGTGGGCTATGATGAATTAGGTTATGATTTTACCGTGACTTTCAATGGGGCTTTTAGACCATATCAGAAAACTATATTATTTGAAGAATCTGACAAATTATTCATCCAAACAAAAGAAAAGGTTTATCAATTTTCTATTGATTTAGAAAAGCGATTTAATTTCTTAGAATTTGGCGACGGGAATAAATTAGGTCTGTATGCTTTAGGAAAATTTAGCTTCTTTTGGGGACGCTATCGAGGGTTTTACAATTCACATAATCAAAAATTCATTATTCATCCAAGTGGGGGATTTCAAGCTGAGTTCAAAAAAGCATTCCGAATATATGCAGGATATTTGTACTTCAACACCATCCCAAGTGCTAGTCCACACATGGCTGTAATCAAACTAAATTTTGCCATAGGTAAAAATAGAGACGAATAAACGAAAAGGAAAAGATATGAAAAAACTATATTATATATCACTTATCTGTATTATCTGCATTTCTCTGAGTTCTTGCTTTAAGAAAAAAGAAAAGGAAATTTGTGACGAGAATAAAATCTGTTATACGGAAGGACCAGATGACTTATATGTCAAGCTTAAGATCTCTAAATCAAATAAACCTGTTGAGATACGCATGTATAAAGGATATTATGACAAAGGAGAAAAGATTGATAAATTTTTTACAAATAATACAGAAGAAACTTATTTATTGCCTATTGATAATCGCTACACGGCTACTGCCAAATATGTAGTAAATGGAGATACTATTATGGTGATAGATAGTGATGAATTAGGTAACGGTGCATACAAGAATTGTGATAAATCATGCTATGATTGGGAAGAAGGCATTTTATTAGATCTCGAATTAAAGAAATGATATCATATGAAAAAAGAATTTAGCTTTTCCTATCAACACATCTCCAATTTTGATTCACTTCCAACTACATATCAAAAAACTGTAAACGCTTGTCGCGAAGCTAAATCAGAAGCATACGCTCCCTATTCTCAATTTAAAGTAGGCGCTGCTTTACTGTTAGAAAATGACGAAATAATTACGGGCAACAATCAAGAGAACAAAGCATATCCTTCCAGTATGTGTGCTGAAAGAGTAGCTTTATACAATTATGGAGCTCATAGCTTACACTATAAAATCAAATTATTAGTTGTATCAGGTAGCGGAGAACTATTGCGCAAAGAAGATATATTTTCACCGTGTGGCGCTTGTCGCCAAGTTATGGCAGAATATGCAGATGTACAAGGAGAACCATTTGAAATTTTATTAGAAAATCAAGATGGAAGTTTTTATTTGTTTGATGGAATTCATCATTTATTGCCTCTTATTTTTGGAAATAAGTGATTGTTTTCTTCATCTCACCCTACACTTTACCTAAAATTTACCTCTTTAAATGTATTTAGAATAAGATAAGCGTTATATTTGTAAGATTGTATTAATAGTTTTTAATTATGGCAACAAAGGTTTCAAACACTCCTAAAAAAGCAACCAAAAAAGCTAGTACACCTAATAAGCTAAAATATTCAAAAGAGACATATATCAAATGGTATAAGGACATGCTTTTAATTCGCAAGTTTGAAGAGAAAGTCGGTCAGTTATATATTCAACAAAAATTTGGAGGTTTTTGCCACTTATATATTGGTCAAGAAGCTGTTGTGGTTGGCGCAGCTAGTGCAACAAAAAAAGGAGATAAACACATTTCGGCATATAGAACACATGGTCACCCTATATCTTTAGGTACAAATATTCGTCCACTTATGGCCGAATTATACGGAAAAAAGACAGGTATCGTTAAAGGAAAAGGTGGCTCTATGCACTTTTTTGACAAGGAAGTAAACTTCATGGGAGGGCACGGAATTGTAGGCGCACAAATTGGTATGGGAGCTGGAATTGCTTTTGCAGATAAGTATAAAAAGAACGACAATGTAACTTTGGTTTACTTTGGAGATGGAGCAGCACGTCAAGGGATACTTCACGAAACATTTAATATGGCAATGAATTGGAAGATTCCTGCTATATTCATTATTGAGAATAATAATTACGCCATGGGTACTTCTATAGAGAGAACTACTAACGTAGATGATTTGTCCGTAATTGGCGCTTCATACAAAATGCCCTCTTTTACTGTTGATGGAATGAAACCGGAAACAGTACATGAAGCAATTTCCATGGCTGCTGAAAGAGCACGCAAAGGTGATGGACCTACCCTTCTCAATATAAAAACATATAGATATAAAGGTCACTCTCTTTCTGACCCTCAAAAATATAGAACCAAAGAGGAAGTCCAAGAATATCAAGCAAAAGACCCTATAAACTATACATTAGATATAATTCGCACAAATTCCTTGATGACAGATAAAGAAATTGAAGCGTATGAAGCTTGGGTGGACAATGAAATTGTAGAAGCTATCAAATTTGCTGAGGAATCTCCTCTACCAGATCCTAGCGAACTCTATATAGATGTATACATGCAAGAAGATTATCCATATATTAAAGAATACTAAATAATTTAGAAACAATGGCTGAAGTTATTTTAATGCCCAAACTTTCTGATACTATGACTGAAGGAGTTGTGGCAGAATGGCATAAAAAAGTTGGTGATAGTGTAAAATCAGGCGAGTTACTTGCCGAAATTGAGACAGATAAAGCTACCATGGAGTTTGAATCATTTTATGACGGAAAACTTCTATTTATCGGAGTAGAAAAAGGAGGAACTGCTCCTGTAAACGAAATTTTAGCTGTGATAGGTAAAGATGGAGAAGATATTTCTAAAATTCTTGCCGAACAAAAAACAGCACCTAAAGCTGCTAGCAAACCTGCCTCTGAGCCAATAGAAGAAGTTAAGCCTGCCGAGGTAAAACCAATTCCAGAAACTCCCAAAACAGAATCCACTCCAGTAATAGATCATACTTCTGATGTTGAAGAAACTATTATATTGGCTGCAGATGGAAGTCGTATCTTCATTTCTCCGCTAGCTAAAAAGATGGCTCAAGAAAAAGGGATTGATTTAAGTACGGTTATCGGAACTGGTGAAAATGGTAGAATTGTACGAAGAGATATTGAAAACTATATTCCTTATGTTCGCCCTGCTGGAACAGCTGTGATGAGTAACATGGGAGGACAAAAAGAAGCATATACAGAAGAACCAGTTTCTCAAATGCGCAAAACCATTGCAAAGAGATTGTCTGAAAGTAAATTCACTGCCCCTCATTTCTACTTAACCATGGATATTGACATGGATAATGCAATTGCAGCTCGTAAAGCTGTGAATTCAAATGAAGGCGTGCGCATTTCTTTCAACGATCTAGTAATTAAAGCATGTGCTGTAGCTTTACGCAAACATCCTGCTGTAAACAGTGCTTGGTTAGGTGATAAAATAAGACGAAATCAACATATTCATATTGGAGTTGCAGTTGCTGTTCCTGAAGGACTCCTAGTTCCTGTGGTACGTTTTGCAGATACCAAAGGACTTATGCAAATTGGAAGTGAAGTAAAAGAATTTGCCGCCAAAGCAAAAGATAAAAAATTACAACCACAAGACTGGGAAGGGAATACATTTACAATCTCTAACCTAGGAATGTATAATATTGAAGAATTTACAGCAATTATTAACTCTCCCGATAGCTGTATTTTAGCTATTGGTGGAATCAAACAAGTTCCTGTAGTGAAAAATGGGCAGGTTGTTCCTGGAAACGTTATGAAGGTAACTTTATCATGTGATCATCGTGTAGTGGATGGAGCAACGGGAGCAGAATTCTTAAACACCTTCAAATCATACATGGAAAATCCTATGATGATGATGGTATAATAGGTAAAATATATTGCTAAAAAACAAACTATTATAAAACTCTATTCGTTTATGAAAAGAGTTTGTTTTTTAAATTATAGAACTTATGAAAAGTATAAACTTAATTTTACTCTCGTGTATAGTCACTTTATTCATACTTTCCGGATGTGTGAATCCAAAGAAAGAAACTGTACAAGAATACAAAACTAATCAGGCATACACACTCAAAAATGTGAAATATGGTTCAGATAATCAGCAAGTAATGGATATTTACCTTCCTGCTGGTCGAAGTTTGGATTCTACCAAGGTATTTGTTTTAATTCATGGAGGAGGCTGGAATGCCGGAGATAAGCAAGATTTTTCTTACATGTTTAACAATATGCAATTAGTTTATCCAAATCATGCTATCATCAATATTAATTATCGATTGGGTTCTCCTCAAAAACCTGGCTATCCAATGCAATTAAATGATATTAAAGCAGCGTTAACCTTCGTCAAACAAGCTAAATTCAATGTCTCCAACCAATTCCTATTAATGGGAGCTTCCGCTGGTGGACACCTCTCCCTTTTATATAGTTATAAATCTGATGAACTCCATGAAGTAAAAGCTATCTGTAATATTGTTGGACCAGTTGACTTTACAGATCCAGCCTATGTAGATGGAACAAACCCTGTTACTCAGTATTTTTTAGCAAATTTAGTGGGTCCCATCACTTTTCAAGACAATCCAGCCTTGTACCAAGAGGTGAGTCCTGCTTTCAATGTTCATAGCAATTGTCCTCCAACTATTTCCTTTTATGGAGATAGTGACCCTTTAATACCTTCTTCCCAAATGAATCGTTTACATGATAAATTAGATCAAATGGGAGTTTACAATGAGAAAACCATGTATGCGGGTGAAGGTCATGGTAATTGGAATAGCACCAATAATCAAGATTTCTCCTTAAAATTGGTCACTTTTATTAATCAATTTTTTAAATAAGTTATTTCTTCACTTGAAATTTTGGGATAGGATTATCAATTAGCTTTCGATAATCAATAATTTCTGAATTCGCTCCTAATACCATAAAGGACTTTTCATCCCTGTTTTCTTCAGAAATAAATTGAAAGTCATCTGAGATACTCGATGTTTTTAAATTAGTGAGTTCGCTAAATAACTTTAAGAAATCGCGACCATTTCTATATGCCTTGATTCGTTTGACATCAGTAATATCATCTCCCCAAACAATTAAAGGAACATCATACAATTGCTTATACCCTTCCGCATGGCGAATGTGATAATCTGGAAATATATATTGTCCGTGATCACTCAAATAAATTAATTGAAAACTTTTCCCTGTATGTTGAAGCGAAGTATAAAGATGAGACATAAAGTCATCTAAAATCTTGATACTTTGCACATAATTAGAGAAATCTTCCGACAAAATAAATTGGTCATACACTCCTCCAGTTCTATCACTAATAAACGGATGCGAACCCATCATGTTAATAAACACCATCTTCGGTTTAGCCGTTTTCTGTGCAAGAATAGAATCAATCATGGGTAACATCATAGCATCCATTCGTTTCGACAATTGATAACCACCTCCATTCAATACATCCGTATGTTTACTTGCCATAGCCATTTTAGAAATAGGCGTGTCATAAAATCCAATAAACCCTTGATTGGTTACCCAATAAGTCTCAAATCCCATCTTGTTAGATAGCTTTACAATATTGTCACTCAATGAAAATTTAGGGAACTCAGATGAATTCACCAATGTCCGCATCAAGGAAGGAACCGTATGAGAGCCAACGGAAAGATAATTATCGAATTGTATTCTAGCAGAACTATCCATAAACGGCGTATTGTTTATAGGGAAGCCATAAGATTGTAAGAAATCTTTGCGAACGCTTTCCCCTATCACAATAATAAAATTATCCTTTAATAGAAGGCTATCTTTATTCAATATTTCCCATTTATCCGGCAACTTAGAGTCACGCTCAATTTCCGCAAAATCTTTCTTCACTAAATAACTAAGATACCCAACAAGAATAGGTACTTTCACTATTGAAACGCGATTATATCTATTCAAGATAATTGCGTTCTTACCTTCCTGAATAAAGCGCAAAGTTGGAAAGAACAACAAATAAAATGCTATCCCCACAGTAAAATAAGAGGAACTCACTCTTTTATAAGGTAATTTAATAAGCAGAATAACCATGAGTAAGACCCCTAATAAATTTAGATAAACAGATAATGGGATAGCATTCAGATAAGAAGTAGCCTCTCCTTGATTTGTATATAACAAGCTTGCAATAAAAGACTGAGTGACTGCTCCATACAAGGCTAAAGTCGGATAAATAATAAGTATTATTAAAAAGGAAAAAATCAAAGATGCTTTATATAACTTCACATTAATCTGAAGCAATAATAGGTAGAACACAAAGGAAGAAAAAGCAATCCAATACATTAATGCCTCTCCTTTTTCAATTTTCAGGAGAGATGATGCTTGCCAAAAGCAAAATATAAGTAGCAAAATATATGAGATAACCCATTTGTTGTTTTTGTATTGTTCCATAAATATCATCTCAACCAAATTATACATTGCGAAAATAATCAAAATCAAATGAATTCACGTTTTTTACTGCACGCATAGTTTTCAACTATTCCTTTTTGAGAAAAACTATTATACCTCATCTTTTCACTTGAAATTAATAATATTTTTGACTCACAGAAATATGTATGGCAAGTAATAAGAAGGCAAATATCATCACTTTGACAACCGACATGGGTGTAAAAGACTATTATGTAGCTGCCCTCAAAGGAAAAATTATAGGGATTTTATCCGATATACATATTGTTGATATTTCACATCATATTGCTTCTTTTAAAATTAGTCAGGCCGCTTATACAGTAAAAGCTTGTATAAAAGATTTCCCTGACAATACCGTGCACATAATAGGTGTTGATGCAGAACCACTCATTAATTTTTCAAATCCAGAGGACAGTATTTTTCCAACGATTATAAAATACAAAAAACAATATTTCTTAGGCGCTGACAATGGTTTTTTTAGTTTATTAACAAACGATCAAGATATTGAAGGGATTTGGCGCTTGGAAGAATACCTATCTAGACCTGAAATGATGAAATTCCCTGCAAAAAACATCCTAGTCCCTGCGGCCTGTAGAATTTTGACAGGAGAATCCCTAGATGAGATTGGAACTCCTGTAGATGGCATTCGTAAAGCGCTACCTCTATCTCCAATTATGAGTAACAACATGTTAAAAGGGACTGTTATTCATATTGACCATTACGGTAATGTAATTTCTAATATTACTAAAGAACATTTTAACCACTTTGGGCCAGATGTTCCTTTTACCATATTCTTTAGAGATAAACAATATTATATAGATCGAATATCAACGGGATATAACGAAGTTACTCATGGTGAAAAACTTGCTTTCTTCAATGATAATGGATTTTTAGAAATTGCCATTAACAAAGGAACTCCTGAAAATGGTGGTGGAGCAAATACTTTATTAGGTCTTAAATTGAATGATATCATTCGTATTGAATTCACTCCGAGAGGCTCAAAAACAACAATTGATTCACTGTTTTAAAAACTTTAACAGTTATTCTCGTATGATAACAACTTAAACATTAAATTTGAAAATAATTCTAAAAATGCTATGGTAGCGCTCTATTTAAAAGAAATACGAAGTTTTTTGAGTTCCATAATTGGCTATGTCTTTATGCTCATTTTTGTAGTAACAAGTTGGCTTTTTTTATGGATTATCGACGGAGATTATAATTTACTTAATGGCGGAATCGCTGATTTGATTCCATTCTATAACTTAGCACCATTGATTCTACTTATCTTAATCCCAGCCGTAACCATGCGATCCTTTGCTGAAGAAAGAAAAACAGGAACCATGGAATTATTGTATACCCGACCTATTTCTGATATTTCTATCCTTCTTGCCAAATATTTAGCAGGAGTTTCATTGGTAGTAATTTCTCTACTTCCTACATTCACCTTTTACATCTCCATGCATTATTTAGGCGATCCAGTCGGAATTATGGACGACGGCGCAGCAATCACTTCATTTATTGGGTTGATTTTATTAGGAGCTTCATTTGTAGCAATAGGAATTTTTTCAAGTGTTATAACCAATAACCAAATTGTGGCATTTATTATCGCTCTCTTTTTATGTTGGTTTGCTTATAGCGGTTTATCTCTATTAGGCTCCTATGCTACTTTTGCAGGTTTTGACCAAATAATACGCTTAGCGAGTATAGACTACCACTATGAATCAATTAAAAAAGGTGTTATTATTTTAAGTGATCTTGTTTACTTCTTCAGTGTTATTATTTTCTTCTTATTTGTAGCACATAACATTCTTATCTCAATCCGAAAATAGTATGGCCAGAAAAAGATTAAAAAATATTTCCAATAAAGCATACTACGTTATCATATCTGCTATTGCTTTAGCAGTTGTTATTCTACTAAATATCATTGTTTCATTTTTTGATTTCAGAGTGGACTTCACAGAAGATCAACGCTACTCACTCACCCCATCTACAGTTGAATTCTTAAAAGATGATAAAGCATTAACCGATAAAATATTATTTAAAATTTATTTAGAAGGAGAATTCCCTGCTGAAATCAAACGCCTACAAAGCGCAGTTCGAGATAAACTCAATGAATTTAAATACTATGCGGGAAGTAATATTGAATATGAATTTATCAATCCAAACAAAGGCTCAAACGAAGACCAAGAAGCGCTCAAAGAACAACTTTTTGATAATGGCTTAGGTATTCGCCCTTTGGATATCGTCTATCGAACTAAAGGAGCTTCCAACATTGTTGAAATTTTTCCGGGAGCCGTTGTAGAATACCAAGGAGGTAAAGTAGGATCTATTCGATTTTTAGAAGGTGGGCAATTCAATCTTGATAGCAAGTTAGAACAAATGGTTCAAATGGGTATCAACGATTTGGAATATAAATTCATGCGTATTCTTGCTAAAGCTACACGCAAAACAAAGAAAAATCTAGCTTTTATTCATGGGCATGGAGAATTAAGAATCCCAAATACAATGGGGGCTAGAAAAAGAATTGAAGACTCATATAATATCAAAGATATTGTACTCGGAGACGCTTTAAATGCATTAGATGGAATAGATGGAATCATCATTGCAGATCCTCATCAGAAATATTCCGATAAAGATAAATTCATTATTGATCAATATCTGATGAATGGTGGAAATATCATGATTTTTAACAACCCTTTAGAAGTTAACAACGACACTATACGAAGAACAGGGAAAACACACAGTACGCGAAAAAGAACTGGCTTAACTGAGCTCATCTTCGACTACGGAATTAAGGTTAACGAAGATCTGGTAATTGATGCCAATTACGACCCTTTTGTCTTTCCTGGTATTCCAAAAGGATATGTAAACTGGTATTTTTACGTAAGATCCTTAGGGACTGACCATCCCATCTCTAGTATGGTAAACCCCGTGAAATTACCCTACGCATCAAGCTTACAGTTCGTTCAAACCAAACAAGATGTAAGACCTTCCGTAATATTGACGAGTTCTTCCAACTCTCGTTCTTTTGGAAACGTTCCATTATTATCCATAGCTATGGAAAAACAATTTGGAGAAAATCCGGTCTTTCAGGAAAATCCAACAGATAAACGAAATGAATTAATGCTGGCAGGACTCCTAGAAGGTAATTTTGAATCAGCTTTTAAAAATAGAATTGTGACTGAATACAAAGATAATCCAGATGCTCAATTTATTGAGAATTCAATAAAACCTGGGAAATTATTGGTGATTGGAAATGGAACATTTCTAAAAAATACGTATTATGACTCCATCTTTGTACGTGAATCTAATTCCTATAAATATATTCCAAGACTACCCAAAACTCGTGAGATAGATGAGTTGTTTGGAGGAAACCTCATTGGAAATTTCGACTTTTTTGAAAACTGCGTGGACTATATGTTAGGTGAAAGCACCCTACTTGCCATCCGAAGTAGGGTCATTTATTTACATCCAACTGACAAATTAAAGATTGAAGAAAAAGGTTCTTTCTATAAATTTGTAAATATTATCATCCCTACTTCAATCATTATTCTCTTAGCTATCATTGTGGCTGTTGTTAGAAGGTATAAATACGTAAGGAAATAAAAAAATGAAAAAAATTATTTATTTATTTATTGGAGTTGGACTCATTGCAGGGCTTACCTTCTGGGCCATGAACCTAGAGACTAAATCCAAAGCGACCGATATAAGTTTAATCGCTTTTGCAGTTGAAGACACCGCATCAGTTGATAAGATCGAGATTTTTGACTCTTTCTACAATCAGCAATTTACGCTGACTAGGAATAAACAAGGGAAATGGGAAGGTCCAGACCACATGTGCGTACAACAAGAAATTCCCAATATGATGTTGGAAACGATGTACAAAATCACTTTAAAAGGATATGTTCCTCAATCTGCTATGAAAAACATGAAAAAATTACTCATGGCACAACACAAAGAAGTGAAAATTTATCAAAAAGGGAAATGGGTTAAAACTTGGTATGTAGGTCATTCTACACGTGACCACATGGGAACACACATGCTTTTAAAAACGCCAGAAATGGAAAGCGATAATCCCGTAATCATGGGTATGAAAGGGTTCTATGGAATCTTGGAACCCCGATTCTTCGCTGATGCACGTAAATTTGAATGCACTAACTTATTTTCGTATAAAAGGACTGAATTAAAAGAAATCGAAGTTATTAACCGCGTATATCCACAAGACAGTTATAAAGTGACTATCGGGAAAGATAATTACACGGTAAGTTCTAATGGAACTATCCTAAATAATGTAAACAAGGATAATCTAACATATTATCTAAATGGTTTTGAAAATATCCATTACAATCAAGCGAACTATACTTTCTCACCTTTTCAGGTAGATAGCATCAAAGCTCATCAAGCAGATTATGAACTCAACATAAAAGGGACTTCCTCTTCTTATCACCTAAAAATGTATAGAAGACCAGATCCAGACACTCCACAAACAGGTGACTCAATTATTTACGATGTGAATTATTTATGGGGAATTAAGCAAGATGGTGATATTGTAAGAATTCAGTATTATACTGTCGGACCGCTGATTGAAGGGAAATTAGTTTTTATAGAAAACTAGCTATAAATTGTTGAAAACAATTTAAAATCCAGTAAGAAAAGTTTAGCTTAAAAAACTATATTTGCTACTATAACGAATTTAAAAAATTAAACATGAATTTTGTAGTTTCAAGCACAACTCTTTTAAAGCAATTACAAACCATTAGCGGAGTATTAACCACAAATAGTACATTACCTATCTTAGATAATTTCTTATTTGAAATTAATAAACAATCTCTAAGAGTCTCTGCCTCAGATATTGAAACTACAATGAAAACTGAATTCGAAGTCGAGTCCAGTGAAGCAGGTAAAATATGTATTCCTGCTAAGTTATTATTAGAAATTTTAAAAAATTTACCTGATCAACCATTAACTTTTACCATTAACGATGATAACTTTGGAATCGAAATTAGTTATTCCAATGGTAAATCTAAAATGGTTGGATATAATGGCAATGACTTTCCAGAAATAAAAGAAGTAAAGCAAAAAGATGTTATATCAATGCCTGGAAACATGTTGGCAGAAGCTATTAACAAAACCATTTTTGCAGCGGGTAATGATGATTTACGCCCCGTAATGAGTGGAGTATTTTGTCAATTCACATCTGATGAGATGACTTTCGTTGCAACTGATGCTCATAAATTAGTTCGTTTTAGAAAACCCCTTGCTTCTTCTGTAAATATTGATTTTATCTTACCTAAAAAAGCATTAAATATTTTAAAAAATAATTTAACAAGTGGGGAAGGTACTGAAGTGAAAATTACATACAATGAATATAACGCTGTATTTAGTTTTCAAAACATTGAACTAACTTGTCGTCTAATTGATGGGAAATACCCAAATTACGAGGCAGTTATTCCAAAAGAGAACCCAAATGTACTAACCATTGATCGTGCAGAATTCTACAACTCCCTTAAACGAGTATCTATTTTCTCAAACAAGACTACGCATCAAGTATCTCTCAAAATATCTGGCGCTGAATTAGCAATATCTGCTGAAGATATTGATTTTGCAAATGAGGCAAAAGAAAGACTTACATGTAACTATGCCGGAGAAGATATTGAAATCGGATTTAATTCTCGTTTTTTAATTGAAATGTTGGGGAATTTGGATTCTGACGAAATTCAATTGATGATGAGTCAGCCTAATAGAGCAGGTCTTATTGTTCCAATAAACGATAAAACTTCTGAAGGCAACATATTAATGCTAGTAATGCCCGTGATGATCAATAATTAATTTGATGTCATCTCAAAATTTATTACCTTTATAAACATGTAATTTATCCTTAATTAGATGGTTAGAAGGTTTGTGTATCTTATTTTTATTTTAACCTTACTTGTAGGTTGCGCTGTCCCTCGTAATACGAGCATCAACACCATCGATGATCAAGAAAATGATTTTCATAAACAAATTGAAGATACTACAGCTCTAAAATATGCAAATCAAGAATATAAGTCTTTGGCATTTAGTGAAATGAAGGTATATAAACCCATTCAATTCTACCAACTCGATTCCATTTATTCAATAAAAGAGAATTATTTATCAAATAATGATTATCGAGGATGGTATCGTACTGGACTAGAAGACTTAATACCGGGATATCAAGCGGCCGCGCAAGAGGTAGTCAATCAAGTACAGTATGAATTTGAGCATATTTACCAAACAAGAAATAAAGATTCTATCCAAATACACCATGCTTTTTATCTTTTTAATTATAAAAATGAATTAATCAATATTTCCGAAACTTATAATTTTAACCTTGCTCCTGACAAAATAAATTTATTCTATAAATATCAATTTAATCAGCATTTTATCACAGATAGAGACCTTTACATCTCACGTGAAGAATTAGATTTTATACAGTTCATGAAAACAAGGGAGAATCAATTAGCTGGCGAAAAAGAATTACAATCCTTTATGAATCATTTGATTAATCTATTAGAAGCGGCACAATTTATGCAGTCAGTAAACTACAACGAAATTGTAAAATATTTAGTTATTCAACACATAAAAAGTTTTGATTCTACAATTAAAATTAATAATATAGCACAATTGTTCGTCAATAAGGAAGAAGATAAGATCATATCTTATCAGATTGATGTAGAATGGGAACGGGCAAATAGCACTGGCTTATTAAAATCAACATATCTTCTATCACCTTATTTAGAAATTGAAAAAGTTATAACGCAAGAGGCTCAAAAATGAAGAACATTTTATTCATAATTTTCTTTCTCCCTCTTTACATTTTCGCTCAGGTGAAAGAGACCAATCACCCAGACATGAAAAAGGTAGAGGCTGCTGTCACTCAATGGGCTAATCAAACATTTGCTGACTATACAGAGCCTCGATTTAATAAATTCATACCGTATTATACTGATGATTACTTCTTAACAGTTATTGCTGTAAAGAATATTGACAAAGTAATAAACGAACAAAAGAAAATGTATGCTTCCGGATCTTTTACTGGGAGCAAAGAAGATTTTGAAAAATCCATTAGTGAGTTAGAAACAAGGAAAGAAACAGCTATTAAAAATCGAGATAATTTCAACCGAAAGAAAGTAGATTATTATCAAATTAGCTTCTGGGCAAATATCAAAATGTCTTCGAATGTGTACAACTATATTGAACACATAGTTTTAGTAGATGAAAATATGAATATCAAAGAAGCTACAATCAATAGTCATATTGGAAAAAAAGATGATTTTGAGAAGATTATCTATAAATAATTAAAGCTTTCTCTTTCGTGTCAAAATCAGCTTCTTGATCATCTAAAAACCTACTCCATTCTCCCTTTACAAGTTGAAATTTTTGATTTCCTAACTCCTTATTTCTATGTGTAGGAAGTAGCAGTCGGTGTGAATTAAATTGAATTTCTAGACCAATATCCCTATTGGATACTTTCATTTTATCAGCAATTTCAATGAAAGTACCTTTATCTATAGCAATCTTCACTATCTCACACCCGCTCTGAGTCTTATAACCTCCTAGCACAAAGTCTAATTGCTCAGATGCTGTTTCATTTGCATCATAAAATACGTACAACATCTTATTATACTGATAACTGATTATACGCTTCGTATTATTAAAAATAACCAACTCCTCCTTTAATTTAGTATATTCTCGCTGAAAGATTAGGGTACAACATAATAAAAATGTACCTATAAGTGCCATTCGGAAATAATGTAGTTTTTTTCGATCCCAGAAGAAAAGTAAGGACAAGACTCCCAAATACAATAAAGCTGTTTCTAAAACACTAATCGTAAAACCAGTACTCACAACTGCTGGTAATTCATTAATCCATTTAATAAAATTGGAAAAAGAACTAAAAATTATATCCACTACCCATCCTAACAGAGAATTGAGATAGGGAATCCAAAAAAGGAGACACAAAATAACTACACTAATCATAGCAGCAGATGCCATCACTAATACACCTAAGTTCGTAAGAATAAAGTAATTTGGAAATTGATGAAAATAATAAAGTGTAAAAGGGAGTGTTCCTATTTGAGCTGCAAAACCAAGTGCAGTACCTTCCCAAAAATAACGTATGATTTTATTCCGAACAGTAAATATTCCAGCTATTGGGCGAAAGAACAAGGAAATTCCAATAACAGCCAAATAGGATAATTGAAAACCAATATCAAAGAGATACAAGGGATTGTATATCAAAAGAAATAAAGCTGATGCAAAGATGGAGTTTAAACTAAATACCTTTTCCCCTCGTATTTGACCGATGGCTAAAATAGAAAACATGAGTACCGCACGCAATACAGAAGCAGACATTCCTGTTAGAAATGCAAAACACCATAATATTGCAATAGCCAGAAGGAGATACACATTTCGTTTCCTTAATACTCTAATTTGCTTAAAGATCCATTGAATAAATAATAATAAAATACCCACATGCATACCAGAGACAGCTAACACATGCATAGCTCCAGCATTTGAAAATTGCGTTTTTTCTTCTGTTGTTAGACTAGATTTATCTCCTAGGGTTAAACCTATAGCTAAACCTCTATTTTCTTCATCTACATATTTATTTATGATTTGTATAATAGCCGATCGTGATTTATCCCAAAACCTAGTAAATTGGGCATGATAACCAATAACTTCAACAGCATTGTCATGTAAAAAACACATATACGTAATACCACGTAATTTCCAATATGCCTCTGCGTCAAATTCCCCTGGGTTATTTTTATTCTGAATAGGATGTAAAGTAGGATGAAACAGCACAACGTCTCCTACAGAATAAGTGTTATCTATATGCTTTATATAAACGAGAAGTTTACCTTGTGCCCTTCGTTGATTTTGATAATAATATGCACTCTCTAATGAGATAATAGCTTTATCATAATCTCCCTGACCTCGCTGGTACTCCTCTATCACTCCCGAAAGATAATCGTCTTCTAAGTATATAGATTCAAAATTATTATCATAAAAATCAGGAGTAGCCATCGAATATCCTAACATACCCGACATAAACGTAATAAAAATAATTCCGATAGAAATCCATTTCCGAAAGGACCAATAATCTTTCCCAAAATTAGAGAGAAGTAAAGTTCCTATCAATCCAACAACCCATATAGTAAAAAGGATTATCCAATGAAATTGAAAGGTGTAATCAACTACAATTCCACAAACAAAAGAAAGTAATAATAAAAGAATATAGTTTTTCTTCAATTTCAAGCTTCACAAATAATAAATTTGAAGATAGAAATAAATTTAGAAATAAAAAGAAAGTTATTATTTAATCAATTTCTCGATTTCAACATGAAGTCCTAAACCTCTCAGAGCTTCTCCTTGAGCCACAACATTACCTTCGCCATCAATTAGAAATCCATGAGGTATATAACGAACACCATATTTATTCATAGCAACTCCTTCTTTATCCCATACATGACTATCCCATATCAATCCATCTGCTTTAATTGCATCTTTCCAAGGTTGCTCTGACCTATCTAAAGAAACACTTAATACCACAAAACCTTTGGCATTTCTAAATTTTTGATTTTTATATTTTTTATAAGCTTCAACCACATTTGGGTTCTCTTTCCTACATGGCCCACACCAAGATGCCCAAAAATCAAGTAATACCACTTTTCCTTTATAATCTGAGAGGGACACTTGCTTTCCATTTGGGTCTAACAATGTGAAGTCTATAGCTTTCATCCCATTCTGAATTTGAGAAAAAGAGATGACAGGAAACAAGAACAATAAAATTAGAATATTTTTCATGGAATAAAATTTACAATATCATAACAAAAACCAATCCAAAGAAATTGGTTAAACTCTTCGAATATCTGCTCCTAAATTCTTTAATCTGATATCAATATTCTGATATCCTCTATCAATCTGATCAATATTGTGGATAACACTCTTCCCTTCGGCAGATAATGCGGCTATAAGAAGTGCTACACCTGCACGGATATCAGGAGAAGTCATCTGAATTCCACGCAATTTATTAGCTCTATTTAGCCCAATAACAGTGGCTCTATGCGGGTCACATAAAATAATCTGTGCTCCCATATCAATTAGCTTATCTACGAAGAACAACCGCGATTCAAACATTTTTTGATGGATAAGGACACTACCTTTAGCTTGAGTTGCAACAACCAATACAATACTTAGTAGGTCTGGAGTAAATCCTGGCCAAGGGGCATCTGAAATGGTCAAAATAGAGCCATCAATAAAGGTGTCAATCTCATAATGCTCTTGTGCAGGAATATAAATATCATCCCCTTTTAATTCCATCTTTATTCCAAGACGTTTAAATACATCTGGGATAATCCCCAAATGTTTATACCCTACATTTTTTATAGTGATTTCAGATTGAGTCATAGCGGCAAGCCCAATGAAACTACCAATTTCAATCATATCTGGAAGAATTCTATGAGAGCATCCTTTCAATGCTGTTACTCCTTCAATTTCCAACAGATTACTTCCTGCACCTTTAATTTTAGCTCCCATACTATTTAGCATAGTGCATAATTGCTGTAAGTAAGGCTCACATGCTGCATTGTACAAAGTAGTTTTACCTTTAGCTAAAACGGCTGCCATTACAATATTAGCTGTTCCCGTTACAGACGGCTCATCCATGTGTATGTATAAACCTTGTAATTTCTTAGCTTCAACTGTATAAAAATGATCTACCGAATCAAAATTGAATTTAGCGCCTAGTTTAATTAAGCCTTCAAAATGGGTGTCTAATCTTCTTCTACCAATTTTATCGCCTCCAGGTTTTGGCATATATGCCATTCCAAATCGGGATAACAAAGAGCCAATAATCATAACTGAACCTCTTAGACCTCCTGCTCTTTTTCTAAAATCCTCTGTTTTAAGGTATTCTAAATTTACCTCCTTTGCTTCAAAGCTATACGTTCCTTTTTCAATCTTTTCGGTTTTTACTCCAATCGCTTGTAAAAGTTCAATTAATTTATTGACATCAATGATATCTGGAATATTTGAAATAGTAACCTTTTCAGGGGTTAAAAGAACAGCGCATAAAACTTGTAATGCCTCGTTTTTTGCACCTTGTGGATAAACTTCTCCTTTAAGTTTCTTTCCTCCGTAAATTTCAAATGATGCCATAAAAATTACTTCTTACGTTTTTTAGATTTCTTTCTTTTAAGTCGTTTAGGATTATTAGAAATTTGGATGCCACTTTGTTTTAAAATAGTGTTAGTAGCCGTTAGAGCTTCAGGTGCTAAATGTAATTTCCCCCCAGACAGTTCTCTTAAGTGAGCTACAATCGCAACATCTTCCACATTATTGGTATGGAAAGTTAAATAATCCTTTTTCAGCAGGTCTCCCATCAATTGCGTAAAATATGCTTTTTCCTCAGGGTCTTCCATCTTAGTAACCTCCTGAATAATCTTCTCAGAATAATACCCAAAATGTCCGTATTTTCCACTATTTTTAGGATAATGTAATCGCTTTGGTTTTTCTTTTAATTTCTCTGGAGCCGGAATTTCATAAGGAGAATCTACATCAATTTTGAAATCACTCATAATATACAAATGAGTCCATAATTTATGATTATAATCCTCCACGTCTCTCAAATGAGGATTAATTTGCCCCATCACATCAATAATCGCTTTAGCCGCTTTATTTCGCTCTTCACGTGATTTGATTTTGGTAGCATAATCAATCATATTCTGAATATTCCTTCCATATTCAGGTATAAGCAATTGCCCTCTTTCAGTATTATAAGAGAGTACATTCATTGAAAAATTTTCCACTGTTTTCTATTTCAAAATAAGTTTGAGGATTATCCCCAAATTAGCATTGCTGCGATAAACCCAAGTAAAAATACCGTATAGATTGTACCTAATGCAATGGTGGTATTGTCAAAATAAGTTCCGTTATTCTTAGCCATAATTCTAATGTTTGTTGTAAAAATAATAAATCTTCTTAATGTAAGCTTATTATTGTTTAAATTTTATCCTTCTTGAGCAGCTAGATATCTTTCTGCATCCAATGCTGCCATACATCCAGTTCCAGCAGCCGTAATCGCTTGTCTATAATTTTTATCAGCTGCATCACCTGCTACAAACACTCCTGGAACATTTGTTTTTGAGGTTCCTGGTTGAGCGTATTTAATATATCCTGTTTCATCTAATTCGATATAATCTTTGAAAATATCCGTATTAGGTTTGTGTCCAATAGCAACAAAGAAACCAGTACACGGAATGTCTTTCTCTTCTTTCGTTTTGTTGTTAATAACACGCGCTCCAGTTACTCCATGTTCATCCCCTAACACTTCCAGTGTTTCTGTATTAAATAAAATTTCAATATTTGGAGTTTTCATTACTCGTTCTGCCATAATTTTAGAGGCTCTGAATTCATCACGGCGAACCAGCATTGTAACCTTAGAGCAAATCTTGGATAAATAATGAGCTTCTTCACATGCAGAATCCCCGGCTCCCACAATAATTGTTTCCTGATTTCTATAGAAAAATCCATCACATACTGCACAAGCAGAAACTCCTCCTCCCATTTTAAGATATTTTTGCTCCGATTCTAATCCTAAATATTGGGCAGAAGCTCCTGTGGATATAATTACTGTTTTGGCATGAATTTCTTTTCCTGTTTCATCCCAACACTTGTGCACTTGTCCAGAAAAATCTACTCTTTCAATAAATCCTGATCGAATATCGGTTTCAAAACGCTCTGCTTGCTTCTGCAATTGTATCATCATCTCTGGTCCGTTAATCCCTTCAGGATACCCAGGAAAATTCTCGACTTCATTCGTTGTGGTTAATTGTCCTCCAGGTTGCATCCCTTGATACAATACAGGCTTCATTTCTGCTCTTGCAGCATATATTGCAGCAGTATATCCTGCTGGTCCAGAGCCTATAATCAGGCAGTCGATTTTTTCTATATCACTCATATTTATTCTTTAATTTTTAAATTTTCCTTGATCGCTAACAAAAATAAAAAAAATCAAATGCTTTTTATGCTACTTTTGATACAATTAAGAATCTTTTTAGTTTTTTAACTTTCCTTTCTCTTGTCTTTTTCCACAAAATGGTATTCAACTTGAATTTCAGGGGATGAAGATCTAAAAGGCGGCTCTTTTTTTTGTTTAGATATTGTCATTTCATCATCTATAGATTCATGAGATGGCTCTTTCCAATACGCTTCTAAATCCTCTTCTCCTTCGTCTTGTTCTGCTTCTATTTCATATTTATATTTAGGCGGTTGCGGTCCTTTTTTACGAAAAACAATTGCCAAGAAAAATCCAATTATTAGTCCAGATAAATGCCCCTCCCACGATATAGCCTCTTTTGTTGGTAAAACTCCCCAGATCATAGATCCATAAACAAATGCTACAAACAGTGATATGGCTTGCAATGGGCGATAATGAATTACAAACCCACTTAAAAAAAGAAATCCAAATAATCCATATATAATTCCTGAAATTCCAATATGATAAGATCCTGTATTCACAGCAATATACCACAACATAAACCCTGTTCCTAGCCAAATACTTAAAATCACTTTCAAAGCTACTTCCTTGTAAAAATAGATTAACGTAGCCATCAAAATGAATGTTGGAATTGAATTATTAATGATATGGGAATAATCCTTTTGGCTATGGATAAAAGGCATAAACAGAACTCCTTTCAATCCTTCTATTGTATATGGCTTAACCCCAAATCTATATAAATCTAAATAGAAGATACGGTCTAAAAAGAACACAATCCAAAGTACGAATATCAATAAAAGCGGATAAACAAGAGCTTCTATAAACTTTCCTTTATTCTCTTCCTGAATATATATTTTTTTAGGTATTAACATTTCACCTTAAAGATAGTATTTAGCACAAACAATCCAATTAGGAATATGTTTCTTTGAGTGTAAAAACAAAAAAAGCTTTAAGGTTTTAACTTCTTAAAGCTTTTTATGTTGTTGTATTTAACTAAAACTAATATTTAATCATGGATAATAGTTCCTGTATAAACAGGTCTTTCATTTCTAACTGGATTATAAATCTGAACTTTCCAGATAAATTCTTTGTTAGCAGGAGTCATCTTACCTGTTCGTTGATCCATTCCATCCCAAGCATTCTCAGCATTGGAAGAAGTAAAGATGATTCCATTATCAGTCGGGTCTATGATAATCATTTGGAATTTCACATCACGTTGGGTTAGAGAATATGGCATAAATGTCGTATTTCTCAAATCTGCATCGTTAGGTCTAAATGCATCTACAGCCATCAAATTATAGTTGTCTTTAATATGAATGTTTTTGCTCATTTCATTTTCACAACCATTCATGTCTTTTACTTTTAAATTAACTGTATAATCACCTTTCTCAAAGAAATAGTATTTTGCATTTCCATTCCCTGAGATAACATCTTTGTCAAAAGTCCAAGTATATGACACAAAGTTTCCATCAGCGGTGCACATAGTTACTGGAAGTCCTTCATCAAAAATATTTGCTTTATAATTAAAGTTAACAGTTGGTCGCTCCATTACACTTAAGTACTCTTTACCGATTACTTCACCATTTTTGTTAACAAATTCAATGGTTGTAGAAGAAGTAGCAACAAATGAATAGCTTTCAGTTGGATTCAACATTATCCATTTATTATCCATTTTGAAACGAACCTTTCCATTCTTTACTTCTGGATTTTGTATAGTTACATTTGCTCCTTCACACACAGTGGATTCTATGAATTGTCCAACAACGAATTCAGTAGGAATAAGTGTTCCTGCTCCTCCATTATCCTTTGAGTGATTATCATCTGAATCATTCCCTTCGAGCACTGGTATAGAAGATGACGTATTTTTAGAAGTAGTTGCATTAGAAGTGTTATTTAATTCTGATTTTTCAACTTCTACATTTGTTTTATCAACTTGTTGGTTATCATTTTCAGTACTAGCTAACTTCTGAGTATCTTCTATGGCTACTGCCGTATTATCATTTTTTATCTCTGAAGTTTCATTCTCAATAATTGTGTTCTTATTTACTTCTTGTTTATCATTAACAACAATAGATTTATTATTACCACTTAGATAATAAACTCCGGCAACAATTGCACCTACGACAACTGCAGCAGAAATCCATTTTGCCATTTTTCCAAATGATTTTCCTGAAGAAAGAGCTCCGCTATTCGCGTCAAGGCGCGCATTGACCGCCTGCCATGCAGATGCATCATAAGGAACTTCAAAATTTTGAAGTTTTTCTCTAAATGCTTTTTCAATTTTATCGCTCATTTTCTATCTTATTAAATTTTTCTATCAATACTTTTTGCAAATTCATCTTTGCTTTTGCTAAATTAGATTTTGATGTTCCTTCACTAATCCCCAAAATTTCAGCAATTTCTTTATGGGAATAGTTCTCAATTACATACAGGCTAAAAACCGTGCGATAGGCAGGTGATAATTCCTGAATTGCTTGCATGGCAGTTTCTGCTTTCATTTTCATTAAATCATCCCCAAAGTCATGTTCTTGTTCTGTGGTGTGACTATCAAAAACGTAATCTTCATCTGTAAGAAGAGGTTGTCTATTTCTTCTTCGCAATGCATCAATGGAAGCATTCACCATGATTCTTCTCATCCAGCCCTCAAATGAACCTGAGAAATCAAAATCCTTCAGCTTATCAAAGATCTTTATAAAACTCTCTTGGACAACTTCTTGCGCTTGGTCTCGATCTTTCGTGTATCTCATACAAACCGCCATCATCTTCCCGTAGAACATCTTAAACAATCGCTCCTGAGCTGTTCTATTCTGCTCCGCACATTGCTTTATTATTTCCTTGAGTTGATCGTTTTCCACTTTCCTTTTACAATTTTAAAACGTTTCATTTATCAGATGGTTGCCTGATTTGAATTTCATCTTATAAAAATTTACTTTTTTAATAAAATAGCTGCTTTATATAGTATATAACAAATGTAAAAATATTTCTTATACATAAGCTATGGGATTAGTGGAGAATTGAAAATTGAGTGCCGATAGCTATCGGAATAAAAATTGAAAGTGGGTATTGTTAATTGATTTTCTCTATAGGTTTCATCGGGGTGACATATTTCATGATTTTCTCATTAAAGATAAAATAAGCCACCAAACTATCGGTTCTTAGTATTCCTTGAGGAGTATAGTAGTTTGTATCTGAAATTGATTTTGGGTTGTATCCTTCCAATTCTCCTTGGTATAACGCAATATCTTTTGCAATGCGCACCTTGCTTTTAGCATGCTCTATTTCATATACTTTTGGGTGGTTTCGCCCGATTTCATCAAATACTGGACAATTGAAAGTTAAATATAATTGGTCTTTTTTTAAAGTATAATAATTTCGATATAAACTATTTCGAACTCGATATTCTATATAAAAATCTGTTTTTGCTTCAGAAGTCAATTTTAAAAAGTGAATGTTCAAAGGATAATTCACATTCGATCCAATAGGTGTGGTTGAAATTAATTCTTTATCTCCTCCCATTAATACAAAAACATAATTATATGGAGCTGTGAAGATTGTTTTTTCAAAAAATACTTCTGATTTATTTGCTTTTGCATGCTGGAAAGCAAAATCTTTACGGTTCACAAGTATTAGTACATCCTTTAGTGTATCTTCATTTAGGTATTCACTAAACAACTGTATATCGTATTTTTCTACTGAACTAATTTGGAGCTTACTTTCAATTTTTCGACGGATATATTCTTCTCCTCCGATAGTTACAATTACTTTATCGGCTTCCTTTACTTTTGTATTAGAATCACATCCAACAACAAGAAGGACTATAAAAAAGATTATAATATATCTTCTAAATTCTATCCAATACATACTTTACTAATTCATTCATTTCCGTAGAGTAATCAGATATAAATTCTTTTCTTCTACGATTTGCAATACCTAAACAAATGCCAATTGCTTGATGCCCCAGTGCTGAAGAAATAGAAAACAACGCCGAACATTCCATCTCTAAATTAGTCATACGATAAGCTTCAAAAGAAAAATCGCTAAAAGAATCTAGCATTCCTTCTTCTACCAAAGGAATACGCAATCTTCTACCCTGTGGACCATAAAACCCTGAACTAGTAACAGTAATTCCACTCTCTACCTTATTGGAATTCAATCTTGTGTATAATGCTGGAGATGCTTCCGTTAAATATGGCTTCACAAATTGAGGTAATTTAACTCTTTTTTCAATTTCTTGCTCAAGCTTCTTTACTTCCTCAGATTGATTCCTTTTATAAAAATGTCCTACATTATCAATACCTAAAGCATGAGTCGAAAGAATAAAACTACCTACTGGAATATCAGCATGCAAAATACCACAGGTTCCTATTCGAACAATATCTAAAGAGGTTTGCTGAGCTTTTTCCTCACGGGTTTGTAAATCAATATTAACCAATGCATCTAACTCATTGACAACAATATCAATATTATCTGTTCCAATCCCAGTTGAAAGTGCAGTTATCCTTTTCCCTTTATAAATTCCGGTTTGACAAGCAAATTCACGATGTTGACTTTTGTGAGTTATTTCATCAAAGAAGCTAGCCACCAAAGCTACTCTGTCCTGATCGCCTACAACAATTACCTTATGAGCTAAATCTTCCGGCTTAATCCCTAAATGATAAACTGCACCTTGGGGTGTCAATACTAATTCGGATGCTAACAGACTTGACATATTACTTTCCTATTGAACCAAACACTTTTTGTAAAATCTCAGTAACTCGTGCAACAGGGTCTTTACGGATTTTATTTTCTTCCTTTTCAACCATATTAAAAAGTCCATTAATAGCTTTTTCTGTCACATATTTATTTAGATCCACCTCTACTTTCTTACCGCCTGTAAGCATCATTGCTTGATTGTATTTAGTAGCAACGGGCTCCCAATATTCAGTTAATTTAACTTTCTCAATCGAATTCTGAACTTTTGGAGAGAATGCAGTAACTAAAGCATCCGTCGTATTCTTACGTAAGAAATTAGTTGCAGCTCCGTCTCCTCCATTTAAAATGGCAAATCCATCTTGAATAGTCATATTCTTAATTGCATTTAAGAAGATTGGGGTAGCTTCTTTAGCTGCATCTTCTGCAGCTCTATTTAAAGTTAATACGATTTTATCAACTTGACCACTCATTCCCCATTCAATCGCTTTTTCCTTTACTGCATTTGCACTTTCTGGAAAAGGTATTTTGATTTCACTATTCTTAAAGAAACCATCGGTAATTGATGTAACATCCACTGCATTCTTGATTCCTACATTCAATGCTTCTTTAAGTCCAGAGATAACTTCTTGATTTGTCAATGAGCTAGAACTTGTTCCTGAGCTAGAATTCGTTCCTAATGCACCTGCGGCTTCCTCTAAAACATCACAAGATTGAACACTAAAAAGTAAACCTCCTGCGATAAATAAGTAAATAAGTTTTTTCATTTTATTTGATTTTCTCCAAACTTACGAATAATTTTATTTTTTTAGTAAAACAAACTCTTTTTATGAAAGCAGGAATTATAACAATTGGAGACGAGTTACTTATTGGACAAACTATAAATTCAAATATCGCTCGTATTGGAAAAGCACTCACTAATATTGGTATCAAAGTCATACAAAGCACAACTATCCAAGATGATAAGCAAGCTATAGTTAATGCTCTCGATTTATTTATGCATGAATTTGATTTAGTTATTATTTCGGGTGGTTTAGGTCCTACAAAAGACGATATTACCAAAGAAACTCTAACTGCTTATTTCAAAACGGAACTAGAACTAAATAAGGAGGTACTTAAACATGTAGAAAGTTTCTTTACAAAAAAAGGCAAAGAGATGTTGTCATCAAACATTCATCAAGCTATGCTACCAAAAAAAGCTACCGTACTTGAAAATAAATTAGGAACAGCACCAGGAATGTGGTTTACTAAAGAGGAAAAAATTGTAATTTCTCTACCTGGTGTGCCTTATGAATTGGAAGGTTTGTTAGCAAACCAAGTAATTCCTAAACTCAGTTCTATGGGGTTAACTACAGAAATATATCATGAAACCATTATGACTATAGGCATTGGTGAATCATTCTTGGCAGAAAAAATCAAAGATTGGGAAAATCGTTTGTATCAAGATAAGCTTAAACTAGCTTATCTTCCTTCCCCAGGTCTTGTAAAATTGAGAATCACATCATATAACGGAGAAAAAGACAAAATAAAGATAAAAGCTTATATAGATGACATAAAAAAACTCATCCCCGAATACTTATATAGTGATTGTGAGGAAAGCATCTTCGAAACAGTAGGAAATTTATTACGAAAGAGGAATCAAACTATAGGCACTATCGAAAGTTGTACAGGGGGCAGAATAGCTAATTCTTTTGTTGAAATTCCTGGTGCTTCTGATTATCTTGTAGGTGGTCTTGTAACCTATTCAAACAAAATGAAAATGAATCTAGCTCATGTATCTCTTGCTTCCTTAAATGAATTTGGAGCTGTTTCTGAAGAAGTTGCAAAGGAAATGGCATTAGGTGGAAAGAAACAACTCGGCTGCGATTACACCATTGCTGTCACAGGAATTGCTGGCCCTGACGGTGGTAGTATAGAAAAACCAGTTGGAACTGTCTGGGTAGCTGTAGCACATCCAAATGGAATTAGTACAAAGAAATTTCAATTAAATGGAAATAGAGAGAGAAACATTGAGGTGACAACGCTATATGCTGTAAATTTACTGCGTAAAATGATACTAGGAATTAATCCATAATACTGAGTCTCATTTCAAAATAGGATAGCGTTTTACTGTATTCTATAAATTGAGTTTGAACATTGCATTTGGATTTCATTTTAATGGTAACAAAACCCAAACCTGCTCCTTCATGATTTTTTATGTAGCCATTTTCAAGAATCTCCAAATACACATTTTTTATTTCGGATTCATTCAGACTATTCAAATATTGAATATAATCCGCTAATTGCTTTTGATTCTCTACTTTTATCAGATTGCCTATAGAAATCGAATATATCCCATTATACTCTTTTATCATAACATGTCCAATCTGCTTTCCTTGTTCATTCTTTTCTCCATGAACTCGAACATTCTGTAGTTCTTCTATCATAATAGAAAAGATACGCTTTATGATATTCTTAGGCGTACCATTATTCAACATAAGTTGTTCTAGTCCTTCTGTTAAACTATATACAAAATCTTGGGAAAATGAACCAAAATGTGACATCACCACACGACCTTGATTAGCATTTAAGAAGTCTTTATATAAGCTTTCAAAAATATCATTGTCTGTTGCTAATATTTCCCTTTGATTGGACATATATTTTCATTGTTAGTTAAGTATTCTTATATAAAAGACGAAGATAAGAAAGAAAACGTTGCTAATTACCGTATTAAATTAACATTTCCCGATTTTAAAATTGGTGTGCCATCAGTTCTCACTCCTTTTAACTTATATACAAACACACCTGCATTCAATTTTTCTCCTTTGTAAGTTCCATCCCAACAGAAATTTACATCCGTACTTTCAAATACTTTTTCTCCCCATCTGTCAAATACTTGAAACTGAAGAGATGAAATACATTTACCAAGAACACATAAATAATCATTCAAGCCATCCCCGTTTGGCGTAAAAATATCAGGAACTTGAACAGTTCCACAAATATCTTCTACTTTAATATAAACAGAATCTTTGTCTATACAACCATCAGGCGAAATAGCAGTCACTACATACCATCCTGATGTAGCAGGTGTCGCTGTTGTTAGTAAACAGGTATCGCAACTCACAAATTCAATTGGACTCCAACTAATAGTTGAACCAACTGGTGTTACAGTAGCTTCCAAATCTGAAGACTCACCTTCAGTTATAACTTGGTTACCTGTAATAATTTCAACATCAGAACTCACAACACCATTAATAGTGAAAGGACCAGCTGTTGCAGTACAACTATTGGCATCGGTTACTGTTAACGTATATGTTCCAGCATTAGCTCCCGTCAAATTAACATCTGAACTTGTATTCCCATTCCAAGAATAGGTAAATGGAGCTGTTCCTCCATTTATGATAATACCTTTAATCATTCCGTCATCCCCCATACAAGTTTCATCACTCACAATAATATCTGTCAAATTTAGAGTTATACCTGGTGCACTAGTTATCGTGAAAGGGCCTGCTGTTGCTGTACAACTATTGGCATCGGTTACTGTTAGGGTATATGTGTTTGCGGTCGCTCCTGTCAAATCAATACCCGGTGTAGTTGTTCCGTTCCAACTATACGTATATGGAGCTGTTCCACCACTCACGGTAATACCTGTGATAGAACCATCACTGCCGGCGCATGTTTCATTGGAAATAGTTACTCCTGCAGAGTTTATTGTAATACCTGAACTTGACCCTATCGTGAAAGGGCCTGCTGTTGCTGTACAACTATTGGCATCGGTTACTGTTAGGGTATATGTGTTTGCAGTTGCTCCTGTCAAATCAATACCCGGTGTAGTTGTTCCGTTCCAACTATACGTATATGGAGCTGTTCCACCACTCACGGTAATACCTGTGATAGAACCATCACTGCCGGCGCATGTTTCATTGGAAATAGTTACTCCTGCAGAGTTTATTGTAATACCTGAACTTGACCCTACTGTGAAAGGGCCTGCTGTTGCTGTACAACTATTGGCATCGGTTACTGTTAGGGTATATGTGTTTGCAGTTGCTCCTGTCAAATCAATACCCGGTGTAGTTGTTCCGTTCCAACTATACGTATATGGAGCTGTTCCACCACTCACGGTAATACCTGTGATAGAACCATCACTGCCGGCGCATGTTTCATTGGAAATAGTTACTCCTGCAGAGTTTATTGTAATACCTGAACTTGACCCTATCGTGAAAGGGCCTGCTGTTGCTGTACAACTATTGGCATCGGTTACTGTTAGGGTATATGTGTTTGCAGTTGCTCCTGTCAAATCAATACCCGGTGTAGTTGTTCCGTTCCAATTATACGTATATGGAGCTGTTCCACCACTCACGGTAATACCTGTGATAGAACCATCACTGCCGGCGCATGTTTCATTGGAAATAGTTACTCCAGCAGAGTTTATAGTGATACCTGAACTTGATCCTATCGTGAAAGGGCCTGCTGTTGCTGTACAACTATTGGCATCGGTTACTGTTAGGGTATATGTGTTTGCAGTTGCTCCTGTCAAATCAATACCCGGTGTAGTTGTTCCGTTCCAATTATACGTATATGGAGCTGTTCCACCACTCACGGTAATACCTGTGATAGAACCATCACTGCCGGCGCATGTTTCATTGGAAATAGTTACTCCAGCAGAGTTTATAGTGATACCTGAACTTGATCCTATCGTGAAAGGGCCTGCTGTTGCTGTACAACTATTGGCATCGGTTACTGTTAGGGTATATGTGTTTGCGGTTGCTCCTGTCAAATCAATACCCGGTGTAGTTGTTCCGTTCCAATTATACGTATATGGAGCTGTTCCACCACTCACGGTAATACCTGTGATAGAACCATCACTGCCGGCGCATGTTTCATTGGAAATAGTTACTCCTGCAGAGTTTATTGTAATACCTGAACTTGACCCTACTGTGAAAGGGCCTGCTGTTGCTGTACAACTATTGGCATCGGTTACTGTTAGGGTATATGTGTTTGCAGTTGCTCCTGTCAAATCAATACCCGGTGTAGTTGTTCCGTTCCAACTATACGTATATGGAGCTGTTCCACCACTCACGGTAATACCTGTGATAGAACCATCACTGCCGGCGCATGTTTCATTGGAAATAGTTACTCCTGCAGAGTTTATTGTAATACCTGAACTTGACCCTATCGTGAAAGGGCCTGCTGTTGCTGTACAACTATTGGCATCGGTTACTGTTAGGGTATATGTGTTTGCAGTTGCTCCTGTCAAATCAATACCCGGTGTAGTTGTTCCGTTCCAATTATACGTATATGGAGCTGTTCCACCACTCACGGTAATACCTGTGATAGAACCATCACTGCCGGCGCATGTTTCATTGGAAATAGTTACTCCAGCAGAGTTTATAGTGATACCTGAACTTGATCCTATCGTGAAAGGGCCTGCTGTTGCTGTACAACTATTGGCATCGGTTACTGTTAGGGTATATGTGTTTGCAGTTGCTCCTGTCAAATCAATACCTGGTGTAGTTGTTCCGTTCCAATTATATGTATATGGAGCTGTTCCACCACTCACGGTAATACCTGTGATAGAACCATCACTGCCGGCGCATGTTTCATTGGAAATAGTTACTCCAGCAGAGTTTATTGTAATACCTGAACTTGATCCTATCGTGAAAGGGCCTGCTGTTGCTGTACAACTATTGGCATCGGTTACTGTTAGGGTATATGTGTTTGCAGTTGCTCCTGTCAAATCAATACCCGGTGTAGTTGTTCCGTTCCAACTATACGTATATGGAGCTGTTCCACCACTCACGGTAATACCTGTGATAGAACCATCACTGCCTGCGCATGTTTCATTGGAAATAGTTGGTGGCAGTCCTGCAATAACAATGGGAGGACTAACAACCACTCTAACAGGAATTCGAATAGGAAGTACACTACAATCACCTATGTAATAAGTTGTATTTACAGTCAAAGCGGGAGTTGTATAAGAGTTACCTGTAGCAAAAGGTGAAACATCTGTCAAACTATTAAACCATTGAAGGTTGCTCAGGTTATATGAAATATTTCCCCCTAAAGTTACAACGAGTGTTGTAGTGTTCCCACTACAGATAGTATCATCAGCCACAACAAAATCTATAGACTGTATAGGTAAAGTTTTTAGTCCCGAAGCACCGTCTGTAGCTCCATTCTGTGGAAAATTATTCATATAGGGTGAGTTAGTCGTTCCTGACTTACCTCCTGACACATCTTCAGTAGGAGTTCCCATAGTATATGAGATCATTCCTCCGGCGCCTCCACCACCAGGTCCATCTGCTTGTTTTTTAACAGTTGGGCTTCCTCCAAATTGAATATTTTGAATACCTCCTTTTCCTCCTTTTGCAATTAATTTAATCGATGCAGGAATTGGTTTTGTATTATTTATCACAATAGCTCCTGCGCCACCGGCTCCACCGGCACCATCATCACCAGTCTTTGATGAAAAACCAGGAGTTGGCCCTTCTGAATTCCCTCCATTTTGTCCATTCGTAACAATAGTTCCATTTCCAAGTATATTCCCATATGCACTTAAAAAGACGGCACCTCCACCAGCCCCACCTTTTCCGCCATAGTTATTGTTTTGATGGCCACCACCTCCTCCTCCACCTATAAAAGCTCTCTCTACATCATAGGTTAAAGGATGCCCTCCGACTCCTCCTGTAATTCTTCGGAAATCAACACCCCATTGACTATTATGAGGGCCTACGGTTAGTGGGTTTTTATTTTCTTCAGCGTGAGCATACCCTCCTCGACCTCCTCCTGATGACGGAGTTGTCTTCATATTCACATCTTCTAAGTTCCACGCAGCATCATAGACATTTCCAGCACCTCTATCAGGCACCCCATATCCATAAAAAGTTCCAATCCCTACATTGGAACCTCCACCTCCTCCAGCATTGTGGTAATTTGCACCTCCTCCACCATTTGCGATAGAGCCATAACAATAACGGGAATATATTATATCATAATCCGCTTTATTTCCATAAATACTTTCTCCTTTTTCTGCTCCTTCATATTGATCTGTTGATCCTAAAAATCCTCTATTCCCATAGTCTGTGACAGAACCTGCAGAGCTTGCTATATTTCCATTTCCTGTTGAATTTCCACCACGAAATCCACTTTTAGTAGCGCTAATTGCCCCTGCTAAATTTAAGTCTTTTTCAACCTCAATAGCAATAACTCCTCCTGATACTCCATCCCAATTTTTAGCTTTAATTGTATCATTTAGCGGAACAGTTAGATTCTTATATCTTGGAACACGGATTACTTGTGTTTTAGAATTATCTACAACATAAAAACTATGTTTTAAAGGGCAAATAACAGTGATTGTGTTTGCTGTAACAGATTTTACTTCTGCATACTCAAAAACTCCTGCATTCTGATAATTATATACATCACCATATTCTGTGAATTGATTCACATTTCCATTGCTAAACCATGAATCTTGAAAAGTATAAGTTCCCCATCCCCACTCATAAGGTAATGTATTTACATCAACTAAACCGCCTTGTACCTGATAAATCAAGATTAAATCTCCTGTTTGCAAACTACCTGAAAAGTTAGCGCCTGTCATAGCGGCATTAGCAACTTGGATAGAAGAAGATCCTGCACTTACTGTTGCCGTTAAGTTAGTATATGTATTTACAATAACATTACCTGTTAATATATAATCCCCATCCTTTCCTCGTTGAGAGAATGCAACAGAACACGTAAGTGCAATTAATAATAAATAAATTATTTTATACATATATTCAATAGCAAAGACGATAAAATACCTAAATCAGTTGTTAAAAGTATAATTTTTTAAGGAATATTATGCAATATAGAATCTTCATTTTATTTTTATGTTTCTAATTTATATCTTGCACACTAATTAAGTGACAGTATGAAAAAACACCCCAAGAAAAAAAAACATTCCACATTCACCAAACATAATCAAAAACTTGGTATGCCTCCAGGTATTCTCTTTTTTACTGGGGATCAGAAAACTGAAAACACTTCCATTCAACTTATTGAATATAATGAAACGGATATCGCAGAATATACTTGTACTTCGGTGGATGAAGCAACTTCCAAAATAACTCAATCCGAAAAATTCTACTGGTTAAATATTGAAGGTTTACACAACATAAATCTTATTGAAGAAATTGTTTCTCATTTCAAACTTCACAAGCTTTCTGGCGAAGATATTGTCAGCGTACAACAACGCCCCAAACTCGATTTTTATAATCACTATATTCATATTATTTTAAAAAACATCCAAATTCTTCCGAATGAAATTGGCGAGGAACAAATATCCATTCTCTTCTTAGAAAATGTGCTAATCTCTTTTCAAGAAAGGAAAACAGATATATTCACAAAAGTACGGACTCGTCTTTTTGATTCTGTAGGATATATTCGCACTAGAAAAACAGACTATCTTGCATACGCTTTGATGGATGTTATCATAGATAATTATTTCAAGACGGTGGAACTCTTTGATACAACAATCGATAAACTAGAGAACAGTATTGAAGAAATGAATCCTCAGGATTTCTTTGTTGAACTAGTTGCTTTGAGAAGACAAATCTTCCAGACAAGACAAACTATTTTTCCAATATTAGATGCGGCTAATCAATTTTCAAAATTAGAATCAAATTTAGTGAATGAAGAAACTCGATTATTCACAAAAGATATGAGCGAAAATATTGTTCAAATATTAGATATGCTGAATTCATTTAGGGAAAATGCAAATAGCTTATTGGATATATACAATAGCAATACAGCAAATCGAATGAATAATATTATGAAATTGCTGACCATCGTATCGACTATTTTCATACCCCTTACTTTTATTGTTGGAGTATATGGAATGAATTTTCATAATATGCCTGAGCTTTCCTATCATTACGGGTATTTATTCACATGGATCACCATGGTTATCATAACCATTGGTATGATTATTTTCTTTAAAATCAGAAAATGGCTATAAAAAAAGAAAGGCATATTATTGGTAAAAATGACATAGCCGATTTTCCTTCTTTTAACCTTCAAAATGTTAAAGTGAAAATAGATTCTGGCGCTTATACATCTACAATACACTGCTCCAAAGTAGAAAAAACTGAAGAAGGGTTAAAAGTTATTTTTCTTGAAAAGAAAACTAAAGGATACTCAGGAGAGATAATTCATTTCCAAGACTATCAAATAAAAAAAGTGCGTAGCTCCAATGGGATTTTACAAGAAAGATTTGTGGTTAAGGGAAATATTACGTTATTTGGTCAAAATTTTAATACTGAATTTACTCTCACTAGCAGAAAACTAATGCGCTTCCCCATCTTATTAGGAAGAAAATTATTAAATAAAGGATTCCTGATTAATACATCTCAAACAAACTTATCATATAAACTCAAAAAGAAATTATCCGAATGAAAATTGGAATTTTAAGTCGAGATACTAATTTATATTCAACACGCAGATTAGTAGAGGCTTGTCACACTCGTGGACATCAAGTGGAAGTTATTGACCACTTAAAATGTGATATTGTGATTGAAAAAGAATTGCCTCGTATTCATTATATAGATCACTATATAGAAGATTTTGATGCGGTTATACCTCGTATTGGCGCTTCAGTTACTTTTTATGGGACTGCTGTAGTTCGGCAATTTGAGATGATGGGTGTTTTTACCGCTGTAAATGCAAATGGTTTGTCTGACTCGCGTGACAAATTGCGTTCTCTTCAATTATTATCCAAATCAGGAATTGGATTACCTAAAACTGTTTTCACCAACTATTCTAAAAATGTAGAAGGTATTATAGATGCTGTCGGCGGTGTACCCACAGTTATTAAGTTACTAGAAGGAACTCAAGGATTAGGAGTTATTCTAGCAGACTCTAAAAAAGGAGCAACATCGGTATTAGAAGCCTTAAATGGACTGAAAGCGCGTGTAATTGTTCAAGAATTCATCAAAGAATCTAAAGGGGCAGATTTACGAGCATTTGTAGTAGATGGGAAAGTAGTTGGAGCTATGAAGCGACAAGGTAAGGAAGGAGAGTTTCGTTCGAATTTACACCGTGGAGGAACTTCCACAATAATTGAATTATCTCCAGAAGAAGAATCAACTGCCATACGTGCCGCCAAAGCCTTAAATTTAGGTATTGCTGGAGTGGACATGCTGCAATCTAATCGAGGCCCTTTAATTCTAGAAGTGAATTCATCCCCTGGATTGGAAGGTATTGAAGGAGCAACTCAGGTTGATATTGCTGGTGAAATTGTCAAATATATTGAACGAAAAGTAAAGAAATGACCGAACAACAGCCTTTTTCCTTACTTGGAAACATCATACAACCTGGAAAAACAGAACGACTTAGCCTAGAGATTGCTAAGTTACACACGAACACTCCTATTCAAATACCAGTAATTGTAAGTCATGCTCTTCGAAAAGGACCAACACTTCTATTGCTAGCTGGAGTGCATGGAGACGAAATTAATGGTGTAGAAACTATCCGACGCATCATAAAGAAAGGCTGGAATAAACCACAATATGGAACTGTGATATGTGTCCCAGTATTCAATATATTTGGTTTCCTTAATATGTCACGTGAATTTCCTGACAAAAAAGACTTAAATAGAGTTTTTCCAGGCTCAAAAAATGGTTCACTTGCTAGTCAATTCGCCTATATTTTTATGAAAAAGATTGCCCCTTTGGCAGATGTGATTATTGATTTCCATACAGGCGGAGCTCAAAGATACAATTACCCTCAAACTCGTTGTGACTTTAATCATCCACTATCTGTAGAGCTTTGTAAAGTTTTCAACGCACCTCTCATGGTAAATTCTTCTTTAATTTCCAAATCTATACGTAGTGCATGCACTAAACTAGGAAAAGGCTATATCCTTTTTGAAGGAGGGAAATCCCATAGCATTGATGATTATATTGTTGAATCAGGAATTCTTGGTGCGAAACGAGTGATGACTCATTTAGGTATTCGAAAATTTGATTTAAAGGATACCGATAAGAAAAGTTTCATTGTCAAAGATTCAAAATGGATTAGAGCTGGTATTTCAGGAATGTTATATGTAATGATAGAGAATGGAAAGAGAGTAAAGAAAGGAGATGTACTAGCTAAAATTTCAGATCCTTACGGTAAATCAGAACGTTTAGTCAAATCTCCTAGTAAGGCGCTTATTTTCAACGTAAATGAAATGCCTCTCGTAAATAAAGGAGATGCCTTATTTAATATTGCTGTGCTCGACTAAAGGTTCCTCTCTAATCAGACTCAAAATACCTAATAAGAAGGCAAAAGGAATAATTCCTGCTTGAGTTTCCAGCATGGATTCAGGAAGTATTGCTAGAAATAATAAAACACATATCATCACTCGCCAACTATAATAGGTGTCCGATGATTTTTTAAAAAGATTTGTTACAAATGACATCAAAAGAAAAAGCGTTCCAAACATACCTAAAGCTAATTGTGTATTGAAAAACTGATTATGACAATTTAATTTTTGCTCTGCTACTGCCACATATCCTTTTTCATAATTTCGCTCTATTAAAACATCTTTGATATCTCCTGTTCCTACACCAAATACAGGGTTCTCTTTAATCAATTCTATAGAAGAATCCCACACCATCATACGCGATTCAGTGCTAGAAGGATTTTCTTTATTTACTTGTTCTATGGAGGTAGATGATTCATTAAATGCTTTAGTAATTCGTTCAAAGGTGGTTGGAAGAAATAACGAAATCACAAATATTCCAACTACAAAGACACTAATAATTCCTCCTAATATTAGTTTATTTTTCATCATAAGGAATAGTTGTATGCCCATCCAAACACTAATTGTGATAAACAGTAACATACCAATTTTAGATTCTGTAAAAACATTCATCACCAATATAACTACTGCTCCTAGGATACCCCAAAAAGTTGTTTTTCTATCTCCAGAGCTAATCATCTTTTGCAATACAAAGTAGTATGCCAACATTAAATAGACAGACCAATATCCTCGATGCATGAAAGTAGATATATGGGTTCCCGTAAAAGCATTAAATTCTTTCCATTCTGAATACAAATAAATAGAATGTGAGAAATTCACTATGATAGACAGGAAAGTTCCAACTATAAAAGCATTTATAAATACGTTCCATTTAATTCTAATGGGATAAAGTAAAAAGAAAATAGGAAGGATAGCAAAACTAGCTTTCATCCCAATATCTTTGATAGCAAACGACATATTCTGTGTGTATATCATGCCAACCAAATGCATCACATAAAATAGCAATAGCCAAATATTTGGATTCTTCCAAGACAACTGACTATAAACATAAACTTTCTTAATTGGGGTTCTTCGAATCCATTGTTCTACCCAAAGCATCAAAACCAATACACCCAATATATTAGGATAGAATGGAATGAAGAAGGCAAATAAATAGGCCATCAACATCGATTCTTTCTCTATTTCTAATTTTATTTTTGACAATTTTACTTAGTTTCTAAATACAAATCTATAGGTGATAATGCCTTCTTGTTTATCCGAAGCCTGTCCAGAATAATTGAAACGTGACTTCAGGGCATACTCCACTGCTTTCTGACGCATACATTCTGAAGCATTCTGACTCCCTACTTCCATATAAGTGGCAGATATCACTTTCCCTCCTTTATCAACAATAATTGCAACTTTTACAGTACCATTTACATTGCCACATGTATATCCAGGATTTCTAATATACCAGTCATTATGATTTAAAGGATATCTATCTTTCAAAGAATAAGAAACCATTGTTTCCCCACTAACAGCCTCAGAACTGGAGTTTTGACCAAAATTAAACTTATCTTTATCTACTCCTTTATCCTCTTTTTTATTTTCTACATCTGAAGTAGCTGAATTTTGTTTATTTTGTTCCTTTGCCTCCTTCTCTTTTGCTATCCTATCTTTTATACTTTTCTCATAATCATCTTCCATCTTCTCTACATTCTTATAGTTACTGTAAGATGTGTATGACTGCATAGCGTCATTGCTTCTATTTCGAGAATCATTTTCATTTTTTACAAAAGAGGTAACTTCCTTTTCTTGGTATATATTCTGTTCAGCTTCCGTTTGAATTTGCTCAGCAGTGATTTCAATATTATCTGGGGCTTCCGCATTCATTTCTCTAAAATTCCAAGGTTCATACAAAACTCCTTCTTTATATGTAGTAACTTGTAGATAGATAAACAATCCAATATGTAAGAATAGCGTAATTAAGATACCATATTTATGGCGATCCAAGAATAGCACTATTTTATCAGCCTTATTCATTATACCGAATGAATTGATTTTTAGGTATGATATAATATAATACGTCGTTTCCTTTTATAAGTTGTAATTTATGTTCAGAAAGTTGAATGATTCTATCATACTCCACAGGAATAACAAGCTCACCTTTGAGCGAATATATTCCCCATAAATCTTGATTATCATGCACAATCAGCAACTCATTTGTAAACCGTTTCACAGATTGAAATTCAAGGGGTAGTATATAATCTCCCTTCAAATTGATTAATCCCATATTACCATTTTTCTCAACAATCGCTATACCATTTTCAAAAGCTTCGGCATAGTCGAACTGGTAATTTATTTTTAATTGGGCATTTTTGTTAACGTATCCCCATCCATTTCCTTTACTTACAGGAATCAATTCACCAAAACCTCCAATTCCTGTAAATAATGCCGGCAATAAAGTTTTACCCAAACTATCTATCATAGAATAATTATATCCTTTACGAAAAGGAGCATATCCATTTTTAAATTGGGAAAATTGTATGTAATTAGGGAAAGTCACATACTTAATAGGAATTACAATTTTACCATTTCTATCCACATATCCATAATTTCCATCTTTTTCTATAATTGCCCGATTAGAAGATATCGCTCCAATATAGTCATAGCTTTCTTTAAAAACTTCCTTTCCTTTAATAGTAAGAAGATTCATACTATCTCTATATTCAATAGTAAACAAAGAATCAGAAAAACGGGTTAATTTACCGAAGGAAGAAGAAATAATAAATTGCCCATCTCTTCCTATATACCCATTTAATTCTTTCTTTTTCACCTTAGCCATTCCTTTTTCAAAAGAGAATGCTTCATCAAAATACTCCATAGTAAGAAGAGAACCATCATATTGATAATAACGATATCCCAAATCATCTTTTGCATAAGCAATTCCCTCAGAAAAGGATCCTAAGTCAAGGAATTTAGGTTCTAATATATAATTTCCAGAAACATCAATAAATCCTAGCTTATCGTTAACTGTCACAACCGCTCTACCATCATTAAAATCTTCGGCATCCTCAAATTGATAATCTATAATTAAATCACCATTTTTGTTGATATACCCAGCCTTTTCATTTTTAGATACAACTGCCAACCCATTATTAAAATTCCCTGCATATTCATAAATGGGATGAATTATTTCCTTTCCATTTTCATCCATAAATCCATATTTATTATTTCTCATAAACAGATACAGATTTTGATCTACTAAAACAAGGTCTCTTTCAATTAACTCAGGAAATGGAAAATCAGGATATAGATTTTGGAAATTAATAATTGCCTCTTTTGTATAATCTGATGTTGATTTACGATACAGATTAGTCCATGCAGTATTTATATATGGATTATGTGGGAACTTCTTAATAAATGAAACATAATCCGATATGGTATTTTCTTTAGTTGATAAATGGTAAATCTGATATTCAGCTTCAGTTAGAAAAGGATTGTCTGGGTAAGTTTGTACAAAAGTAATATAGCTATCAATTTGATTAGATTCAATAGTTTCAGCATATTGTGCTTGATATAAAATATTCAACGCATCTTGATACCACAAACTTTGAGGGAACTTCTCTAAATAAATAGATGCATGTGTACTTGTAGGGTCTAATTTAAGCAATTCAAATGCTAAAGAATCTCTTTTAATAATGGCTTTTGAAATATGTTGAGACCATGGGTATTGACTCATAAATAGTTGAAATCCATCTACTGTATTCTCATTTATCTTTTTAGAGAAAGCTAAATCACTAATCTTTTCTCGATGAACTTTAGCCGTATCTAAATTGAAGTTCAGTTTTTCACTCCACGTCAATTGTTTTTTTTGAGTTACATCTTTATATGCTTCAACAGACAGAAGGCTATAATGATAGGCGGAATCTAAATTATGGAAAGGGTTATCTTTCCTAAAATAAATTACGCTCAATCCATATGCAGCAGGTGACTTATCTCTTTTAATTGATTTCTCAAATTGCTTCTTCGCATCAAAATAGTTGTAAATATCAAGGCTTTCAAAGCCCTTTTGAATACTACAAGCGCTTAATAAAATAAGTAAAAGAAATACAATTTTGATATGTTTGAAATGCTTAAGAATCACTTGTTTTATCTAAAATTACGACATTAAATTCCAACAAAATTAACCAATTTAAAGAATTATTTAAAAGGAATAAAAAAAATGGTCAACAGAGTTGTTGACCATTTAATTATTTAATAAGATTTATGCTATCCTCCGAAATCATCGAATGAAACATTTTCTTTAGGAACTCCCCAATCGTCGCACATTTTAACAACGGCATTATTCATCATTGGAGGGCCACAGAAATAAAATTCAATATCCTCAGGAGCTTCGTGCTTCGATAAATATTGATCGATAACTGCTTGGTGAACAAAACCAAGGAATCCATCCCCGTTTGGATCATTCACATCTGTTTTTGTTGTCCAATTATCTTCAGGTCTAGGTTCTGAAAGAACAATGAAATATTTAAAGTTTGGAAATTCTTTCTCCAATTCTCTAAAATGGTCAATATAGAATAGTTCTCTTCTAGAACGTCCTCCATACCAGAAAGTAACTTTACGTCCTGACTTTAATGTTTTAAATAAATGATATAAGTGAGAGCGCATTGGAGCCATCCCAGCACCACCTCCAATGTATAACATTTCGGCATCAGAATCTTCTTTAATAAAGAATTCTCCATAAGGTCCTGAAACAATTGCAGGATCACCTGGTTTCAAATTAAAGATATATGAAGAAGCAATACCTGGATTAACTTTCATCCAATCATTTGTTTTTCTATCAAATGGTGGTGTAGCGATACGTACATTCAACATTATTCTTCTTCCTTCAGCAGGATAAGAAGCCATAGAATAAGCACGGATAGCATCTTCAGTATTCACCATTTGAAGCGGCCATAATTTGAATTTATCCCATTCTTCATGAAATTTATCAGGTTCACCCGGATGTTCTTGTGGGTGAGCTGTAATATCCATAGTTTTAAAATCAATTGTACAAGCAGGAACACGAATCTGTATATATCCTCCCGCACGATAATTCATATCTTCAGGAATCTCTACCACAAATTCTTTAATGAATGAAGCCACATTATAATTAGAAACTACTTTTGCTTCCCACTCTTTTACACCCATCACAGCTTCAGGCACGACAATTTTCATATCTTGTTTTACCTTTACTTGACAGCTTAGTCGTAAATTACCAGCAATTTCCTTACGAGAAAAGTGTGGCTCTTCAGTAGGAAGGATAGATCCACCACCTTCAAGAACAACACATTTACACTCTCCACAAGTACCTTGCCCTCCACAAGCAGAAGCCAAGAACACCTTTTGATTAGCAAGAGTAGTTAATAAAGAATCTCCACCATCTACCTCTAATACTTTATCATCATTAATTGTAATTTTCATTTTACCTTCAGGCGCCACTTTAGCCTTTACATAAAGAAGCATAGAAACTAAAACTAGCATAGCTAGTAAGAAAACTATAACGGTAACAATAATTGCAAATCCCATTTGATCTAGTCTTTTTTATTAATAATTAATTGAGAAGTCTGAATATCACTTTTCACTTCAATCTTTGCTTTATCAGCAGCCTTTGCAGCTGGTTTCTTCTTGCCATATTCAATTCCTGTAAAACTCATAAATCCAATTCCCATCAAACCAGTAACAATAAAGGTAATACCAATTCCTCTTAGAGGTGCTGGTGTTTTTGAGTACTTAATTTTTTCACGAATAGCTGCTAGAAGGACAATAGCAATAAACCATCCAACTCCAGAACCAATACCGAAAGAAGTAGCATCTAATAATGTAGAATACTGACGATCTTGCATAAATAAAGCACCTCCTAGAATTGCACAGTTAACAGCAATCAATGGTAGAAAGATACCTAATGCACCATATAAGGTTGGAAGGAATTTTTCAACAATCATTTCTACTAGCTGAACAATAGCAGCAACTACTGCAATAAACATAATGAAAGAAAGGAAACTTAAATCAATAGTTTGAGAACCATTCACTCCATATTCAGGATTTAACCAAACGAGAGCGCCCTCTTTCAAAATGTAATTTTCTAACACGTAGTTAGCCGGAATCGTAACAGCCATTACGAAGATAACAGCAGCTCCTAATCCAACAGCAGTCTTTACTGTTTTGGAAACCGCCAAATAGGAGCACATCCCTAAGAAATATGCAAATATCATATTCTCAGTAAAGATGGCTTTAACAAATATATCTAATGTACTTTCCATAAATTCAATTTTAAAGTAAACTATTATTCTTCAATCAATGCTCTATTTCTATATCTCTGAACCCAAATAATAATACCAATTACTATTAAGGCCATTGGAGGAAGAATCATCATATTATTATTCATATACCCCATAGCATATAAACCACTTTCTTCTCCTGGTAGATTGCTTCCAAAAATATTAGCGCCCCAAAGTTTACCAGAACCCAATAATTCTCTTACAAAAGAAACCACCATTAATACCCAAGCATATCCTAAACCGTTACCAACTGCGTCTAAAGCGGAAGGCCATGGTTTATTTGCCATCGCAAAAGCTTCAAAACGTCCCATCAAGATACAGTTTGTAATAATTAGTCCTACGAAAACAGATAGTTTTTCAGAAACATCTGGAACATAAGCTTTCAATACCTCATCAACAATAATTACTAACGTCGCAGCAATAACTAATTGTGCGATGATACGAATTCTAGAAGGTATTAAATTACGTAAAGCTGAGATCACTACGTTTCCTGCTATTAACACAAATAATACTGATACAGACATCCAGAATGCTTGTTCAATTTGTACAGTAATTGCTAATGCAGAACAAATACCAAGAATCTGAACTGTAACTGGGTTATTATCTCCAAGAGGCTCAGTAACTAATTTTTTATTCTTTTTAGAAAAAAGAGGTTCCTTAGGTTCTCTCTTTTTTGCAACTTCTTCTGTAGTACTCATAACCCTTTATTTAATTTTGTTAAAATACTTAATATAAACATTCATAGTTTCATTTACCATTCTTTCTACCCCTTTCGAAGTAACAGTTCCTCCAGTAATCCCATCCACTCTTTCTGGTTCTTTACCAGATCCGTCTTTTACAACATTGATATAAATAGGACTTCCTTCAGTAGATATTTTTTCTCCAACCCACTGTTTTTGGAAGAAATGTTGAGCGATTTCTGCTCCTAATCCAGGAGTCTCTCCTTGGTGGTCAAAAGATACACCAGAGATTGTTTCTCTATCATCTGAAATGGAAATGAATCCCCAAATTGGTCCCCAAAGACCCTTACCAGCCATTGGTAAAACATATACATTTTCACCTTCTTCATTTACTGCCTCAAAAACAGGATACAATCTATCTTCTACACTTATCGTCTTATCACGCATCTGTTTTAGAACATCCAGATTAAACGCCTGTTTTTCAGCAGGAAGATTTTCCACTAAATCCCCACTAGAGTTAACAACATAACTATTTTTGATATGTTCGTCATAAATTTTTGCCACATTACTACGGTTTGCATCTATCCCCATAGCAGAAAGAATATTAATCTTCTTCTTAGCTTCTACATTTGCTTGCTTTTGAGGAGTTAACCCTAATGATAAAGCTGAAAGAGCTACCCCAACAATAACAACCATTATAATTGAGAATGCAAATGTAAACCCGTTTTTATCTTTATTGAATTTCATGATTATGCTGTTTTTAATCGTTTTGTACGTCTTGCTATATTTCTTTGAACCACAACATGGTCAATAATAGGTGCTGTTACGTTCATTAATAAGATAGCTAACATAACTCCTTCTGGATATGCTGGATTTAATACGCGCAGTAAAATCACGAACATACCTCCCAAGAATCCGTACCATAATTTCCCTACATTGGTTTGTGCTGCGGTTACAGGATCTGTAGCCATGAATACAGCTCCAAATGCAAAACCTCCTATTATCAAATGATAATATGCTGGCAATTCTTGATATGCATTATGACCCAACCCATTCATTAATAAACCAAAGATAAAACCACCTGCAAAAAAGGATAGAATAATTCTCCAAGAAGCAACTCCTGTAAATAACAAGATAGCAGCCCCCATCATTATTGCAATAAAAGAGGTTTCCCCAATAGAGCCAGGCATCATACCAATAACAGCCTCAATTGGATCGTACGCTTTTTCAAAATGAGAAAGTAGTTCAGCATGACTCATGTCAGCTGACAATATTTGTCCGGCAACAGTCGGAGAATCTCCAGTAAACGTTGCCAAGTCGCCCAATGCTGTTGCACCAGAAACACCATCAGGCATCATCCCTCCATTTTTTGCCAATAAATCAGCCGTTCCGGATTTCCATACAATATCTCCTGACATTTTAGTGGGATACGCAAAGAATAGGAATGCTCTAGTTAGTAATGCAATATTTACCACATTCATACCTGTTCCTCCAAAAACTTCTTTTCCCATTAAAACGGCAAAAGCAGTTCCAACAGCTACCATCCAAAGTGGAATATCAGCAGGCATAATTAATGGGATTAACATCCCTGTCACTAAGAATCCTTCATGCAAACTATGTCCTCTCATGAATCCAAAAATAAATTCAACTCCAAGACCTACAGCATAAGACACTATAATAAGAGGTAAAACTTTACCAAGTCCATAAAGAACTTTATCTCCAAAACCTGCCATATAATCGGCATAAGCACCATACGTAGCAGGGTCAAAATCTGCCATAATAGAATAATGCCAATGACCTGTATTATAAATACCAAATAATAGAGCCGGAATTAAAGCTATAATCACAGTAAACATTGTTCTCTTTAAATCCACTCCATCACGGATATGCGCTCCTTTTTGAGTTGTATGCTTTGGTGTAAATAAAAACGTAGCAAGCGTCTCATATAATGGATGCATCTTTTCCCACTTACCGCCTTTTACAAATTTAGGCTCTAAGTTTTCTACAAAATTTTCTAATGCTTTCAATTTCTTACAATTTAAGTTTTACATACATTCTTCTTCGATCACATCCAATCCTTTTCGAACGATATCCTGAATTTCAATTTTGGAAGTACATACATATTCACAAAGCGCAAAATCTTCAGGCGCTACTTCATAAATACCAAGTTGTTCCATCTTCTCAATATCATTCACTATGATTGCTTTAATAAGATACATAGGTAAAATATCAAAAGGAAATACTTTTTCCATTTCTCCAGTTACCACAAAACCTCTTTCCTCACCATTTAGATTTGTATCCAAACGTTTTTTAGAATTTGGAGTAATCCAAGTTGGGAATAAACGGTGACTAGAATATTTGTCAAATCCTAATCCCAGCCAACCCTTAGTTAAGAAGAATTTCAAATGATTTCCTTCTGGTAATAAAGTTATTTGAGAAGAATAGTATCCTAAGAAACCATCTTTCCCAACATTATCTCCAGTTAGTGCATTTCCACTAATCACTCTCACATTCCCTTCTTCCATATTTCCATCAATAATAGAAGAAACTTGAGCTCCTATAATTGTTTTATAATATTTTCTATTTTTTGCTTCCGAACCTGTTAGAGCAACAATTCTTGAAGAATCAAATTTACCATCTGTAAAGAATTTACCAATAATAACAACATCTATAGGATTGATAGTAAATACAAATTCTCCTTTGTTAATTGGATCAAAGTGATGAATTTGAGTTCCAACATTTCCAGCAGGGTGCTTTCCAAAAATTGTATTAATCTGAACATTCTTAGCATTTGTGAAAGTCGCATCAGCTGTTTGATCTCCGTTTAGAGTTAAATGAACCTTACCATCTGTTAGTTTAGCTATTGCATCTATCCCTTTTTGAAAAAAAGCTCCCTGATCATGCATAATAAAATCATAATCCGGTGCCAATGGAGCAGAGTCGAAAGATGAAATAAAAATTGCTTTAGGAGTTACCTCAGGATTCGCTATCTTATCCAAAGGACGTTGCTTTAAAAAAGGCCACATTCCTCCGTCTAACAAGACTTGCTTCACCTGTTCTCTTGACATTGATGCTAAATCTCCAACATTAACTTGCTCACAGTCATCCTTGTCTAGAACATTAATTTTGATTGCAAGAATCTTTCTTTTTTCTCCTCTCACAATTTCAGTTAAAGTTCCATTAACAGGAGATGCAAATTTAACGGATTCATTGTTTTTGTCATACATAAACACTTGTCCGCGCTTAACCTCTTCCCCCTCTTTAATAACTACTTTTGGATTTAATCCATGAAAATCTGTAGGCTTTATCGCAACTACAGTAGGCTTTTTCGCCTCGATGATGACCTGATCTGCTTCTCCAAGCAACTTAATATCAAGGCCTTTCTTTAGTTTTACCGTATTTGGCATGTCTCTATAAACTTTTAAAGTCTAGGCAAAATTATAACTTTGTTAAACTTTTATCCAACAAAAGGGAAATATTTTTTTTTATTTTTTAATTTAGAATGATTCTAGATAAGTAAATAATACAAACTTATCTTTTTCTTCAAAAAAAAACTAAATTCACCATAACTCAAGACAAGAAAGGAAATCAAAGCTTAAGTTAAATTAGAATAAAGATTAATATAACTTATTTATGCAATTATAAAATTGATTTTAATTAATGAACTGGCGGAATTACACGATTTGTTCAGGCAATAAAGAAAAACATTACCTATTTGTTAACTTAAAATAATTATTATATATTTACAGAAATCAAATGAATACATTTTATGAGTGTTGCCATTACAAAAGGAATCAAAATAACTGTTAGCACAACTTTCAGACCGGATTTAACGCAATTGAATAAACAATTATACTTTTTCAATTACAGTGTTAAAATTGAGAATCTAAGTACTTCCCGTGTACAGTTACTCTCTCGCTATTGGAGAATAGTGGACTCCTTGGCTCCTACCCGTATTGTTGAAGGGAAAGGGATTATAGGAGAGCAACCCGTTTTAGAGCCGGGCGAATCCCATGTGTACACCTCTGGTTGTGATTTATCTTCAGAATTAGGCTATATGGAAGGTTACTATAATTTTGTAACAGTAAACGATAAAGGAGAGCAAACAAAACAGTTTAAGGTAGAAGTACCACGTTTCCATTTAGAATATCAAAACAAACTGAATTAAAGGCGAAACTAACTTAATTTTTCAGTTAGAATTTTTATCTCAATTACTGGGGATATCTTCTCGTAAATAATATTATTTACAGCCTCAATAATTGGCAATTCTACATTAAACTTCTTATTAATTTCCATGATAGATTTCAATGCATAATAACCTTCTGCTACCATCTCCATTTCCATTTGAGCAGTTTTTACAGAATACCCTTTCCCAATCATATACCCGAATGTTCTATTACGAGAAAAACGAGAATAACAAGTAACTAGTAAATCTCCTAAATAAGCACTTGATTTTACATCTCTATGCAGTGGATTCACCTCATCAATAAAATTTTCAATTTCTTGAATAGCATTAGAAATTAAAACAGCTTGGAAATTATCACCATAACCTAAACCGGAACAAATACCAGAGGCAACAGCATAGATATTTTTTAAAATTGCAGAAAATTCCGTCCCCAAAAGATCATCACTTACCGTAGTTTTAATATAACGCGTAGTAAAATATTCTGACACTTCATCTGCTATCTCTTCATCTTGACAAGCAATAGTTAAATAAGATAATCGTTCCAGTGCAACTTCTTCTGCGTGACATGGACCACATATTATTCCTATATTATCATACGGAATATTAAAAGTCTTGTGGATAAATCGTGCAGGGATCGAATGATATTCAGGTATAATTCCTTTAACAGCTGAAAAAACAATTTTATTCTTAAATAATTCAATAGGGAAATCTTCAAATAACGACACTAAAAAAGCAGACGGTGTTGCAATAATAATAATCTCAGAATTCTTAATTACCTCAACTAAATCATTACTCAATTTAAGCTTATCTACTTTTAAATCTACCGATTGAAGATATTTTAGATTTTTACCATATTTTTTGATATATTCAATGGCATTTTCATCTCTAATAAACCAATTCAGTTGATTTACATTTTCAGTCAATATCTTAACAATAGCCGTTGCCCAGCTACCTCCGCCTATAATGCCAATTGATTTATATTGTTTCACGTTTTCCATGAGCAAAATGATAATGCAAAAATAAATATTCTAATGGATTGTTGGATATGAAATAAGAAATATTCAGTTTCACCCTCTAAAAGTGCCTAATAATGTAAGATGTTTTATACAATAACACCTATTGTGTCCCTTTTTATAAAAATATAATGGGGGAAATAATATATTTTTTTTGAATAAAGTTTTATTTTTTTTTGAAGTAATAGAAGAATTCATATTTTTGAAGCACAAAATAAAGTAGAAGTATTAAAATCATGAATAATAAACCAAGAGTAGTTAAAGATTATATCAAATTGGATAAAGAAGTGAAACAGATGATAAAGCTTCATTATCCTGAAGGATTTGAAGGTCACCTCATCAAATTTGTCAATAAAGACGGAAACACAGTTAGTGCATTGCCCTTCGAGACAAATGATTTCTATTACTTAATTAAGATGACCGTTACTCAAGCACAAGAAATTATCGAAGACGATGATGATTACGATGATGATGGTTTCTTAAAAGAAGAAGTGAGAGAAGAGTATGAAGGAAATATAGCTGAAGAAGACGATGAAATGGAGGATGTAGATGACACTGAAGATGATATGGATGATATTCCAGATGATGATTACGACGAAGATGATATGGATGATGACGATTTCTAATCAAACTTCAAAAAGATAAAAACTAAAAAAAGAGATGGATATCCATCTCTTTTTTTATGCTTATATTGATCTAAAGCTTGTAATACCTATTAAGGAGATACAACTCATATCTTACATCATTCCTGGCATTCCTCCTGGCATTCCTCCTCCCATACCTGGCATAGGATTCTCTTCCTCTGCATCAACTACAACACACTCAGTAGTCAACAACATAGAAGCAATTGAAGCTGCATTCTCAATCGCTATTCGGGCTACTTTAGTAGGATCCAATACTCCTGCCTTTAATAAATTTTCAAATTTATCTGTACGAGCATTATATCCAAAGTCATTTTTACCTTCTTTCACTTTTTGTACAATAACAGCTCCCTCTACTCCAGCATTCTTTACGATTTGACGAAGAGGTTCTTCAATTGCTCTTTTTACAATATCAATACCTGTATTTTCATCTTCATTATCTCCTTTCACTTTTAAAAGTCCATCTAAAGTTCTGATAAATGCAACTCCACCACCTGGAATAACTCCTTCTTCGACAGCAGCACGTGTTGCAGCCAATGCATCCTCAACTCTATCTTTCTTTTCTTTCATTTCAACTTCAGAAGCAGCTCCAACATACAATACTGCAACACCACCAGCTAATTTTGCCAAACGTTCTTGCATTTTTTCTTTGTCATAATCGGAAGTAGAAACTTCAATCTGAGCTTTAATTTGAGCAACTCTTTCCTTAATTGCTTTTTTATCACCAGAACCATTAACAATGGTAGTATTGTCTTTATCTATTTCAATTTTTTCAGCTACACCACACATTTGAATAGTTGCCGTTTCTAATGACAATCCTTTTTCACTTGAAATCACTTGTCCACCAGTTAGAATCGCAATATCTTCCAACATAGCCTTTCTTCTGTCCCCAAATCCAGGTGCTTTTACCGCTGCTATTTTTAAAGAACCTCTGATACGATTTACTACCAAAGTTGTAAGGGCTTCTCCATCTATATCTTCTGCAATAATCAATAGAGATTTTCCTGATTGTGCTACAGGTTCAAGAACCGGTAACAATTCTTTCATGTTAGAAATCTTTGTGTCACAGATTAGTATATATGGATTATCCATCTCTACAATCATTTTTTCAGTATTTGTGACAAAATAAGGTGATAAATATCCTCTGTCGAATTGCATTCCTTCTACAGTTTTAACTTCTGTATCAATTCCCTTTGCCTCTTCTACCGTAATTACGCCATCATTTCCAACAACTTTCATTGCTTCAGCTATTAACGAACCAATTGTATCATCATTGTTAGCCGAAATAGAGGCGATTTGCTTAATCTTCTCATTATCAGATCCAACTTCTTTTGAAAGTTTTCTTAATCCTTTTACAACTTCAGCAACAGCTTTATCTATCCCTCTTTTAATGTCCATCGGATTAGCTCCTGCTACCACATTTCTAATTCCTTCTTTAATAATAGCTTGTGCTAATACAGTTGCTGTAGTAGTACCATCTCCTGCAATATCAGCAGTTTTAGAAGCTACTTCCTTAACCATTTGTGCACCTAAATTTTCCGCTGGATCTTTTAGTTCAATCTCCTTTGCTACAGAAACCCCATCTTTTGTGACATGAGGAGCTCCAAATTTCTTACCTAACACTACGTGTCTTCCTTTGGGACCTAAGGTTACTTTTACAGCATCTGCTAAAGCATCTACTCCGCTTTGCAATTTCTTTCTTGCTGTTTCATCAAAATATATCTCTTTTGCCATTTTATTTTTTTTTTAGCTAAATCGTTTGAATTAATTATTTAAAAACTCCATAGATGTCAGCCTCCCTCATTATTAAGAATGCTTTTCCATCAATCTTGATTTCCGTTCCAGAATATTCACCATACAAAACAATATCTCCTTCCTTCACTGTCATAGGCTCATCTTTCTTGCCTTTCCCAACAGCTACTACTGTTCCTCTTACTGGTTTATCTTTTGCTGTATCTGGAATAATTATTCCACTTGCAGTTTTTTCTTCTGCTGCCATTGGCTCAATTAGCACCCGGTCATTTAATGGTTTTAATTGTGACATGTTATCTAAATTTTATGATTTATAAATTTGTATTCCCCTATTGGCGAATTTTATGCCAAGTACAAAAAACATGTAAAACAAGTTCTTTTGTCAGGGATAGATTTAATTATATAAAAAAAAATGTCAGTATGGCTGACATACTGACATCATATATTATTTTAATATTTTCTTATTCCTCTCCTTGGCTATCTTGATTTCCTTGTCCACTATCTTGATTTCCTTGTCCACCATCTTGAGTTTGTTCGGTATTTTGACTATTTTGATCTTCAGGTGCTACGTTTGGTGTATGATACATCAAAGTCATTACAATACTAAGTGCAGCAATTAATCCTGCTAAGCTCCAAGTAGCACGCTCAATAAATTCATTTGTTTGCTTTACTCCTCCCAATTGGTGCGGCGCTCCAAAGTCTGTAGAAAGCCCTCCTCCTTTCGGATTTTGAACTAATACTAATAAGATTAAAAGCACACATGCTATTGTAATAATGATTGTTAAAAAAGTACCCATTTTATTTTAATTTATTTTTCAATTCTTCAATTTGATTTGCAAAGAAAATCTTTTTTTCTGGATTTTTCAAAATTAATTTTTCATAAGCATCGATTGCTTTTGGATAATTACCTTGTAAAACATAAACTTTAGCTAAAGTTTCGCTTACTGGAAGCCTTGATTCATCAATGCTTTCAGATATTTTCTGCTCGATGGAATGAAAACTTGATTTTGAGTTTTCTCCATATAAATTTTCTTTATTTTTTTCTTCTTTTTGCTTATTCTTAAGCTCAATTTCATTTGTTTCGGTTGAAATATCCTTTGTTTGAATAAATTCTTTTACATTCAACCAATCTGTAAATGTTCGAAGGGATGAATCAGTATGGCTTTCTTCATTAGAAATAATGTCTTCATCAACAGCTTCCGTTCTTTCCTTCTTTTCTTCATCTAAAGCCCTTAAATCTGAAAATTTGATAGTTTCAAACGATACTGATTCTTCTTCAATTTCAGAAGAAATAGAAGCGCTGACAGCACTTGCAAGAATTTCTCTTTCCAACGGACTCAATCGTTTTAATCTTTCTCGTTCTTCTTTTCTTTGGGTTTCCTTCTGTATATCTATATCTTCCTTTTCAAGTGGTATGTCATCATTAACAACTTCTTGAATAGGCAGAGCTGCCTCATCTTCTTCTACTCTATCCTCTTGAGAGATTTCAATCTGTACTTCCTCTACAGTCTCTTCCTGTGTATGTACTGTTTCCAACTGTTCTTCAACTGGAGTAACTTCATCAACACCCTCAGCATCAGAAATAAACGCAGTTATTTGGCTATTTTTTGTTTTCTCAGTAGCATGGATTAAATGGTAGAGTTGTGATCTATCTGGAATCTTATAGGCATATTTTTCTAACTCTTCTTCAAATCGAATTGTATTATGCATAGATAATCCTTTCAAAATAAGCATAGAAAATACTGGAGTGTATGGAAATCGCTTATTCAATTGCTCTAATGTCTCAATATCCAATAGGGACATTGAAGAAGTATTCCTAATCTTAGATGATATTTCTGTGTAATTCAACATTTACCAATTCGAAAGTAACTTATTTAAAACATCTTGCACAATTTGTTCATCAATTTCTTCTAATAATTGTGCTTGCACAGAGCCAACATCTTGTGAAGCATCAAAATCTGCAAATCGAGAACTTGTCAACTTCATAACATCTTCTTTAGGTTCTGATATAGCAATTTCAAAACTCGCTCGTATTGTCAATCTATTTTTAACACTTGAAGTATTATCCTGGAGAGAAAGAGGTGTTACCGAATAATTATCTATTGATCCATTAATAATTATCTGAGGCTTTTCTGATTCATTAACTACTAATCTTAATCCTAATCTATTCTGAACTCCATCTTTTAATTCCTCTGTTAGTTGAGACGCATAACTAATAGGAGCATTAGGAGCCTTTCCTTCCAAGGTATTTATCATAAAACTCTTCCATTCAGGAGGCACACTCCCATCTCTAAAAGAAACACTTGTTGGCCAACAAGATGATAACAAAAACAATACTAATATATATAATATCCTACGTATCAATTGATTTATTTTAAATCGTATTCTTTAATCTTTCTATATAAAGTGCGTTCAGAAATTCCTAATTCTTTAGCAGCATCTTTTCTTCTCCCTCTATGGCGCTCTAATGCTTTTTGAATAAGCTCTTTTTCCTTCTCCCCAATCGACAACGATTCCTCCACTTCTATATCCGCATGATAATCATCATCAAGTATAGTGACCTCATCATTCTTTACAAAATCTCTCCCTGAAGAGGCTGTAGGAATTGAAGCGAGGCTCAACACATTTGGATGTTCTCCTGTGATATCTGAATAAACACTACCTAAAATATCTTTTTGCACACCTGTTAGGTGCACATCTTTATTTCCATTAAGTATTTCGACGATTAATTTTTTCAGCTCATTCATATCACGCTTCATATCAAATAAAAACTTATAAATAAGTTCTCTATCAGAAAATGAATCATTTCCTTCTTGTCTATCTTTTAGAACTGTTGGAAAATTAGCAGCTATATCCAATGGTAAATATGTGTTCAGTTTATCTTCCGTAATCTCTCTCTCTTTTTCAATGATGGAAATTTGTTCTACTACATTTTTTAACTGTCGAATATTTCCAGGCCATGGGTATTTTTCTAGCATTTCAACAGCTTCATCTGTCAATTTAATGGCGGGCATTCTATATTTTTCTGCAAAGTCAGATGCAAATTTTCTAAACAATAAATGAATATCCCCCTTTCTTTCTTTTAAAGCTGGCAATTTAATTGGAACTGTGCTCAAACGGTATAAAAGATCTTCTCTAAATTTTCCACTTTGAATAGCTCTAGCCATGTTTTCATTTGTAGCGGCTACAACACGTACATTCGTTTTGATGACTTTAGAAGAACCTACTCTTATAAATTCGCCTGTTTCTAACACCCTCAACAAACGCACTTGTGTTTGATGTGGTAATTCTGCAACTTCATCTAGGAAGATTGTTCCTCCATCTGCCTCTTCAAAGTAGCCCTTTCTACTGCCACTTGCTCCAGTAAAAGCTCCCTTTTCATGACCAAATAATTCTGAATCTATGGTTCCTTCAGGAATTGCACCGCAATTTACTGCAATATAATTCCCATGCTTTCGCTTACTTAACTGATGAATAACTTGTGGAATAATTTCTTTTCCCGTTCCAGACTCTCCAGTTACTAAAACTGAAATATCAGTAGGCGCAACTTGTATAGCCACTTCTAAGGCCCTATTTAGACCCATAGAATTCCCTATTATCCCAAAACGTTGCTTTACTTGCTGAATATCCATTCTCAATAATTTATTTTATCAATATCCCTTGAAATGTAGCTTGACTACAATCTGTTAATTGAACCATTACATAATCCCCTACGTTTACTCCCTCAGCATCAAAAATTACTTTATGATTTCTATCTGTTCTTCCCATTAATTGATTTTCATTTCGTTTAGAAATAGATTCTACAAGTACTCTTTCAACATTCCCTATAAGTGCTTGTTTTACTTGTAAACTATGTACATTCTGTAGTTCAATAATCTCTTCCAAACGTTTTTGCTTTACCTCGTCAGGAATATTGTCTTCAAACTTACGTTCTGCCAATGTTTTTGGTCTTTCAGAATATTTGTACATATAAGAAGAATCAAAAATAACCTCATTCATTAAAGAGATTGTTTCCTGATGCTCCTCCTCCGTTTCGTCACAAAAACCAGCTATAATATCCGTTGACAAACCACAATTCGGTATTATCTCCCTTATTTTATTCACTCTTTCTAAATACCATTCTCTCGAATATCTTCGATTCATCCTTTCAAGCATCGAGCTACTTCCAGATTGTACGGGAAAATGTATGTAATTACAAATATTTTCATATTTGGCTATTATATACAATACATCATCTGTCATATCCTTTGGATGTGGTGTAGAAAATCTCACTCGTAACAATGGATTTACTTTAGCAACCATTTCTAATAATTCAGCAAAATTAACCGTTGGAAGGTGCGCTTCTTTTATCTCCCCTTTGCTATTCATATTCCATCTATAGGAATTTACATTTTGCCCCAAAAGCGTAACTTCACGGTAGCCATTGTCAAATAAATCTTGACATTCATTAACGATGGTCTGTGGGTCTCTACTCCTTTCCCGCCCTCTGGTAAAGGGAACTACACAAAAAGAACACATGTTATCACATCCCCTAGTAATACTCACAAAGGCAGTAACACCATTTTTATCTAATCTCACTGGATTGATATCTGCATACGTTTCATCTCTAGAAAGTAACACGTTTACAGCTTTTTGTCCTCCCTCAACTTCTGCGATTAACTGAGGCAAACTCCTATATGAATCAGGTCCAGCAACGATATCAACTAGCTTTTCTTCCTCCAATAAGATTGCTTTAATTCGTTCAGCCATGCAACCAAGAATACCAATCACCAAGCCTGGTTTATGCTTTTTAATTACGTTAAATTGCGCTAATCTATTTCTTACACGCTGTTCAGCATTATCTCTAATTGCACATGTATTGATAAATACAACATCGGCCTCTTCTGCATTTTCAGTTGTAGAAAATCCAACACCTGCTAATACTGATGCTACTACTTCACTGTCAGCAAAATTCATAGCACACCCATAACTCTCTAAATATAATTTCTTATCTCCTTTCACTCCTTCTAAGACAAGAGCCTCCCCCTGTCTAGCTTCATCATGATTTTTTATTTTGATGCCCATCTTTTTTTCTTAAATTAAAAAACCGAATGGCAAAGATACAGTTTCTTTAGAACGTGTCAAAATGTCAGTGTTAAATTTTCTTATTAATCTTTGAAAATTTTCATTTTTAGAAAAAAATATATCTTTGTCGCTTCCAAGTCTAAACTAATTTTCAGAAATGATGGAATTTCAAAAATTTGCGATTTGCTTTTTTTTGCCTTTAATTTGCATCCCATTTCAGAGAGTTTAGAAATTAACATAAAGAAAAAATATGGCAAAAAATTTAGTTATCGTCGAATCACCTGCTAAAGCAAAAACCATTGAAGGATACTTAGGAAAAGATTTTCATGTAATGTCTAGCTATGGGCATGTGCGTGATTTAGCTAAGAAAGGTGTTTCTATAGATATAGAAGATGATTTTAAGCCAAAATATGAAATTAGTTCCGACAAAAAAAATATCGTTTCAGAATTAAAAAAACAAGTAAAGGAAGCTGAAACTGTATGGCTTGCAACTGATGAGGACCGTGAAGGAGAGGCTATTTCTTGGCATTTATACGAAACCTTGGGACTAAAAAACAAAGACACAAAAAGAATTACTTTTAATGAGATTACCAAAACTGCCGTAACAAGAGCCATACAAGAACCACGTGAAATCAATCAAAAACTTGTAAATGCACAACAAGCTAGAAGAGTTTTAGATCGATTAGTTGGCTTTGAACTTTCACCCGTTTTATGGAAGAAAGTAAAACCTAGCTTGTCTGCAGGACGTGTTCAATCTGTGGCTGTACGCCTTATTGTTGAAAGGGAACGTGAAATATTAAATTTCAAAACTGAAAATTATTTTAGAGTAATTGGCAACTTCCAAATAAATAAAGACAACTTCCACGCTGTTTTATCACGAAATTTAAATACAAATTCTGAAACAGAGAAGTTTTTGGAGCAATGTAAAGGAGCTTCTTTTACAGTAGAAGATGTTACCAAAAAGCCTAGTACAAAGAACCCAAGCGCTCCTTTTACTACTTCTACATTGCAACAAGAAGCTAGCTTAAAACTAGGATTCAGTGTATCTCGAACTATGAGTGTTGCACAAAGCCTATACGAATCTGGACTCATCTCTTACATGAGAACTGACAGCGTGAACTTATCTGAATTTGCTATTAATAGCGCAAAAGAAGCTATTATAAAAAATTATGGAAGTGAATACAGTCATCCTAAGAAATATGAAACAAAAAGTTCTGGCGCTCAAGAAGCACACGAAGCAATTCGACCAACAGATTTTAATGTTTCGTCCATTAATAAAGGAAATGACGAGAATCGCTTATATGAATTGATATGGAAGCGTGCTATAGCTTCACAAATGAGTCCAGCTAAACTTGAAAAAACAACTGTCAAAATCAGTTCTAATAGTGTAAAAGAGCATTTTGTAGCTAAAGGTGAAGTAATCAATTTTGATGGATTCCTAAAAGTTTATATGGTTACTAACCTAGAGGAGGAAGATGAAGAGGATGAAGGTATTCTTCCTGCAATGAAATCAGGAGATAACCTGACGACTCATGCTATTATTGCTAGAGAGCGTTTTACAATGGCTCCGCCTCGCTACGTAGAAGCATCTTTAGTAAAGAAGCTTGAAGAACTAGGCATAGGCAGACCTTCAACCTATGCTCCTACCATCTCAACCATACAGCAACGTGGATATGTTGAGAAAAAAGAACGTGAAGGAAATGAACGTCACTATGCCGTTTATACATTATCCAATCAATCCATAAAGAAAGAAGATCATACTGAAATTACTGGAAGAGAAAAAAATAAATTATCTCCAACAGATATCGGAAGTGTAGTGACTGATTTCTTAGTGGAGCACTTTGGTGATATTCTAGACTATCATTTTACTGCAGAAGTTGAACAAGAGTTTGACGAAATAGCCAATGGAATGTTAGAATGGACTCAAATGATACGTAAATTCTATAATCCTTTCCATTCCAATGTAGAAGAAACTTTAGAGCACTCTGAAAGAGCCTCTGGAGAACGACAACTTGGAACTGACCCAACTTCTGGCGAAAAAGTAATAGTAAGGATTGGAAGATATGGCCCCATGGTTCAAATAGGAGAGTCAGAAGGAGAAAAAACGCCCAAATTTGCTAGCCTCCTTCCTAATCAATCAATTGAAACAATCACACTAGAAGATGCCTTAAGTCTATTCAAATTACCGAGAGAGGTTGGTGAATTTGAAGAGAAAGTTATCAAAGCCAATATTGGTCGATTTGGTCCTTATCTTCAGCATAATAGCAAATTCTTCTCGTTGAAAGAAGATGATCCAATGCAGATAAATCTTGAGCGTGCTATCGAAATTATTCAACAAAAAAGGATTGCAGACGAAAAAAGTGTACTCAAAACATTTACAGAAGACCCAACCATGCAATTGCTAGATGGACGTTGGGGACCATACCTGAAAATTGGAAAAAATAATTTCAAACTCCCAAAAGGAGCCGACGTGGATGCCTTGACCTACGAAGAATGTGTTGAAATCTCCCAAAATCAAAGTTACGCTTCAAAAAAGAAAAAGAGATAATACGCGTTATTAACAACTGAACTTGAATTATTTTATGACAATCTAATAAATCATGTTTCTCCTCTGCATACCTTCGCAGAAATGATTTAACATGAAAGATATTTCTATTTATTTTCAAGAAGTTACATCCAATAATATATACTCAGAAGAGTCTTTAGGAAATTATATTCAAAAATTTCAGAATGGTGACTTTCCTAAAATACAGAAAAACAGTATAGCCATCTTAGACATACCTGAATATAGAAATGCCATTCCATACCCAAACAAAAATGACACACATCTTTTCCGAGAAAAATTATACAACCTTTATATTGGAAACAATTGGAAGCATGCCTTATATGATTTAGGAACTATTTTACCTGGCGCTCATATAAAAGATAGTTTTCACGCACTACAATCTGTATGCGAAGAACTTATAAAGAATAATGTTATTCCAATTATTATTGGAGGCTCACAAGATTTAACTAAAGGAATTTATGACGCATACCCCTCATTAGAACAGCTCGTTAACATCACAACTATTGATAATCGCCTTGACCTTGGTAATCTAGAAGATAATCTAAAAGAAGACGGATGGCTCACTCACATCCTATCTGACAGCCCTTGTTACTTATTTAATTATACAAACATAGGCGCACAAACACATTATATCCCTAATTCAGTTTTAAATTTATTTAATGAGTTGTATTTTGATATATGCCGTTTAGGCGAAGTCAACAACGACATAGAAATTGCAGAGCCCTATTTAAGGAACACAGATGTTCTGAGTATAGACTTAAAATCCATAAGGGCAAGTGATATTCAAAACCCTTTTTACACATCCCCAAACGGAATTTTCGCCGATCAAATATGTCGTTTAGCCAGATATGCTGGCATTAGCGACAAACTATCAAGCATAGGTATCTTCAACTACTATAGCAACAACAATCAAACAACTGATGAGCTTGTCGCACAGATAATATGGTACTTTAATGAAGGCTATTCTTTTCGTAAAGGTGATTTTCCAATTGGCTCCAAAAAGAACTACATAAAATTCAAAGTATTTTTAGAAGAGTTAGATGAAGAGATAATCTTTTATAAAAGTGAAAAGAGTGCCAGATGGTGGATGGAAGTCCCTTATCCAGGTACAAACCCTTCTAAATTTTTAAGACATCAGCTCATTCCTTGCAGTTATCAAACGTATCAGAATACAATGAAAGGAGAAATTCCAGATTTATGGTGGAAAACATATCAGAAATTTACATAACATTTCCATTATAGCAGATTAAACCATAAATTATAAATTCAAATAATTTTAGAAAAAAAATAGAATATTATGCATATTTATATTTTTTTAACTACTTTAGTCCTCAAAAAATTAGAGATATACTGTTTATCTCATATTAAAACCGTGAAAAACAAATAGTTACATGAAAATTAAATTACTCACTCTACTATTCGCTATAAGCATTTCATATGCTTTTAGTCAGCAAGATAAGTTGTTGACTCATTTTATTTTTGATAAAACGAGTATCAACCCTGGTGCAACAGGTGTTGATTTAAACCATCAGATTTGCGGTACTTTAATTTATAGAGATCAATGGGATAAATTTGTAGGAGCGCCAAACTCCACATTAGTTAATGTTGAAGCCGACTTAGCAAGGTATTTTCCAAGTGCACTAGGTTTATCATATTATTATGATGAAATCGGTTTTACAAAACAAAATAATTTCACTTTAAACTATGCTTTTCACTTACCACTTGGTAATGGGAAATTAGGAATCGGTGCTGCATTAGGATTAGTAAATTACAGTATTGACCCTACATGGATTACACCAGATCAAAATCCGAATGACGCTTCTTTACCTAACAAGAGTTCTGCAATAAGCTTTGACGCTAACTTTGGAGTCTATTATGCTTCATTAAAAGGATGGTATGTAGGATTATCAACAACACACATCCCTGCTATGGAAATGAAAAACCTAAACTTTAGCACAGCTCGCCACTTATATTTAATGGGGGGATATCGTTACAATATGGGAATTGGCTCTCATGAATTAGGATTAGAAGCTAACGTATTAGCTAGATCAGATATTAAATTATTCAGCTCAGATATCAACATTAGAGCAATTTGGGATAACTTCTTATATTTAGGAGTGACATACAGAACATTTGATGCTGTAGCCTTAATGGTAGGCGGTAGCTATTATGGATTTACACTAGGTTACTCTTATGATATCTCATTGAATAGAATATCTAATATCTCTAAAGGTTCGCATGAAATAATGCTGAAGTACTGTCATGCATTACCTCCATTATTGATTACGAAATCAAGAAACCCAAGATATTTATAATTTGTTTTTTAATTTTTTGTAACCATTTAAGAAACTTTGACGTTATAATGATTCCGAAGTTGTTTATTTTTTAGAAAAAAACACAACGGAAGCAAAAACATAAAATGATGAAAAAAGTATTTGTTGTTGTATTTATCACATTAATGTTAGCTTCTTGTAGCACAAGAACAGGACATTTAACAGGTGTTTTAGGAAGAAGGACATATTATCCTGAGGTTCCACTAGGTATGGTTTATATCCCTGCTGGTTCATATACCATGGGACAAAATGACCAAGATGTACCTTTTATGCACCAAACTATTTCAAAAACAGTTTCTATTTCTGCATTCTACATGGATCAGACAGAGATTACGAACAATGAATATAGACAATTTGTATATTGGGTAAGAGACTCCATTGCAAGAAGAACTATCTATCTAAACGTGGAAGAAGATGAGATAGCTGATAGATTCATTAACTATCAGGATAAATACTATGATGAAGGAATCATGGAGTGGACTGATTACGAATCAAGCGATCGTTTTGAAAACATTGAGAAATTCAATTTAAATTGGGATAGATCTTTTTCATATAATGACCCAGAATTGGTTCCGCTATTATCAGAAATGTATTACCCACCTGTACAACGTTTCTATAAGAGAAAAGAAATAGACACTCGTAAATTGAATTTCAAATATTATTGGATTGATTTAGTTGAAGCAGCTAGAAGAGGTAAAATCTATATTAAGCAGGATGGATATGATAATCAAGGTCGTAAATTAGACCAGGATCATAGAGCTTTGCGTTCTCCTGAACACCCATTCACAAAAGAGCCTCAAGGGCAAGACTTAGATATGGGTCAACCAAACAAATTAGGGCAAAACAATGCTATTAGAGGACATGAAAATAGACAGCGTTTCATCATTGACGAAACTGTAAATGTTTATCCTGATACATTATGTTGGGTTCGTGATTTCACTTATTCATTCAACGATCCAATGACTAACATGTACTTTTGGCACCCTGCCTATGATAATTATCCTGTAGTTGGAATAACATGGGTACAGGCAAAAGCATTTAATGTATGGAGAACACAATTGTTGAATAACTGGTTAATTAGCCGAGGAGAAATTTTTGTACATGATTTCCGTTTACCAACAGAGGCAGAATGGGAAAGAGCATCTAGAGGTGACCTTGAATTATCTCAATATCCTTGGGGAGGTCCATATATTCGAAATGCATCAGGATGTTTCTTAGGTAACTTTAAACCACTACGTGGAAGATACTTTGAAGATGGTGGTTTCTATACTGTAAAAGTGTTCTCATACAACCCGAATGGTTGGGGTCTATACTGTATGGCAGGAAACGTAGCTGAATGGTGTGAAACAGCTTATGATGAATCTAACTATGAATTCACTCATGATTTAAATCCAGAATACAGATACAATGCAATGGACTGGGATCCACCATCAATGAAAAGAAAGGTTATCCGTGGTGGTTCATGGAAAGATATAGGATTCTATTTACAGAATTCATCTAGAACATACGAATACCAAGACTCTTCAAAGTCTTATGTAGGAACTAGATCTGTAGCAGAACATCTTGGACGAGGAGGAAGAAACTTCAGTAAAGAAGGAGGTGAGGAATTGAAACAAGATCTTCAGTTAAGATAAAACAGTAATAAATTCGGAACAAATAAAACAAATAAATAAATCGTTAAACCTTAAAAAAATAAATCTATGAAGCCAGGAAGTAAAGCATGGAAAAAGTTTATGGCCAAATTGTATGGTCTAGGAGCATCTGTAGTAATTATCGGAGCATTATTTAAAATACAACACTATCCAGGTGCGGGATTAATGCTTATGATAGGACTCGGTACAGAGGCTATTATCTTCGCATTCTCTGCGTTTGAACCAATTCACGAAGAACCAAATTGGGAATTAGTTTATCCAGAATTAGCATTAAGCAATGATGAAAATTTTGATCCATCAGAATTATCAGGTTCTAAAGGAAGAGGTGGAAGAGGAACTGGAATTTCTGGAGAATTAGATAAAATGCTTGAAGAAGCAAAAATTGACAGCGCTTTAATCGAAAGATTAGGTGATGGTATGAGAACATTAGGAGAAAATGCAGCTCAATTAAAAGGAGTAACAACTGCTGCTGCTGCAACTGATTCTTATGTTAATAGTTTACAAGCAGCTTCTGATAAAGTTGCTCAATTATCTGAGTCATACGAAAGAGCTTCTGTAGCTATATCAGGAATGACATCTTCTCAAGAAGAAGGTCAATCATTCGGAGAGCAAATGCAAAAGGTTTCTAAAAATCTTGCAGCATTAAACAATGTATATGAATTACAACTAAAAGGTTCTTCTGCTCATTTGGAAGCTACTGAAAAATTCCAAGGTCAAGTTACTAACATGATGGAGAATTTAGCAGCATCTGTTGAGGATACTAGATTATATAAAGAAAACATGTCAATGTTATCTAAGAACTTAACAGATTTAAACAATGTCTATGGCAACATGTTAAAAGCCATGAGAAGTAATGGGTAAAAGCCATATTTTAATATTATAAATTAAGAATCTTAATAAGTAAATAAAATGGCTGGAGGAAAAGAAACCCCAAGACAGAAGATGATCGGGATGATGTACTTAGTGTTAACTGCACTATTAGCATTGAACGTATCAAAACAAGTTGTAGCTGCATTCGTTACCTTAAACGGAAAGTTGCATGATAGTGGTTTAGTAATCGATGGGTCAACTGTAAATATTTACGGAACATTTGATAGCAAAAGAGCCGCTTTAAAAGCAACGAAAGGTGACATGAAATCTATTGATTTTTGGCAAGGTAAAGCTGATATTCTTAATAAAAGAACTAAAAGTTTAACTAGTCATATCCTAGGAGAATCTAATTTTATGATCCAAACTGCAGAAGGGCAAGATTGGGTTGCAGAAAGAGATGAGAATGGAAGAATAGTTGAACTAAAGTCTTTATTACAAATTCAGCAAATGGATAACTTTGATATACCAACACATATTTTCGTTGGCTCTGAAGCTAATAAACCAAATGCTAGAGGTATGGCTATTAGAGATTCTATTCATAAATATAGAGATGATATAGCTATCTTGATGGCAACATATCCATTTAATGGAAAGAATTATAGCTTCACTCCGCCTGCTGATTTAAGTGGATTATCTGAAGCATTAAGAACTGCTAATCCAGATGACACATCAACTATCGCACAATTTTATAGATCATTAACTATACCTGCAATGGTAGAAGTTGCCGATGGAGGAGAAACAGCTAAATTACCATGGAGTGCTGCTATGTTCAATCACTCTCCAATCGTTGCTGCTGCTGCTATTCTGACTTCTATTAAATTAGATGTCTTGAATGCAGAAAACAGAGCGGCTGGTTATTTCTTATCAAAAGTTGATGCCCCTACATTTAACTTTAATAAGATTGAACCTTTGGCTTTTGCTAGAACGGGGTATATTAATGCAGGAGACTCTTTACAATTACGCGTAATGATTGCAGCTTATGACTCTACTGAAATTTCTAAAATTAGATATGGAGTGAACGATTCTACTCCAGGTAATTGGAAAGAAACTTCTGGAGCAATAAGTTTAGATGGTAGAACTCCTGGAGATTACAGAGCAACTGGAGTTATTGGTGTTCGTGAGAAAGGAGAAATCACTTGGAAACCATGGTCTTTTAATTATACCGTTGGAAAACCTCAAGGAACAGTGTCCTTACCAGAAATGAACGTGTTATATAGAGGATACGACAATAAAGTGGAAGGAGCTGCATCAGGATACCCTAGCTTCAGCCTTTCAGGAGGTGGAAACGTAACTATTTCAAAAGGAGCTAAAGGTTATATAGCAAAACCTGGATCAGGTAGAGAGGCAACTATCAATATATCAGGTGTAGCACAAGATGGTACTTCTACTAGTTTAGGAGGATTTAAATTTAGAGTACAAAACTTACCTAAGCCTTCTATCTCTTTAGGTAGAATTGCTAGTGGTGAGTCTGCTACTTCTGCAGAACTGAGAGCTGCAAATAGATTATTCGCTGGTTATCCACCTGAAATTCCATTGGACGCAACGTTTTCTGTTGTAAACTGGGAAATGTCAGTAAGTGGTGCTCCTAAACCAATACAAGGTACTGGTTCTGCACTAAGTGGAGAAGCTTTAAGACTTATATCAAATGCTCAAAAAGGTGCAATGGTGTCTGTATCCGTAACATATAGAGAACCAGGTGGTACTCAAAAACGACAAGCAGGAGTATATAAAGTAAAATAAGATAATTAAAACTCAAATCATGAAGAAGATATTGTTTTATAGTATTTTGATTTTAGCGTTAAATGTGAACGCACAAGAAATCAATGGTGGACCAATAAATAGTCGTACAGAAACTGGCGTTATTAATGGAGTTTACCTAAAGGCTAATATCCCAACAAAACGATTAATCCCGTATCAATCAGTTCGTGAAGCTGATGTTATCTGGAGTAAACGTATTTGGAGAGCAATTGACCTTCGTGAGAAAATAAATAGACCTCTATACTATCCATTAGATGAATTTTCTAACCCAGACCCTATTACAGGAGAAGTAGATTGGGTAAGAAATGAAAACAGATGGAGTTTGTGGACTATTATGCGTCAACATATCTTAGCTGGAGATTTAACAGTTTATTCAGATTATAATCCTGTAAGAACTTCCGTTAGAGATGGTGACCAATTTAAATATCCAATTTTACCAGAACCAGGCAAAAATTATAAAACAGACTCTATTTATAGATACAACCTTTTATTCTATTTAGCGAAGTTAGGACCAATTCCTATAGATGCGTTGCAAGATCAATACGGTGAAGACTCTTTAGATGTAAATGGCGTACCTGTGTACCCTCCAAGAGATACTCTCTGGTTTACTTCTTCTGATATCGTACAATATCGTTTAAAAGAAGATTGGTTCTTTGATAAACAACGCTCTGTATTAGATGTTAGAATCTTAGGTATTGCTCCTGTTAGATATGATAAAGACGAGAATGGAACTATAAATGGAACATGGACTATGTTTTGGTTATACTTCCCAACAGATTGTCGTTATGTATTTAACAACTACTTCGTGTACAATGAAGATAACGGTGCAAGATGGATGAGTTTCGATGACTATTTCATGAAACGAAGATTCAGCTCCTTTATTTATAAAGAAGATAATGTCTATGACCGAAATATCGATAAATACAGAGTGGGAGTAGATGCCTTAATGGAATCACAAAAGATTACAGAAAAGATTAGAATTATCGAACACGATGTTTGGGAATACTAATCTCAACTTAAATACTAAAAAGGGGCTGTCTCAAAAGTATTTTGAGGCAGCTTTTTTTTGTCAAAACATTTGGTAATTTGAGAATAAATTTGTATCTTAGCACCTGATAATCAAAGACATAACTCATATGAAACCAATTTTCAAAGCGTATAGTCAAGGGCAGGCAACTCTGTTTCCTGTAAGTCTGGATAGCAAAATTTCGCAGGATTCTCCTGTTCGACTTGTCAATCAGATAGTCGATAATCTGGATATTAGTAAGGTTATTGATACTTATAAGGGTGGCGGGACAAGTTCCTATCCGCCTCGGGTAATGCTCAAAATAGTAATTTTTGCCTATTTGAGCAATATCTATTCTTGCCGCAAAATAGAGGACGCTGTAAAAGACAGAATCACTTTTATGTGGCTTGCGGGCGGACTTGAACCCGACCACAACACCGTCAACCGTTTTCGTTCAAAACATTTGAAAGACACTATCAATGAGATATTTACACAGACTGTTACGATGCTGGTGGAAATGGGTTATTTGAGCTTGGATATAGCTTACATTGACGGCACAAAACTGGAATCGCGTGCCAATCGCTATACTTTTGTCTGGCGCAAAACGGTGGAAAGAAACAAGGCAAAACTCGAAGCAAAAATCCATCAAGTGCTGAAATATATCGAAGAAGGTATTATGCAGGATAACCGTCCAGATGATGAGCCGCCCACTCCCATCAACAGCGAGGAACTAAAAAAACGCATAGCAGAGATCAATCGCGAAAACCGTAGCAAAGCAGAACAGAAAGAGATAAAAACACTGGAAAACAAGTATTTGCTAAAATTGGAGGAATATGAAAAACACCTTGAAACACTCGGCAATCGCAATTCTTACAGCAAAACCGACCCCGATGCTACTTTTATGCGCCTGAAAGACGACCACATGCAGAACGGGCAGCTCAAACCCGCTTACAATCTGCAAATTGGTACTGAAAATCAATTTATCAGCCACTTCGATTTTTTCTCCAATCCGACCGATTTTTTAACATTCAAACCCTTTGTAACTGGTTTCAGAGAGCGTTTCAGTGCAAATTTTGATACAGTATTGAACAAGGCAGTTGCCGATTCAGGTTACGGAAGCGAAGAAAATTATGATTTTATGGAACTCAATGACATCGATCCGTTTGTCAAGTTTCCCTATTTTCATAAAGAACAGAAAAAAGCGTTCAAAAACAACGCGTTTATTGCCCAAAATTTATTTTACAACTCTCAAAAAGATTATTTTGTGTGTCCAATGGGGCAACACATGGAAAAAACAGGAGAAGGAAGTCGCAAATCGGACAGTGGTTTTATCTCGAAAGTAAGTTATTATGAGGCAAAAAACTGTAAAGGTTGTCCTCTTAAATGCTTGTGCTACAAAGCAAAAGCTAATCGCCGAATTGAAATTAATCATAACTTGAATCGCCACAAAGAACGGGTCCGGCAACTTTTGACCTCCGAAGAGGGGCTTTATCACAGAAGTAAGCGTCCAATAGAACCTGAGTCGGTGTTTGGACAAGGGAAATCCAACAAACAGTACTACCGCTTTCGACATTTTGGTAAAGATTTGATAACGATGGATTTTGCTATCTTCGCTATTGCCTTCAACATTGGAAAAATGTATAAGAAAGGGAAAATTACGCCCAAAAACAGTCAAAAATCAGCTGATTTGTTAAAAATCAATCTCGTTGTTCTAATTTTTACCCAAAATCATAAAATCAACCATGCTGGAACAACTAATCCAAAGCTGGCTGCTTGAAAATAATAAAAAAGAGGCTGCCTTTTTGAGACAGCCCCTTTTTTTATGCACCAATTTGTATAAAAAATAAGTAGCTTTGTAAAAAATAGAAAATGGAAAATATTACAGTATATATAATTGATAGAGATGGTGAAAAACATACATTACAAGCTCCAACAGATATGAATTTAAATATCATGGAACTTTGTAAAATATATGAATTGCCCGTAGAAGGGAGATGTGGAGGAATGGCTATGTGTGCTACTTGTCAATGTTACCTAGAATCAGAACATAAATTAGATATACAAAGTGAAGCTGAATTAGATATGTTAGACCAAGCCTTCTTTGTAAAAAATAATAGCCGATTGGGATGCCAAATCAAAATAAATGAGAATATCGATGGTATCATATTAAGGTTAGCCCCTGAAACAGATTAAATCAATTTAAAAATAAATTAAACCTATTACCCATTAAAGTATAAAATCAATTATATTAGCATAAAAAAACATGAAATTAATTTTTTCTATATTTCTCCTCTTAACGTTACTTATAGTTTCAGGATGTGGGAATTCAAAAAAAATAGAAAAAAATAATAAAGAAGAAACCAGTATAGAACATCCTATTATCAATTCTTTAGATTTCTATGCCTCCCCTAATGATAAATCATGGAACTTATCTATACAATTTAATGACCATATCATCTTTACAGACAGTAAAAAAGCAATTCATTTCATAGGGGATACAAAAACTAAAATAGACAATCAAGGAAATATTCAAATTTCTGCAAAAGATAAAACATACTACATAGAAGTTAATATCAAGAAAGAAGAATGCAATAAAATTGGAGTTATAACTGAAATTAAATTTGAAAAAATAGCAGAAAAAGAGACAAATAATTATGTGGGTTGCGGTATATATAGAGGTAGCCCTCAATTACATGATATTTGGGTTCTTTATGGAATTAACGACAAAATATTAACTCCAGATTTATTTCCCGATGAACTCCCCCATTTTGAAATTGATTTAACTGAAAGAAAAATAAGCGGATTTGCAGGATGCAATCAAGTAAATGGAAATTTAACTTTTGGGTATCAATTAATGAATATTCAATCTCTAGTTTCAACACGAATGTATTGTGGTGAAGCTTCTCAAATTGAAGAAGATATCTTAGAAATATTAAGGTCACCTCTTACCTACAAATTGGAAGAGACGCATCTTTACTTAACATCAGAGAAAGGCAAATTATTACTTAAAAAAATAGATTAAACTATACACTTATGAAGAATGAAGAGTCAACACAAAAAGAAGAAATAAATACAATAGAAAATACAGACACAATTGTACAAATACCTTTTTGGAAAAGAAATATTATAAGCTTAATCTTACTTTCTTTGTTCATTATCGCCATATTTTGGGGTTCTATTCAAAACAGTTTGACTACTCGTCGCTATGACAAAGCTATTAAATCAATTAAAGAGCAACATGAGCATGTAATTCAGAATCTAAAGAATCAACATCAATCAGAAATAAATGATTTTAAGAATTTAGAAGCTAAAAAATTAGTAGCATCCCTAGGTTTTGCAGTTAGAAGTGAAATGATTGCCGAAAATAAAAATCAAATTGATCAATATTTTATTCAATCATTAAAAGATATGAATATTCAGCGAGCAATTTTAGTAGATTCTACAGATAATGTAATACTAAGCACTAATAAAAAAGATGAAGGAAGCCCTTTTGAAATAACAGAATTATTAGAGGCAAAAGGTCCTATGACATTTTTAGATGAGGATAGTTCCCTTTTTGCTGCTACTCCAATAATGGGACTAAATAGTCAGTTAGGGATTCTAATCATAGAAATGGATTAATTTACTTTCTAAACCAACTTCTTCTATTTTTGGAACGTTAATTGATTAACAAACGCTAAAACTAGAAGTCATGACGCTCCAAGAAGAAAAAATACCTATGTGGAAAGAAAAAGAAGAATGTTTAAAGAAATCTTCTTTTGATTTAGCAATCGGAACATTAGGAACCAACAAAAGATTTGTAGGTGATAAAGGGAAAACTGAAAAAAAGAGAAAACTAGGTAAAGTAAAAGTTAAATTAGTTACTAGTAAGTGAACTCATAATCTTCCCTATTTCTTAATCAACTGTAATCGATGCAATAACTCAATAATATTTTCTTTTTTTGTATCTAATAGATACGCGTTAATCCCTGCCCTCAAAGCTCCTTCAATATGTTGTGGAGAATCATCTATAAACAAGGTTTCACTAGGCAAGAAATCTTCCTTAAGACATACTTCTAAAAAGATTTCAATATCTGGCTTTTTCATACCCATTTCGCAACTAAAATAAATAGTTTGAAAAAAAGGTTTTAATGAACTAATCCCATGTTCGCTATATAAATTTAGATTAAATTGTTCTATATGAATAAAATTGGTATTGCTTAATAAAACAAGGTTATAATTCTGTTTTAAATGAAGTAAAAGGTCTAATCTTTCTTTTGGAAAATTGAGAAGCATCGCATTCCATGCATGTACAATGGCATCATCAGTGATATTTGTAGGTAGAAATGATTTCAGTTCTTCAATAAATTGTTCTTTTGAAATTTCTCCTTTTTCAAACTGATTAAATAAATCCGTCTGATGAAGTTGAGCATACATCTTCTCAAAATGCGGAATACCTAATTGTTTAAATGCTTCTATTGTTTTATTATAATCGATATTTAGAAGAACACCGCCAAAATCCAAAATAATATTTTTAATAGTTGATTGTACCATTTTCGAAAGATAAAAGAAAAATAGTTACTCGTTGTGAATTTAGAATAAAATGTAGATAATCTTAGACCCCGAAACTCCTTCGTCCGTCGGGGTGACAATTGAGAGGAGTTCCTATCTCTTACATCTTTACATATTAAATAAAATTCATTTACGGTATAAATTATTGATTTTTGTAAATGAACAACGGGTAAATAGTTATATCTCTTTAACAAAATTTGAAGAAATTATATACTATTCAAAAACAAGTTCTAAAAATTCTTCCTACATTCGTAACTCAAATGAGTTCAAATTCCAAAAAATACGAAAAAAGAGGTTTACAATCCGGATATCTTTCTGTGGTAGTTGGCATTTCACTAGTCCTATTCATGTTGGGACTAGTAATCGGCGCATATTTTGGGCTAGACCATACTCAAAATGCAGCAAAAGAAAATATTGAAATCGATCTTTTCTTTAATCCCGACCTAAATGATTCTGACATCAAACTGATTGAGCAAGAACTAAAGAATTGGCCTGAAATTAAATCTGTATGGTTTGTTTCACCAGAAAGAGCCTTAGAAGTGTTTCAGTCCAATGACAAAGAAGCTGAAAAAGTTAAAGAAATTTTCGATGGCAAAAGCCCATTCCCTCCATCTATCACCTTTAATCCTACAGCAACTATTGTAAACAAAGAAGGATTATCTCAATTAAAAGAAAAAATTCTCTCTCAATATGCCAACCAAGTAGTTGAAGTAAACTATGATGAGCACAGAATTGAACAGGTAAATCTTGGGTTTCTCCAATGGATATACATTTTTATTGCCATCGGTGGACTTTTAACAATCGTTGCTTTCGCAATGATTAATAACACTATCAGATTGGCGTTATATTCCAAGAGATTTACTGTAAAAACTATGCAACTAGTGGGGGCAAAACCTGGGTTTATCCGTAAGCCGTTTATTTTAACTTCTATCTTCCAAGGATTCTTATCAGCCATCATAGGAATGGCACTTTTAATTGGTGTGTTCTATGCACTTAAGCGCTATATGGATATAATCGGTCCAGCTTATGATATGAAAACATTCTTGCTTTTATTCCTAGTTTTAATTGTATTAGGTGTGATAATTAGCTTAGTTTCAACTTGGTTTGCACTAAACAAATATTTACGTAAAAAATTAGATAATTTATATTAGAATTATGAGAACAAACGGAAATAAACATTCTTTTTTATTTGACAGAACAAATTACATTTTGCTTCTAGTAGGTATCTTTTTAAATATTATTGGATTTCTTATAATGATAGGAGGTGCTTCAAAAGATCCTAATGTATTCGATGCAAATGAACTGTTTTCGCCAATAAGGTTAACTATTGCACCTATCTTAATTCTTTTAGGATATGTGGTCATTTTCTATACGATTATGAAAAGACCTAAATCTGTATCTCATAAAAAGCCAGAGTAAGAATAGACTCTATTCTCATATTATACATGCAAAAAGACAACTTTGATTTTAAAGAAGGAGAAACTCTTCTTGTTGATAAACCATTACATTGGACATCCTTTGATGTAGTTAATAAATTGAGGTGGAAACTTCGTAAAAAGTACAATATAAAAAAATTTAAAGTTGGGCACGCAGGAACTTTAGACCCTCTGGCAACAGGTTTACTAATTATTTGTACTGGTAAGAACACTAAATTGAGTGAATCACTAACAGCAGAAAATAAAACCTACACAGGGACTTTTTTATTAGGAAAAACCACCCCTAGCTATGATCTAGAAACAGAATTTAATCAAACATTTGACATCTCTCATATTTTAAAAGAAGACATTATACAGACTGCTCAGAATATGGAGGGAGCTCAAAAACAAATCCCCCCTATTTTTTCAGCTAAAAAGATAAATGGAAAACCCGCTTATCTATCCGCCCGAAAAGGGAAAGATCTTGAATTAGAAGCAAACGATATAGTTATTGAATCATTTCAAATTACAGATATCCGTATGCCAGAAATAGATTTTAAAGTGACTTGTTCCAAAGGTACTTATATTCGGTCGCTAGCAAACGATTTTGGAAAAGCCCTACAATCAGGGGCTACACTTATTGCTTTGCGAAGAACACACTCGGGTTCTTTTTCCATTGAAAACAGTGAGTCGGTTGAATATTGGCTAAACAAAATCGAAGAAGTTACGTTAAGTGAATAGATTATAACAATTTAACACACCTCATAATGATACTTTTTTATTTATCAAAAATATATAGTATCTTTGTAGGCTTAAAAAATAGAGAAATAAAACATGAAACTTTCAGAGTTCGATTTTAATTTACCAGAAGAGCTAATCGCCAAATATCCTAGTGAGAATCGTGATGAATGCCGGTTATTAGTAGTAGATAGAAAAACAGGAAAAATTGAGCATAAACTTTTCAAAGATCTTATCGATTATTTTGAGGAAGGTGATGTGATGATTCGTAACAACACAAAGGTGTTCCCAGCTCGTTTATATGGTAATAAAGAAAAAACAGGAGCAAAAATTGAAGTATTCCTCTTAAGAGAGTTGAATCATGAATCTCTACTATGGGATGTGTTGGTAGATCCAGCACGTAAAATTAGAATTGGAAATAAACTGTATTTCGGTGATGATGAAGAACTAGTTGCAGAAGTTATTGATAATACAACTTCTAGAGGGAGAACTTTACGTTTCTTATTTAGTGGTTCTTACGATGAATTTAAAGCAAAAATTGAAAGTTTAGGAGAAACCCCTCTTCCAAAATATATTGATAGAAAAACTGTTCCTGAAGACGCTGATAATTATCAAACTATATACGCATCTGTTGAAGGTGCCGTAGCTGCCCCAACTGCAGGATTACACTTTTCTAAACATTTGCTAAAACGAATGGAACTAAAAGGAATTGATTTTGCTGATATTACTTTACATATTGGACTAGGTACTTTTAGAGAGGTTGAAGTAGAAGACTTAACCAAACACAAAATGGATTCTGAACAAACCATTATCTCCGAAAAAGCTTCTAATATTGTAAACAAGGCTAAGATGAATAGACATAAAGTATGTGCTGTTGGGACAACAACCATGAGAGCTATTGAATCTTCAGTATCAACAGACGGCTTATTAAAACCTTTTGATGGCTGGACAAATAAATTTATTTTTCCACCTTATGATTTTTCTATTGCTGATGCTATGATAACTAATTTCCATACACCTTCCTCTACCCTATTAATGATGATTTCGGCATTTGCAGGGCATGACTTAATGATGGAGGCATATCACGAAGCAATAAAAGAGAAATATAGATTTTATTCATACGGAGACGCTATGCTTATCCTTTAAGTTTAAATAAACTGTAATGAAAACTCTCTTTCTACTCTTAGGTACTTTCTTGTTTGTTCAAACAGCGGTATTCGCACAGAATCGCCCATTACAAACAAGAAATGCTTTAGTGATTGCACAGCAAAATGACGTGTCTGACAGATATTCATTAGAAATTGCTTTAATTCAAATGCTCAATGCATACAATGTAAAAACCAAAGCATCTTTAAATGTAATCAAACAAGGAGGATCGCCGTTGGCTTTATTATCTGACACTCTGCAATCCAAATTAAAAGGAGAGGGAATAGATACGTATTTGCTCGTTTCCGTACGTGGATACAATACCAAATTTAAATTCCCTTCCAAGCAAACTTCATTTGAAGAAGAAATTAAAGCAGGACATTTATTCCCTCTCTACAGAGATAATACAACCAATGTAACTTTCACATTTACATTCTACCGCAACTTAGAACCTATCCATACGGAATTAATCCGCGTAGGAAATGTTGGATCAAAAGAAGTTGTTATCCGAAAATTGATGAAACAAGTAGAAAAGAAGCTAAATAAATCTTGGCTTTAACTACTTATTATTTTCCATTATATACATTAACACTTTTCGCATCAAATGGGCTCTATCTATGCCCAATACATTATGCTCGTGCATAGGGTAAGGGAAATAATCCATTTGAATTCCTAGCTGCACAAATTTTTCAGTCAACGCCAAAGTATGTTGCATCACCACAACCGGGTCAATAGTTCCATGAATAAGCAACAACTTTGATTTTAATTGATCTGCTTGATTGATTATTGAAGTTTTTTCATAACCTTCAGGATTCTCTTGTGGGGTATCCATATAACGCTCACCATACATAATCTCATAATATTTCCAATCAGTTACTGCACCACCAGCTACACCTACTTTAAATAAATCAGGAGACTTTAACAACATCGTACATGTCATAAATCCTCCAAAACTCCAACCATGCACTGCTAATCTATTGGCATCTACAAACGGTAAACTCTTTAAATATTCAACACCGACTAATTGGTCTTCATTCTCAGCAACTCCAAGTTGTCTATGAATAACATGTTCAAACTCTGCTCCTCTGTTTGCTGAACCTCGGTTATCTAATGTAAATATAATATACCCTTGATTAGCCATCCAATACATCCATAAACTTCCACCGTCTAACCAACTATTGGTTATTAACTGAGCATGAGGTCCCCCATAAACATAAATCAGAACTGGATATTTCTTAGATGAATCAAAGTTTTTGGGCTTTATCATCCGAGTATATAAATCTGTCCCATTTTTATTTTTAATAACGTTGATTTCAGCTTCTGGCATTCCATATTCTGCTAAAGGATTTTCGGCATTTACTAAAATTTGGACTGATTTACCTTTTGCATCAAGTATTTGAGCTTTATTCGGGATACTGTGTGCAGAGAATTGATCAAATATATATTTCCCAGCTGCATCTATGCTAACTGTATGCGTTCCTTCTTCCATTGTCAACAAGGCTTGTTTTCCTTTCGTATTTACTTTATATAATAAAGTATTCAATGGGCTGACTCCGGTAGCCAAGAAATATACCTCTCCATTCTGACTAGCGACTATCGATTTTAAAGGGAATTTATTATTAGTTAATTGTGTTTTTAAATCTCCATTTTCAGAGTAAAAGTAAAGATTATCAAAACCATCACGCTCACTCACCCAAACAAAGTCATTACTTGTTTTAGAAGGAAAATAAGCAGGGCGTTCAGGCTCCACCCATGTTTTACTTGTTTCCTCAAAAAGCACTTTGAGTAACTTCCCATTTCTATCGTATTTTTGTACCCAAATATGATCTTGTGAGCGAGCAACTTCGGCAAGTATAATATAGTTTTCATCAGGAGTCCACGCCAAATTAGTTAAATAATAATCAATACCATTTTGAGGTGAAATAAATACAGTTTCATTTTTATCCAAAGTTAGGATACCTACTTTAACACGCTCACTCTCTTGTCCTGCCATAGGATATTTAATAGATTTTAAAGAACCAGGATAATCTTCATTATTTAATAACGGATAATCATGCACAAGAGATTCGTCTTTCTGATAGAAAGCCAGATGTTTACCTGAAGGAGCCCAAAATATACCTCCATCAATACCCATTTCGTTTCGTGAAATAGCTTGACCAGTAACAATGTTTTTATCGCTATTCTCCACAACAACATGTTGTTCAAATTTATCCAAAGAGGAATAATAAAGATTATTGTCAATGGTATATGCTACTTTATCAAATGTAGCATTAAACGTAATGTTCTCCGCTTTTTCGGGTAAATCCAGGGTTCTTCCTTCCTTTTTTGAAATATTATAAAATGCAATTATATTTTCATCATTTAATATAAATTGATTGCAATCTTTCCAAGCTAAACCAGCAAAATAGTTGAATTTAGTGCCTATTTTTTCATTTACTTCTTGGATAGATAGAGAGTTTGTTTCCTTCCCTCCCACTTTACCAATAATAAGTGTACGATAATTTTCTAGATAAGCATATTCACCATTATCCCCTATCCAAGAGAATTCAAAAACATTTGTTGGATAAAATTGTTGATATTGTCCCAACACAGATTGCTCGAGAGACATTTCTTTTTGAGCAGAGACAAAGAAAGTTGTGAATATTATAAGAAGAATAATAGAAAAAGATTTCATTTTATATATATTTGAAAATTACATGTCCAAAAATAGCAAATCATCTGAATAAATAGAATATTTCATCTGTTTTAAAAACATACACGAGAAGAAAAAAGAGCGTATTTTTGAAAAAAGATGAAATTTTAGAAAACTTTTTAACCACTATTTGTTATTCAATTCATTAAATTGTATATTTGCACCCCCAAATTGGGATTATTGTCTTATTTATAAAAATTAATAATAGTGGATACATTAAGTTACAAAACTGTTTCTATCGGTAAAGAGAATGCCAATAAAAAGTGGCTTTTGGTAGATGCGGAAGGCGAAACGCTAGGGCGTATGGCCAGCAAGGTAGCGCAATTGATCCGTGGTAAACACAAAACTAATTTCACTCCAAACTCTGATTGTGGAGATAACGTTATTGTTATCAACGCTGAGAAAATCAATTTAAATGGAGAGAAATGGGCTACAAAGAAGTATATTAGATACTCAGGTTACCCAGGAGGTCAGCGCGAATTAACAGCAGAGCAAATCAGAGATAGATATCCTGAGCGCTTAGTAGAAATGGCTGTTAGAAGAATGTTACCTAAATCTAAATTAGGTAATGCAATGTATAAGAATTTGAGGGTTATTGCAGGTTCAGAACACAAGTATGAAGCTCAAAAGCCAGAGAAAATTGATTTAGAATCTATCAAATAAAAAATATGGAAGTTATAAATACATTAGGAAGAAGAAAAACTTCTGTTGCACGTGTTTACTTAAAGCCAGGAAAAGGTAATATTACAGTAAATAAGCGTGATTATAAAGAATACTTTCCAATTGCAACTTTACAGTCAAAAGTTCAGCAATCATTTAACGTTACTGAAACTGCTGGTCAGTATGACGTAACTGTAAACGTAGCAGGTGGAGGAATCAATGGGCAGGCAGAAGCAATCCGTTTAGGAATTGCAAGAGCACTTGTAAAATTGAACGAAGAATTAAAACCTACGTTAAAAGAAGGTGGATTAATGACACGTGACCCTAGAATGGTTGAGCGTAAGAAGCCAGGACAGCCAAAAGCACGTAAGAAATTCCAATTCTCTAAACGTTAGAATATTAACTTTATTTGGCGATTGTTTAGTATCCAAGTGGTTGAGTACTTTTCGAAAGAACCCTCTTCTACTGATTACTAAAGGAACGTAAACTAGAAAAAATAAAAAAATGTCAAAAAAAGCAAATTTTAAAGAATTATTAGATGCAGGTGTACACTTTGGACACCTCAAAAGAAAGTGGAACCCAGCAATGGCTCCATACATTTTTGCAGAGCAAAAAGGTATCCACATTATTGATTTAAATAAGACAATTACTTGCTTAGACCAAGCAAGTGCTGCAATTAAACAAATTGCAAAATCAGGTAAGAAAGTATTATTTGTTGCTACTAAGAAACAAGCAAAACAAGTTCTTATCGACAGAATTAAAGAAGTTAATATGCCATACGTTACAGAAAGATGGACTGGTGGTATGTTGACAAACTTCGCTACAACAAGAAGATCTATCAGAAAGATGACTTCTATTGATAAGATGAAAACTGACGGTACATGGGATACACTTTCTAAACGTGAACGTCTATTCATCACAAGACAGAGAGAAAAACTAGAGAAAAACTTTGGTTCTATCGCTGATATGACTCGTCTTCCTGCTGCAATTTTTGTAGTTGATATCTTAAATGAAAAAATTGCTGTAACTGAAGCAAACCGTTTAGGAATCACTACTTTTGCGATGGTTGACACAAACTCTAATCCTAAATTAGTAGATTTTGCAATCCCTGCAAATGATGATGCTACCAAATCTGTAGCTGTTATTATAGACCATATTGTTGCTGCTATTAAAGAAGGTTTAGAAGAAAGAAAAACTTCTAAAGATATCGAACCTGAAGTAGAGGAAACTGAAGAAGAACTTCCAAAAAAGTCAAAAGTTTCTAAGAAAACAATTGCTGTCGTTAAAGATGAAGTTATCGAAGATGACATCGATTTAGAAGAAGATGATAGTGAAGAAGAAGAAGAATAATTACAAAGTAAATATTACAAAATAGGATTATGGTAATTACAGCAAGTTTAGTAAACGAACTAAGACAAAAGACTGGAGCAGGAATGATGGACTGCAAAAATGCATTAGTTGAGGCTAATGGTGATTTTGAAGCAGCTATGGATATCCTAAGAAAGAAAGGACAAAAAATTGCATCTAAACGTGGAGACAATGAGGCGAAAGAAGGCCTTATTTACGCTGATGCAAAAGGAGAAAAAGGATATATTATCCAATTCAATTGTGAAACTGACTTCGTGGCTAAAAATGAAGATTTTGGAAAATTTGTTCAAGAAATTCTAGCTATTGGAGTTAAAAATGATGTAGATAATATAGATACTTTAAAGTCTTTAAAGTTTAATGACAAATTAACTATTGAAGAGAAAATAGTAGAGCAAACAGGTGTTATTGGTGAAAAATTAGATCTTTCAAAATTTGAGAGAGTTATTGCTACTTCAGTTGTTGCTTACAATCACCCAGGAAATCAATTAGCTACTTTAGTTGGTTTCAATAAGAGTGGAGCTAACATTGAGGAAGCTGGAAAACAAATCGCTATGCAAGTAGCTGCGATGAATCCAATTGCTATTACAGCTGAAGGAGTTGACCAAAAAACAATTGATCATGAACTTGAGATTGCTAAAGAATTAGCTATTCAAGAAGGAAAACCAGCTGACATGGCTGAGAAGATTGCTCAAGGGAGATTAAATAAATTCTTCAAAGAAAGCACTTTATTAAGTCAAGAGTTTGTTAGAAATAACAAACAAACAGTTGAGGCCTTCTTAAATTCAGTTGAATCTGGATTAACGGTTAATGAATTTAAACGCTATTCTTTAAGTTTATAAAAATTTAAAAAAAGAGAGAACGTTGTTTCTCTCTTTTTTTTGTATTATTTTGCAACGATTTTAATAACGACAAGTTTCTACAAGATGAAATACAAAAGAGTTCTACTTAAGTTAAGCGGCGAAGCGCTCATGGGTGATAAAGAATTTGGAATTGATAATGACCAACTCAAGCATTATGCAGAACAAATTAAAGAAATCACTGATTTAGGAGTAGAATTGAGTATTGTTATTGGCGGTGGAAATATTTTCAGAGGAGTACAAGCAAAAGAAGGAGGAATGGACAGAACCCATGGAGATTACATGGGAATGTTGGCAACCATGATTAATGCAATGGCACTTCAAGCAGCATTGGAAAATATAAATATCGACTCTCGTCTTTTATCTGCTATTGAAATGAAAGAGATTGCAGAACCATATATACGAAGACGTGCTGTAAGACACCTTGAAAAAGGAAGAGTAGTTATATTCGGTGCAGGAACTGGAAACCCATATTTTACTACAGATTCTGCAGCATCACTCCGTGCCATCGAAATCAATGCAGACGTGATTATTAAAGGAACAAAAGTGGATGGAATCTACACCAGAGATCCTAAAAAAGATCCAAATGCAACCAAATATGATACAATATCTTTTGATGAAGTATATTCAAATGGATTAAATGTGATGGATATGACCGCATTCACACTTTGTAAAGAGAATAATCTACCTATTATCGTGTTTGATATAAACAAAAAAGGTAACCTAAAGAAAATAGTATTAGGAGAAAGCGTGGGCACCATTGTAGCATAACCATCCTTGATTTGAGTAAATATATCTATTAAAAAATCAATATCTTTATTAAATTTGTAAATTAAAATCAAATTTTACGATGATTGAGGAAATAAATATGGCTAAAAGCGAATTCAAGGAAGCTAATAACAATACGTTAAATCACTTAGATACTGAACTAAGAAAGATTCGCGCAGGTAAAGCTACTCCTAGCATGTTAGATGGTGTAATGGTAGATTATTATGGAAGTAAATCACCTCTTCAACAAGTTGCTAATATTGGGACATTAGATGCTCGTACTTTAACTGTTCAGCCATGGGAAAAAGGTATTTTAAGTGAATGTGCCAAAGCAATCATTAATGCAAATTTAGGTTTAGCACCACAAGATAACGGTGAAATGCTGATAATCAGTATCCCTATTCTAACTGAAGAAAGAAGAAAGGATTTAGCAAAAATGGCAAAAGCAGAAGGAGAAAATGCCAAAATTAGTGTTCGAAATAATCGTAAGGATGCCTTAGATTTTATTAAAGAATTAAAGAATGAAGGTCTTTCTGAAGATGAAATGAAAACAGCTGAAACCGATATTCAAGATATCACTAATATCTTTATCAAGAAAATTGATGATTTAATTTCAGCAAAGGAGAAAGATATTATGACGTTATAATACTTCCCTAAATTCTATTCTTTAGCTATTCTACTGGATTCTTTAAATCAAAAACGTGCCGTTCCGCATGATATGAAGAACGTACCAAAGGCCCAGATTCTACATATCTAAAGCCCATTTCTAATCCACGAATGCGGTATTCTTCAAAACGCTCAGGGGTAACAAATTCTTGTACAGGCAAATGTTTTGGAGTTGGCTGTAAATATTGCCCTAAGGTAATAATATCAACCCCTACAGAACGAAGATCATCCATTGTTTCTAAAATCTCTTCGTGAGTTTCGCCTAAACCAAGCATAATACCTGATTTCGTACGCATTCCTGATTTTTTTATACGAAATAAAGCTTCTAAACTTCTATCATATTTTGCTTGAATACGAACTTCTTTAGTCAAACGCCTTACCGTTTCAACATTATGTGAAACTACTTCAGGTGCCTCATCAGTAACTATCTTCAAATTTTCCCATTTTCCAGCAAAATCTGGAATAAGTGTTTCCAAAGTTGTTCCAGGAGATTGAGCTCGAATTGCGCGAATTGTTTGTGCCCAAATATTAGCACCTCCATCTTTCAAATCATCTCTGTCAACAGACGTAATGACAGCATGCTTCACTCCCATCAATTTAATAGAACGTGCAACTTTGCCTGGTTCATATATATCGACAGCTTCAGGTTTTCCAGTTTTAACAGCACAAAAGCCGCAAGAACGTGTACAAATATTCCCTAAAATCATAAATGTTGCTGTACCATATCCCCAGCATTCACCCATATTTGGGCAATTTCCACTCTCACAGATAGTATGCAATTGATGCTCATCAACAATTTGACGCACTTTCTTATAACTCTCTCCGGTTGGCAATTTAACACGTAACCATTTAGGCTTTCTGATTTTTTCCGGCTGTATTTCTTCTGTTGCTGACATCGTCAATTATTTACAATTTGTTCTAACGAAAATAAAACTTAAATTTTGTCATACTAGTATTTCGATAGATAAAACGCTACTTTTGTTATTTAATTACAAAAACAAAGTTACGCAATAAATCATGAAAAATATAACATCTACCTCTAAATACCTTGGGAATTTAAGAATTGCCTCTACACATGTTAAATCAGGAACTGTGATTGAAACAGACGCACCAGTTGATAATAATGGAAAAGGAACCCGTTTCTCTCCTACCGATATGGTTGCTAATGCTTATATGAATTGTATGATTACCATTATTGGCATATATTGTGATCAACATGGAATCAACTTTCAACATTGTGAAGGAGAAGTAGAAAAAATTATGGAAAGCAACCCTAGAAGAATCGGTGCATTAAATATTTCATTAAATCTTAGTGGAAACGGCTGGTCAGCAGATGAAATAAAGCGAATTGAAGCCGCAGGAAGAGCATGTCCGGTTGCGAAAAGTGTTTCTCCTGAAATGAAAGTTAACATTGAATTTAAATATTAAGATGACGCTAAAAATCCATATTCTTATTGCTACAATACTATTCTTTGGCAGTGTTCAAGCACAAGACTCAATAGTGCAGAACACCTTCTCCCTAAAGGATTTTTATGCTTCTAACCAAAATTTGGATGAATTAGTAGAACAGTATTTTAGCAAACTATCTCCATCTCAACGAGTTGCTCAACTAATCATGCCTGCCATCGGAAAATATGGTGATGAAGAAAGTAAAATAAACACGTGGGTAAAAGGACAAAAAATAGGCGGTATTTTACTACTCAATGGAACAAAGGACCAATTTACTAGATGGGTTAAAAAATATAATGGATGGAATGTGGCTCAAAGAAGCCTACCCTTTTTATATAGCGCCGATGCGGAACCAAGTTTAGTCAATCGAAAAATCATCAATTCTACTCCTGTAAAAAAAGCCAATACACTTCTTTCCGCAGAAGAAGTAATTGCAGTAGCCAATACTATTTCTAAAGATTTAAAGGAAATTGGGATCAATTATAACTTTGCTCCCGTGGTCGATATGTCACCCAACAAAACTGTGGGCTGGAGGGGTTTTGGACAACATCCTGACAGCATTATCCCTTGGTCAAATAATTTTATTACCGCTACACAGAATAACAATATCATAGCAACAGCAAAGCATTTTCCCGGACATGGATTAGTTGAGGGAGATACACATAAACAACTTGTTTATATCAAAGGCGAAATGAAGGAAGTGAGTAGTTACCCTCCTATTATTGCCAATGAAGTAGTGAGTATTATGATTGCCCATATTGCCATAGAAGATAATGAAAAATACAATACAAATGGACTCCCTTCTTCGATTTCTAAAGTAATTGTGACCGATTTACTACGAGACAGCTTGAAGTTTAAAGGACTGATTATTACTGATGCCATGAACATGTTAGGAGTTGCAAATGTTCCTCAAGCTAACATAAAAGCGATCGAAGCCGGTGTTGATATTTTGCTTATGCCTTTAGATGCTGGAAAAGCGCATCAAGAAATCTTAGATAAATATAATTCTGATGCCGCATTTCAAGAAAAAGTAAATCAAGCTTGTAAACGAATAATAAGAGCTAAATTATGTACGGAAGGTAGTGCTTTCCCTGTGGATTAGGAAATAGCTATAATTCTAAAACAATACTGCAAAAACAATAGAAGTAAAAGTTGAACTAAATTTTATAACTTAGCAAATGAATTTTTAACGATTAAAATTAATGGCAAACAAATATGTAAACTTTATTTCGGACGAACATCTTTTAAACTGTATCGGAAATTTATACAAGCCCTATTTGAAAGCAAAAAATAATATTTCAAAGAAAAGTTTCTACACCAATAAAGTGGATACTATCAAACTGACTTTTGACGCTAAATTCAATGATATTGATGAAGATGATTTAATCCAATCTGAAGTTCTTCGTCAGATTGATAAATCTATTAACAACTCTATTGGAACGTTTCATGAGCAAATTTTAGGTGGAATAAAAGGTTATGAAGTAGGAAATTTAAGTGGTTTTGACATTAAAGCAAGTGATGATACTCTTTTTGCTGACATTAAAAACAAGCACAACACAATGAATAGTAGTTCAGCAGAAGCCTTATTTCAGAAACTGGCTCGTTATGCGGATGATTACAAAAAGGCAAAATGCTATTGGGTTTAAATTTTAGCCAAAGGAAGTTTCAATGAGCTTTGGAAAGGTGAAATAAACGGAAAGGAATATAGTCACTCAAGAGTTTATAAAATATCAGGAGACCAATTTTATGCTTTGCTTTCGGGAAAAGAGAATGCACTATTTCAACTTTATAAAGCTTTGCCAAGAGCAATTAATGACTATTTAAAAGCTGTAGAACAGGATGAAAGTATAAAGGAAAATTCAGCTTTAGAAGAAATTTCTTCTGAAACAAAAAAATCCAAGCGTTCTATCCTTGACCAAATTACATTTGAAAATTACAGCTATTATTTAGGATTTGATAAGCTATAATAATCATTCAAAAATCTAATAATTGAATAACCAACTTCTCGCCCTAAGTTAACAGGAACAGCATTTCCAATTTGTTTATATTGTTGTGCCATTGGACCTGAAAATTGCCAATCATCAGGAAAAGTTTGAATTCGGGCATATTCACGAACAGTGAATGGACGAGTTTCATCAGGATGACACCTTTCTGTTTGCTTTTGTGCAGGGCTGCAAGTCAATGTTAAACAAGGTTCATCCCAGCCTATTCGCCTTGCCATTCCAGTTTTCCCACCACCTAAATGAAAACTTGCTCCCATAAAATCTTTCTGAATATCAATAGGCAAATCTCTCCAATATCCTTTTGGCGGAACTAAATCCAAAACTACTTTCTTACTTTCTGGATATTTCGCACCAACTGACTTGGGAACATTGGTGTCAAATAATTCTCCTTTTCTCAAAGCATCCTTTAGATTGTAAATCTTCTTATAAGGTTTTGGATATTCGTATTTTAACTCAATATCTTTTCTAATTCCTACTAAAATCAATCGTTCTCTTTTTTGTGGAACTTTATAATTAATTGCTTTTAAAACTTCGACAGGAACAACATTATAGCCTATTTCATCTAAAATAGAAATCATCCCTTGAATTGTTTTTCCGTTGTCGTGACTCAAAAGGCCTTTGACATTTTCACCAATACAAATGGGAGGGTTAACTTCTTTGACAACACGTGCAAATTCATAAAATAAGGTTCCTCTTGCATCCTCAAACCCCAATCTTTTTCCAGCATAGCTAAATGCCTGACAAGGGAAACCACCCGTAACAACATCTACTTGATTATGATATTCAGAGAAGTTAAAATTTTTTATATCTCCCTCCATCACCTTCCAATTTGGGCGATTTTTCCTCAAAGTTCCGCAAGCATATTTATCAATTTCATTAAGTGCAACGCATTTTAAACCAGCCTTTTCCATCCCAAGAGCTAAGCCGCCAGCACCAGCAAAGAGTTCTAAAACTTTATACTCGTGGTCAGGTTCAACAAAATTGGAAATTGTTTCTTCAATATCATCATTTAGAAACTCGGCAAATAAGGTTTGTACTTCCACTTTCCTATAAACTCTATAATTACTCATAGGTTCACGAACAGCTGTTAACTTACCTTCTTCATCCCACCTACGAAGCGTTTTTGTACTTTTATTTAGCAGTTTTGCAGCTTCTGAAATTGTTAAATATTCATTCATAACCAAATTATACAACATTAGACATTGGTTACAAATATATAATAAACTTTTAAACTGACAAGCAAATAGAAAAAAGATTAATAGGTAGTATATTGTTCAAATAAATGGCAGGTAAATGCTTTGACAAGGGCTTATTATTTAATTTTAAATTGTTGCTTCAAAATTAGGTTTACATTAAAAAGCATTACTTCTATGAGCCACTAACCATTACCCTCACCTATAATAAACAATAGTTAAATCACAAGAATAGCTAGTCCGACACCAGCTAATAAGCTCACTAGTTTAATAAAATTAAATCTGTGATTTTCGCTAGATTCAAAGATAATAGTAGTAGAGATATGTAAAAACATTCCTACGACAATCGCTAGAATAATTTCTAAATTCTCAGCACCTACCCCTAAACGGCCAAATAACATTCCAGAAGGTGCCATTAAAGAAAAAACTCCGACTACCATCCATGCCTTCAACTTAGAGAATCCTGAGTTAAGCAAAAGTGTCATCAAAGCAATAGCCATTGGGATCTTATGCAAGATAATTCCAAGTAAAAGGCTTTTCATTACAACGTGTTCATGACCTGTGTGAAAATGCTCTATCACTTCATGAGCTCCTGACAGATGAGCCTCAAGGGGGATGCCTTCAAAAAATGCATGAATACTCAGTGCCAAAAATAATGACCAAGGAATTGCTCCATTCGTTTTCTCAGCATGAATATGTCCATGCTCTATACCTTTGGAAAAATACTCCAATAAAAGTTGAAATAAAAAGCCCAAAAGTATATAATACCCAATATTGGATGTGTGATTTGCATAAATTTCTGGAATAAAATGAACAAATGCAATAGCTAACAAGAATCCACCACTCAACGAAAGCAATATTTTAATCAGTCTTTCTCTGTTGAAGTGTTGCAAATACACAACTATTGCTCCCCCTAACAGTACGGACAAAATTAAAAGTATGATTCCTATTATCCAATTCATTTCTTTTGCGCTATAAATATTAAACGATCTGATTTATCTTCATTAAATGCTGATAAATTGAAGTCGCCAAAGGTATTCAATATTTTGAAGTTATTAACTTCCAATAAAATTTCTAAATCCAATTTAGTAATCGCTTGTACTTTCTCTTGAAAATAAAATTCTTTACCTTTATCTTGAAAACGTATGTCTTTGTATAAAAATACCCCATCACATTTTCTAGTTATATGAAATAAAATACCATCCACATTTTTTTCTTCTTCTACAACTAGGTTTTTCAACACATGAGTTAAATTCATAAAATCCAATACAAATATACCGTCGGGTGTAAGCATTTTATAAATAGCATTCAGCACCCGCGCATTATCCGCAAAGTTTTCAAAATACCCAAAACTTGTAAAGAGATTCAACACAAATTGATAGGCATTTTCTTTATAAACTTCTCGCATATCATGCACATCAAAACACAAGCTATTATTTTCTGATTTTTTCGCTTCATGAATACTTTCGGCTGATAAATCAACCCCTGTGACATCATATCCCATTTTATTTAAAAAAATAGCATGACGTCCTTTGCCACAAGCTAGATCTAATATCTTATCTTCTTTTTTAGGATGTAATACCCGTATTAAATTTCGGATTAATTCTTCTGCTTCTGATTCATCCCTATCTTTATACAAGATATGATAATAAGGGGTGTTAAACCATCTTTCAAACCATTCTGAGTTTTGAGCCAATTTTATAACTTTAAAATACAAATGTAGCTATTTATAAACCCTAATAGACATATTTACACGTGACTTTTACTATCTATTGTCATATTATTTTCTTCATAGAGATTTAATTGTTTTTTCAAACATTAAAACCCATTGATTATTAACATGTTAGATATAAATAGTGAATACCTGTCTAAAATCAAAATTTAATTTTCTTGAAATTATATGAATTAAAATATATATTTGTCATTATCAGATATTAACACGTCAACTTGGAGACTATAGAACAACTATATAAATCAGTAAAAGAAGAGAAAGCTCTTTTTTCATTTGTTGGTGTTGTTACTCCAGATGTCATCTCTTCTGTATTTTACGCAGTTAAATCTAAACTAGATGAAGATGAAACGGCTTTAAAAATAAAGAAAAGAGTATTCAATATATTGGTAGAATGTATGCAAAATTTATTTCATCATACTATAGATGTTGATTCACAATTCGCAAAGCTCTTGAAGAATAATGATGTTTTAAAAACATCTTTTTTTCAAATCATCCAAAAAGGGGAATCCTATGAAATCACTTCAGGCAATTTTGTTAGTGTCCAGGATGAAGAAAATTTAAAGGAAAGATTAGAGAAAATAAATGCCATGGACAGTGAAAGTCTAAAAGAAGCATATAGACAAACATTGGAAAAAGGCTCATTATCAAGTAAAGGCACTGCGGGTCTTGGCTTCTTGGACATAGCTCGAAAATCAGGTAATAAACTGGGATTTGATTTTAAACATTTAGACAAGAACCTCAGTTTCTTTATCTTAAACATTAAAATAAATTAATTATGGAAAACTTTAAACTAGAAGGAACTTCAAAAACACCAGCTGTTGATTTTAATGCCGCTAATGGCATACTCGAATTAAAAGGAAGATCTATTCCTGAAAATTCAGTTGAATTTTATCAACAGTTAAATAATTGGGTTACCGAATACGGAAATACTCCTCATGCTACTACTGTTTTCAATGTTAAGTTAGAGTACTTCAATACTTCTTCTTCTAAATGCTTATTGGATTTCTTTAAATTGCTAGAAAAACTAAATGAAAAGGGGACTTCTGTAGAGATCAAATGGTTTTATGAAGAGGATGATGAGGATATGGAAGAAGCCGGAGAAGATTATAACGCAATTGTTTCTTTACCTTTTACCAAAGTAGCAGTAAAGGAAATCTAATTTCATGCTCCAAATTGGAATAACCGGAGGAATAGGTTCAGGGAAGTCCACTGTTGCACGTATTATTTCCCAAATGGGATATCCTATCTTTGATTCTGATAAAGAAGCAAAGAAAATTATGATTAGTGACCCTCAAGTTATAAAGCAAATTAAAGGCGTCTTTGGAGAAAGAGCTTATAATGATAAGCAACTAAATCGCTCATTTATAGCGCAAAAGATATTTAATGATTCAAATTTAAAAATAGCAATAAACAACATCGTTCATCCTGCGGTGCGAGAGCATTTTAAAACATGGTGTAAAAATCAAACAACTTCGCTAGTGTTTAATGAATCTGCTATCATGTTTGAAACAGGAGCATATACTCAATTTGATTACACTATTCTAATTCGTGCCCAACTCGATATTCGTATTCAGCGTGTAGTTGCACGAGATAATTTGACTGAAGACGAAGTATTGAAAAGAATACAAAGTCAATGGACAGACATAGAAAGGAGTAAGTTAGCCTCATTTATAATAGATAATAATGCAGACTCTGATTTACAAGCACAAACAGAGCAAGTTATTAAGAAATTACTTGCTCTAACCAACTAAGATTCTTCTGTATAATCATCAAAATGATTGTCATCTTGTTGATTATTTATATTTCCAGTTTTTCTCAAACCGCCTGATAAAATAAATAAAACTGCATTTATTACTTTGAATATAACGCTTAACAAGAAGAAGAATCCAACTACTTTAAAGATAAATCCAAATACAGGCGCATCAATGATTCCCTGAATATTCGTCAAAAACCAATTGGCAATATTATTAAATGCCCAAGTAGGGTAAAAATAGAAGACTCCATACAGGGTAAAGGTTAATACTAATACCAGGAATTCTAATTTCAAATTAAAAACAGGTTTAAGATTCTCAAAGAAACTATTTAAACTTCCCATTTGAGAAGATGTTTGAATAGAAAAAAGCCTATTTCGTTGTTGCTTCATTTGAATTTTTCCAATAAAATATATCAACAAAATCAGGCCTGCTGTTAAAAAATAATTTATAGACACTACATTATTGTTTAATTCAAGGCAGAAAAGAAATATTACATCCCCAAGAAAAACATATCTTATTGATTTAATAAAATATACCTCAAAAAGATATGTTTTATTACCACCTTTAATTAACTTAAAAAGAACCATGATTAGCCACCATATAAAATTATATACAGCCAAAATGACTCCAAAATGAAAGATAAAACGCAATAAATCCATATAGCAAAGTTATGTTATTTCACAACATATAGTCATATTTTGCAAAGTGTTTTTATCTTTACAAACTACATATCAAAAATACGCTAAATAAAATTATGAAAAAGTTTAGAATAATTCTACTAATCTCTTTCGTATTCTCTTTCTCATTTGCAGAAGAGGGAATGATTATTCCTTCCATTTTGGAAGCATTTGAATCAGACATGAAAGCTATGGGAATGAAAATCTCAGCCCAAGATATATATGATGTAAATAATTCTAGTATCAAAGATGCTATTATACATTTTGGTGGTGGTTGTACTTCTGAAATTATTTCTACAAAAGGATTAATCCTTACCAATTATCACTGCGGCTATTCTCAAATATATGCGCACTCAACTGTAGAAAATAATATTGCTGATAAAGGTTTCTGGGCTAAGTCATTACTAGACGAATTACCAAATTTAGACCTTACAGCTACCCGCATTGTACGTATCCAAGATGTTACTGCCTTAGTTTTAAGAGGCGTTAATGGCTTAAGCAATTCCGAAGCCTATCAACTTATGCAAAAAAACATGGCTCTTATAAAAGCAGAAGCAACAAAAGGGACATATTTTGAGGCTGAAGTAAAAGCTTTTGACTTTGGGAATAGCTATTTTCTTATGGTTAAGGAAACCTTTAAAGACGTTAGATTGGTCGGTGCTCCCCCTAAAACTATCGGAAAGTTTGGTGGTGACACAGATAACTGGGTTTGGCCTCGCCATACCGGTGATTTCTCAGTATTCCGAATTTATGTGGATAAAAATAATCAACCCGCTGAGTATAGCACAGAGAATATCCCTTATACACCACTCTATCATTTGCCTATTTCATTAAAAGATAGAGAAGATAATGAATTCTCTATGATCTTTGGATTTCCTGGTTTTACAGAACAACATACAATCAGCACCGAACTGTCTTTCATTATTGATACATTAAGACCCACTCAAATCAAGATGCGTGACTTATCCATTGCTGTAATGGATGAGGCCATGAGACATTCACAACAAGTAGAGATCAATTACGCCCCAAAACAAGCACGTGTAGCAAATGCATGGAAAAAATGGCAAGGTCAAATCTTAGGTCTTAAGGCTGAAAATGCCTTAGAAAAGAAAATTACATACGAGGAGACATATATAAACAAAGTGAAGGAAAACCCAGAATGGGAAAAGAAATATGGTAAAGTGGTAGATGAACTCAGAAAGTTATCTAATCAATATAACAAAGCTGATTTTATTTATAATATCTATTCGGAATATGCTTACTCGGGAGCCGAAGTTTTTGATAGAGCTCGAGTGGTTGATGAACTCTTAGATTTGTATCGCCAAGGAAAAAAAGAAGAACTCAGCAAAGCTATTGAGAAACAGAAACAAAGTTTGACAGGTTTTTACAACAAGTACAATGCTTCCATCGATGGAGAAATTTTTTTAGCTCAAACCGAATATTATAAATCAATTATTGATATCAATTTCCTACCTCCTAGTATGATTAAAAATACACCTCAAAAACTTAAAACAACTATTTACTCCAAATCTTTCTTAGTAAACCAAAAGAAATTTCTAGACGTACTCGAACATTTTGAAAAATATGCTAAAAAGAAAATAGCAAAAGATCCCGGATATCTTCTATTTACAGAACTGGAAGATATATTTGTTTCCAAATTACTTGGGGATTTACGTATCTACTATTCATCCAAGAATCAGCTCATGAAAGAATATGTAGCAGGAAAATACGAAATGTTCCCTCAAGATAAACATTGGGCTGATGCCAATAATACAATGAGGCTATCTTACGGTAAAGTGGAAGGCTCCTATCCAAAAGATGGAATGCATTATACATCCCACACTACTTTAAAAGGAATTATTGAAAAAAACAACACTGGATTAGAAGACTTTGAATTAGAACCTAGAATGCTTGAATTATTCAATCAAAAGAAATATGGAGCGTATGCTCAAAATGGTGAATTATGGGTATGCTTCACTAGTTCGTTGCACACAACAGGCGGAAATTCAGGCTCACCTGTTATTGATGGCAATGGCTATCTTATAGGCATCAACTTTGACCGTTCTTGGGAAAGCACTATGAGTGATTATTTCTTTGATTCATCAAGATGTCGTAATATCTCAGTAGATATTCGTTATGTTTTATGGGTAATAGATATTTATGGTGAGGCTTCTCATTTAATAAATGAAATGACACTCATAAAATAATTAAAAAATAGTAAATTTACTGCGCAACTTTAAAGTATGGAAATTAATAAAACAGAGAACGCAAATGACTTATTGATCTTTGCGCTAAAAAATAAAAAGATATTATTCATTGTTAGTGGAATTGCAGTTATTGTTTCCATCGTTGTATCATTACTATTACCAGTTTTATACATGTCAAATGCAATCGTATTTCCTGGCGCTACCAATACTGTTTCTTTCAATGCACAAAGTAATGCTAAAGCGAGTTCTATGGACTTTGGTGAAGAAGAAAGGGCTGAGCAAATGATTCAGATTCTACAATCTTCCCCTATGAGAGATCGTATAATTTCTGATTTTGATTTAGCAAAAGTTTATGAAATAAAACCAAACATAAAAGGGTATTACCATTGGCTAAATCAGGCTTACGAAGACCATATCAGTTTTAGAAGAACTAAATTCGGTTCTATCAATATTGAAGTATTAGACAAAGACCCTCAAAGAGCTGCCAATATTGCTAATAGAATTGTAGACCTTATCGATACTTTATCTTTTGATTTAATTCGTGAAAGGACCATTCCTGCCTACGAAATTAACAGAAGAAAATTACTTCAGCTTCAGTATGAAAATGATAGTATAGACCAACAATTATATGATTTGGCAAAGTTAGGAGTAATAAGTGCTGAATCCCGTGGAGAATTATATAGAGCATTGAATGAAGCTAAAAACAGTGAAGATAGAGCTCGTTTCAAAAAGCAGATTGAAGCAAATGAAGCATTTGGCGCAAAATACGATGCGCTAACTGATATGCGAGAATATCGAATGGACAATTATGCTTTATTTAAAGCTTCATACGAGCAAGCAAAGTCTGATGCTTTTGAAGGATTCTCTAGTAAATTTGTGGTCGAAAGAGCAGCTGCCTCTGACCTAAAAGCAAAACCAAAACGTATAATTATTGTATTGGTATTTACACTTTCTTCGCTTCTTTTGACATTTATTATCTTGCTAATTTCAAATAGAATCAAAGAAATAAAGAAAGCATTATAACTTTGGAACTGCTGAAAAATAGAAATATTATTTTCAGTATTGCCCTACTATTTATGGGCCTAAATACCTACTTTATCATAAAAGATAATTTTATTTTTAGTGCATTTCCTATTATCTTATTACTTCTTTATATTGGGCTATTCCATATCAGAACAGCTTTTTTACTGGTTATATTCTTTACTCCTCTTTCTATCAATATTGAAGAATTTACCGATATAGACTTAGGTCTTTTTCTGCCTACAGAGCCATTACTTTTTGGACTCATGCTGCTAGCTATTTTCAAACAAACTCTATCTCCTAGCTTACCTAAAAGTTTTTGGAAAAATCCTATTGTAATATCTGTTGGATTCTATTTGTTCTGGACTCTTATTACCACAATCACCAGTGTTTTGCCAATAGTATCTGCTAAATTTTTGTTAATGAAACTATGGTATTTGATTCCGATTTTTTTTATTGGACATAATTTCTTTCAAGAAAAATCTGCTATTGCTAAATTATTATGGAGTTATACACTTAGTATGACTGGGGTAATTATTTTTACACTCATCAAACACTATGGATATTCTTTTGCCGAAAGAGAAGGACACTGGGTAATGTTTCCCTTCTTTAAAGATCATACTATCTATGGTTCAAGTGTAGTTATCAATTTATTCTTTATTCTCGGTTTACTAAGCTACAAACGTCATAAGTTATATATCTATTTGGTTTTAATCCTAATGACTGCCATTACAGTTATAGGACTCTATTTCAGTTATACCAGAGCTGCTTGGTTAAGTGTGATTTTTGCCTTAGGAGTTTGGTTACTAATTCGTTTTAGAATTAAATTCAGATACCTTCTTGTCATTCTCTTACTTATTATTTCTGTATTAGTTAGTTCATGGCACGAAATAGAAATAGCTCTTTCTAAGAATAAATATGAGCATACTACTACAAATTTTGAGGAACGCATTCAATCTTCTGCTAATTTCACCTCAGACGCCTCAAACCTTGAGCGAATAAACCGTTGGGAAGCAGCCTACCTTATGTATCAGGAAAAACCAATCTTCGGATTTGGTCCAGCCACTTATGCATTTGAGTATGCTCCCTACCAAAGACCCGAAAATTTAACTATCATCTCTACTAACTTTGGTGATAATGGAAATGCGCATTCCGAATTCTTAGGCCCCTTAGCAGAAATGGGCTTAATTGGAATGCTTGCTATTATATTCTTTGTGACATCTTTATTTACAATAGGGATTAAACTATTAATCAACCTGAAAAGAAACTTCCCAGAAGAAAAAGATTTATATTATTTGATTTTAGCGCTTGTTTTAGCAAATAGTTCCTACTTCTTCCATGGACTCATCAACAACTATTTAGATACAGATAAGGCCTCTATACCAATATATTGTTCGGCGATTATTTTTATAGTATTTCAGCAAAAATTTCAAAAGAAAAAGATAGCAGATAAATGATTTAATAAAACTTACCGTCCATTAAAAACTCTTTTACGTATTCTGTAACTCCTTGCTCTAAAGTACAAAAACCATCTTGATATCCAGCTGCCAATAATTTATCAGTGGATGCTTCTGTAAAATACTGATATTTATCTCGAATATCTATCGGAGTATCAATATATTCAATATCTATTTTTTTGTTGAGCGCTTTAAATACGGCTATTACCAAATCGTTAAATGTTCGTGCATTTCCCGTTCCAACATTATATAACCCACTTTCTGGCTGATTCTTATACAAGAAAATACATATATTCAACAAGTCTTTTACATAGATAAAATCACGTGTTTGTCCTCCATCGCTATATGCAGGGTTATGCGATCTAAATAATTTCATCTTATCTGTATGTAAAATCTGACGATAAGCATGAAAAATCACCGAAGCCATTCTTCCTTTATGGTATTCATTTGGACCAAATACATTGAAAAATTTTAATCCTGCCCAAAATGGAGGAGTTGCTGTTTGCTTAAGTACCCACTTATCAAAATCATTTTTGGATTCTCCATAAGGATTCAATGGTTTTAAATTTTCAACAACATCGTGACTATCTATATATCCATATTCTCCCAATCCATAAGTAGCAGCAGAACTAGCATATACTAATGGTATTCTATGTAGAGTAGCCAAATTCCAAACATCCTTAGAATAGTTGAGATTTAGTTCATCAAAGATGGCTTTATTGAATTCAGTAGTATCTGTGCGCGCACCGATATGAAAGATAAACTGAACATCTTTCCCGTGTTCTTTTAACCAATCTTTAAAAATATCTCTATCCACCTTTTCCACATATTCCTTCCCTACTAAATTATGTGCTTTTAAGTCATTTAAGAACTTATCCACTACCACGATTTGGTTAAACCCTTCTGCATTTAAACGACTTACTAAACAACTTCCAATAAAACCAGCGGCACCTGTAACTACTATCATACTATTATTCTATTTAACATTCGAATATAAAAAATCCCCGAGAAACCTCGAGGATTATATCGTTAAAATTATCAAATTCTAAGCTTCTTTATCTTGAGCTATTTTTACAAACTCTTCATAATCTACTTCATTCTCATCTAACTTCACAGTTTCTTTAAAGAAGTTAATCAATTTATCCTCACCAATCATATCATAGATTTGTTGAGCTTCTTTTTGATTCTCCAATACATGATGAGCTGAATGTGCTAACTCTTTATCCTCAGGAATTGGCATGCCGTACTGTGCATATTGATTTGCTAATAAGCCTTTGGTATAGTGAATAGCCTCCTCATGACCAATTTTAATTTCATTGGCTTTGAAAATGTTATTCTGAATTAATTGCCATTTCAAACTTCTTGTATAGTTTTCATAATCACTATTCACCTCCTCCATAGTAATTGGAGTTTCTTGTGAAGCGATAATCCATCTTTTTAAGAATTCGTTTGGTAATTGAACATCTGTTTTCTTCAATAAATCAGCAGAAATTCGTCTTACTAAGATACGTTCACTATCTTTTTCAAACATCTTAGTTAAATCCTCTTTTAATTTATCGCGTAAATCTTTTTCTGAAGTAATTTGGTCTTTGCCGAACAATTTATCAAATAAATCTTGATTCATTTCCGCAGGCTGCATCACTTTTACTTCATTGATTGTAAATTGGAATTTTTTGGAAATATTTGGAATATCAGACTCTGGTATATTTAACATGTGATGGGCATCATGATTATCTCGAGCCATCAACATAGGATCGATCACAATTTTATCTCCTACTTTCTTTCCTAATAATTCTTTTTGGGCTTTCTTATCGATAAACTCCATAGTAACAGTAGAATTATTCATAACTCCACCTTCTTTAATTTCTCCTTTATCCGTTAATTCTACAAACTGCCCCATGATCATGTCTTTTTCTCCCACAGTTTCAGAACTAACTAATTTTCCATAACGTCTAGTAAGATCTTCAATTTGCTGGTCGATAAGTTTCTTATCCACTTTTACTTTTGTGTATGGATATTTGTTTTTTGCAGTTAATTTAATATCTAGCTTCGGAGCCATTCCAATTTCATAAACAAATTCAAAGTTGTCCGGATTGTCAAAATCACCTTTTACTTCAATGTCATTTTTCGGAAGTGGATTCCCAAGTATATCTAATTTTTCATCCTCAATATATTTATAAAGGCTTTCCCCAACTAAACGATTTAATTCATCAGCTAATAGTGATTTTCCATATTGCTTCTTAATCATTCCCATAGGAACCATTCCTTTTCTAAATCCGGGAATATTTGCTTTCTTTCTATAATCGTTTAAAGCTTTATCCACCTTCTCTTGATAATCTTTCTTTTCTACTGTCACTGTTAAAAGCGCATTTAGATCATCGATGTTTTCTTTTACTACTTTCATATTACGTATCGTATAACTTAAAATACAAACTTGCTTGTTAAAAAAAAATGGTACAAGCTTGCACTTATACCACTTTTAATTTGTGCGGATGAAGGGAGTCGAACCCCCACGCCTCGCGGCACCAGATCCTAAGTCTGGCATGTCTACCAATTCCATCACATCCGCTGCTTTCACTTAATCTAAACCGTTGTTTAAATACTTTTTTCAATTAAAAGCGAGTGCAAAGTTAATGACTTTTTTGGAAATTCGTCATGAAATATGTGTTTTTTTCAAAAGATAATTACTCCGTTTATCCTTAATTCTATTATTCTTATCTATTTTATGCTTATTGCCCCAAAAAATGTTATTAATTTAGCCTTTCAAAATTGATGACATGACCAAAGACGCATACATAATTGACGGAATTAGAACTCCAATAGGGAATTTCAAAGGAACATTATCTGCTGTTAGACCAGATGATATGGCAGCACTTGTTTTAAAAGAAATAGTAAACCGCAATAAAAATCTAGACCCAAATGCTATTGAAGATGTGATTATGGGTTGTGCTAACCAAGCTGGGGAAGATAATAGGAATGTTGCTAGAATGTCGCTTTTGCTTGCAGGTTTACCTTATACAATTGGTGGGGAAACAGTAAATAGATTGTGTTCTTCAGGAATGGCAGCTGCTATCAATGCTGCACGTGCAATAAAAGACGGTGCTGGAGAAGTTTATCTTGCAGGTGGCGTAGAAAACATGACACGAAGTCCATGGGTAATTAGTAAATCCGAGCAAGCTTTTGGTACAGATTCAAAAATGTATGATTCATCCTTTGGGTGGCGTTTTATTAATCCAAAACTCCATGAAGTATATGGAACAGATGGAATGGGAATAACAGCTGAAAATTTAGTAGAAAAATATGGTATTTCTAGAGAAGATCAGGATAAATTTGCTGCTTGGTCACAACAAAAGGCTGCAACCGCATGGGAAAATGGAAGATTAGCTGAAGAAGTGATTGCAGTAGAAATTCCACGTAAAAAACAAGACTCGCTTATTTTTAGTAAAGATGAATTCTTTAAAGCTGGAACTACCGTAGAAATTTTAGCTGGATTACGACCTGCTTTCAAGAAAGACGGATCCGTTACTGCAGGTAATGCTTCAGGATTAAACGATGGAGCAGCTGCCTTACTTATTGCAAGTGAGCAAGGAATAAAAGATCATCAATTAAAACCTATCGCAAGAATAGTAGGTGCTGCTATTGCAGGAGTAGAGCCAAGAATCATGGGGATAGGCCCTGTGTATGCTGCTAATAAGTTATTTAAACGTACAGGGTTAACCATGAATGATATGGATATCATAGAGCTTAACGAAGCTTTTGCCGCTCAAGCATTAGCTTGTACTCGTCAGTGGGGATTAGCAGATAATGATTCACGTATCAACCCGAACGGTGGTGCTATTGCTATCGGTCATCCACTCGGAATGACTGGTGCTCGTATACTACAAACGGCTGCTATCCAACTCCAAAAAACTCAAAAACGATATGCTTTAGTAACTCTTTGTATTGGCGTTGGGCAAGGATATGCTACAATTCTAGAAAGAGTTTAAGGATAGAGATACGCTAAGATTCGCTTGTCTTCATCAGTAAGCTCTTGATGGCGTCTCTGCATCATAGCATGAATTGACTCATAGGCACTAGCCAACTCATATACGGGCGCGCTTGGTTCTCCTCCCCAAGAAAAGTCGGCAACATATTTAGGCGGAAATCCGCTCATAAAAATATTGGCACAAACCCCAATTACAGAAGCTGTATTTATCATGGTATTAATGCTTGTTTTAGAGTAATCACCCATCATCACACCCATAAACTGAACATTAGTTTGTTCTAATTCTCGCAAAAAATAATTATAGGTTTTTACATTTCCATAATTATTCTTTAAATTAGAACAATTGGTATCTGCTCCTAAATTACACCATTCTCCTATAACAGAATTCCCAATAAATCCATCATGACCTTTATTAGAATACCCTTGAAATATGGAATTATTCACCTCTCCTCCTACTCTACAATGAGGTCCTATGGTGGTTGCCCCATATATCTTTGAACCTATTTTAAGAATACTTTCTTCCAGCATAATTAATCCTCCTCTTACAATACTCCCCTCCATAATTTCGGCATTTTTCCCTACGTATATAGGTCCATCACTCACATTAAGTATAGCACATTCTACTTTAGCTCCTTTTTCAAGGAAAATTCGTTTTGCATCACCAATTATAGTATTTGTATCAGAAATTGCTTGACTCTTCTTTCCTGCCGTATAAGCTTGGAAATCTTTTGCTAGAATTTGATCATTCTTTTGATATATATCCCATCTATTTTCGAGTATAATAATATTCGCCTTTGCGCTGGATTTAGGTTTTACTGGTAAATACTCCTCCCCTCTATAAGCAATAAATGCATTATTAATATAAAGAGATTCACCTTTTTTCAAATCTGTAATATTCTTTACTAATTCATTAGTCGGTATCACTGCAGCGTTTACCCATAGGTTATCCTTAGTAATGTTGGCTGAATATTTTTCTGACAGATAATCCTTTGTCATAAAAGAAATAGTAGCCTGCGGGCAATAAAATTGCCAACGCTCCTCATTAGTCCACATTCCAGTCCTTAATTTCCCAACAGGTCTTGTTAAGGTCAAAGGAGCAAATGTTAAATGACCTGATAAATCATGAAGAATAATATTCATAGTTTATTAATTATAATGATTTCAATAAATTTAAAGTAAATATACACGTTATCCAATTTCTAGCCTGATTAATTTTAGTAAAACTTGAATTAAATTTATTTTAAAACCTTTTTCAATAAATTTCGTATATTCGGAAAGTTTTATGTACTTAACACTAACAGAAAGACTAATGAAATCAAAATTATTACTCGCTATTTTTATATCAATTATAGGGTTCTCTACCAGCCATGCTCAATTAGACAAGAAGAAAGAAGGACTTCGTATTGGTATTGAAGGAAATATCCATCAATCTAACATTAGAGGCATTCATAGTTTCTCAAAAGGACGTTTTTCTCCTGCTATTGGCTTCTTTGTTAAAATTCCATTTCAAAGAAGTTTAGGAGAAGGAATGACTAGAGATGCTAGCTTTTATTTCTCCCCTATGATTGAGTACTGCATGAGTGGTGAAAATGATAAATCTTCTAGAGGAACTGTTAATTATAATAATGATTATGTACAAATTCCGCTTCTATTTGACTATGTGTTTGAATTAGGAAGAGTTGGATACCGTAATATGTGTATTAGCTTCGGACCTGTTATTAGTTATGCCGTAAATAACAAAATATATGGAAATATAAATGAAGTATATAAAGGAAAATCCGCTACTCTTGACGTACTCGAACAGGCACATTCAAGTTTCAATAAATTAGATGTAGGTGCCACAGTCAGTATAGGTTATCGTTTAAATCCGCTTATCGAATTATTTGTGCGTTACGACAATGGTTTCATGAAAGTGTATAAAGATTATGACAAACATTATACTTTCAATTACCGACTAGGCATAGGAACGAAGTTTTTAATAAAATAATAAGTGGTGCATTTAGAATAAGATACAGACTGTAATCTTAGACCTCGACACTCCTTCGTTCGTCGGAATGACAATTGTGAATTATTTCTATTTCTTGCATCTTAACAAATTAAATACAATCCAACAACAGTATTTTACTTGATTTTGTATATGCACAATAGGTTAAAATAGCAAGTCAATAATTTTATTTTAACATTTTTCATACTATATTTTTATATTTTTACGCACTCAATTAATTACTATGAATAGAAGAGTTGTTATAACTGGGATGGGAGCATTAACTCCTATAGGGAATACAGTTGAAGAATTTTGGAAAAACGCTATCAATGGAATAAGTGGCGCAGCACCTATTCAATCTTTTGACGCATCAAAATTTAAAACGCAATTTGCATGTGAATTAAAGAATTTTCATGTAGAAGATTTCCTAGACAGAAAGGAGGTTAAAAAATATGATCCATTTACACAATATGCTCTAGTCACTGTTGCAGAGGCTATAAAACAATCACAAATAGATCCTACAAAGATTAATCTCAACAGAGCTGGTGTTATTTGGGGCTCAGGAATGGGAGGGCTTCACACATACGAAAGTGAATTAAGAGATTATCACACCGGAGATGGAACGCCTCGATTTAATCCGTTCTTAATACCAAAAACATTGGTAGATATTGCTGCAGGTGTTATCTCTATGCAATATGGATTTAGAGGAGTAAATTACTCACCCGTTTCTGCTTGCGCTACTTCTACAACTGCAATCATTGATGGATTTAACTATATTAAATGGAATAAAGCAGATGTTATTATTTGTGGTGGTTCAGAAGCTGCTATCACTCCAGCAACGATTGGAGGATTTGGTTCCATGAAAGCTCTATCAACACGCAACGAAGAATATGCCACAGCATCTCGCCCATTTGATATAGATAGAGATGGATTTGTTATGGGAGAAGGTGCTGGAGCTTTAGTTATTGAAGAATTAGAGCATGCTAGAGCAAGAGGCGCAAAAATAATAGCAGAAATTGTAGGTGGAGGGATGGCAGCAGATGCTTACCATTTGACCAGCACTCATCCTGATGGGGCTGGGGCAATATTAGGAATGAATCTAGCCATCGAAGAAGCAGACATTCAACCAGATGATGTGGACTATATCAATATGCATGCTACCTCTACTCCAAATGGAGATATTAGTGAAATCAAAGCGCTGAAAGCTGTTTTTGGAGAAAGAAAATCCTTACTAGTAAGTGGAACTAAATCTATGACGGGTCACCTACTAGGTGCTGCTGGTGCTATTGAAGCTATTTTATGTATCAAAGCTTTGCAAGAACAAATAGTACCACCCACCATTAATGTTCAAAATATGGAACCTGAGTGCAAGGGCTTATATGAATTTCCAATAAATAAAGGAATTCAAGCACGTATTGAATATGCGTTAAGCAATACTTTTGGTTTTGGAGGACATATTGCTGCCACTCTGTTTAAACGCTATGAAGAATAAGTCTGTTTTAAAAGAAACTCATTGAGTTATATTAAAACACTCTTAAAAATAGAATGGATGTACCTTAACACTCTTTCCAGTAACAATCATTGCTGGGAATGGCATTTTCACATGATTAATAGCCTTAAATATAACATGTAGCCATTTTTTCTTAGTAGGTATCTTTTCAAAATCAATATCTAAAGAGAATAAGAATTGGCTTTGCGCATAGAATGTTTTCGGTGGAGCATTATCAGAATAATAGGTATATATATCTGCTTGTCCATGTAATTTCTGATCTATACTGTATCCAAAACTGAAACTTATCCATTTGGGAAATCTAGAAGAGGAAGAAAGAAAACTACCTGGACTAATACTCAACCAATATGTTTGTCCATTATAATCTTTTAAAATACGTTGCATAAACGTACTTCCAAGCACTTCCTGTCTGTATTTCGCATAGGGCGACAAATGAGCACTAAACTTCAATTTAATTCGTTCTTCTTGCCACGCTAATTCTTGCCACACATTCCAAGCAATTCCAAGTGAATTAGCTCCAATATCGCTCCATGAAAATCCCCAATTAGTTGAGAAACCATCCAATATTTCTAAAGTAGCCATATACCCAAAAGAAATAGACGAGCCAATCAATAGACTTTGATTGCGCGTAAGTCCCGACCATCGGTATAAAGCAGACATATTTTTTGCAATCATATTTCCAGTAAAAGCATGACCCATTTTATCCATACCACGCCATTCTTTGGAATCATTAAAAATATGCATTTTATTAGACCAGCTGTCTTTATACCAGACACCTTGTAAACCAACAATACTTCCTACCCATCCCGTCCCCACAACACTACTTACCCAAATAGTCCTCTTCTTATTAAAGACTGTATCATTCTCAAAGAATTTTTGTGCATTACCAACAGAGAAAGAAAAAAGAAGCAGTATTAAGAGTATATTTTTCACAGGATAAAGATAGGAAATAAAAAAATCCCGATTCATGAATCGGGATTTTTAGTTATGTCATGTGAGGTAATTATTTTTTACCTTCCATTTTTTCTTTTAATTCAGCTAATGCATCGATATCACCAAGAGTTGATTTCTCAGTTCCACTGTTTACATCACTTACTGATTTTGAAGATTTAGCTTTTGCAGGTTTTTTAGTTGTTACCTCATCTTCTCCTTCCTCGAAAGTTCTTAAATGAGAAACAATAATTTTCTTACCTGATTTATTAAATTCTATTACTTTAAAATCAAGAACTTCCTCAATCTTAGCATTAGAACCATCTTCTTTTTTCATGTGTTTAGAAGGACAGATACCTTCAACACCGTAAGGTAGTGCAATGATACCAGACTTATCTTTTAAGTCAGTAACAGTTCCTTGGTGTACAGATCCCTCTTGGAAAATTGTTTCAAACACATCCCATGGGTTTTCTTCCAATTGTTTGTGACCCAATGAAATTTTACGGTTTTCTTTATCAATTTCAAGAACAACCACTTCCATTTCATCACCAACTTTACAGAATTCAGATGGGTGTTTAATTTTCTTTTGCCAAGAAAGGTCAGAGATATGAATAAGTCCATCAACTCCTTCTTCTAATTCAACGAATACACCAAAGTTTGTGAAATTACGCACTTTAGCTGTATGTTTAGAATCGATAGGGTATCTAGCTTCGATATTTTCCCATGGATCTGGCATTAATTGTTTAATCCCTAGAGACATTTTACGCTCATCACGATCTAAAGTCAATACAACTGCTTCAACCTCATCACCAATTTTTAAGAAATCTTGTGCAGATCTTAAGTGCTGAGACCAACTCATTTCAGATACGTGGATTAAACCTTCAACACCTGGGGCGATTTCAATAAATGCACCATAATCAGCTAAAACAACTACTTTACCTTTTACTTTATCTCCCACATTTATGTTAGCATCTAAAGCATCCCAAGGATGTGGTTGTAATTGTTTCAATCCTAATGCAATACGTTTCTTTTCATCATCGAAATCCAAGATAACCACATTAATCTTATGATCTAACTGAACGATTTCTTCTGGATGATTTACTCTACCCCAAGAAAGGTCTGTAATATGGATTAATCCATCTACTCCACCAAGGTCAATAAACACACCATAAGAAGTAATGTTTTTAACGATACCTTCAAGTACTTGACCTTTTTCAAGTCCAGAGATAATTTGTTTTTTCTGTTCTTCAATTTCAGCCTCGATTAGAGCTTTGTGAGAAACTACTACGTTTCTAAATTCTTCGTTAATTTTAACTACTTTGAATTCCATGTTCTTTCCAACATAAACGTCATAGTCTCTAATAGGTTTAACATCAATTTGAGAACCTGGTAAGAAAGCTTCAATACCAAATACATCTACGATTAAACCTCCTTTTGTTCTACATTTTACATAACCCGTAATAACCTCTCCAGTTCTAAGAACTTCATTCACACGCTCCCAAGCATAGTGCATACGAGCTGTTTTATGAGATACTACTAATTGGTCATTTTTATCTTCTAATGATTCTACGTACACTGGAACTTCGTCACCTACTTTTAAATCAGTTTTATAACGAAATTCGTTAGAAGCAATAACTCCTTCTGATTTATAACCAATGTTTACAACTACCTCACGATCAGAAATAGAAACTACAGTACCTGTAATTACCTCTTTCTCGTTAATAGAAGATAAAGTTGCTTCATACTTATCAGCGTATTCAGCATGTTCTGCTTTGGTATATCCTTCATTTGACAGAGCTTCCCAGTCAAAATCAGCATTCCCTTGTAAAATTTGTTTTTTAGCCATATTGGCGATTTTAAATTTGTATTTCAAACAACCCTATAAGTTTGAAAGAAATTAATAATATACTGTTCATGTAGGGTTTACAGTATTTTTTATTGGGGTGCAAAGATAAATCATTTTATATTGATTACCAAATGATTTAAAAGAATTTAAAATAAAAAATCCGATACGATGAACGCATCGGAATAATCATCATCTATTTCAGAAAATATTATTTCTTAATAACTTCTTGGATTTCTTTTAACAACTCGGCCTCATCCATAGCTCCCAACATACGCTTCACAACCTTCCCGTCTCCATTAATCACCAATAAAGTAGGATATGCAGCTATTTGGTATCTTTTAGCAATTTCTAACCCTTCTCCTTTTTCCATATCCACTTGTAAATTAATAAAATTTGCATTAAATACTTCTCCAACTTTTTCTGCGCGGAAAGTTGTTCTTTCCATAAATTTACATGGACCGCACCAAACAGTATAAGCATCCATAAATATCAATTTATTCTCTTTTTTCGCTTTCAGTAAAGCATCTTTAAAAGTAATATTTTCAAATTTGATTCCTGGTTTTTCATCAGCCTTAGGGCTTGAAACCCACGTAAAGGAGGTGAGTATAAAAAATATAACGATAGATAAAACTCCAAATACTTTCATATATTTATATTAATAATAATTAATTGCGAAATTAAACTTATTTTTTGCAAATTTAAGTTTTGAACGACACAAATTAAAGCAAAGTTCATGCCCAAATAATATGATAAATGTGCTACAAATAGGGGATTCTGCAAATGAAATTGAGAAACTTCATACATTTTTGGATGTATGGAATAATGAATCATCTATCATTTCACAAAAAACATCTGGTTCTACAGGCTCTCCAAAAACCATTGAAATACCAAAGTGGAAAATGGAAGCTTCGGCTAAAATGACGGGAGAATTTTTAGAATTAGACAAATGTAAATCTGCATTACTCTGTATTTCTATTGATTATATTGGTGGGAAAATGCTAGTTGTACGCGCTCTCACCTATAATCTCAATTTATATGTCTGTTCTGTAGATAGCAATCCACTCAAAAACATTAATCATTCCATTGATTTTGTTTCAATGGTACCTATTCAGTTGGAAGAAACTATCAAACAAAATCCCGAAAAATTAAACCTCATCAAGCACCTAATCATCGGAGGTGCACCAGTCTCAGAGAGTTTAATATCACAGATTCAAAAATTTTCTTGTAATGTATATTCGACTTTTGGAATGACCGAAACAATCTCTCATATTGCTCTAAAAAGTTTAAAACAGTTAAATAGTAATTTTCAAGCAATTGGGAAAACTACTTTCACAACTGAAGATGATTGCTTGACTATACATAGTCCAGAATTGGGAATAGAAAATCTAAAAACAAACGATATCGTACGACTTATAAATTCAACATCTTTTCAATGGTTAGGAAGGTCCGATTTTGTGATTAATTCAGGAGGGATTAAAATAAGTCCCGAAATTGTGGAACAGAAATTACATCAACTCCTTCCCCCAGAGAGTTTTATCATCAGTTATTTGCCAGATGTAAAACTAGGACAGAAAGTGATTTTCATTGGAGAGGAAAGAATTAATAAAGTTAATCTTCAGGAACAAATTGATATTTTGGTAGATAAATACGAGCGGCCAAAAGTTTATTTCTTCCTTCCTTCTCTCATAAAAACGGATTCAGGGAAAATCGATCGAAACAAAACAACACAGGCTATTCGATGAGTGCTAAATACTATTTTGACATATTAGAAATAGCTCCAACAAAGGACGAAGAAATCATCAAAAAGGCATATAGAAAATTGGCTCTTCAATATCACCCCGATAGAAACCAATCAGAATCAGCCATGGAAAAATTCATCGAAATCAATGAAGCTTATGAACAAATTCTATACGCCTTAGATAAACTGAAAAGCAAACAATCAGTATCACCATCAACAACCCATTCCGTTCGCTATCGAAAAGCAACTCGTGAAGAAAAAATTGCATTCGCACGCAAACAGTATGAACGCATGAAGAAGCGTACGGAAGAAGAAGATAATGTCTATTTTGTTAGCCTAACTACTGGTAAGAAATGGCGTTATTTTCAAATCGTACTCTCTGCGAGTTTAGGTATTTTATTTCTTCTATTATTAGATATCGTTATATTAAAACATGTAGAAGAGGAAGTATATATTATAAAACCAAACACTATCCTAGAAGGTAAATACAGCGAACTTTCCCGTACTTCATTCTCCAATGGGCAACATCTATTCTTATCAAAAGACATCATCAGATTGATTGGAGAAAACCCCATTCAATTACGTAGGACACACATTTTTAGAGAAATTATAGACCTTCATCTCATGAAGGAAAATAAAATCTATACTCTTCAACCAGAATACGGTATCTACAATTACCTATTCCCATTGATTATCGCTCTACTCTTACCTAGTTTTGCTTATCTAAAAAAAGGAAAAAACGTCACCTTTAGCTTTCTTTTTAACCTATCCATTTATGTCCTTCCTTTCATTTACCTCATCTTCTTATTCCTCAACAATAGATGGGTACACCTATTTACACTAGGGTATTATTAAAACTGCTCATTTAACATCTTCCACAAATCATGTACGGGTAAGCCCATCACATTATAAAAACAGCCGTTAATTTTCTCTACCCCAACCATTCCAATCCACTCTTGAATTCCATAAGAACCAGCTTTATCAAATGGTTTAAATTCTTGCACGTAATAGATAATTTCCTCATCAGATAAAGGTTTGAATGTTACTTCAGTCACCACAGAAAATGCCATTTCCTTATCAATACTATAAAGATTTACACCTGAAACAACCTTATGTGTATTACCTGATAATTTTTTTAACATCTGAATAGCATCTTCTTCTCCTGTTGGCTTACCAATTATTTCATCATGAAGCAAAACAACTGTATCAGAAGTTAATAATACTTCGCCTGGTTGAATAGAAGTTTTCAAAGGTTCTGCTTTCAATTTTGCTAAATACAAAGGTACTTCAGTTAAAGAAAGAGAAGTTGGATATATTTCATCCACATCAACCTTGCGTATCTCACATGATACACCTAAAGATTCAACCAACTGCTTGCGCCGCGGTGAAGACGAGCCTAGAATAATTTTTTTTGAAAACATGGGATAAAGGTAAAATGATTTTAATCAGTTTAAACAAAATTTATATATTTTAAAGAACAATTTCATAGCACTAATTCAATATATTTGATTCTTAAATAAGAATACTAAGTATTCAAAAAATTAAACCACTTATGAAAACAAAACTCACGCTTGTCTTTTTGACTGTATTCACCTATTTCTCTTTGGCACAATGGCAACCAACTAAAGGTTTGTATAGTGGAAGTGCCTACTCTGTTATTATCAGTAACAATGAAATAATTACAGGTACAGATGGTGTAATATACAAATCTTCCGATAACGGAGTAACATGGAGAAGAAGTAGCAATGGTTTACCTTCTGTAATTACATACATTCGTAGTTTGGTAAAAATTAATAACCGAATCGTAGCTGGAACGGATGCTGGTGTTTATTATTCAACCGACAATGGAGATAATTGGATTTCGAGTGGTTTATCTAATACCGTATCAGTTTACGATATAGCAATAAAAGGAAGTGATTTATTCATTGCTACCAACCAGAATCCAGTTTACAAATCAACAGATGACGGTTCTACATGGACTGCTTTAGATTTTAGCAGTTTCCCAAATCCAGATATTATGACTTGCTTGACCGTTAAAGGGAATGATTTATACACCGCTGGTTATGGTGGAACAGTTTATAAATCCACTGATAATGGTGTAAATTGGACTCAATCTTATTCAGGCCCTCCTTTTTACGTAATTCTTACTATGGTTACAGCTGGAAATGACATTCTGTTTGGAACCGATGGAGGTGGTATTTTTAAAACTACTAATGATGGGGAAATTGGGTATCAACGAATAGTGGATTGAATTCATCCGATGTCATTTATGCATTAGGCGTGAATGGCAATACAGTTTACGCAAGTAATAATAGCAATGGTACATTGTACAAAACTACAGACAACACAAATTGGAGTGCTGTATCAATGGGAAATAGTTATCCAACCAAAACAAATTATCAAGCTTTTTATAAAGATGGAAGCTCTTTTTATGTTGGAAGCATTGGTTATAAAGGACATGGACTAGGGTATAATGGGTGTGGTATCTATAAAACAGATGATGATGGTACAACATGGCAACATCTTGGACTCACTTCAAAGCCAGTGACTGCAATCGATATTTCTGGTGACAACATATTGGCTAGTACTGAAGACCCGACCTATAATTCAAGTCAACTTTCACTCTTCAAGATCACAGAAAGTGACAATGTATGGAGTTATAGTATGGGCGGATTTGATGCAAGAAGTGTTACAACAGTAAAGGCTAATGGAGCAAATGCTCTTTTATTTGGTCAAGATAATGATTACCAGACATTTTACGGTTATCGTTCTACGAATAACGGTATGAATTGGTCTCAAGTTGGTGCAACTCCGAATGGTGGATTACCAAAAACTATTGCATTTGCGGGTTCCATCATCTATATAGGGGAACAATATGTTTATGTAAGTACAGATAATGGAAACTCTTGGTCTTCCGTAATTACAGGTTTACCCTCATCTGCTTATCAAATTAACTCACTCATTGTAAAAGGAAACCAATTGTATGCTGGAACAAAAGATGGGATTTATAAAAATACAGTTGGACAAAATTCATGGACTGCCATTAATAATGGCTTAACCAATATGTTTGTTAATTCACTTCATGCGTATGGAGACACCTTATTTGCAGGAACACAAGGCGGTGGTGTATTCCGTTCGATAGATGATGGAGCGAATTGGAGTGATGTAAGCAATGAAATTCCGTTATTCTCAATTGTAACAAGTTTTACCTCTTGGGATAATTATGTAGCTGTTGCTACATCTGATAACGGGGTATATGTAACTCCAAACAACGGAGATTATTGGGAAGCGATTAACCTTGGACTAGCAGATACTTCAATTACATGTATGACAGTTAGTCCAAATTACGTGTGGGCAGGAACAAATGAAATGGGGGTCTGGAAAAGAGATAAAGCAGATATTGTTGTTACTGCTCCGGCTACATCACATATTTCTAATTTCAAAGAAGAACCTTCTATTCAAATTAATCCCAATCCGATAAAAGATATCTTCACTATACAACTACCATCAGAATTTCAAAATAAAGAGAATGAAATTTTTGTATATAACTTAATGGGAGAAATTATTCTACAACAGAAACTAATTCATACTTCCTTAGAAGTAGATGCATCTACTTATCCTGCTGGAGCCTATATTGTGAAGATTCAATGTCCTCAGAAGGTATTTACAAAGATGATGGTAAAAGAATAAACTAAAAGGAGATAATAATAGCCCACAACCAAGGTGTTAGGAGTCCTAATGCCATGGCAAGTTTTAGTAAATTACTTACAGAATGAAGATTCTTCTTATCGACTGTTTTCATAAGTAAGAAGATGGTATATATTACAGCAAATGCACTTAAGATAAGTGGAGAAATCACCCAATTCCCTCCTAAACCTAATTGAAAGTAGTTTACAATAAAAGAAACAAATGCCAAGAATATAATAAGTAGTAGAACTGTCAGTCCTTTTGCAACATTCATTCCCCAAACGACTGGAATAGAACGAACGTGATAGACTTTATCTCCCTCGACATCTTCCATATCTTTCACTATTTCTCTGGAGAAATTTAGCAAAAAAGCAAAAATCGATATGCCACCTGAAAAAAACAGAGAAAAACTAGTATTAATTGGAAAGCTGAAAGGAAAAGGATTAGTCATTACGATATCCTTTAATGTGAAAAAATAAATTCCGACCAACATAGGAACGATTGCTGTTAGAATAGAAACCACTAAATTACCTGTAACAAGCCATTTCTTTATATATACAGCATACAACCAAAGTAAAATAACTGTTGCTAATGGCACACAAAGAAATACTATTTCATCCGTTTTAAACCAAACATACATTGCCAATTGAATAGCAATAAAATTTAGGCTTCCATAGAGTATGAGTGCTTTCCTCTTAGAAATAAAAGTATCAACAATTAACTTTTTAGGCTTATTCAATTGATCTATCAATATATCATTGATATCATTGATAATGTTTCCCGCAGCAGCAATAAAAATAACTATCAATACAAGAGCAAAGAAATCAAAACTATATAAGACATAAGACTGACTAGCTAGGTTATCAAAATAAAAGCCCAAACCATACATGGTAAGGGCTATAATAAGTAAGTTTGAAATACGTATCAGTCTTAAAAAAGAAATCATTTGATTATTCTATATTCCGTACGTCTATTTTCTTGATGTGCCTTTTCTTTAGCTTCCTCTGTGGATAGCTTAGATATCTCGTTATCTGAAATGATTGGTTGTGTTGCCCCATACCCTTTATAAGTCAAACGTTTTGCTTCCACTCCTTTTTCAATCAAATAATCATACACGGATTTAGCTCTGTCTTCTGACAATTTCTGATTGCTTTTGGCATCACCACGTGTATCTGTGTGTCCACCAACTTCAACATGAATAGCAGCATTTTTAATAAGTAAATCAGCTAATTTATTCAGCTCTACAAAAGACTCAGGGCGAAGTGTAGATTTATTTAAGTCAAAGAATACATTGGCTAATAAAATAGGCTGGTTGTCTGTTAGTGGTACCATAGGCACATCCATGTGAACAGCATCTTCACCTTCCGTCATGTCGAAATTCTTAGAAAAAAATGCATAACCAGGATAAGAAACACTCAAAGCATATTGTTTTTTAGTGGGAAGTGCCACCAAAAATTCACCTGTAACAGGATCAGCTTTAGACTCTACCACGGTTTTCCCATTGGATAAGTCCACCAACTCAAACTGCCCTTGAATCGGCTTTCGGGTCACAGCATCGTACACCAAACCTTCAAAATAGGTTGTCTTAATAGGTCGTAACTCTTTGGGTAATTCAAAATAATAAATATCTAAGTCACCCTCTCCTCCGGGTCTATCAGATGCAAAGAATGCCACATCTCCATCTGGACCAACTAGCAAGGAATTTTCATTATCCTCTGTATTAATTGGATATCCCAAATTGATTGGATCACCCCATTTCCCAAGGGGGTCTTTGCGTGACATAAAAATATCACTCCCTCCTAAACCAGTATGGCCATCTGAAGCAAAATACAACGTTTGCCCATCTGGGTGAATCAACACAGAAGTTTCCATACCAGGAGTATTAATATTATCAGGAAGAGGCGTTGCTCTTCCCCAAGAGCCATCTGCCAGTTTTTCACTCATAAAGATATCACTATGGGCAGTTCTTCCAGAACCAACCTTACGAATAAAATAAAGCGTTTTTCCATCTGCAGCTAAAGAAGGTTGTGATTCCCAGGAATATGTATTTACATATCCAGGCAAATTCACTGGATCAGACCATTTATTTCCAATTCTTTCAGTTACAAATAAATCACAACTCCCCTTTCCTTCACGGTAATCACCATAGCTTCCAGTTTCATCAGCACAAGCAACAAAAATCAAAGTTCTTCCATCAGCTGAAATGGTTGGTGCACCTTCATTACGAATGGTATTAATATTACTTGGCATAGGAACAGCCCTTCCCCACATTCCATCAGGAGTTAATTCAGAAACAAAAAAATCTTCTTGCCCTCTTGGTCCACGCTGTGAAGTTTCCAATTCACGCGTAAATAGCATCGTTTTCCCATCCACAGTGATTGTCGGGAAGTATTCTGGGCGATTGGTATTGATTCCTTTCCCTATATTTTGAAGCTTTATATCCAATGGATGATTGTACGCGTATTTAGAAAACTCAGCATCTTCTTTAATAATTTGAGCTGCTCGCATAACAAGTTCAGAGATTCTCCTATCACGACTATTAATCACCAAGTCACAATAGGCAATTGCATCATCAAATTCTCTATTTTTTATTTGTAAATCAGCAATATCAATATAAAGTTGTCCATTTAAATTTGCAGTTGGGCGGATTTGTAGGGAGCGTTTGTAGTGATAAACAGCCTCTTTACTTTTTCCTGATAAGCGATAAAACTCCCCTATCAATTGATGTGCCTCCAAGAAATTTTCATCAATTTTTAAAGCTTTCTTTAAGATTTCAATCCCATTGCTATAATTAGGCAGCCCAGTATTCACATTAATATTTTGATTGGGTGCTCTTTGCGCTTCTTCATATAATTTGATTGCTTTTTTGCTTTTAGTTCCATATCCCATTTGAGCAGTAGCGCAACCACTAAACATTAATGTTATAAGTAGGAAAGAAAGAGTAATTAGATTTTTCATATTTTAAGGAATATTCATGTATTTATGTGTCTGTAAAGAGATTCTCCACTTTGGATTTTTCTTTATATATTCAATTATCAAAGGCAACATCTGTGCCTCTTTTGACCATTCTGGTTGAAGATATAGGAGACATTTGTCATTTACTTGTTGAGCATGTTCTTCTGCCCACTTCAAATCACTTTTATTAAATACAATGACTTTAAGTTCGTCTGCTTTTTTATATGCTTCTTCTAAGGGTGCTTTAAATTTCTTCGGAGAAAAACAATACCAATCTACCTGTGCGTCTAAAGGATGTGTTCCCGAAGTTTCAATAGCCACTTCTTTCCCTTCTTTATGAAGCGCATCTACCAAAGTTTCAAGTGAATACATCGTGGGCTCTCCTCCTGTCAACACCACAAAATCAGCGGGAGCTTTTTTCACTCCCTTCATAATCTCATCGATGTTCTTTTGTGCATGTGCAGAAGCATCCCAACTTTCCTTCACATCACACCAAACACATCCCACATCACAGCCTCCTGTACGAATAAAATAAGCCGCACGCCCTGTATTAGCTCCTTCACCCTGAATAGTGTAAAAAGTTTCCATAATAGGCCAACTTGTGCGCTTGGATGAGTTCTCGTTTTTCATGTGTCCAAAAGTAATGAAAAGGAATGAAACAAGCTGAAAAAACAGTATCTTTGTAGAAAGAGATATGAAAAATAAACTCAATTCATATAATCCATTTACACTATTCTCTATAGAATGGACACAAAACTTGCTGTTTATTGTATTTATCTTTATTGTTTCACTTCCTTTGTATGTTCAAACCTTACACTGGATAAGCCACCTAAAAGAACACCATTGTCAAGAGAAGTCTATTCATTTTGATAGTCAGTCTGAAGAATGTAACTATTGCGATATGCTTCCTCTTTCTTGGGATGATACACTTGATTTTTCCACAAATGAAGTAAATATTTACTCCCCTATTCTGTACACTTCTCATTATACAGAAAGTAAGTATCTTGCTCAAATCTTTCATTTTCAACACCGTGGACCTCCTGTAATATAATCTAAAGGGACATCATTTACGCATTTTCCGCTTCAATATAAAGATTATAATACTCAAATTACATGATAAAATATATAATTTTACTAGTGTATCTAATAAGTACACTTACTTTGTTTGGACAACAACCCCAAGGAAATAAGTCCACTCTCAAAGGAATAATACAAGACAGCAAAAGTAAAGAACCTATTTTTGGTGCAAAAGTATATTTCCCTGACATAAAAAAAGGTGCTACCTCAGATTTTCAAGGACAATACTTTCTCGAAAATTTGCCTAAAGTTAAATTACTTGTTAAAGTTACTGCAACAGGATATAAGGACTTTTCCCAAATTATAGACCTTACAGAAATTACTGAGTTTGACATTGAATTGACAGAAGCAGTTGTAGAGAAAGAATTGGATGAAGTAGTGGTAACAGGCGTTTCCAAGTCCACAGCTAGAAAAAAAATGCCTTTGCCTATTTCTACACTTTCAGCTAAAACATTAAAGCAAATTACTGCCTCGTCCATTATTGAAGCGCTTACAGTCATTCCTGGAGTTTCTACTATTTCAAGTGGACCCGGAATTGCCAAACCTGTTATTCGTGGATTAGGTTATAATCGCGTGGTGGTTATCAATAATGGAATTCGACAAGAAGGGCAACAATGGGGTGATGAACATGGAGTTGAAATTGATGAGTTTACTGTAGATCATGTGGAAGTGCTAAAAGGTCCAGCCAGTTTAATTTACGGAAGTGATGCCTTAGCTGGTGTTATCAATTTTCTCCCAGCTCCCTCCCCAGCAGATGGGCAAATTAGAGGAGGAGTGATTTTCAACTATCAAACAAATAACGATTTATTAGCTGGTTCTGTAAACATCAGTGGTAATCAAAAAGGTTTCATTTGGGACTTACGCTATTCCCAAAAGGCAGCTCATGATTATAAAAACAAATACGATGGATATGTATTCAATTCCCGTTTTCAAGAGAATAACATCCTAGCAACCATAGGTCTAAATAAATCATGGGGTTTCTCACACATTACTTTTAATCGATATGAATTTACACCAGGCATCATCGAAGGAGAGCGGGACAGTATCGGACAATTCATCAAACAAATTAATAATCAAGGAAATGGTGAAGAGAGCGCCATAGAAAAAAAGGATTTTTTATCCTATAAATCATACGTTCCTTTCCAGCGTATTTTCCACTACAAGGTAGTTTCTCAAAATTTATTTATGTTAGGCGAAGGAAGGTTAAAAGCAATTATAGGTTGGCAACAAAATCAACGGAAAGAATTTGAATCTATCCTAGATGAAGATAAATACGGTTTATTTCTATCTATGCACACTTTCCACTATGATTTTAGATATACTTTACCTGATATCAAGCATTGGGATATTTCATTTGGAATGAATGGAATGTATCAGAGTTCACTGAATAAAGGTGAAGAATTTCTAATTCCAGATTATAATCTTTTTGATTGGGGAGTATTTGCCATTACTTCTAAGTCATGGGAAAAATTAAGTTTTAGTGCAGGAATTCGTTATGATTTAAGAACTCAACATGGAAAAGAGTTATGGTTAGATTCTTTAAAATCTCCCACCATACATCCTACGGCTGATGATTTCAAACAATTCACTTCTTTTCAACAATTGTATCAATCCATTTCTGGAAGCATAGGTTTAACCTATCAGATAACATCTAATTTATACACCAAAATCAATTTAGCCAAAGGGTTTAGGGCTCCGAATATTGCAGAACTTTCAGCAAATGGCGTACACGAAGGAACTTCAAATTACATCATTGGAAATCTCGCTCTAAAACCTGAGAATAGTTGGCAAGCAGATTATGCTTTTGGTTGGAATACAGAGCATGTCAATGGTGAGATCACTCTTTTCTATAATTATATTCAAGATTATATCTATTACCATCAATTGCTTAACAAATGGGGCGGTGATTCACTTACTGAAGGATATAAAACGTATCAATATACTTCAGCGGATGCACACTTATGGGGAGGAGAGATAAGCATAGATTTACATCCCCATCCTATCCATTGGTTACATTTCGAGAACACCTTTTCCTACGTGCAAGCGAGACAAATAAATTCTTTGAAATATATCCCATTTATACCTGCACATAAATGGGGATCTGAACTACGAGCTGATATTAAAAAGATTGGAAAATGGGGTGAAAACCTTTATTTATCATTTGGAATTAGTCATTATTTTAAACAAGATGAAATATTAACCGCCTATAACACTGAGACAAAGACTCCTAGTTACACACTGCTTCACGCTGGAGTGGGAATAGACATTGTTCATCATTCCAAGACACTATTTTCTATACGTATCAATGTAGAAAATATTACTAATACAGCTTATCAAAATCATTTAAGCAGACTTAAATATTTGATGATCAATCCTGCCAACGGAAGGCAAGGAATTTATGATATGGGGAGAAACTTCAGTTTTAAAGTAATCATACCCATACCGATAAAAAGCTAATTACTTTGTTTCCTGAAATATTTTATCAATCGTTTTGTATGAAATGGAATGGTAATGTGGTCTTGCTTTCTCATATACTTCTTTACCCCATTCCCTACTTTCTTTTGAGTGCTTAGCTAATTCTATATAAAGTGGTTCCAAGAATTTTCTTCTTCCTACTTTAATAAGAAAAGCTTCCATTTCAGGGCGTATTTCCATATATTCATTCTGAATTCCCAATACAAACCATTCTGTCATAATCTCAGCATTTCCACTATCTCTGAAATGGAGTTGTGCGTCAATTTCTGCCATTTTCTCAACTGATAATTTCCCGTCGAAAGCACGAATAAACGCCAACCACTCTTGAGTAATTTTATCGCTTCTTTTTATTCCGACAGGTAGTTTACCTCCATCTTGAATAGACTTCGCTAATTGTTGAACCAATTCAAAACGTTCTGAAGTAATTTGAACACAATTTGCAGGAATTCCTTCTCCATAAACCCATTCATCTACATCAAAATCTACATTGTATTTTTCAATTAAGTTCTTATTTAAATAAGCCACAAATTCTTCAGTAGTAAGCGTTTCAAATTGGAAATTATGGAAATAATTCTTTAAGAAATCATCGAATTTTTCACGTCCAACCAAATTTTCAATTGTTTTTAATAAAAAGGCTCCTTTAACATAAGCAATATCCGTCATACCATCATCGGGGTCTCTATCATGTAATTCCAATTTTAGACGTGTATCTTTGCCATTACCTGTAGCCATCATCTCGTCAACACTTCTCTGTAATTCTTGGAATTCAATTAAAGCCAACATATCTGCAATTTCTTTTCCATAAACACTTTCCATGATACGGTTTTCAAAATACACAGTAAATCCTTCATTCAACCAGAAATCATTCCATGTCGCGTTGGTCACCAAATTCCCTGACCATGAGTGAGCTAATTCATGTGCAACAACAGAGACTAAGCTACCATCACCTGCGATTAAAGTTGGAGTAGCAAAAGTTAAACGTGGGTTTTCCATTCCTCCATACGGAAAAGAATAAGGCAATACTAATACATCATATATTTCCCATAAATAATCGCCATACATAGCTTGAGCTGCACTAATCATCTTAGGAATGTCTTTGAATTCATCTCTTGCCTGTTTAATCATATATGGTTCTGCATATACACCACTATTATCTGATAATTTAGCATACTCCAATTCCCCTACTGCTAAAGCGAGTAAATAAGAAGAAATAGGCTGCTTCATCTGAAAAGAATACTCACCATTTGCATTTTTCTCAACAGGATTTGTAGCACTCATAACAGCTAATAAATCCTTTGGTACTTTTACGTTTGCAGTATAGGTAAACCTATTTTTAGGCGTATCCTGAATAGGAATCCAAGAACGTGTTAAGATAGCTTCTCCTTGCGTATATAAGAAAGGGTATTTCCCGCTTCCTGTTAAACGAGCATCCAACCAATCCAATGCATCTGCATCCTGTGTAGTGGAATAATAAATATTTACAAATTGAGTAGTAGAATCAATATCAATAAATAAAGGAGCTCCCAACAAATCATTATAGGTTCCTATTTTAAAAGTAGTTTCTTGTTCACTTCCTTCAGGACCTAAGGTTATTTTTTGAATATCCAGTCCTTTGACATCAAAGATTGCACTATTGGTTCCATTATTAATCATCTTGTGTCTAGCCACTCCTTCAATCACCTTCTTATCAAAATTTACGGTAATATCTAAGTGCAAATGAGTCGTATTTATCTCACTGATATTGCTATAGCTGTGATTCTCTACAGGGCAACAAGTTAAATCTTTTTCTTGATTTTCTTCTTGTTTTTGTTGACAGGAGAAAAGCAGAATTGATGTAAAAACAGTTACAATAAGGGTAATTCTTGACATAATTATAATCGATAAGAATCCAAAAATAGAATTTAATAATTAAAATCGTCAAATAAATAGATGAATCTATTACATTTAACGCTTAATGTTCGGATTACTTCTACAAAATTATTTATATACATATTTTCAGACCATCCTATAACTCATTCTATTTTAAATACTTATTTTCGCCATTCAAATTTTAAAGCATGAGTCCAGCCGTTGGGATAGAAAGACAAGTATTAGGACATCCAAGTGGATTGTTTGTATTATTCTTTACAGAAATGTGGGAGCGTTTCTCCTTTTATGGAATGCGTGTTCTACTCATACAATATCTTACGGCGGCAGTTATTTTTGGGGATTCTCATTCTGGTTTAGGATGGACGGTAGAATCAGCTTCAGCGCTCTATGGAACTTATGTCATGTTACTATACATCACACCGGTTTTTGGTGGTATTATAGCTGATAAATTATTAGGCTCATGGAAATCTGTAATTGTGGGCGCTTTAATCATGACATTAGGTCATGCTTTTATGGCTATTGAAAGCAATGCTACCTTTTTTGCTGGACTAACATGTTTAGTACTTGGAACAGGGTTCTTCAAGCCAAACATGCCTTCCATTATTGGAGAAATGTATAAACACTACCCCAAAAAGAAGGATGGTGGATATACCATTTTCTATATGGGTGTGAATGCTGGAGCTTTCTTCGGAATGATGCTATGTGGCTATTTTGCAGAACGCTTTGGATGGCATATTGGATTTGGTCTTGCAGGAATATTTATGTTATTGGGGACTCTTCAATTCTGGTTATCTAAATCACTCTTTGGAACCATCGGAGATTTAAAGAAGCATGACCAGCATAATGAATCTGATGATCAAATTGCACATCCTGATGAAAAAATAAGAAACCCATTCAAAAAGATGGATATTATCCTAATCCTTGTTGTAAGTGTTTTGGGAATGATGTATGCTTTTAACGACCCTATCTCTAAAAATATTCCAGAGATGGATATGTTTAAGTTTTTAGATATCAGCAAATCAAATGGAAGTGTATTTAGGGGACAGTTTATTGTAATAATTGGAACACTTTTATTATTCTTTACATTATTAATTACACGAATTGTACGCTATGGCAAAGTGGTACGAGATCGGATGTTTGGGATTATATTACTCGCTGCCTCATTGATGTTCTTCTTTATGAGTTTTGAACAAGGAGCATCTTCTTTGGTAATTGTTGCTCGAGACTACATTGATCGTACTTTAGAAGGAAACGCACTTTTAACATTCAATATAGTAAACTCCTTACTAGCGGTTGTTCCGTTATCTATTATCTCATGGGTACTCATCACTTTAGCTAAAAAAACTTGGGATAAAATTAAATGGTCAAATATCATTTTATTTATCTGTTTTGCATTGATATGGACAGCAGTAATCACCATGTTGTATAGAGAATTTAATGCTGAATCATCAGAAATCACGGTTTCTTGGTTCTCTACTTTAAACTCTTTTTTTATAATCCTATTGGCTTCTAGTATTAGTAAGATTTGGGATTCTAAGTACAATCCATCTGTAGCCTTTAAATATGGTTTTGGACTTATCTTCGTAGCTATTGGTTTTTTAATCTTAGCTTTAGGTTCATGGGGAATTGCTGAAGGAGTTAAAATATCTATGTTATGGCTAGTATTAACCTATTTATTCCACACAATTGGAGAATTATTTATTTCACCTGTTGGACTTTCGTATGTGAGCAAACTCGTTCCAGGGCGTATGTTAGCATTTATGTATGGGATTTGGTATTTAGCTATTGCCATCGCACAAAAATTGGCAGCTGTTCTAGGAGGACAAGTAGAAATCATTAAAGAGAATTATTCTTTGGGTCATTTTTTCTTATTATTTACGCTCATTCCATTAGGGGCCGCTATACTGATTATGCTTCTACATCCTTTATTGAAAAGATTACTCCACGGCGTAAAATAGAAAGAAAAGTATAATCAGCTGACTATCTTCTAATTAGTCTATATATTTATCAACATAATCTGACATTTGTCAACTTTAATCTAAATTTCCTACTCTGGAATGGCTTTTATATTTTAATTTTTATAGTTTTACCGACTCTAAACTATAAATGAATATGAGCAACGAAACACAAAAACAAGGACACCCTAAAGGATTATACAGTTTATTTTTTACTGAAATGTGGGAACGCTTCTCCTACTATGGAATGCGTGCCTTATTAACCATTTTCCTAACCGCTGAATTAGCAACAGGAGGCTTTGGACTTGATCGTGCAGAATCATTACAAGTTTACGGTATTTTTACAGCTTTAGTTTACCTTACTCCTATTCTAGGAGGATGGTTTTCTGATAATGTTTTAGGTCAGCGCAAATCTATCTTAATAGGTGGTATCACCATGGCTATAGGTCAGTTTATGCTAGCATTTAGCTCTTCTGCTCAATTTATTAGCAACCTTGATGATCAGAAATTCTTCTTCTACATGGGATTAGGGGTTTTAATCTTAGGAAATGGTTTCTTTAAACCTAATATTTCTACCATTGTTGGTAATCTATATGAAAATGACGATCCTCGCAAAGACGGTGGTTTTACTATTTTCTATATGGGTATCAATATCGGTGCTTTTCTATCTCCGTTCATCGCGGGGACTTTGGGTGAGAAATTTGGATGGCCTTACGGTTATCTTTCCGCTGGTATTGGTATGTTAATCGGTGTGATTTGGTTTCACGCTCGTAGAAGTACACTAAATGATTTAGGGCTACCACCAAAAGCCTATAAAGAAAATAGAACAGATCTTATAACAAAAGACTGGATGGATATTATTATTTACTCTATCGTAAATGTAGCTATCGTTATTGCTACTATGATCTTCTGGTCTAAAACAGGAGATATCGTGCATGAAATTGTTATTTGGGCAGCATTAATTGGAGGAATAGGATTTCTTGGCAAATCAATTGCCAGTGGCACATCTGGAAAAACAGAATGGTCACGTGTTATGGTTATTTTAATCTTAGCTTTCTTCAATATTGTTTTCTGGGCAGGATTTGAACAAGCAGGTGGTACCTTTAATCTATTTGCACAAGAAAATACGGATAGAGTAGTATTTGGTTTTGAAATCCCAACTACGTGGTTTCAAAATGTAAACCCTATCGCGATTGTTACATTAGCACCGCTATTCTCCATATTATGGGTGCAATTGGCAAAACGAAAGTTAAATCCACGAACTCCTATCAAATTTGCGATAGCTATGTTTATTGGAGCAATTTCTTTCTACATCATGACATTAGCTACAAAGAGTGCAGAAGGTGGAAATCTTGTTAGTCCAATGTGGTTAGTAGTAGTCTATGTACTCTTAACTTGTGGGGAGTTAATGCTTTCTCCTATTGGATTGTCTATGGTAACTAAATTAGCACCACAAAAAACTGTTTCAATCATGATGGGAATCTGGATGGCAAGTTTTGCATTAGGTAACTATTTGGCTGCCACTTTAGAACAAATTCTTGTAAAATACGATTTTGATTTATATACGTTTATTACCTATTTAATGATTGCTTCAGGAGCTGGGTTACTTATACTATCCCGATTCCTAAACAAATCTATGAAAGGAATTCACTAAACTAAAAGATGACATTTCAAGAAGGTTGCAACATATTGCAACCTTTTTTTATTGTTAAAAATTCCTTTTATTCATTTTCATTCCTACTTTTACATTCATATAATAAAACAACTTATGAGTAATATATCAAAAACCCTAACTCTCGAAGAGATACACAACTTCAAAGGAAAATATCCAAAACAATTATGGTATTTATTCTTATCTGAAATGTGGGAGCGTTTCTGCTTCTATGGAATGCGAGGAATGCTAACAGTATTTATGATTGACACAGTATATGGATTATCCATGACTGAAGAAACTGCTCAACTTCGCTACGGTGCAATTCAAGCTTTTATATACGCTTTTACCTTTGCTGGTGGTTTATTTGCTGACAAAATTATCGGCTTTCGAAAATCACTGTTTTGGGGTGGTATTATGATGATTACAGGTAGTGCCATTCTGGCTCTCAATCCTCATGATTATTTTTTGATTGGAATTAGTTTTACAGTGATTGGCACTGGTTTCTTCAAACCCAATATTTCCACCATGGTAGGTTTATTATACAGAGATGGAGACAACCGCAGAGATGCCGGATTTTCCGTATTCTATTCAGGAATAAACATTGGGGCTTTACTTGGAGGAGCTATCTGTGTATATGTAGGAAAACATTATTCCTGGAATTTAGCATTTGGATTTGCGGGAATTGTCATGACTATCAGCTTACTAACTTTTCTTTTCACACAAAAGAGAATGGGACCAATTGGACTCTCCCCCCTTTTAAACAATGTGCCACATGAGAAAGAGTTAGACATTGACGGAACAGCTACTGCTCCTGTAGAACAAGAACTTGTCGAGATTAAAATTCAAAAGAACAAACGCTGGCAAGAATATGCTGTATATGTTGGCTCTTTGCTAGCTATTCCATTGATTTACATGATGGTGGAAAACACCCGATATACCGATTTATTCATGTATATCGTAGGACCTTTGGCACTTATCTATTTCTTCTTTGAGATGACAAAACATTCATGGGCTGAACAAAAGAAACTCATAGCTGCTTTACTATTTATCATCTTCTCTATCTTATTTTGGGGAATCTACGAACAAGCAGGAGGTTCACTTAGCATTTTTGCACTCAATAATTTAGACGATGATTTTATGGGTATTCTAAAAATGGATCCTAATAGCGTAAACAATGCCGCAAATGCTTTATTTGTTATCATATTCGCCTTTGTTGCTAGTTTTGTTTGGTTAGCTTTAGCCAAACGCAAAATAGAACCAAATACAGTAGTAAAATTCGGATTAGGATTTTTGTTCTTAGGTGCTGGTTTTTATGTTTTCTATGCGATGCGATTTTTTGCTTCGGAAGCGGGTGTTTCTAGCCTAAACATCTTCATCTTAGCTTATTTGATCGTAACCTTAGGAGAACTTTGTTTGTCACCCATTGGGTTATCCATTATGACCAAGCTATCACCTAAATCTATGCAAGGGATGATGATGGGATTTTGGTTCTTAGCTAGTGCTTATGGACAATATGTTGCAGGACTTTTCGGAGCCAATCTTTCCAAAGGAAATGAAGGCAGTTCTAATTTTGACAAAATGATGAATTACACCGCAGGATATAAGCAATTTGCTATATATGCCTTAATAGCAGGTGTGATACTTATTCTAATCTCTCCATGGATTCGAAAATTAATGCAAGAAGTAAAATAATATGAAAAAAATATCATTCCACTTGGAAGGTGAATACATTGAATTAATTCAATTACTCAAAGCCACACAGATAGCACAGTCGGGTGGGCATGCCAAAATGATGGTGGAAAACAAAGAAATCATCTTTCAAAATGCAATTGAAACTAGAAAAAGAGCTAAAATACGAAAAGGAGAACAAGTTCAAGTAAAAGACACCTGTGTCATTTCTGTCGAATAAATACTGCATTTGCCCTATTACTACACATATATTTTTTATATATGTTTGTATAAAAAGAAAATAATCAGTTTTCATAGTGTTCTTAATTGAATGCAGGGGTACTCAGAAATGAGTGCCTTTTTTTTTATACTAACGAGCATAATACACAAATTGACACTACATAAGAAATAATTATACATCAAATGTCGTATTGTACAGCTCTTATTTATATATGACATTTGTAGAAAGAAAGAGTAAGGAAAATAAGTTAAAATGAAGATATTACCTACCACCCAACTTGGATTTTCAAGTTATAAGAAATGCCCCTGAGAGTATGATTTATTCTCAGGATGCTTTTCTTTTAATGGTATAAAATTATTCTGTACATTAGCATTTTTAACCTCTATTGATAGAATACTAAATGAAACTAAAATATATTATACTATTTCTAATTTGGATATTCAGTGCGAATTCCTTTTCGCAGAAGGCTGTATTTATAGATAGTATTCTTCAGCACGTAAAGAAGGAAAAAAATTACACGCAACAAATTAAATTACTCGAACAAGCTATTGAATCTATTCATGCAACCAAGTATGAAGAAACTATTTCATTGGCTCACTTTGGAATAAAAGTAGCCGATAAAAAGGGAGACAAAATACAAATAGGTTATTTTTACCGGAATATCGGAAATGCATGGATGAAATTAGGGGCTATAGACAGTGCTTCTGTATATTATTACCGATCTTTAGAAATACTTCAAAACGCAAATGAACAAAAGGTTATTGGTGCTTTATATGATGATTTAGCTCGAATGCACCGCAAACTCAATCAAAATGAGCGCGCTATCAGTTTCTATGATAAAGCGTTACTCTTTTACGAAAAGAGAAAAGACCTTGAAGGGATTGCACGTATCAATAACGAAAGTGGTATTGTTTACCAAAATATAGGTGATCTAAAAACGGCCAACGAACGCTTTCTACTTTCTTTGCAGATTCAGGAAAAGCGCAAAGATTCTGTGGGGATAAGCTATGCCCTTGAATTTTTAGGTCAAAATCAAATGCTACTCCAAAATTACGAAAATGCCAAAGATTACTTCTTACACTCTTTAGCTATTCGAGAACGGTTAAAAGATATTTTTCCTTTGATGTTGAGCTATACTTCGTTGGGTGAACTCTATAAGGAAACAGGGCAATATAGTTTATCTAATGAATACTTCCAGAAAAGTAATCAGTTAGCTATGCAAATTCAATATCCAGATATTCGAGTTTATAACTACGGACAGATAGAAGAGAATTACATGAACTTAAAGGACTTTCAGAATGCTTATTACAATCTAAAAGAGCACAGTTCTCTAAATGATAGTTTGTACAATATCAACAAAATCAAAGCAGTTGAAGACATTAGTACAAAATATGAAACTGTAGAAAAAGAGAAAAAGATACTTGAACAACGAGCAGAAATTGCAGAGAATCAATTGAAATTACAAAGATCAAATTTATTTTTAATCGGATTTGCTATATTTATTGTGTTCATTCTATTATTTACGTATCTACTTATTGATAGACAAAAGTCAAAACATGAAAGATTTAAACGTGAAGCAGAACTAAAAGAAACTCAATTAAGGTACGAAGCTACCCAAAAATTACAAGAAGAACGCCTACGTATTTCACGCGATTTACACGATAATATTGGAGCCCAATTAGCCTTTATTATTTCTGCATTAGACAATCTTAGCTATAGTATTCAAAAAGAAAATCCTACTATTAAAGAAAAACTAAGTGAAATTAAAGACTTTACATCTGGAACTATTGGAGAATTACGAGATACTATCTGGGCTATGCATACTACATCCATTACAATGGAAGATTTATTATCTCGCGTGGCTAACTTTACTGAAAAGGCAAAACAATTCTATCCCAATACGGAAATCCTTTTTATAATTGATGAGCAACTCCCTAAAGATATCGACTTTGGAAATCTTAAAGGGTTGAACATTTTTAGAATAATTCAAGAAGCCATAAATAACTCCTTAAAATATGCAGAAGCTTCCCAAGTTGTTGTAAATATTCGACAGGATAAAGACTTACATTTCACCATTCAAGACAATGGTAAAGGATTTAATGAAGAGAAAACTGAACTAGGTAACGGACTAAATAACATGAGAAAACGTGCCATTGAACTTGGTACTCAACTCTCTTTAACATCATCCGAAGGGAAAGGAACAAGCATTGAGCTAATATTAAAAAATGATCTATGAAAATCAAAGTAGCTATTATAGATGATAATAATTTTCTAATTAAGAGTATCAAGGATAAACTCTCTTTTTTTAATGATATTCAAGTAGTTTTTTCAGCTAATGATGGAAATCAATGTTTACAGAAGCTTGAAGAGAACCCAAATATACATGTTATCTTAATGGATATTGAAATGCCAAATTGTAACGGAATTGAAGCCTGTCAATTAGTGAAACAACGCTATCCGCAAATTAAAATCATCATGCTCACCGTTTTTGATAATGACGAGAATATTTTTAAATCCATTCAATCTGGAGCTGATGGATATTTACTTAAAGAAACTTCATTAGAAGAATTACACAACTACATTCTACAAACCTTAGAAGGAGGAGCTGCAATGACTCCTTCTATTGCCTTAAAAACATTAAACCTACTCAGAAACCCTATTGTAATCAGTGAAGAAGCAGATGCCAATCCGAATGAGATTATCCTGTCAAAACGAGAAATTGAAGTATTAGAACAATTATCCAAAGGACTTACCTATACAATTATTGCAGAAAACTTATTCCTATCTCCCTCTACCATCCGTAAACATATTGAGAATATCTACCAAAAGCTTCAAGTACATTCTAAGATAGAAGCAATCGAGCTGGCCAAGAAGAAACGATTAATATAAATTGATTTTGCATTATTCCCGCCTTGTCACATTCTTGACAATATGCCTTAGCTTTTAGGGTATAACCTACTTACATTAAGTAAAAAACTAAAAAATAACTACATTTGTCATCTAATTTGAGACAATTCAAACTTACAAGCTGAGTTTTTATGAGTAAATACGGAAAAATCGAAGTAATGGCCCCAGCGGGTTCTAAAGAAGCCATGGCTGCTGCCATCAAAGCTGGTGCTGATTCAGTATATTTTGGGGTAGAGCAATTAAATATGCGTGCTCGCCAAACAAATAACTTTTTATTGGAAGACCTTCCAGAGGTTGCAAAATTGTGTGATGAGAATGGCGTAAAAAGCTATATTACACTTAATACAATTATTTATGACCACGATATTTCATTAATGAAAAAGATTGTGGATGGCGCCAAAGCAGCTGGAATCACGGCTGTTATTGCTTCTGATTTAGCAGTTATGAATTACTGCCGAAAAGTTGGAATGGAATTACATATTAGTACACAAAGTAATGTCACTAATATTGAGACAATTGAAATGTTTTCTTCCTATGCCGATGTAATGGTAATGGCAAGAGAATTAACTTTAAAACAGGTAGGTGATATTGTAAAACAAATTGAAAGAGAAGATATTCGAGGTCCAAAAGGAGAATTAGTACAGATTGAAATTTTCGCTCATGGTGCTTTATGTATGGCTGTATCTGGAAAATGCTATTTGAGTTTACATTCAGATAATGCATCTGCAAATCGTGGCGCATGCGTTCAAAATTGTAGATTTAAATATGAAGTAAAAGACGAAAACGGAAATGAATTAGAAATAGACAATGAATACATCATGTCGGCCAAAGATTTGTGTACTATTGAATTCTTAGACCAAATTCTAGATGCAGGTGTTCGTGTATTAAAAATTGAAGGAAGAGGACGTGCTGCCGACTATGTATATACAACCACACAATGTTATCGTGAGGCAGTTGACTCTATTCAAGAAGGTACTTATACTCCTGAAAAGATTGCTGTTTGGAGAGAAAGACTTAGCACAGTTTACAACAGAGGATTTTGGGATGGATATTATATGGGACAAAAAATGGGCGAATGGAGTAAATCCTACGGTTCCGTTGCTACCACTCGTAAAATCTACATCGGAAAGAGTATGAAATACTTTGAACAAGTTGGTGTAGGTGAGTTCCGTATGGATAGTCACGATATCAAAAAAGGAGATAAAGTGCTTATCATAGGACCAACTACAGGATTAGTTGAAGCAATCGCGGAAGAAATTCGACTAGACAATGGGCAAGTAGTAGAAAAAGCTGTAAAAGGAGACACCATTACTTTTAAAGTGAGTGAGAAAGTAAGACCTTCTGATAAACTGTATAAAGTAGTTTCTGAAAATGCCTAAGCTCATTCACTATAGAGAACGATGTATCGGCTGCAACGCATGTGTTGAAATCGATTACGACCACTGGAGAATGTCTAGAAAAGATGGAAAAGCTGTTCTCATTGGAGGAATTGAAAAGAAGGGAGTATTTCAGCTAGATGTTCGCCCTGAAGACATTGAAACTTGTAAGCAGGTAGTAAAAGCCTGCCCTGTTCGTGTCATTAAACTTGAGGGGAAATAAACTGCATTTATAATTCGAACTCAAAACTTTTCAACGGCTGACTATTTAATTGATTGCGAATAGTTAGTGTATATTTTCCACTTTCCCAATCCCCTATCACCAAAGTTATGGGAACTTGCTTTGAATCATTTCGCTCAAACACAATAGTCTGTTGGTCAATTCTACGAATGATTTTATGATTTGCATCCTCAATCGTTAGATATGTAGCTACACGCACATTAGGTTGCAAAGAAATAAAACCTTCAATAGTAGAGCTAGTTCGTTGTACAGGCTGCCCTGGTATAGCAAACATATCAAATCTGATAGTGTACCATTTGGCTGGTTGGCTTGTCATTCCACCCAAAAAATCACGCAGTTCTTTTCCTCCTTTTAAATCTGGATCTACAAATGCTAAATCTTGGTTATCAGTAATTACCCAAACAGCCTGTTGATAATTTCCTTCATCAATTTTATGTTGTTTCACAAAATTCACAAAAGCAAGGAGTTTCTGATCTGTTGTTTTGCTATAGCTAAAAGAATTACCTTCTGTAGTCGGAACATGTTTATGCAACATGGTACAATATGCGCCTACGTTAATAGAAAAATTCCCCATTGGAGCTATCACAATAAACTCCTCCTCCACATTAAGTAAAGTTTGTTCTTCATTACTTTTCGGTATAAAGATAGTTCCTCCCTCAATTATAAGTTTCAATGAATCTTTAGAAGGATTATATAACTCAAGTGTAAGCCCCTCTTTTCCTAAATTAAAAAATTGAGCTTCTACTTTTACCTTTTTTTGTTGTAAGGCACTAACAAAGTCAATGGCGTAGCTTTGAAAAGTTATTGCTGCCAATAAAAGTATGCATGTGAAGGTTTTCATTTTGAACAGTTTAAGTTTAATTTATATAGAAAATTCGAAAGTTTTTAATCCTTCTCCGGTAGCCTTATCTCGAATTGTGGCAGTATAATTCCCTTTTTCCCATCCGGATACTGCAATTTTAAAACGAAGGTTAGTGCTCCAACCTTTGTCAAATTTCATACCTGGGTAATCTCGAATTTGTTCCATGTTACTATTTTCTACAGTGACATATACTTCCACGTCCTTCTCTGGAGTCATAGATAAAATACCTTCTACAACTGAACTCCCTCTCGCAATAACTTGCCTAGGTTCAACTTCAATCTTTTCATCTTTAGAATACCATGGATTAGGCCTATTAGTCATCTTAGCAATTAATTCACGAACACCTTTGTCTGACTCTGTTATTGGCTCTATATATGCAATATCTTCATTATCACTAACAGCCCAGATAGCTGCTTGATAGTTATCTTTTGAAATTGGATTTTGTTTGAAATAATCTAATAGAGCGATTAAATTAGGATTGTTGGTTTTTTTAATTTTATATGTACTCTCTTCACTAGGAGCTAATTTATTATAATTTATACAGTATCCATCTACCAATACAAAATCTTCCGCTTTTGGTCTCAATACAATCAATTGTTCATCTGCATTCATTAAAGTTTGTTCATCATCTGATTCAGGTAAGAAAATAGTTCCTGGAGCAATTGATAGACTAATCACATTAGCTGTTAGATTCTTGATATTCAGAGAAATTCCTTTCTCTCCAAAACTCTTATAACTTATAGAATAACTCACCTTATTTTGGCTTATAGCTTCAAGAAAATCTTCATTTGCACGTAACACGAAAGAAATTGCGATTGTAAGGATTAGGAGACTGGTTTTCATGGCTTCAAATTTAAATTAATAACTCACTATTTTAAAGAAAGTTACAAATATTTTGCCAAAATAAAATTCCTTAAGAACTAATCCTACTACAAGCTACCCGTTGTCCATTAACAAAGTAATTTGTAAATGCAAACGAGTTACAAATTATTGAAATAGTACTGTAATATTCGTTGCGAAGAGTTTCACAGCAATGGCTAATAAGATGATTCCAAATACTTTTTTGATAATAGCAATACCTCCGGGTCCAAGAAGACGCTCAATTCTACGCGTTAAACGCAGTACAACGAAAACCAAAGCCATATTTATCACAATAGCAATCAAAATATTAATCATCTCATATTCTGCTCGAATAGATACCAAAGTTGTCATAGTTCCAGCACCTGCAATAATAGGAAATGCAATAGGAACAATACTCGTACTCTTCCCGCTCACTTTAGGATCTGGGCTTTCTTTAAACAACTGAATTCCAGTACTCATTTCTATTGCTAAAGCAAATAAAATTAAGGATCCTGCTACTGCAAATGAGGATATATTAACTCCAAAAAGACCTAAGATACTTTCCCCCATAACAAGGAAGGAAACCATAATAATTAATGAAACTATGGTAATTCTCCCCGCATGAATATCTCCCGAGGTTTCCTTTACCTTAATTATAATTGGAATAGAACCAATAATATCTATTACAGCGAATAGCACCATCGTTGCATTAAATATTTCAAACCCATCAATTGCTGTAAAGAAATCCTTCATCATCCGTTTTTTTCGTGTACAAAAATAAGAAAAATGTTTTATAGTATTAGTAAGACAACGGTAATGAACTAAAAAACTAAAAGAAAATTCTAAAGCAACGAAAATTTTGGAAGACTTTAAGATATATAGAATAATTCACAAAACAGATCTGGAGCAACTAAACTCCTCACAATTATCACCATTTTAACGCAAAAAAGTTTAAAAAAGACATTTAAGTGTTTTTTAAGTGTTTTCTTTTATCCCCTAATAAAAACTACTATTTTTGCATTCTCTAATTAGAAAATATGGAAACAGTTGAAAAAATTTTAGATGCCACAAAGCTTTCTCCGATGATTAAACATCAAACCATCCTGCAAACTTTTGAAGATTTAGCAGAAGGAGATTATTTTATTTTGCAAAATGACCATGATCCAAAGCCTTTATATTACCAGTTCTCTTCTGTATTTGGAGATACATTTACTTGGGATTATTTACAACAAGGACCATCCATATTTCAAATTAAGATTGAAAAAAAAGGGTTAGGTAATCAAGAGAAAGTGGTGGATGCTACCAAATTAGCTCCTGCTATAAAGCACCAAACTATTTTTCAAACGTATGAAGATTTAGCAGAAGGAGAATATTTTATTTTACAGAACGACCACGATCCAAAGCCTTTATATTACCAACTTTCTTCAATGAAAGGAGATACTTTCACATGGGAATATCTTCAAAACGGTCCAACATTTTATGAAATAAAAATTACAAAAAAAGGTGATACTCCGACAACTGAAGAAGAAACTTCTGATGAATTAGTTGTAGATGCTCCTTTATTACACCCTTCTATCAAACACCAAATGATTATCCAAACATTTGAAGAACTTGAAGAAGGAAAAAGTTTTATCTTGCGTAACGATCATGACCCAAAACCCCTAAAATATCAACTCGAATCTTTAAAAGGTAATATTTTTGATTGGGTGTATTTACAAGAAGGTCCCGAATTATTTGAAATTAGAATAACTAAAAAGAAAGCAGGAGAGAACTCAAATGAAGAAATATTGGACGCAACTAAGTTGTCTCCCGCAATAAAACATAAAACTATCATAGAAACATTTGATAATCTGAAGGAAGGTGAAAGTTTTATCTTGCATAACGACCATGATCCAAAACCTTTATATTACCAATTATCAGCTACTAAAGGCGATACCTTTACTTGGGATTACTTACAACAAGGCCCTAGTGTTTTTGAAATTCGTATCACAAAGAAAAGTAACACCAACACCAACACCGCTTCTTCTGCATCGACAACTCCTTTAAAACGAAGTAGAATTAAAATTTCCTTCGATGGAGTAAAAGAAACCGTTCGAACTATGGTTGCTAAAGACTATAGACTTATCCAAGTATTTGAGAAACATGATGTAGATTGTTTTTGGCACGCTAACAAGACCCTAAGCGAGTCATGCAAAGAAGCAGGAGTCGAAAAAGAACAAATTGAAAAAGAAATCCAAGAAGTACAACATAACGTGAAGCCACTTTTAATGTCTCAAGACTATAATCTATGGGATGTTGAGTTTTTAGCTGATTATATTTTAGAAACACACCATCGTTATGTGAGGGAAAATGCTGAAATCATTAGTGGATTAGCAGATAATGTAGCACAACGCCATGGTCAACACCACCCTGAATTAAAGGAGTTAGCAAGCCAAGTAAAACTTATGTTTAAAGATTTTCTTACACACATGAGTAAAGAGGAGGATGTATTATTCCCTGCAATTCGTAAAATGGCTCAGCTATTATCAGAAGGTAAAAAGCCAGAAGCAACCGGAGGCGCTTTTGCTAATGCTGTAGCAAAAATGGAAGCTGAACATGACGAAACTGGTGATGCACTAAGGAATTTCAGAAAAATCACCAATAATTATGCATTGCCAAATGACGCATGTGACTCTTATTCTTTCTTTTTCAAAAAACTAGAAGAATTCGAGCGTGACACCTACTTACATGTTCATTTGGAAAACAATATTCTTTTCCCTAAAGCAATTATCTTAGAAAATAAGATAGGAAAATAAAATAATTGAAAGTTGAGAATGGAAAGTTTATTTATTTTCCATTCTCAACTTTTCAACTTTCCACCCTTTTCTACTCCATGACAAAAGTCATGTTTTGACCAAACCTATATCATACAACTTTGTCCTTTATTTCATTTTCTTTGCCACTTTAAACTAAGTTTAAAAGAAACTGATGGGAATAATTGGACTTTTATTAATCGTATCCATGTGCGTGGCACTTGTTTTCTTAGGTGCTTTTATTTGGAATGTAAAGTCGGGTCAATACGAAGACGACTACTCCCCTGCTTATAGAATCTTTTTTGAGGACGAAATAGTAAAAAAGAACGCTTCTACAAACGCTTCTAAACAAGAAAAAAATAAAATCAAAAACTAAACACAATGGTAGAGAAAGAACAATTTTATTATGACAACAAGATTGTAAAACAATTTGGAATTGCTACACTCTTTTGGGGAGTTATAGGAATGTTAATCGGGGTTATCGCAGCTTCACAATTAGCTTTTCCTTCTTTAAATGGAGGTATTCCGTATATTACCTTTGGTAGGCTTAGGCCAATTCATACCAATGCAGTAATTTTCGCATTCGTAGGAAATGCTGTATTTGCTGGTTCTTATTATATCTTTCAACGAGTATTAAAAACTAGAATGTACAGTGATTTATTAGGAAAACTGCACTTATGGGGATGGCAACTAATTATCGCCCTAGCCGCAGTATCATTGTCATTAGGTTTTACTACTAGTAAAGAATACGCCGAACTAGAGTGGCCAATAGATATTCTTATAACTATTGTTTGGGTAATTTATGGTATCAATATGCTTGGAACTATGCTAAAACGTCGTGAACGTCACATGTATGTAGCTATTTGGTTCTTTATCGGAACATGGGTTGCTGTAGCCATGTTGCACATTGTTAACTCCATGGCTTTACCGTATGCCTTTGGTCATAGTTATAGTGCTTTTGCAGGGGTGAAAGATGCTTTGGTACAATGGTGGTATGGGCATAATGCAGTAGCCTTCTTTTTAACTACACCGATGTTAGGATTAATGTACTACTTCGTTCCTAAAGTAGCTAATCGACCAATTTATTCCTATCGTTGGAGTATCATTCACTTCTGGGCCTTGATTTTTATTTATATCTGGGCTGGTCCTCACCACCTATTATATACGGCACTTCCGACTTGGGCACAAGCTTTAGGAACTGTATTTAGTATCATGCTGATTTTACCAAGTTGGGGTGGTATGTTAAATGGATTATTTACTATTCGTGGTGCGTGGAATGAAGTAAAGGATAACCCTATTTTAAAAATGTTTATTGTTGCCTTAACATGTTATGGAATGGCAACTTTGGAAGGCCCACTTTTATCAGTAAAATCAATCAATGCTATTTCACACTATACAGACTGGACAATTGCGCATGTGCACGTAGGAGCACTTGGTTTCAACGGGTTCTTAATTTTTGGAATGTTGTACTGGCTAATCCCAAAAATGTGGAAAACAGATTTGTATTCTAAAAAGATGGCAAACACTCATTTTTTAATTGGTACAATTGGAATCATATTATACGCAGTTCCTTTATATTGGGCTGCTTTTGCTCAAAGTATCATGTGGAAGTCTTTCACTGAATCAGGTCAATTAAAATATCAATTTTTGGAAACAGTAACTCATATCCTTCCTGCTTATTATTTACGAATTGTAGGAGGTACTTTATACTTAACTGGTGCTGTATTAGCTGTTTATAACTTGAGAAAAACTATCCTTAAAGGTTCATTTGAAGCAAATGAATTAGCAGAAGCTGTTTCATATAAACATTTACCAAAACCAGAAGATGAAAATCATAAAATATATTGGCACAACAAAATTATAGAGAGAAGACCTATTCTATTGACTGTCTTAAGTTTAGTAGCTGTTGGAATCGGCGGTTTGGTAGAGTTAACTCCCTCACTATTGGTTGATAAAGATGTTCCGGTAATTAATGCTGTAACTCCTTATACTCCACTTGAATTAGCCGGGCGTGATATATACATCCGAGAGGGTTGCTACACCTGTCACTCACAAATGATACGTCCATTCAGAGATGAAGTTGCTCGATATGGTGAATACTCTCGCGCTGGAGAATTCATTTATGACAGACCGTACCAATGGGGAAGTAAACGAACAGGTCCTGATTTACACAGAATAGGAGGTAAATACTCACACTCTTGGCATTATATGCACATGGATGATCCGCAAAGTATTAGTGAAGGAAGTATCATGCCAGCTTACCCATGGCTGTTAGAAAACAAAACCAATGTAGGCTTATTGCCAAGCAAAATTAGAACACTCCAGAAATTAGGCACTCCTTATCCTGCAGGATACGACAATAAAGCGATTGATGAATATTTCATGCAAGCAAATGCAATCACTGCAGAATTGAAGAAGCAAAAAATCAATGGTGCAAACGAAGAGACTGAAATTATTGCTTTAATTGCTTATTTACAACGTTTAGGAACGGATATTAAAAAAGTTGATTTAAGCAAAGAATAAGTAACTCATTAAATAAATAGAAATATGAAATTTTCGGAATATTTAACTAAAATAGAAGACGTTAGCATCTTTCCTATCATTTCTCTTATCATCTTTGGAACTGTATTCGTGATTGCAGCTTTGTATGCTTTCACTAGCAACAAAAAGAAGATGGAAGAAAATGCGAATATTCCTTTAAACGATAAAAACAATGAATATGAAATTTAAAGAAATCATTTCGTGCAAAGCAGCTACTATAATCTTATTTAGTGTGCTTTCTTTTATGTCTTTTGCACAAGAAGCAGAAGCTGCTGAAGAAGTTGTTGAAGAAGTGCAATTAACATGGGGACAAAATTTATTTAATCATGGTTCAGAGGTAATTGGAATTCTACTTATTTTAGTTATAGCCTTATTTGCCTATCCCATTTTGAGAATGGCAAAAAAAGCTGCTGCTGGAGATGTTATAGATGAAAAATCTTCTGAATTTGTGCCAGATACACGTGTTTTTGGTGAAAAGTTAATGGACTGGCTAGGAGGTAAAAATACGAAAGAAGATGTTGAAAGACTTGACCTCCGTCATGACTATGATGGCATCAGTGAATTAGACAATAACATCCCTGCATGGTGGAACATTGCTTTTGCAGGAACTGTTATTTTTGGTGTTATTTACCTCATCCGTGTATTTATCACAGGGGGTATCCCTGATCAGATATCTGAATTGAAAGAAACACAACGTGTGGCTGCCATCCAAGTAGAAGCTTATTTGAAAAAATCTGCCAACAACGTAGATGAAAATACCGTAGTTATGCTAGATGAAGCAGCTATCGCTAACGGAAAAGCGAGATATGAAAAAAGCTGTGCCGCTTGTCATGCTGTTGATGGAGGCGGTGGTATTGGGCCTAATTTGGTAGATGACCATTGGTTACATGGCGGTAAAATAAATGATATTTTCTATAGTATCAAATATGGTTGGCCTGATAAAGGAATGATTTCATGGAAAGATCAATTCTCTCCAGTAGAAATTGCCGAATTAGCTAGTTATATAAAATCCATCCAAGGCACAACACCAGCCGACCCTAAGGATCCGGAAGGTGAAATCTTCAAAGAAGAGTAGAGACAATTGTAAAATGTCCACACGACAATAAAAAATGGCAGAAAAAGAAGTATATATCCCTGAACATTACGGAAACAAAATATCCACTGTTGACAACGAAGGAAAACGAAAGTGGGTCTATGCCTTCCAACCAAAAGGGAAATATTATAAATACCGAACCTGGCTCAGTTGGTTATATTATGCCATTTTCTTTACACTACCATTTATAAAGATTAATGGTATTCCTTTTTTAATGTTGAATATACCAAAAGGTGAATTTTCCATCTTCGGTAAAATGTTCTTTCCACAAGACTTCATTATTCTAGGGGTAGGAATGGTACTGGGAGTAGTCTTTATTTATGTTTTTACTCTGATCTTTGGGCGTGTATTCTGTGGCTGGATCTGCCCACAAACTATTTTTATGGAAATGATGTTCCGTAAAATTGAATTTTGGATTGAAGGACCAGCACATAAACAAATGCAAATTGCCAGAAAAAAAGAGAAATCTACAGATTATTACATTAGAAAAATAATCAAACATATTATTTTCTTTACCCTTTCTTTTATCATTTCAAATACTTTCTTAGCATATATTATTGGAGTTGATGAAGTGTTTAGAATTGCCACGGAGCCCGTAAGTATGCACATAATCGGGTTTATTTCAATCTTAATATTCACCATAATATTTTATACTGTTTTTGCTTTTATTCGTGAGATCGTTTGTACCGTAATTTGTCCGTATGGAAGATTACAAAGCGTTTTAATGGACAAAAAATCTAAAGCAGTCGTGTATGACTATAACCGCGGGGAACCACGTAGTAAAAAACGAAAAGATGATACTGCTAAAGGTGATTGTATCGATTGTGGAATGTGCGTTAATGTATGTCATACCGGGATTGACATTCGCGATGGACTCCAAATGGAATGTGTTGGGTGTACTGCTTGTATGGATGCCTGTGACGACATGATGTTACGTGTAGGTTTACCTCCCAAACTAATTACCATTGCAAGTCAACATCAACTGGAAACCAATACTGTTGGACAATCTTCTTGGGATTTACGAGCAAAATTGTTAATTACTCTATTAGCTATTCTGACAATAGGCTTTACAACAATTGTATTAACACGCCCTATCTTTGATGCAACACTAATGCGAGTTCCCGGACAAATTTATCAAGAACATGACGATGGTACAGTAACTAATTTATACAAAATTATCATTGTAAGCAAAAGTGCAAAAACACTTCCTTTTGACATGAAAGTAGAAGAAAATTTTGCGCAGATTGAATATGTGACTGGAAAATCTTATGATTCATTACTGAGTGGAAATAACCCTCAAATAACGTTCTTTGTGCGTGTCCCTTCCGATAAGATAAGTAGTCGAAAGATGCATATACATGTTCAGATATTATCAGGAGACAAGGTAATACAAACCAAAAAAGTTTCGTTCCTTAGTAGCTATTAACTCATTAAACGAATGAAATTCTTTAAAAACACAGGTAATTTACTCATTTTAGGATTTGTCTTAGCTGCCTTAGGTATGATCTATATGGCCTATGTGGCCACTACCGTAAAATATGAAATGGCAGTGGAAGGTGATTATTACCAAGAAGAAACCAAGTTTAACAATGTTCTTGAGGCAAAGAAAAACGCCTCCTACTTCGGAGATGATTTTCGCATAGAAGAGAAAGATAGCAAGGTGATTATAATAATTCCCGCACTTATATCAGAAAGTATAGAAGAAGGCTCTGTTCAATTTTATTGTGTTTCAGATAAATCTAAAGATTCTCGTCGGAAATTATCACAAAACGATACAGGTATATATCAATTTAACAGGCAAGAAGTTGCTTCTGGTCATAATTATCTAGTGCGTGTTTCCTTTAAATCTTTCAATAAAGAATATTACAAAGAATTCCAAATGCAATAGTTCAATATGGATTTAATTGTTATCGGTTCTGCTTTTTTATTAGGCTTAGGTAGTAGCTTACACTGCTTGGGTATGTGTGGACCTTTAGTAATGGCTGTTCCTTTCCCTAGAGACAAACAAAATTTTCTTTCAAAACTAGTCTATTTCATAGGTAAAGCATTTGCGTATGGTTTTTTAGGTGCCCTCATCGGTTTTTTCGGAATCAAAGCTATCTGGGGTGAAATTCAGCAATACCTATCTATCATTTCCGGCGTCCTAATTATTCTAATGGCATTATTCCCATTTATCATTCCGAAGAATTCGAAATATCCCTTTCAAAAAACATTCCAGAAGACCTTTCAGCAAATAAAAAATCAACCTAAGTGGTGGCATTTTTTGCAATTAGGAATGCTCAATGGATTCTTACCTTGTGGCATGGTGTATATGGCACTTACTGTAGCTTTTGCAAGTGGAAGTTCTTTCAATGGTTTTTTAGCCATGCTTGCTTTTGGAATAGGAACTACACCTATACTTTGGGCAGTAACACTGGTAAGAGATAAAATCACAGCCTCTTTACGTCAAAAATTAAAACCAATCACATTGGTGATAGCATTTTTAATTGGTGGACTTCTTATACTCCGAGGTTTAAATCTTGGGATACCTTATATTAGTCCGAAGATGAATCATCAAGTTGAGCAAAAGATGCATTGTCATTGATTATAAGCCATGATTCTACTATAATAAAACAATAGTTTATAAACCCCAATTCCATTCAGGATTTTCATTTCTACTTGTTGGCTTTTGTTTTCCCTTAGTTAATGATTCAACCATTTCATATACTCTTTTTTGTAAGATTGAAATAGCTGTTTCTTTTTTATCAAAATAATTCTTCTCCTCCAATATTTTAATAAGGCTATATGTAAACACCCCATTTCCCCATTCTTCTCCTTCATACGAATATTCCTTTCCTCCAGAGGCAGAAATAATATAGGAACCATCATTATGCTGGAAATCAAAGAAATATCGCTGCATTAAATCATAGCTATCAAATTTTTCTTGTTTATAACCTTCTACCACAGTGATTCCTTTTGAATTATATTCTTTTATATTATCCGCCAAAGTCATGTTAATATTCTCCTCTTCATCCAAAGCCCCACTATTACAAGCATCAATTAGAATTAATCTTCTTCTTGCTGGAATATCTTTAATCAAATCTTTTATGAAAGAAAATTTAATTCCACGTTCTTCTGGTTTTGAAAAATCAATATTGTTACTACAAAAGATAAACTCTTTATCTCTCCCAATCAAACCATGTCCTGAGAATGAAATAACAACTTTATCATCTACAGAGGTTTGCGATAGAATTTCTTTAATCTTTATAAGATTCTCACTAATTACTTCTTCGTCTAAGAAAGTATATATTTCAGCCTGATTAGCATATCTATAACTAAAAAATTCTTTTAATTTTTCAATATCTTTTACTGCATATTTAAGATTCCATAAAGTATCTTGATATTTAGAAACTCCGATTCCAATATAATACAATTTAGGCTGAACTTCCTTTTCGCATATTAACTGGAAGGCAATGGGAATACTTTCAAATCCATTTTCATCTTTAGTGATTATATAAATAGCATTTTCTCCAGATACCAGCTCTAAACGCAAATTTTTCTCTATATCCTGAATAGGCATATCATAAATTAGAACGCCATTGTCTCTCACTTCCAAAGTCACCGAATTCGATGAATTTTCAATGGGAATATCGATAAATGAATCTTGAGTAGTAAACGGCGGGACAAAACTATTTGCAAATTTAACCTCTGGCAGAGATACAGTAAGAATGTCTTCTATTTTAGATAAATAATTTCGTTTTATCCGTTTTTCAAAAGCTTCTTTTAAGGCATTTATTAAGGCTATCTCATCAGATGAAATTACCTCCAATACTTTATCTGGGCGATTCAATAACGCATCATAGCTGTTCGAAGGAATTATTTGTTTTCCCCTAATTATATTAAAATATTTCAAATTGGATTTTTCACTACTATAATATCCTTCAGATGTACGCCATACTACAGAAAGAGGCATACTAAATGTATCTCCTTCTATGCCTCCAATAATATCAATAGTTACCTTCCATACCATATCATTCTTATTTATAAAATGAAGTGCCCCTACTGCATCAATTGCTATAATAAATTCAGAATATGTTAGCAAATTAACAATTGGTGCAGTAGCTCCTGTAGGAATTATCATTTCAGGAGAAGAATTATCTATATCCCATACATATACCCTCCCATCTTCACTACCTGCTACTATGCGATTGATATCCTTTATAAAAATAGCACTTTTCAGATATACATCTGAGTAAAAAATCTTATATGTACCATTTCTATCTTGAAAATTCACATTATGATAATCTACAATAGGTTCATTAATTAGAGGGATTTCTATATGAACCCATTTTCCTAATTCCATATTATATGTTTTAGTAGAGTTATCTTGAAGATAAAAAACAACTAAGGGAGTATTAGGGATATTTTTAGCAGTTATAATACCTGCAGAAACCTTCTCAGTTACAATTCTGTTAGCTTTGATATTCCAGCATATAAAACTATATTTTGTACTAAATAAGTTAATATCAGTATAAGCGATCACATAATTTTCATCTTCTGAGAATAAAACTCTGCTGAAATAATCATCCATTTTAAAAAAAGGACTTCTTAACAAGGCCTCTTGCTGTTTCCTTTTTGAGATTTCTTTAACAATGAAGGAACCTTCATTAATAGTATTATATTTAGAATCAATCTCTGAAGTATATTCAATAGACAAAATTGAGGCTTGTTTCGGGAAGATAAAGAATTTATCGAGAGAATTTGCAATATGATCGACTTCTAAATTATGGATATTAATAAGAAGTTGATTCTTCCATGCAATATACCCATTTGAATTAATAGTAATATCCAATATTGGGTTCAATATAAAACCTGATTTCAGGACCTTCCATTCTTTAAAATAACTATTAGAGGGATAGAAACTTATCATATCTCGCGAATAAGCATCATTAAATACTAAAAGAGAATCACTTCCACTTAAATGAGAAATAAGATATTTACTAGAATCTTTTTTACTTACTCCGAGATAATTTACAAAAATAAGTGAATTATCATCGGCTAGCCAAACACCATTCTTCGTATATACTAGATTCTGAGAAAAATATATATTATTCTTTGACGGAGTATATATTTTCTGTTGTATATTATTTTTCCAAACATAAATTCCATCTGACTTTTGGACGGCAAATATTGATTCAGAAATAGGATAAATATGCTCCCAATCTATTGAGTTTTCTATAACATGAAAAGTTGTGTCCAGAAAATTAAATATAGCCTTATAGTTACGTGTTTTAATTTCATAACTATTTTGAGATGCAATTTTCTCGTTAAGTGTAATGAGAAGTTTATTGTTGATTAAAGCATTTACTTCTAGTGATAAATATTTTTCATCAAACTCATAGATTGGGGTAATAGATAAGTCTCGGCAATTAATTGTAAAAATCCCCCTTCCACCTGAACATATCCACTCATCTCCTTCTTTGTGGATGCAAGAGTTAGATGAAGATGAAGGGAATGGATATGGATTGTTTTCATAGATTCGAGATGTCTTTTTTCCAGTATTTAAATCAATTGTACTCAACCAAAAATCACTATAATTTTTAGTTGTTGTTTCTTCAAAAAGAAGTACACGCATTGTTTTAGAATCAAAGAAAAATTGAGTTCTTTCAGAAATATGAATTGTGCGCCATTTTTTTCGTAGAGACGTGTTCCAGAATTCAACAGAGGTGCCGTTTTGTATTACAAGCCATTCGCCATCAATCTGCTGCTCTATTCTCGCATTTGAAATTTCTTTTGTATTGATACTAAATCCCAAAGCATTTTGATTATAGAGATAACTTTCCTTAACACTATCTTTATTCTGTTGAGTATACAATGCATTCTGAACAAGTGAGAATTTCTCAATACCTAATTTGCTTGTATAAAAATCCTGATTATTAAAAAGTAATATCTCATCATTATTTAAAGGATAAAAGCCTGAAATAGCTTGTAAAGATGAAAGTTTAGGCCATATTTTATATTCAATGATATCAGAAGAGGGATTATACACTTCAATGTCTTCATCTTCATTATATTGATAAATGCGTGATTTTTCATATATACTGTAGTTTAGTTTTTCTTTAAAGGGAGATAATTCAAGGACTTCCATATCTAAATTAATATCAGCTTCTTCCATAAATAAGCTACGAGTATCTCCCCTCCAATCTTTAAAAACCACTTGCCATAAAGAACCATCTTTAGAACAATTAACTTCCAAAAGCTGATTATCAAAATCTCGCTTATGTAGAGGTTTTAACTCTAATGTATTTTCTTTCCACACTTCAAAAGAATACACTTTCTTTCCTTTGGAATTATACGAATAGTAAATCAGTGCAAATTCATCTTTAGATGGATGAGAGCATATATCTATAATGATTCCAGGAGACACACCTTGTAATTTGCTTTTTGAAGAAGTAATCTCTCCTACAAGTGATATATTACCATTCTCGCTTTTTCTATAATTGTTAGAAGCCATTATTATTCCCCCACTATTTGTGATATCAATAAACATATTTCCAGCAATTGCTGTAAGCACACTCTGTTTTTCTATATCAACTATGAATATAGAATCTTCGGGGTAAGAATATATATCCATTTTTGGCTGATATATTGTTCTTTTATCTTCTCTTCTAACAAGTATTCGTTTCTTATCTCGCGTGAGTTTTATGATTCTCCAATTATACTGTGAAGCATTCTTAGAGATAGAAAATTTATTTTCCACTCTCATCTTTGAGATATCGGTCGTAAAGATCTTCCCTTCCGAGATGTATATTAACAATGAATCGTCATTGGAAATAATATAAGAATCTATAGGAGAAGATACTTCTATCAAATTATCTTGAGAATAAATAGGATAGAAAAATAAGAATAGAAATACTAACCAGATTAATCTCATATTATAGACTTTAAACTATTAACATATTACTTCTTACTTTTACTCCAATAGTCATTGGAACTCTCCCCCTTTCAATACTTCCCACCCCAAAGTCGTTTCATATTCTCAGCTATTTCTTGTTCTTTTTTGGAACTTCCTGCTTCAAAAAATGAAGTGCCTTTTATTTCTTCTGGTAAAAACTCTTGTTGCACAAAATTTCCAGCGTAATTATGGGAGTATTTGTATTCTTTACCGTAATCTAGCTCTTTCATGAGTTTGGTAGGAGCATTCCGTAAATGAAGCGGAATAGGTAAATTTCCTGTTTGCTTCACTAACTCTTGAGCTTTATTAATTGCCATATATGAACCATTCCCTTTGGGGGAATTTGCTAAATACATCGTGCATTCTGCCAATATAATACGAGCCTCTGGAAATCCAACCGTATTCACAGCTTGAAAAGTATTGTTTGCTAAAATAAGTGCTGTAGGATTCGCTAAACCTATATCCTCACTCGCTGAAATAATCAAACGACGAGCAATAAATTTCGCATCTTCACCGCCTTCAATCATGCGTGCCAGCCAATATATGGCAGCATTCGCATCACTTCCACGGATAGACTTAATAAAAGCAGAGATAATATCGTAGTGCTGTTCTCCATCTTTGTCATAGCGTGCAATATTCTGTTGAGCGATTGCTAAAACATCTTCGTCAGTAACTATGATTTTTTGATCTTTAGGAAAAGTATTTACTACAATTTCCAGTAAGGTGAGTAATTTCCGAGCATCTCCTCCTGAGATACGCATTAAAACATCTGTTTCCTTTAATTCGATGTCAAGTTGTGAGAGATATTCATCTCTTTCAAGTGCATTCTTCAAAAGTTGTTCGAGTTGGCTCTTGTCTAAAGAATTCAAAGTATATACTTGACAACGTGAAAGCAAAGCAGAGATCACTTCAAATGAAGGGTTTTCTGTTGTAGCGCCGATTAAGGTTACAATCCCTTTCTCAACAGCTCCCAACAAAGAATCTTGTTGTGCTTTAGAAAATCGGTGAATTTCATCAATAAACAAAATAGCACCGCCACTTTCAAACATTCCTTGACCTTCTGCCTTTTGAATAACCTCACGCACATCTTTTACTCCTGAAGAAATAGCAGAAAGCGTATAGAAAGGTCTTTTTAAGTAATTAGAAAGTAAAGAAGCTAACGTAGTTTTTCCAACTCCTGGAGGTCCCCATAAAATCATCGACGGAATAACACCGGCATTAATTGCTCTTCGCAAACTTGCACCTTCTTTTAGTAGATGTTCTTGTCCAACATACTCTTCAAGCGTCTTAGGACGCATACGTTCTGCTAATGGTATAGAGGGTACAGGAATCATGCTTTTGCTTTGAGCAAAAATAGCTAAAATCGAATAAGAAAAGAAATAATGAGTAACTTCTTACAACTAATTAGATCGATAATTACACTGTCAATCCCCTTTTTTATTTAAACACCAAACACTTAATTCAATCAAATCGGTATAAATTTCTCTTCTTATCAAAAAAGCATGTAAATTTAGTATTTGAAAAATTTATAATATGCCTTTTAATATTCGCGTTTATGGGATTTTAATGAATCAAAAGGGAGAAGTATTGCTCTCAGATGAACGTAGGTTTGGAAAAGAATTCACAAAATTTCCTGGAGGAGGGTTAGAGTTTGGAGAAAGCCTTAAAGACTGTCTTATTCGTGAATTTAAAGAAGAGTTGGGGATTGATATTACAATTGGAGAACTCATTTATCTAACCGATTTCTTCCAAGTCTCTGCATTCAACAAAGATGACCAGATTATTAGTGTTTATTACAAAGTAATAACGGAGCAAGAAACTGAAATTCTAACAAGCCATATTCCTTTCCAATTTAAAGGAGAAGAACGAGAAGTATGGAGATGGAAAAGTTTAAAAGAGCTGACAGTTAGTGATGTGACCTTTCCAATTGATAAGGTAGTGGTTGAGAAATTACTTTCTGAAGAAAAAGATAAGTAACAAAGGCAGTAATATTAAATCTGCTAAAAGGGCGATAAATAAAGTTAAGGTAACCAAGATTCCTAAATACGAAATAGCCGTAAATGCAGAGAAACTAACAATACTAAATCCACAAATTAAAAGGAAAGAAGCTAATAAAATGGCCTTTCCAACTTTGAAATATGCATTCCGCAATGCGTATCCTGGAGTTCTGCCCTTTGCTAACTCAAGCTTGTAATAATTGAGAAAATGAATGGTGTTATCTACTGCTATTCCAAAAGAAATTGTAAAAACTAATGCCGTTGTAATATTCAATGGAATTCCCATAATCCCCATAAATCCAAGAGTAATAAGCAAAGGGATAATATTGGGTATTAGAGAAATGAAAAGCATCTTAAATGATTTAAAAAGAAGTCCCATACATACCGAAACAATCACCAGTGCAAATAGCAAACTCTCCAATAGCTTGCGTGACATAAATGAAGTGCTGACATCTAACAACTCAGCAGAACCAGTTGGTGTTACCGTAAGGTAGTTGTTTATTCCGGCTTCTTGTATGAACATGTGAAGTTCGTTGTTTTTACTTTGCACGAGATGACTTCCCCAATCAGGTATTCGTCCACTTATTCGAGTAAGGGTTTCCGTAGTATCCAAAAAGGAGCGAACGAATTTTCCTTGATCTTTTATTTTTATGAGTTGTTTGAAGTTATTTATCTCCTTTTGTTGTGAAGGAAGTACGTAAAATTCCTTTTCTCCTCCGTGACTTCCTCGATTTAAAATGGAGATAGTTTGGATAAGTGATGAGTTAACCACAACTCCATACTGGAAATGCAAATAATTCTCTAATTTTTCCAATTGTTCTAAGGTTTCCTTTTCCCAGATATTTTGGTTTGGCTTAATCTGAATGGCAAGTTCAAAAGGACGTATTCCTCCAAAATGTTGATCGAAATAAAGGAAATCTTTCTTCAGTTCACTTTTCGGACTAATATTGTCCATGATAAAGCTGTCATTTTTAACAAAGAATACACCTACAATTGAAATCAGAAGCATAATACTTCCACTAATTAGAATAAGTTTTCTTTTCTTGAGAGTAGCGTAAAACAGAAAATGCAAACGCATATACCATGATTCAGAGGAAGCTTCTATTAAACGCGATGGGGTTTTAGTTAATGTTAATAAAGAAGGAAGCACTAAATATGTGATTAAAAAAGCAATCATTACAGCTATACCACTATAAAGACCAAAATCACGAATTGGTTTTACATCAATAAAAACGAGTGATAGAAATCCTATAGCAGTAGTTAACGAAGTTAAGAAAGTTGCTTTTCCAATTTCACGAATAGTTGTTTGAATGGCAGATAATTTTTCTTTACCCGAGCGTCTTAAATCTAAATACTTAGATATCAAATGAATAGCATCAGACATCGAAACGACTAATAAGATAGGTGGTAATACAATGAGTAAAATATTAATCGGTTGATTGGTAAAAGCTAACCAACCATATATCCAAGTGATAGAGCCGATTAAAACAAGTTGAGGAAGCAACATTCCCCAAATGGATTTAAACGTAAACAACAAATATATCAATACGAGTAAAAACCCAATACCAATAAAAAGCACTAACTCGTGCTGCATTGTTTTTAAGTAGTACTGCTGTCCTATTGCTCTTCCGGCTACACGTACTTTTTCAAAATCATATTTATTGAGTAAACTTTGAAGTTCTTCTACTAGTTTATCACTTTTGGCTTTGCTTAAATAATCATTGTGTTTAACAAAAATGGTGAGCGCATTTCCTTCCTTATTTACTAAATTATTAATAAGCTCTCTATGCGAATAAATTAGAGTAGAATCGAGAATTAAATTGCTATCGATGTAAGGGCGTTGAGAAACTTGCCCAAAAGAAGAAATGAAGTATTCTTTTTCTGAGGTAATTGCTCGTGTGTATGTTACATGGTCGAGTAACTGTATTTCTTGAGTTAATTTTTGAATTTCCGTTAAGAAATCAGAATCAAAAATTCCTTTTTTTCGTTCTATACACACTAATAAGAAATCGTTATCTGATTGGAAATGCTGACGATAATTTTCAAAAAAGTAAGCTGATGAGTCTTCCTTTGGAAAAAAGCTCTCAAAGTTGTAATCTAGTTTTGTTTTAGGGATTTGTAAACCAAAAAAAACAGTGACGAGTAGTACAACGCTAAGCAATATCCACGACAACCATTTCATTCGAGTATTCAAATTCCTTTTTGAAACAAATATAAATACTTATTTATCAGAATCTTTGATTAACAGAATAAAACAGTATTCTTTTATTAGATAATACCGAGGCTGTCAGCATTCGACACTATTTAATCAGCTAGAAATAGGTGATTTTGCAATGAAGATTAAATTATAATTTCTATCTATATGACGTTTTCGTTGTGGAAATGTATTCTATACGAAAGCATTGATAAAAGAATGGATTCCGCTCGCTTCGCGTATGCCACAAAGGATAAGCATGGGAGAATAACAGATTCCGTTCGCTTCGCGTATGCTACAAAGGATAATCATGGATGAATAACAGATTCCGTTCGCTGCGCTCCGGAATGACAACCGTCAAGGTAGTTAGAGGGAGAGGGGGCGGCGAAGCCGCCCCCTCTCCCTCTTTATTTAAGGCTTAAGTGTCATTCCGGAGCGCAGCGAACGGAATCTAATCTCCTTACAGTAATGGTGATTGATATTCCGAAGCGAACGGAATCTAACGTATTTTTTCTATCTTTATAGTATTATATCTATTTTTCTATGAAAACTTTATTACTTATACTTATTGGAAGCTCTTTCTTTCTCTTCCCTTCCAACCCGGAAACACCTATAAAAAAGGAAACGGTTAAACAAACTGAAAAACGTCTTTCTAAAATCTTTTCAACCATTCCAGCTGGAACAATTGAAATTGACGGAAAAAGTAAAACACTAAGAACATATAAATTAGGAACCCGAGTTGTAACCAATTTTGATTATAAAGAGTTTCTTGCTTATTTAAAGCAACATAATCGTATCGATGAATACCATACGTATTATCCTGACTCAACTAAGTGGGGAGATTATTTTACCAAAGGCAGCCACTATATGTTGAATATCTATAAGGAATATCCTGTAGTGAATATAACGTATGAGGCTGCACAAGCTTATGCTATTTGGCTCACTGAAAGAAACCGAGAAATATCAGAGAATCAGAACATAACTTTTCGTTTACCAACCAAAGAAGAATGGATTTATGCTGCAAATGGAGGAAAAGAAGGGAGTCACTATGCTTGGCAAGGCAATTTTCTCAGAAATAGTCAAGGGCAATTTTTAGCTAATTTCGTTAGAGTTCCAGATGAAAATATCATAAGAGGAGAAGATGGCAAACCGATTTTATCGAGTGAAACACAGTATGAAAAGGGAGGAAGTATGGATATAATAGCACCTGCTGTCTCATATTTTCCAAGTGTCTGGGGTTTATACAACATGAATGGAAATGTTGCTGAAATGCTAAATGAGGGAAACGAGGTGATCGGTGGTTCTTGGATGGATTTTGGAGGAGATATTCAAAATAGAAGTGTGAAAACTTACGATAAACAAGCATATCCAAATGTAGGTTTTCGCTTAGTAATGATAGAAGAGGAGTAGATTATTTTTAATTATTTCAAAAATAATCTAGTATTTTGTTAATTTTCTAGATTAATACCTATATTTGATTTATATAAAAACAAAAATTTAACTTATGAAAAGAATTTTACTTGCTGTTTCTACTTTCTTAGTAGGGACTTCTTTAATGGCCCAAGCGCCTTTCACACAAACGAATGCACCTCAAGTTGGAGATGCTACAACTTATTTTGTGTTAGATAGTACAGCTGCTAATTTGGATGCTACAGTAGGAACTGGAGTTACTTGGGATTATAGTGGTACAGCTGCTGCTGCTCCGGGATTAACTAATGCAGCGAGTGTAATAACTCCTACTACAGCACCTTATAGCATCGATTTTCCTTTAGCTACTGAAGAGTTAGTTATTGATAATTTTATGACTACCTATACTGCTACTACCTCCTCTACGTTAAATAGTAAGGGGTTTATCTTTACAAGTGACGCTTCAGGAGATATCGTGGTTAAGTTTAATACAGGTGCAAATGATGCTAATGTATTTAATTATCCGTATGGATTAAACGATGCTGTAACAAACGATGCTTTTACTGGAACGGCTACTGTTGATGGAGCTGCCATAGGTTATGGTAGTGGACCAATGAATCTCGATGTTACAGGTATCATAAATACAAAGTTTGATGGGTATGGAACATTAAAACTAGCTAATAACACATATACAAACGTAAAAAGGGTTAAGATTACAGAAAATGCTACTGCAAAGTATTTTACGGTTCCAATCGCTGCTATTGGAATTACTCAATATGAATATTATGATCACAACAATAGCAGATTACCTATTTTTATTCACTCAAAAATGGATTTTGATTTATCTGCAATTGGCCAGCCTGTTTCATCAAGAACTGTAGTTATGAGTATTGACGATCCAAATACATCCAACATATCTTCTGAAATTAGTGGGGAATTTAAAGTTTATCCTAATCCTGCAACAAACCAGTTAAACATTGTTAATCCAAGTGCTAATGGAGAAACAGTAATTGTTTTAGTGGATAACTTAGGAAGAACAGTATATTCTACTACTTCTAACGATATAACAACTACAATTGATGTAACTTCATTAAACAAAGGAATTTACTTTGTAAATGTTATAGAAGGAAATACAAAATCAGTTCAAAAAATTGTAATTGAATAAGATCCTCCAAATTTAAATAATTGAAAACTCAAGGAAACTTGGGTTTTCTTTTTTAAATAGTATTACATTTGAAAAAAAATAACGTTATGAAAATGAAAATCACACTTCTTATCTGTACTGCTCTTACATCATTCGGTTTATTTGGGCAGTTTACACAAACAAATTCCCCTGTTACAGGAGAAAGTATAAAATTATATGTAGTTGACAGCTTAGCAAATACCTACGATGCTGAAACAGGAAATAATGCCACTTGGGATTACAGCTCTTTATTTGGCTATGATCATTTTGCAAAAATGGTAACCGTTCAGGAAGTTGCTGGTACAGCCTACGATACAACTTTTACAAGTTCTTCTCATTTTATAGAAATTGAAGGGTATCTACAAACCTATTTTACAGATCCTACTATGGCAGAGAAGATTTCCCAAGGATTTGTATATATAAATTCAGACACTTCTTTGTCTGAATTAGGAAACATCGTGGTTCCTTTTACAGATAAAACTTCAAAGTATTTTAACTATCCATTCAATTTAGGAGATGCTGTTACTGATACCTACAAAGGAACTGGAGACGTAAAAGTAGATTTTGGAGGAGGTTCTATGTTAGTAATTAAGCCTGAATTAGAAGGAGATGTTACCGTAACATACGATGGAATTGGAACATTGAAATTAGCGGGTAATAGTTATTCAAATGTATCTCGTTTAAAAACTGATGAATTTGCTTGGGCAGAAGTTGTTGACCTAGGAGATACTGCTAGATTATACCGTACTCAATATGAATATTATGATTTTACCATAAGCAATTTACCTATCTTTATTCGCTCCCATTTAATATTTAGTTTAGGTGGAATGAATTTAATTGACGTAAACATAGCACTAAGTTATGAAGATCCATTAACAGCTGGATTGGAGGTAAACAAAGTTTCTTCTTTTACAGTTTATCCAAACCCGGCAAATGAGCAAATAAATATTCATTTAAATACTTGGACAAATAACTCCGATATTTTTATTATAGACGCATTAGGAAGAACTGTATATACTTCTACCCTATCCTCTAACAACGAAACGATCAATGTTGCTAACTTAAACAAAGGAATTTATACTATCCAAGTAAACCAAGAAGGGATAATGACTACCCAAAAGATAGTTATTGAATAAATAAACGCATTGCTAGAAGAGCAAGAGGTCGTCATAAATCTTCAAAAATTAGTTGACACACACTATAGAGAGGAAAGAGGAAAGTTGCACTTTCCTCTTTCCTTTTTCCAATCGATAACTATTCGTATTTGGCTTTTAATTTCAATATTTCTGACTAAAGGATTCCTCCAGTCCTCCCCCCTACCCCCCTCCAGAGGGGGAATTGGTGAACCCAACATTTTTAACAATAACTTTCTTATTTCATGCCAATAACTATCGGTACTTCACTTTCATCCTAAGCTTATCAAAAAATCCATTTAAATACACATCCAACCGTTAATTAAAAATATGCGTCTAAGATTGTGTAATTTATAGGTTTATATTACATTTGACTAATAATACTAAAAATTTAAACATGAAAAAATCTTTACTTTTACTTGCTTCTGCTCTATTTATAGGAATGGGAGTGAAAGCTCAGTTTACTCAAAGCACTTACCCTACAATAGGTACGGGAGACACTTACTTCTTGATTGACAGTATGGCTCCTAATTATAGTGCTACCGTAGGAAATAGTGTGACTTGGGATTATAGTTCTGCCACAGGATACAATGGAACCACACGTCTTCTAACCGTAATGGATCCTTCATCCACAAGTTTCTCATCAGATTTCGCAACAGCTACTCACGCGATAGACATTGAAAATTTAACAACTAGCTTTACAACCGTAGATGCCGCTGGAGTTATTTCTAACGGTTTTGTATTCCAAATTTCTGGAATAGGAGATGCAGTTGCTACTTTTGATGGTACAGATGTAGAGTACTATAATTTCCCTTTTAATTATGGTGATGCTTTAACAAGTACTTATACAGGAGCAGTTAGTATCATGGGAATGAGTTTTCCTTTCTCAGGAAAATCTTATGTGAAAGTAGATGGAAAAGGTACTTTAAAATTAGCTACAAACGATTATACAGACGTATTACGATACAATGTTATCGATTCTATTTTTGTACCGGGAACACCTCTAGGAGATCTTAATATCATTAGAAACCAATATGAATACTATAGTCTAACTGATAATAAACTTCCTTTATTCATTCATGTATCTATGGAAACAGGATTCATGGACTTTAGCGTGGTTTTAAGCCTTGAAGAACCAACACCTTCAGGATTGGTTAAAGAAGGATTAACTAATTTTACAGTTTATCCAAACCCAGCAAATGATATTTTAAATGTTTCTTTCCCTTCTCTTAAAGGTGAGGTTGCTATAGAAATGGTTGATGCATTAGGTCGCTCAGTTTATACTTCAAATGTAAACTCTACTTCTGAAACTATCAATGTAGCTAGTCTAAATCAAGGGATCTATTTTGTAAAAGTGACTAACAATAATGTTACAACAACACAAAGAGTTGTAATTAGATAATTAGGAAACTAATAGTATATAAGAGGCTGTCTCAAAACTAAAATTGACAGCCTCTTTTTTTTATAAGTTAGATAAGAATAATTACCTTTCCAACAGATAGTAACCAGCATTTCACTTTTTACCTTGAGCTTAACTAATTGAGAGTTTGTGAACGGAAATATATTAAATATAGATTACTTTACCCGTATCATTCTCCTCGAACCGAAATACGCAATAGAGATGATGGTCAAGGTTGAAGAAGGCATTAATATAGCTGCTACCAAAGGAGTTAAACCACCTGTAAGCGCAAAAGACAGTCCAAAAATATTAAACAAAATTGAAAAGCCAAATCCTATATTAATTAAGCGTTTTGTACCTTTCGCCCATTGAAGGAAAGATGGCAATAAATGAAGTTTGGTAACATCCATAATTACATCACAACTGGGACTAAATGCAAATGAAGATTTTACCACTGAAACTCCTACGTCACTCTGTTGAAGTGCGCCAGCATCATTCAAGCCATCTCCTATCATCATAACCTTTTTACCTTCCTGCTGACGAGATTTCACAAATTCTAACTTATCTTCGGGGCGCATACAGTAATTTAATTTATCCTCCTTCCCAAACAATTTTAACAGACGCTCTTTTGAAGAAGTATTATCTCCTGAAATAAGTGAAATTTCATATTTTTTAGTCAATTCCTGAATCATAATTTCTGTTCCTGGGATCAACGAAATATCAAAACTGAAATGTGCTTTTATTTCATTGTTTATGGAAACAAAAACAGAAGTTTTTCCTTGTGTAGCAAGTAATGAATTTGTAAATGTAGCACTCCCTATCCTATATGTATCCCCATTTATATTAGCTTCAATTCCCTTACCTGTAATTTCCTGAAGTACAATATTGTTGTGTTTATACAATTTAGTGTCACCAAAGTAACGTGTAATGGCTCTGCTAAGAGGATGCAAACTTTGGGAGGTAATGCTAATTACTTTAGATAATTCCTCTTCGTTTAGGGTATTTATTTCGACTGCAACGTCTGCTTCACTTGGTTCGGTTAGCGTCCCTGTTTTATCAAAAGCAATATAATCTATACTTCCCATATTTTCGAGAACAAGAGCATTCTTCAAATAACAACCAAATTTTGAAAATAATTGCAAAACATACCCATTCGTGAAGGAAGCTGTAAGCAGTAAAGAACAAGGGCAAGCAATAATCAAAACAGCTGTTGCAGCCTGCCACGCAATTTGTGAATCTCCTTGTATAGTCCAGTAAATAAATGCACTCAATGAAGTAATAATCGTTACGAAGGCAAAGAATCTTCCTATTACAGTAATACGGCTTTTTCTATCATTTTCATTCCGTTGAAAAGCTTCATTATTCCATAGAGTCGTAAAACTATTTTGGTTAAAAGATTTGACAGCAACTACCTCTACTGTTTCACCTATATTCCTTCCTCCAGCATAAATAATCTCTCCCTTTTCTATTGTTTCTGCTTTATCTTCTCCAGTCACAAAACTATAATCAATTTTTGCATTCCCTTTAGAAAGCAAACAATCCGTTGGTACTACTTCTTGGTGATGAATAAATAGTATGTCGCTTTCCTGAATATCTTCAAGTTTGACCATAGATTGAATACCTTCCGTGATTTTAGTGACTGCTATTGGAAAATACGACTTATAATCTCGGTTAAATTTCAACGAAGCATTACTTCGATTTTGTAGGGTTCTTCCGAGCAACATAAAAAAAGTAATACTTGCTAGGCTGTCAAAAAAACCACCACCTGTTCCAGAAAACACTTCATATAAACTACGTAGATAAGTTACAGCAATAGCCAAAGCGATAGGTGCATCGATATTAATATATTTCTGTCGAAAACTATACCAAGCATTGATAAAGAATTCCTGAGCCCCATAAAAAACAACAGGAATAGATAAGAGAACATTTGTTGCATTAAAGAACAAGTTTAAATCAGGGTTTTCAGCAGGATCTAGACCTACATACTCGGGAAAAGCAATTAACATAATGTTTCCCATGCAAAAACCAGTTATTCCAAGTTTTAAATAAGCTCTTTTTGAGCTATATTTTTTAGCGTTCTCTTTTTCTCCATGTAAATCAATCACAGGTTCATATCCAATATGTGCAAGTAATTCGGCTAATTGTCTTAAACTAAATTGATCAATTTTAAATACAATTTTTACTATTTTTTGATTAAAGTTAACCTGCGAGGAAAGGATATTATCATTTATTTGTGATAAATTCTCCAAAAGCCATAAGCAAGAACTACAATGCATTTGCGGTAAGTAGAGAGAAACTTGGGCTTGTTCTTTATTGCGAAAAGAGAGCAATTGTTGAACAATGCTTTCTTCATCTAGAAAGGAAAATTTTTCTTTTGGGATTACTTTGATTTTTTGCCCCGGTTTTTCATTGAGACAATAATAATTATCTAGTTCATTAGTATTTAGTAATTGATATACTTGTAGGCAGCCTTGGCAACAAAATTTCTTATCTCCTAACTCAAATGCATGAGAATCACAGACATCTCCACAATGAAAGCAGGCACCCCTTTCGGTCATTTATTTATTTTTTGGTAATATCGGAAGAAATACTGGAATTTAAACGTAATCTCTTACTAGAAAGTACTTGCCAACTATTGTTTACCATATTAGAAAGCATAATCAAGATAGATTTTGAATCTTTCTCTTTATCAGCCATTTCAAAAGTTCGTATTTTTTCAATAAGATTTTGAATATTTTTACTCACCTTATTCATTTCAGAATCAACCTTTTGAAGAGTAGATAGATTAATTTCTTGTTTATTTAAGATGCTTGTTTGAATGAAAGGATATACTACTAACTTTTCACGGTAAAAAATACGTTCAACTTCCCCTTTAATTGACTCAATAGCATTCAGCAACATTTCTGTTTCCATACTATCAATACTCAACGCTATTTCACTACTCATTCTATCACACGTAGCAAAGAAATCAGGATAAGCACTTTCAATAATATCATCCATTAAATCTTTCACCATTAGAGCATTTATTTTATTTTCCAGAATCAATTCATTCATAATATTTACAAAGTTCATACATTCTCCATATTTGAAAAATGACATTAATAGGATAAAAACATGATGTTTGTCAGTTTTTTCTTTGAAAAGAAGATATTTAAATTAATTTGACATCAGAAATTGAACTCCTTTAAAACAACTGTAAGTCTTATTAAATTACGGCAAATTCAAACAACTAATTATCTATAATAATTTAAATTAAATTTGCTAATCCACATATTTTCAATTACATTGCAATATAATTTTAAACTAAAACCTTATGAAAAAAAATTTACTTTTAGCTCTATCCATTTTATTTACTGCATTTGGATATTCTCAAGTTACTACATACAGTGTAGGTAGCACCGTTGCTAACTTTACTGTAACAGATACAAAAGGAAATAGCTATTCACTATATGATATTACTGCATCAGGAAAATATGTTCTTATAGATTTTTTCTTTTCCTCATGCCCTCCTTGTCAAGCAACCACTCCAATTTTCAATCAAGTATATGATAAGTATGGATGTAATGGTGGAGATTTATTTTCTCTTTCAGTAACCAGTCTATCAAGTGATATAAACACAATAGTTGACCAATTTGAAGCTAATTATGGAGGTTCGACAAATCATTGCCCAGCAATTAGCTCAGAGGGAAATGCCCTAGCTGTTGATAATCAGTTTGGCATAGCTGCATATCCTACATACTGCCTAATTGGTCCAGACAATAAGTTAATCAACGGAGATATCTGGCCTGTGAGTAGCGTAGCAAATTTTGAGGCTGCATTCCCTAGTGGATTCAACCCTCAAGTTCAAGATTGTAGTTTAGGTTTAAGTCATGAACAAGTCATAGATTTTGATATTTACCCAACTGTTTCTGAAGGATTACTAAACATCGCTTTACCTACATCTTCTGAAATTTCAGCAATCATATTGGACACACAAGGGAAACAAGTATTTAAACAGGATTTTGCCAAGAACAATCAATTTAAAATGCAATTAGATTTAGCTAGCGGAATTTACTTACTTCATATTGTGACTCCAGAAGGTCAAAGTCAAAACAAGAAGTTTATTATTAAATAATATTTAACAAACAAGAAAGCCCAGCTAATAGCTGGGCTTTTTCATTCATATACTATATTTTGAATTCTATTACAAAGTTGCTACTTTTTCCAGTTTAGCAATATTTGGAATAGCAATTTCCTTTCCATTCAATTCAATTAAACCATCTTTATTAAAGTCAGAAAGCACACGAATTATAGATTCCGTTGCTGTTCCCACAATTGTTGCAATTTCCTCTCTACTAAAAGAGGCATTTAGCGTTTTTCCATCTTCAGTAAAGCCATACGTTTGGTGTATAAATAATAAAGCTTCTGCAGCTCTTTCTCTAACAGGCTTCTGGGCTAAATTAGTTAGATGAATATCTGTTCTTTTTAATTCCTTTGCAAAAATCTTGAGCATCTCAAAAGTTAAAAAATAGTTGTCCTCCAAATTTTGTAAGAAAACTTCTCTATCTATAAAACTTACTTCACAGTCCTCAATAGCAACCGCACTGGCATTGTATCCGCTTGTTCCAAAAAAGGAACGATATCCTAATATATCTCCTGTACGATATAATCTTAAAATATGGTCTCTACCATCCTCACCCCTTTTCACTAATTTTACCTTTCCTTTAAGTAGGCAATAAACACCATAGGTATTTGTTCCTTCCTTAAAAATAAATTCTCCTTTGTGGTATTTTAAAAGTGATTTTTCAGCGTTAATTTTCTCAAAAACAATATGCTCCATAGATTTGAGTTTTTTTATCTCTTTAAATTTCAACAAAATTAATAAATTCTTTGGTTAAATGATAAAAATCATTGGAAAGCTACTGAAAACATTTACAAACAATAATGCTTGATAATTAAATACCATTATTTCAAATCTTCAAAAATTAATTGATTAGGAGTATCTGGATGTAGCATCTCTAACACTAACTTATCTTGCGAAATTTCCTTGATAATGAATATAATCGTCCCTTTTTCAAAGATCGTATTTACATCATATTTGTAATCAACAATTTTTAAAGTATCCTCTTGGATAGAATATTCTATCTCATGTGTTGGAGGAATAGTATGTCCTTGAGAATCAATGGCAAAGACATGACTATCTTCAGAGAATTTCATTCCAACTCTAAAAATTTTAAAAGGCTTATCGGATTGCACCAAACGCCATTCTCCCTGAAGTAATAATTGTCTTTTATCTATTGGTTTATTTTCTGAATGATTAGTACAAGAAAATAAAAATAGAAAGGAAAATAACAGTATAAGGAATCTCATATTTTTAATAAAATTTAGCAAGAATCTCAAAGATACAAAATTCTTAAAAAGTTGACTCAAATACTTTCCCTATCTTTGTAACATGGAAAAGAAAAAGACATTGGTCATAGGGGCAAGCGTGAAAGAAGAACGATATTCTAACAAAGCTGTCCGTATGTTACAAGAAAATAGAATGCCTGTCGTGGCATACGGCAATAAAATGGGTAAGATTAATGGAGTAGAAATTAAAACTAATTTCCCAACAGATCCCGACTTTGATACGGTTACTCTCTATCTTTCTGCGAGTAATCAGGAGCCTTATTATGAGCAAATCATAAAGCTACATCCAAAGCGTGTAATCTTTAATCCTGGAACCGAAAATGCAGAATTCCAGAAAATGCTTAAAGACAATGGAATTGAGACAGAGATTGCTTGTACTTTAGTTTTATTAACCACAAAATCATACTAATGGATTACAAAAAATGGATTTGGAAACGAAAATGGGACATCTTTTTTGCCTTGTTGCTTGGCTTATTACTCATTCCATCTGTCCGTATTCCTGTAGTGGCATTCGTACAGCGTATGATTGCATTTTCTCCGTCTGAAATAGCTGAAGATAAGCGAGAATCTTTGAATTCTTATAATTGGATACTCGTTGATTTAAAAGGGAAACAAACTAATCTTTCTATCTCTGAAGGGAAAGTTATTATCATTAATTCATGGGCTACTTGGTGTCCCCCTTGTGTGGCGGAAATGCCTTCCTTTCAGAAATTATATAATAGCTATAAAGACAAAGTAGATTTTTATTTTGTAGCTAGTGATGACCCTTCCAAAGTTTCGCAATTTATGATAAAAAACGAATATGATTTACCCATTTATTTTCAAGTAAATAATCCTCCAAAAGAATTAGAATCAGACTTATTACCCACTTCCTTTGTAGTAGACAAACAAGGAAAAATTATCATCAAAGAGGTTGGTACCAAAAATTGGGATAGCCAAGATATTCATGATTTACTCGATAAAGAACTAGCAAAATAATAAAAGAGGCTGTTCAAATTTAATTTCGAAACAGCCTCTTCCCTTTTATCTTAATCAATTTTATCTTTTCGTTACTTTTCTATTGATTGCTCCATTCTCAGTAATCATTTGTAACACATATACTCCAGTTTCAAATTCAGTTAAATCAATCGATTGAGTAGTTGAATTATCTGTTTGGAGATTCATAATAACCCGACCAATTACATCCATTACAATAATATCTTTCATGTGAATAGAAGTACTCCATTCGACAATAAACTTACCATTTGTTGGATTAGGATAAATCTTAAGATTATTTGCTATTTCTTCTAGTAAGCTAGTTGTATCGTAGATAAAATGACCACTAAGAGTAGAAGAGCATGAACCACCATTATTAACTATCACTGTATAATCGCCATCTTCAGTAATATTTATACTAGGCTCATTTCCTATAGACACACCATTTAAGAACCATTCAGCAGACTCGCCAATTTGAAGATTCACCACCAAAGTATTTCCATATTGGGTAATGCTTGGATTTGGATAATCATAGACAGTAATATGAATAGTTTGAAAACCAGCTCCACAATTTCCACTACCTATGACCGTATAATCAGTAGATTGACTAGGAACTGCAGTAATATTAGAACCATCAACTGAAGTTTCAACAATATCACCTGAAGGTGTCCAAGAATAATTATTAGCTCCTGAAGCATTCATATAAACAGTATCACCAGCACAAATAGATAGAGTAGAAGCAGTTGCCGAAACAACCTGTCCTTCTCCCACATAAATTGTAACAGATGCCGAATTTTCACATCCTGTCGAGTTATCCGCTCCATATACAGTATAAACTGTAGTTTGAGTTGGTGAAACAATTTGAATAGAACCATTTCCCAAACCATTATTCCAAACATAACTATCAGCTCCACTAGCCATTAAAGTAACATCTTCATTGTTACATATACTAGTTTCAGATGCTGATAAATTAACAGTCGGTAATGGATTTACCACAATTTCTATGGTTTCAGATCCGCTACATGAACCAGCAACTCCAGTCACCTCATAGGTTGTTGTTTGAGAAGGAGTTACTTGAATAGATGTGCCCGTTCCGTAACCATTCGACCATGTATAAGTACCAGCTCCACTTGCCGTTAAAGTAATTGTATCACCCATACATGCGGCAGGCTGAGAAGAAGAAATAGAAACAGCAACTCCAGGAACTACAATAATTTCAATCGTTTCACTATCAGAACAATTTCCAGAAGTACCTGTTACACTATACGTTGTAGTTGAAGTAGGTGAAACAGTAATGGAGCTATTTGTACCCAATCCATTATCCCATGAATATGAAGCTGCTCCACTAGCAGTAAGCACAACATCATCACCTGTGCAAATAGTCAATTGAGAAGCGGTGATACTTAAATTAACACCAGGCTCAACTATAATTTCAATCGTCTCAGTATCAACACAGTTTCCTGAAGTACCAGTCACCTCATAAGTTGTAGTTTGGGTTGGAGACACAACTTGAACTGCTCCAGAGCCTAAACCATTATCCCACGAATAACTAGAAGCTCCACTAGCCGTTAAAGTAACATCTTCTCCAGAGCAAATAGTTGTCTGGGATGCTACAACTTGAATATCTATGGATGGTGCAACAACAATTTCAATTGTCTCTGTATCAACACAACCGCCGGAAGTACCAGTTACCTCATAAGTTGTAGTTTGAGTAGGAGTCACAACAATACTAGATCCAGTACCCAAACCATCAGCCCAGGCATAATTAGATGCACCACTAGCAGTTAGCGTTACATCATCACCTGGACAAATTGTCGTTTGAGATGCAGCAATATTTACATCGATAGCTGGAACAACAGTTATTTCTATCGAAGCGGTTGCTGAGCATCCTCCCATAGTTCCTGTTACTACATATGTTGTAGTTGATGTTGGAGAAACTACGTGTGAAAATCCACCACCTAAACCATTGTCCCATGTATATATAGATGCGCCACTAGCTTCCAGAGTAACATCATCACCTGCACAAATAACTGCTTGTGAAGCAGTGATTGAAACAATAGGAGTAGGATTAACTAGAATTTGTATTGTTTCAGTATCAAAGCAAGATCCAGTAGTTCCAGTTACAGTATAACTTGTAGTTTGAGTTGGTGTAACAGTTTTATTTGCACCATTACCTAGACCGTTACTCCATGAATATGTGGAAGCTCCACTAGCCTCCAGCGTAACACTCTCACCTTCACAAATAGAAGTTTGAGATGCGTTAATTATGACATCAGGGATGGAATTCACAGTAATTTGAATTGTTTTTACTGAGGTACATCCACCTACACTTGAAGAAACTGTATAAGTTGTCGTTGAAGTCGGAGATACAGTCTTTGTTGATCCATTCCCCAACCCATTATCCCAAGAATAATTTGATCCTCCACTTGCTACTAAGGTTACACTTTCGCCTTCACAAATCGTTGTCTGAGAAGCTGCAATGTTTATATTAGATCCATTCGTTACTGTGATGGTAACAGAGTCAACATCAACCCCTGAACAACCACCAACTACATGTAAATAAGCCTTATAAGTTCCTGGTGTAGCATAAGAAACATCTATTTCACCATCTGTAGAGTTGGTAACACTTCCATTGGGGAAATTCCAAGAATAGCTACCCACATTCAGAGAACCCGTTCCATCAAAATGAATAGAAGAACCTGTACAAATAGTAAGTGCGCTTGGAGTTATAATAGCCTGTGGAGGAGTTTCTGTCATTATTGGTGAAATATAACAATCTAAGGAAGTCCCACCCCACTGACTAGAAAAACTACCCCATGTATTATTACTCTCCTGGATCCATACCATATCCACTGGTGAGTCTCCATCTTTATTAGACACAATGGCAAGTGAATCTGTTGCACCAAAACCTAGCATTCTTACACCAAGGTAATATTCTGGTGTCACAGTTATTGGAGATGGATAATCAATGTACAAAATTCCATGTCCATTTAATATATTCGCTAAATTTAAGAGAGAAATTGTTTCTGTACCTATGATGTTTCCAGGATTTCCTCCTGTACCTGTATTATCCCATATATTAATCTCAACTTGCGCATTGTTGCCTCCATCATACAAATAATAGAAATAGATAAAGGCTCCCGTAACCTGAGAATAAGGTGTGAAATTGGTAAATTTATTGGTAATACATTTATCATGATAACCATTCCATCCTGTTATATAACCTCCTTGCTGAGTACCATATACTGTTAAGGTGCCTGGAGGTGGTAAATTTAAGGTATCACAACTATAACAATCATTGTTTGGGTCAATATTAATAAAATTTGTTATAGTTTCTACATCTGAACCACAAGAGGTAGATGTAACTGTAAGTGTTACATCATATTGTCCAAAGCTTGTATAGGTGTGTGACGGATTTTGGTTCGTTGAAGTTGTTCCGTCACCAAAGTCCCATAAATAAGTAATTCCACTACCCGAAGAACCCGTATTAGCAAAATCTACTTGATGAGGCACTGAGCACCAAGTAGTTTGAGTTCCTGCAAAACTCGCGTTAACAGCTGATCCAGAATATGCACTTCCAACTCCAACCGCATACCATGCATTGGTAGTGGTAACATATTCTTGAGAGCATGGTCCAAACAAATCCTCTGCAGATTGTATTGCATAGAATCTTGCATCAGCATAGGTACTATTTGCACTTAAATAATGTGCTAGATTTCTATAAGCAATCTCAGAAGCAGAAGTCCAACCAATTCCTGTAACATTGTAAGCATTTCCCAAATCATTGGTTGCAGCACCTCCTTGGACCATCAAATAATACCAAAAATTTTGAACACCACTATTTTGATGAACACCTCCATTATCTCCCGTACCTGTGTACCAATATTGCCCCTGATAGCAATTGGGATCTCCAAAACTTTTAGGATTAGACATACTTCTAAAAGCAGCTCCACCCAAACCTTCTCCGACTTGCCAGCTAGCCCCACCTGGTTTTGCAAAATATTCAATACTATTTCCAAAAATATCACTAAATGATTCATTCAATGCCCCAGATTGGTTTTGGTAATTTAATCCCGCTGTATATTGAGTCACCCCGTGTGTAATTTCATGTGCAGCGATATCAATAGATGTTAATGGATTATATCCTTGAGATCCATCTCCATAGGTCATTCTTGACCCATCCCAGAAGGCATTCAAATAGTTAGTACTGTAATGAACATAGCCTTTAACTGCCATACCATTCCCATTGATACTATTTCTGTTATGTTTTAACCAAAAATAATCAACTGTCATCTCTTGCCCCCAATGTGCATCCGTAGCGTATTGATCCTTATTTGCATTTACATTGTTCCAATTATTATCTGTATCGGTAAAATCCACAGAATTTCCATAATTGGTTCCTTTCTTCATATTAAAGGTTTGAACATCCGTATTTCCCGCTCCTCTCCCAGTTTCTCTCAAACGATATTGGTTGTTATTTACCTTATCTGTTGTGATTGTTTGAGTTCCACTGTATTGTGTTTGAGCTGTACCCGTAGCGTTTGCATGACATAATATATTATTCTCATATAAAATCTCACCTGTAACTGCATCTACCCAAATATATCTTCTACTCAAAGGAATTTCGGCATACACGTCAAACTTATATGCTAAACGCATAAGATTGGATGGTTCATTATCTTTATATATATAGGTAAGACTTCCTGTGGGAAAATATGTTGTATCCGGATTTTCTTGTTCCCACTTAAAATGTTTCTCTTGATCTGCATCTTGCCACATATATTTTTGAGCTCCAATAAACGTTAGTGCTTTATTTAAAGCTGCTTGCTCACTTATAGCAGCTATAGATACATTCACAGTAGCAGGATACATTTCCCCACTAATAGAATAGATATCATTCCCTCTAGCATGTGTTTTAATAACACCAAACTGAACAGGAATTCCATAAATCATCTGTTGATATACATCATGTGTATATCCTATTTGATCATTTACTTGATTTACATATTGAAATGTTGTATTACCCCCACTTCCTCGAAAGAATTGAGCTGTCCAAGTATTAAAATTTTGTTTTGGTAAATAATACCCAACTTTAAACTGAATATAATTGGGTAATGGACTTCGATCATTGTATCGAATAACTTGAGTATTTTCAATTCTTTTAGAGGCATCCTCTCCAGTTAAAACATACGAATCAGCGTAAATGCTTGTTGTTAGAAATCCAAAAAATAGGAATACAAGAGTATAGAACATCAGTTTCATAATGAATAGTTTTATTGTTTAAGCAATCTAAAGTTACAAAAAAACTATAGAAAAAAAAATATAAAGTGTATTTCTTTTAAAAAAAAAGACAAAGCTTCATTTTAGTTGCATCGGCCTTCTCTTTTGAACTATGAATTGATTGGGGTTAGGTCAGTTTTTCTGCTAAATAGTTCCCTGTATAACTCTCTTTGCAAGTAGCAACTTGTTCGGGTGTTCCCTGAGCAACTAGCCCCCCCCCTTTCTCACCACCCTCTGGTCCCAAATCTATTACCCAATCTGCATTCTTAACAACATCTAAATCATGTTCTATGATCACTATAGAATGTCCAATCTCAATGAGTCTATTTAAGGAAATCAATAATTTATTCACATCATCAAAATGCAATCCAGTTGTGGGTTCATCAAAAATAAACAATGTCTTTTTTGGGTTTTTCCCCTTAATTAAGAAGGAAGCCAATTTTACACGTTGAGCTTCTCCACCAGATAATGTAGAAGAAGATTGCCCTAATTTTAAATATCCTAAGCCCACATCTATTAAAGGTTGGAGTTTCTCCACAATTTTTGACTCCAAATTCCCTTTCCCTGATGAGAAAAAAGTTAATGCTTCATCGATATCCATTTCTAAGATATCCGAGATTGATTTCCCATTGTATTTAATCTCTAAAGTTTCTGTCTTGTATCGTGTTCCATGACAAGTATCACATTTTAGTTCTACATCAGCCATAAATTGCATGGGAACCGTAATAACTCCCTCTCCTTCACATACTTCACACCTCCCGCCTGGTACATTAAAACTAAAGTAACCTGCTTTTAGATTATTAATTTTGGCAGCATGTTGATTGGCAAATAGGTTGCGGATATCATCAAAGGCTTTTACATAAGTAACCGGGTTACTACGAGAAGAGCGGCCAATCGGATTTTGATCTACAAACTCTACTGCTTCCACCAATGATAAATCCCCTGTTAATTCTTGGAATTTCCCTGGTGTATGTGTATGGATATCCAAGTGTTTTTCGATGGATGGATATAAAATATTGCGGACTAAAGTAGATTTACCTGAACCACTCACTCCTGTAATGCAAACCATTCCTTCTAAAGGAATCCGTACATTGATATTTTTTAAATTATTTTCAGTTGCCCCAATAATGTGAATAGCATTTTTTAAGTTTCTACGTTTGGCAGGAACTTCAATACGCTTTCTTCCCGTTAAATAATCAGCAGTCAGACTATTTTTTGATAAAATTAACTGGTTATGTGTGCCTTGGAAAACAACTTCCCCTCCATTTATTCCAGCTAAAGGTCCAATATCCAAAATCCCATCTGCTGCTCGCATGATTGCCTCTTCATGTTCTACTACAATAACTGTATTTCCCAAATCGCGTAATTCATGTAATACCTTGAGGAGTCGCTGCGTATCCTTTGGGTGCAAACCTATACTTGGCTCATCTAAAATATACATAGATCCTACCAAACTACTTCCTAGTGATGTTGCCAAATTAATACGTTGAGATTCTCCCCCTGAGAGTGTATTAGCTTGTCGATTTAAGGTAAGATAGCCTAAACCTACTTCATTCAACCAATTTAAACGATTGCGAATCTCAGTTAAAATTCGTTTTCCGATTTCCAAATCATGCTTGGATAATTGAATATGATTAAAAAAATCCAAATTATCCTCGATAGACGATAGCATAATTTCCTTGATAGACTTTCCACCGACTTTTACGTAATTGGCATCTTTTCGTAGGCGAGTACCCTTACAGTCAGGGCATTTGGTTTTTCCACGATAACGTGCAAGCATTACACGCACATGAATCTTATATTTCTTTGTATTTAGATAATCAAAAAAATGATTGATACCAAACACTTTCCCTTTTCCATTCCAAAGAATATCATATTCTTCTTCAGAAAGTTTATCAATAGGTCGATGTACTGGGAAATCAACATCTACAGCAGCAGTTATAAATTTCTTTAAATATTTCTTCATCTTCTCTCCCCGCCAAGGAACTACTGCTTCTTCATAAACAGATTTTGACTTATCAGGAATAACTAAATTCTCATCAATTCCTAAAACAGAACCAAAACCTTCACAGGTAGGGCAAGCCCCATACGGGTTATTGAATGTAAAAAAATGTAAGTTTGGTTCCACGAAAACCATTCCATCTAATTCAAAACGATTAGAAAAACTATGTGCTTTATCTGTATCTGGAAAATAAATGATACTTTCTCCACTACCTTCAGCAAAACTCAACTGAATTGAATCTGCGATACGCGCGTAGTATGTATCATCCACAGGAACACTCAATCGATCAATTACCAAATAAAAATGCTTAATTTTTTCAGGCATATTTGCTAGAGCTTCCTCAATTGTATATATCGTCTTATCTATTTTGACACGTACATACCCTTGATCTTTATATACTTCTAACTGATGTTTTAAACCATAACGCTGAAAATTCGTATTTGGTGCAAGCACCATGAATTTCTCCCCTTGTTTATGTTTTTTGATAAAATTAACTACATCTTCTACCGTATGTTTTTTTACTTCTTCTCCACTAACAGGGGAATAAGTTTTCCCGATTCTCGCATATAAAACCTTGAGATAATCATAAACCTCGGTAACAGTTCCGACGGTAGAGCGAGGGTTCGTAGAACTCACCTTTTGTTGTATAGCAATGGCAGGAGAAATCCCCTTAATAAAATCTACTTTTGGCTTGTCTAATTTCCCTAGGAATTGGCGCGCATAAGCCGACAAACTTTCAATATATCTTCGTTGACCTTCTGCATATAAAGTATCAAAAGCAAGTGAGGATTTACCTGAACCTGAAAGTCCAGTGATAACTGTCATCTTTCCATGTGGGATTTTGACATCAATATTCTTCAGGTTATGCTCTCGAGCGCCTTTTATATGAATGAATACCTCTTTCACTTATACTTCTTTTTGTTCTTCTAATAATTGCTTATGATATACATCAGCATAAACACCATTTAAAGCCAAAAGTTCATCATGTGTTCCTTCCTCTATTTTTTCTCCATTTTCAAGCACTAAAATACGATGAGCATTGCGTATAGAAGATACTCTATGACTCACAATGAGCTTAGTAGAATCTTTTGAAAATGTATCCAGATTTTTCAAGATAATTTCTTCTGTTTCTGTATCCACAGCTGATAGACAGTCGTCTAGGATGAGTAATTTCGGCTTACGAATGAGTGCTCGAGCAATACTAATACGTTGTTTTTGTCCCCCACTCAAATTAACCCCTCTTTCCCCTAACAAGGTATCTAAACCATCTCTGAATTCTTCTATATTATGCCATACATGACTATGTGTTAGAGCTTCAATAATTTCAGTTTCACTTACATGTTCATCGTCTAATAAACCAAAACTCACATTATTTCGGATGGAGTCAGAAAATAGCAATACTTCTTGCGGCACAATCCCGACCTGTTTGCGATAATCATAGAGATTAATATCTCTCAAATTTTTACCATCAAGCTCTATACTTCCTTCCACTGGGTCAAAATGACGCATCAATAAATTCAAGATGGTGCTTTTCCCTGAACCAGTTCTCCCTAGAATAGCTAAAGTCTCTCCTTTTTGAATATCAAAACTTACATTTTTTATTGCTTGAATTCCTGAATTCGGAAAAGTATAGCTTACATTTTTAAATGAAATTCCACCTTGAAAATCAAATATATCATTCGTTGAGTTCTTCACTTCTGGCTCCTCTCTTAAAAACTCGTTGATACGTTCTTGACTAGCCGCAGCACGTTGCACAACTGAGGTTACCCAGCCAATACTTGCAAACGGCCAGGTTAACATATTTACATAAAAAATAAATGCAACAATATCTCCTGAGGTGATTGCCTCTTGCGTATCAAAAGTTAAGATACCTCCATAATAGATAGTTAAAATTGTACTCAAACCTATCAAGAAGGTAATCGTAGGCATAAAGAAAGCATCTACCTTTACCAAACTCATGTGACGACCCAAATATTCATCTGATTCTTTTTCAAAAGCACTTTGTACCTTCTTCTCTCCGCTATAAGTCTTAAGAACCGAAATTCCTGAAAAAGTTTCTTGAACAATAGTAGAAATCTTGGATTGCTGACTTTGCACCTTATCACTCAACCTATTAACTATGCTAGAAACTTTATAAATAAGAATAGACATAATAGGTAGTGGAAGTAGCGTATAAATAGTAAGCTCCACACTTATTCGTAACATAAATGCTAAAGTAAACCCAAATAGTACTAATAAGTTAATCGTGTACATTACACCCGGTCCTAGGTATTGTCTTACTAAGGTTACATCCTCCGAGATACGATTTAACAAGTCTCCTGTGCTATTTTTCTTATAAAAATTAAAGTTAAGTTTTTGATAATGTGTATAAATTTCATTCTTTAGATCATACTCGATATACCGCGACATGATAATAATTGTTTGTCGAGTAAAAAAGAGAAAAACACCTTTCCCAATAGATAAAAGAATATAGATTCCACCCAGTCTAAGTGTAATACTTAACCAATTCTCCACATCAAATCCTTCCTGAAACTTATTCACTGCATCCTTGACAATCAAAGGCATTTCAACATATAGATAATTTGTCCCAATAATAAATAGCGTTCCTAATAAAAGATACCATTTATATTTTAAAAAATATTTGTTTAAATAACTAAGAGACTTCATCTATAATTTGTTATTTTTGCATGGAAAATGCAATTTCTAGCGTACAAAAATAGTCAATTGCATTGAATGTTTGATTATAAAACAAGACAGAATGATAGAAACTAGAAAAATTAGCAAAGAGGATTTGAAAGATAATCCTGTTATTGCTGCAATGAGTGAGTACAATCACGAACAACTTTTATTTTGTAATGATAATGCTACAGGTTTAAAAGCAATTATAGCAGTTCATAACACCACATTGGGACCTGCATTAGGAGGAACTCGTATGTGGATGTATAACAACGAGTTAGAAGCTTTAAACGATGTATTACGTCTTTCAAGAGGTATGACTTACAAGAATTCTATCTCCGGATTAAACCTTGGAGGAGGTAAAGCAGTTATCATTGGAGATTCTAAAACTATGAAATCTGAAGCATTATTTAGACGTTTTGGACAATTCGTTAACAGTTTAGGAGGGAAATATATCACAGCTGAAGACGTAGGTATCAATCCAAACGATATGTCTTATGTGAATATGGAAACAAATCACGTAGTTGGTTTACCAGGAAAAAGTGGTGATCCATCTCCAATTACAGCATTGGGAGTATATGTTGGGATGAAAGCTTGTGTTAAAAAGCAAACTGGAAATGATAGTTTGGCAGGAAAGAAAGTTGCTGTTCAAGGTATTGGTCATGTTGGTGAATATTTAGTAAAGCACTTAAGAGATGAAAATGCAGAAGTATTTATCACTGATATTAATCAAGATGCTTTAAAAAGAGTAGCTAACACATATGGAGCAAAAGTAGTTGGAATAGACGAAATTTATGATATTGACATGGACATCTATGCACCTTGTGCATTAGGAGCTACTGTAAATGATGATACACTTTCTCGTCTAAAATGTTCTATTATCGCTGGTTCTGCAAACAACCAATTGGCCAACGAAGTAAAACAAGGAAATGATATCTTAGATAAAGGAATCATTTATGCACCTGACTTTGCTATCAATGCAGGAGGTGTTATCAACGTATATGCAGAAGTAGTAGGAGTTTCTTCTGAATGGGCACTAAGAAAAGCTGAAGGTATCTACGATACTATCTACCAAATTATTGACCGTTCGGCAAAAGAAAAGATCCCAACTTATGCTATTGCAAATAAGGTAGCAGAAGAAAGAATAGAGGCAGTTGGAAAATTAAAATTACCTTATTAATATCAATGCTAAACAGAAGACATTTACGTATTAAAGTCTTACAAACTCTCTACGCCTTCACGCAAACTGAAGGCGTAGAGTTTCTATGGGCTAAAAAAGAATTGCTGAAAGCAATAGATCAGATGTATGTTTTATACATCTCATTGCTTCAGATTTTCCCGGAATTAAAAGTAAAAGCTGAAAGAAGAATTGATGACAACAAAAATAAGTATCTGCCATCAGAAGAAGATTTGCATCCCAATGAAAAGTTTGTAAATAACAAAGTCATTCAACTTATTGAGGGAAACACGGAGTTACGCCGTCAGACCGAAATCATCAAGGCTAATTGGATGGGGGCTGAAAAGCAAGAATTGATGCGCAAATTATTTATGCAAATTCTACAGTCTGAAACCTATTTCGAATTCATGAACAACAACAAAGAAGGATTTGAAGAGGACAAAGAATTTATGGTGCAATTATTCAAAACTGAAATAGCCAATTTTGAACTCCTTTATGATTTTTTTGAGGAACAAAGTGTGTATTGGATGGATGATATAGATTTAACTTGCTCCATGGTCTTGAAAACGATTAAATCATTTGAGGAAAATAAAGAAAATAGAAATGAAATTCTTCCTTTATACAAAGCAGATGATGACGAGCAAGAATTCATTGTTACATTATTACGGGAAGCTATCCAGAACAGAGAAGATAATCTACGGATAATTGATCAACTTACTAAGAACTGGGAACTTGAGCGTATTGCTAAAATGGATGTTTTATTAATGGAATTAGCCATTACTGAATTGATTCACTTTAACAATATCCCAACAAAGGTTACCCTGAATGAATACATTGATATTTCTAAATATTATAGTACTCCAAAAAGTAATGTATTTATCAATGGTATTCTTGATAAAGCGATTGAATTATTAGAGAAAGAAGGGAGAATCAAAAAAACAGGAAGAGGTTTAATCAAAGAATAAGCTATGAAGAAAATATTAATTTGTTTGTTTCTTATTGCGCTTGTTTCTTGCTCCGGAAAAGGAGACAACGAAATGCAAGTAGGGCAATATACTACCATAGAGGTAGAGGAAGTTTATGATGCAGGAACCGTTGCAAAGGGAGAAATTATTAAAGCAGATATTATAATTAAGAATACTGGGAAATATCCATTGGTTATCGCAAATATTGAGCCCGCATGCAGTTGTACGGTTTCTGAATATGATGAAGATCCAATTGATCCAGGAAAAACAAGTATTATCAAAACAGAAGTAGATACGGATAAAACTGGAAAAGGGAAAATTATGAAGCCTATCAATATTACGGCAAATACACGCCCTTCTACTACAACTGTAACCATCAAAGCAACAGTAAATTAATTAATAATTATATAAAAAAGAAAAACATGGGACAAGGAGGATCACAATTAATAATGTTAGTTTTAATCTTAGGAGTATTTTATTTCTTAATGATACGCCCACAGATGAAAAAACAAAAAGAATTAAAGAAATTTAGAGAAGGGTTAGCTGTCGGTGATAAAGTTGTGACTATTGGCGGTTTACATGGGAAAATTTTGGAAATCGGTGATACAAACGTATTGTTGAGTTGCGAAGGAAGCTCTAAAATTCGAGTAGAAAAAAGCGCTATCTCAACAGGAATTGACGAGCAGCAATTAGCTAGCACAGACAAGTAAGAGATTCATTGGAAGACTGCCTTAAAGTTGAAGGTCAATAACGGTATTTAACTTTAAGGCAAAACTTCCAGCATCTTTACTTTATAACCTGTTTTTTGGGGTAAACAAACGGATACACATTTTATTTCTTCTTTTTAGAAGATTTATCCTTTTTCTTTTGGTCTTTAACCACTTTACTCGTTTTCTTGCGTTGTATCCTATACTCTTTCATGTTTTCTTTATATTCCTGTTTATTAATTGTTTTAATCACCTTATTACAATAAACTTTTCCTGATTTAATATCTTGAACTATACATTCTATAACAAAATCTTCATCGTTAGGGTGATAAACAGCATCTAAATCTTGTTCAAAGAAATAAGCCATACCTGAATAGAAAGCAGCTTGAGCTCCACTTCCATATTTTCGTATTATTTCATTGACAGACATACCAGTTTCTCGATAGATTAATTTCATTAACACCTGACCTTCTGAAACATATAAATCTTTCACTAAGAATTTAAAATTCTCTTTTAAATCTTTTTTTGTTTGAGTCTTAATCTTTTTTTGTTGTCTTTTATTCTTTGATTCTCCTAATTCTTGATTCAAAGAATCTATAATTTTAGCTGCTTCTAATGCCAAAGGATATACTTTCTGTACTTTAGGAAGTAAATTTCTATACTCGCTATGAAAACGATTCGAGATGCTAAAGCCATCATATACTTGGATACGTCTAATAGTAGTATCCTCCTCATTTTGGGCAAAAAAAACTCCGTGCAATAAAATAAAAAATAAAAAAAATAGATATTTCATTTGTTTTATCATTATATTAGCATAACCTGTTAACGAGTTTTTTTATACAAATATTACACCATGAGACCAATTACACTTATTTCTTGCTTATTTTTTATTTTGAGTATATTATTTTTTACATCATGTAAAAGTAATTCTATCGAAGATGCAAACAATCTAAACGACACTATTCAAGAAGATCACACTTCTTTAGAAGATGAAAACAATGAAGATGAGACTACTGTTACAACTGCTGGAGTAACAAAAAATACATCAGATAATGCTGATGTAAAGGAAGCTCAAAAGGAAATCGAAAAGAAATATGGTGAGCAATGGGATTTTTGTACTTGTATTCAGAAAAGTGATTCTGTTAATAATGCTTTAATGGCAGCGAATGATGATGAGTTTGATAAAGTTATGGCTCGCTCGGAATTTATTGATAGTAAATGTAAAACCATGCTGATACAACCAAATTCCACTCCGGAAGAACGCCTAAAGCATGAGAAAAAGGTAAAGCAATGTTTAAAAAACATGAAGAAATAAACTGATAGCATTCAATAAAAAAAACGCAGTAAATTGCGTTCTTTTTATTTTAGACTAAAATGTTTTTCTGCTTCCTCTGCAATATATCCTCCAATAGCCAATGAAGCTGTTGCTGCGGGGGATGGAGCGTTTAGCACATGAATCGAGTGTCCGTGATATTCAATTCTAAAGTCATCACGCGTATCTCCATCTTGTGACAATAATAAGGCTCTTACTCCAGATCTACCAGGTTTTAAATCATCCATCGTTAACGAAGGTATTAGTCCTTGTAGTGTTTTTAAGAATAGTTTTTTAGAAAATGCTCTCCTATATTCATTGATGCCAAATGACATGTTGTTAAAAAACAGCTTCCACGTTCCTTTATAACTTAAAGCATCCAAAGTATCCTTTAGGTTAAAATCTGTTTTGTTATATCCCTCTCTCTTAAACGTAAAAACTGCATTTGGTCCGCATTCAATTTCACCATTGGTCATACGAGTAAAATGCACTCCCAAGAAAGGGAAGTCAGGGTTTGGCACAGGGTAAATTAGATTTTTTACTTTATGCTTACCTTGTTCAGTCAGTTCATAATAATCCCCTCTAAAGCCAACTACCTTTTCTTTAATACTAACTCCATCTTTTTTAGCTAATCGATCTGCCTGAAGTCCACCACAAAATACTAAATATTTTGCCTTAAATCTTTGAGTAGCGCACACAACTGTATTGACGTTACCATCTTTTTCAATAGCTACCACTTCCTCTCCGAGAACAGTTTTGGAATCAGGGTTAGCACCTAATGCATTCTCCACCATTTTCTCTGTGGCACATCGATAATCAATAATCCCAGTACAAGGAACCCATATTCCTGAAACTCCTTCTACAAAAGGTTCAATATCTTTGATTTGTTGTGCGTTAATTTTTTCAATTCCTTCAATATTGTTCTGTTGACCAATTCCAAATATTTTTTCTAAATAAGGTAGTTCCGATTCATTTTTAGCAACTACTACTTTTCCACACACATCATGAGGAACGTGGTTTTCTTTTGCAAAAGCAACCAATTCATGTCTTCCTTCTACACAATTTTTAGCTTTTAGAGATCCTGGTTTGTAATATAATCCCGAGTGAATAACGCCCGAATTATTTCCTGTTTGATGATCTGCAAAATGCTTTTCTTTTTCAATAATTACAATCTTTAATTGAGGATTTCTCTTTTGTAATTTATAGAAAGTAGCGGCTCCAACGATTCCACCACCAATTATTGCGATATCAAAAACTGTCTCTTCCACGAAATTGAATTTTCACAAAGATAAAGGATAGATTCATGCAGACAAGTATCAGCAAATAAATAAACTAAAAAAATCAGAATTTTTGGAAAATATATAATAGATTAATTCATCCGAATCCAGGTTTGGGTTCGTCCAATAAAAGGAATACCAATATATGCCCTAATTTCTAATTGACCTTTATTATTGATTTCTGCCTTACAATCGTATGATTTTCCTGATTTAGGTTCTGTAATAGTTCCATTAACCCAAACAGTTCCTTTTTTTTCTAATCTCTGAACAAATTCAAGACCAATAAGAGGCTTACCTTTTAACTCTCCTTCGCATTTATCACAAGAATCAAATGGTAAATCTTTTAAAATTTCTAAAATTTTTCCGTAATATTTCCCGTCCTTCTTCTTGTAAATTTTTACAACAGCTTTCTTCTCTCCTGTTTCATCATCTACAGTTTTCCAGACACCTTCAATCTGTGTATAAGAACAAAAATAAATGAGTATAAAAATAAAGGTTGTAAATAGTTTCATAAAAGCATGTTTGCAACAAATATAGTAGATTACTTTTATTTACAGTTGAAATATGAGGTTCCATTCTATATTTTATTCAAATTATACTTAATTTCGGTTTAAATTATAACGCAATGGATAATTCTAAAAATAATGAGCAAATAGCAGCTAATTGGTTTAAGGCATTTAATGAACATCATTTAGATAATTTGTTATCCTTATACGATGACAATGCTCAACATTTTAGTCCAAAACTAAAAATACGACAACCCGAAACAAAAGGAATCATACAAGGAAAAGAAGCATTACATACTTGGTGGCAAGATGCTTTTGATCGACTACCAGATTTAACTTATACTGTATTAACCATTACAGCAAATGATACACGTGTATTTATGGAATATATTCGTCAAGTTAATAACGAAGAAGACTTAATAGTTGCAGAAGTTTTAGAAATTGAGAATGGAAAGATTATAGCATCAAGGGTCTATCACGGTTAAACTAGTATTGCACCACAAATAAAATAACAGTAAATTTGCACATGATCAAACTATAATTTAATGAAAGAAATAAATCAACGTTCTACTCGAATTATTCAAATTTTTAAATCAATACTTCCTAGTCCTTTTACGATTGCAATACTATTAACTTTATTTACATTACTATTAGCTCAATTTTTAACCAAACCAACAGATGTTTCACACGGCGCTTATTTCTTAAAGCTAGTAACTTCTTGGGAAGGTGGATTATGGGATAGTTCAGGAGGTGGATTATATTTTGCCTTTCAAATGATGTTAATACTCGTATTGGGTCATATTCTTGCACTTACCCCTATTGTCGACAAACTCATACAATCGCTTTTAAAATATTGCAATACTACGGCTTCTAGTGCTATTACCGTTGCATTAGGTGCAATGGTTTTAGGATTAATTAATTGGGGTTTAGGGTTAATATTTGGTGCAATCATCGCCCGAAAGGTAGGAGAAAAATTCGCACTCGAGGACAAGCCACTAAACTATGGTTTAGTAGGAGCTGCAGGCTATGTTACCATGATGGTTTGGCACGGAGGCTTATCTGGCAGTGCCACAACAAAATGTATGGAAGAAGGCTATATTCCAGCTATGATGAAGCAAATGGGGATTGAGGGTAATTACCCAGATAATGTTCCTTTTGAAGAAACCATTGGCTCACTCATGAATATTTCTGCAACTCTTGCTTGCTTAATCTTAATTCCTTTGGCAATTTACTTTATCTCAAAGAAAGCAAAAGAAGAAAAGATTACTATTTTCCAACAAGAAAACAATAAAGAAGAATCTCTATTGGAAGAGGAGAATCTTGTAAGAGGCGCTGAAAAATTAGACTATAGTAAAATCTTTGGAATAGCTCTTGGAATAGGCATCTTGCTTATAGGAATTTATAAAGCTATAAGCTATCAAGGACAAAGCTCCTTAGGTTTTATCCAGCTCAATTTCATTAACCTTATCTTTTTAGGGCTATCACTGACGCTACATAAAAACATTACTAATTTTTCAAAGGCGCTGCAAACTTCAATTGAAGATGTTTCCGGGATTCTAATCCAATTCCCGCTCTATTTTGGTATTTTGGCAATAATGAGTAATAGTGGATTAATCGCTATCTTATCAAATAGTATTACCTCTATTGCTACTGATTATACGCTACCCTTATTTACATTTTATAGTGCTGGAATTGTAAATTTCTTTGTCCCAAGTGGTGGTGGGCAATGGGCTATTCAAGGTCCAATTATCATTGAAACTGGACAACAATTAAATGCGAGCTTACCAAAATCTATTTTAGCAATGGCTTATGGGGATCAGTTAACGAATATGATGCAACCTTTTTGGGCACTTCCCCTTTTAGGAATAACTAAATTAAAACCTCAACAATTACTCCCCTACACCTTTCTCTTAATGCTTGTTGGAGTGCTTATATTTAGTACAGTATTATTGATTTTTTAAAATAAAAAATCCACTCTTTAATTAAGAGTGGACTTCCTTTTTATTTGGAATAAATATCTTACATCATCATTAAAGCAAACATTATGATTGAGTTAATCACAACACTTAAATAAAAGGTAATTAGACATACATTTGCTTTGGCTTGTGCGATAAACATTGCGTTTGAGCCCATTGACAAAGCTGCTGATAAGCTCATTAATGGCCAAATTTCATGATTAATAGCATACATAGCTGCGATAGACCCTATACAACTTTGAAATAAAAGCATAGCTATCATTAGACCAAATCTATACTTTTCAAAAGTCGCTTCTTGTTTTACGAACCACTCCATAAATTAATTGTTATTTGTTTTGATAAATCAGTTTTTTCAGAACAAATAAAGCAAATAAGTTTAAAAGATACAAATAAATAACTATCTTTTTAAGAATGTGAATCCAGAATCAAGGTCTGTAGCTAATTCATATAAGGAAGTTTTAACTAACATACGCTTTAGTTTTTCCTTTATAATTTTAAACTGATTATGAACAGGGCAAGGAGTTTCATCGTTACAATCTGATAAACCTAAGCCACATCCTTCATAGATAGTATCTCCATCGATTGCATTTACAATATCAACTAATTTTATTTCTTTTAACTTATCCTTAGGAATATAAAAACCACCTGTAGGGCCTTTTAGAGAATGAACTACCTTAGCACGTGAAAGAATCTGTAAAATTTTTGCTGTAAATGCTTCAGGAGATTCAATCTCTTTAGCAATATCCTTAACTCCTACTTTATCTTCACTATTCAAAGAATGTTTTGCAAGATATAATGTAGCTTTTATTCCGTATTCACACGATTTAGAAAACATCAGTTTATTTTTAGTAAAGTTTCAAATGTAATAAATCTACTTATAAATAAAAGAAATATTCAATAAATTTAAGATAGTAGTATCCTTTTATTTAAAAACAAAGAAATAGTTTAGAAAAATAACCCAGAGGAATCCCCTGGGTTATCACATACTTAAATAGTTATGATTCTATTCTTTAATCACCTTTTTCTGGATAGTATAATCTCGGTTATGTAATAGGTAGATTCCATTTGGTAAATTCTCAATAGAGAAAGTATTTTTATCTTTTCCTAATATAGATCTCCATACCTCCTGACCAAGATCATTTGTGATACTAAATATCTCTACTTTAGTTAATCCTTCCACAGTCAATATATCTTGAGTTGGATTTGGATATATCGCAATCGTTCCTATTGCTGTATCATCTGATATGTCTAATGTTAAATCCGTAAACTTATACAATTCAAGTCCAATAGTATTATTATAATTTGCAGTAAAATAGAAGTCCCCTTGATAAACAAAATAGTTTGTTGTCGCTAATGAATTATATTTAGGATTGAAGCTAGGAAGGAGCATCTCTGTACCAGAATAGGTTCCATCTGTCCTCCATAATTGAATATCGCTAAAAGAACTACCTCCATCTGCAGTAAAGAAAAAATTTCCATTCCATACAAGCATTCCCATTGGGTTACTACCACCAGGACCATTTATATCTTTTAACATTTGAGTCCCAATTGTAGTCCCATCTGACTTCCATAATTCAACTCCATTCATTCCATCATCTGCAGAAAAATAGAAGATATCCTGATCTACGTATATGATTTGTGGGTTACTAGAAAAGATACCTGGTCTTATATCCTTCAACATTTGAGTCCCAGTAGCCGTACCATCCGTCATCCATATCTCATCATTAATAAAATCTGGGTTGGTATTCGTATGGTTAGAAGCGATGAAATAAAGTTTATTATTAAATACAAAAAAATTATGTGGATTGCTGCTCTGAGAAGAGTTTAAATCTTTAACCATATTTGTACCTAATGCCGTACCATCTGTCACCCACAACTCTACTCCATTTGCACCATCATCTGCTGCAAAATAGATTTTATTATTCCAAACAGCAAGATTAGAAGGATTACTACCATCTCCACCAACACGAATATCTTTAACTAAAGTTGTTCCAGTATAAGTACCATCAGTAACCCATAATTCCATACCATTCATATCATCATTTGCAGAAAAATAGAGTTTATTATTCAAAATGGTAAAATTGTTGGGGTTAGAACTTGCATTGCCTGGGTTTATATCTTTTAAAAGCTGTGTCCCTGACATTGTTCCATCTGTTTGCCAAATTTCATAACCATTTATACCATTAGTAGCTACAAAGAATAAATTATTCTCAAATAAAATAAATGAACGTGGATTACTACCTCCACTACCTGGATTTATATTCTTTAACAACTTTGTACCTAGTGGTGTTCCATCAGACACCCACAGTTCAACACCGTTTACTCCATCATCTGCAGAAAAATAGAAGATATCCTGATCTACATATAAGATTTGTGGGTCACTGGAAAAGATACCTGGTTTTATATCCTTCAACATTTGAGTCCCAGAAGCCGTACCATCCGTCATCCATATCTCATCATTAATAAATTCTGGGTTGGTATTCGTGTGATTAGATGCGATGAAGTAGAGTTTATTATTAAATACAAAAAAATTATGCGGATTGCTGCTCTCAGAAGGGTTTAAATCTTTAACCATCTTAGTACCTAACGCAGTACCATCAGTTACCCATAATTCTGATCCATTTATGCCATCATCTGCTGCAAAATATACTTTATCATTGAATTCAAAAAATGAATTCGGGCTAGAACTACCATTCGGATTAATATTCTTCAACAATTGTATGGAATAATTCTGTGCATTGATAAAAGATGTCCCTATAAAAAGTAATAGTATAAGTAACCGTGTTTTCATACTGCTAATTGTTAAAGTAGCATGACAATATTGTCATGCTACTTAATGGTTAAGTTTTATTCTTTTATAATTTTCTTTGAGATAGATAAGTCTGAATTTCTCAAGAAATAAATACCATTCGGAAGAGTTTCCATTGAGAATTTAGAATTATTTTCATCCAAACTAATACGCATCATTTCTTGTCCAAGCATATTGGTCAAAACAAACTTTTCACTCTTCTCTAGACCTTCTACATGCAGTATATTTCTAGTTGGGTTCGGATAAATACTAATTGCATTATCCATATTAATATCAAATCCAGAAGTGTTTTCATTAATTTTCATAGTATATCCTTGCCAATAATTATCATTTGTTCCATCTGCACCCACAATTAGATAGCCCCCAGTAGACAAGTTTGTAAATCCTCTGGCATATAGAAGATTACTTCCTCCAAAACAATTACTTGAATATAATACATTACCATTTGCTGATATACGAAATATCCATATATTTCTTTCTCCTTGTGATCCTACAACATTCCCATTATTTGATTTTGTATCTGCACAAATAGTAAGTTTTCCATCTGCTTCTTCCACAAAACTCATCGTATCCCAAACATATTCTTCCAATGAACCTCCAAATGTTTTTAGAGATAATTTGGTTAAGTCTGCATCTACCTTTAACACATACACCTGCATATTTCCAGCTGTGTTCATTGAGAAAGCTTCATTATTTGAAGTCGTGGTACCTATAATAACGAAATTATTATCTGAAGTACGTTGAATCTGTGCAAACTTCTCTACCCCAGAACCTCCAAATCCTTTCTTAGAAATAACAGCACCACTTGAACTTAGATGTATAAGGCAGAGATCATAGTCTCCAGATACTTTACCTGAATAACTAATCATATCATCAGAAGACCCTAAAACAATAAAATCGCCATCTGAGGTTTCTGCGATAGAATGTCCTTTGACCCTATAATATTGTGGCCCATCAAAATAGGTATTACTCCAAATAATAGACCCATCTGTATCTAACTTCGCAACATAAAGCCGTGGAGTTGTTCCTGATTGAACATAGCCAACATACGTAAAAGAACCATCCATGTTTTCTATAATATCTCGAATTTCAAAATCGTTAGATCCTATTTTACGAAGTTTAAACCACTCTTGCTGGCCTTGATTGTCTAATTTAATTACTAAACCACATTTGTGACTACCATCTCCTTGTCCATCTATAACTGATATAGAATACCCACAAATAATGAAACCTCCATCTGAAGTTTTTTTGACACGATATGCTTCTTCATTCTTTGTACCTCCCCAATAATAATTTTTTGTATTATCTTCATAATCGATGTTTCCATCCGCATCTCTTATTTGTATTAAGATATCCTTTCCCCCTTGGTAACCTGTAGCTGGCAAATCATCAGAATATACATCATGGTATGCCCAGCCAACAGCTATACTTCCTCCATCTGCCATTTCAGCCACGTCATTAAAATTCACATCCCCACTTCCAGGATTAGTTGATTTGCTCCACTCCATAGATAATTGGCCAAATAAAGTAGTAGTAAATAATAATGAACCTATTAGTAATTTTTTCTTCATATCATTTCTTCTTTAGAATTTATGATACAAACCTAGGATAGTTAGGGTTTATCTACAATCCCCAGAATGGGGGATAAGATAAAAATTTACTAATTATTCATTTTAGAATGCTTTCCTTTTATTCCTATTTTTCTTTAAATAGAATTGCAAATCAGGCTATTTAAACAAGCAAAAATCAGGTCTCCACATGATTTATATCATGTTTCTCTCAAACATGATAAAACTCATAAAATTGAGGATTTTGACACGCTACCTTTGTCAAAAGAAATAAGAATAAAACTAAAATTTAAGTCATGAAAAGAACGAAGTTATTTTTAGGAGCATTTCTAGGAGCAGTAATATTGCTTGCTAGTTGTTCTGGTGGTCAAGGCGAACGAAAAGGAGCCCTGAGTAAGAATGCCGCAGAAAAGGTTTACATCGCTCCAGGTGAACATGATGAATATTATGCATTCATCTCAGGAGGATACTCTGGAAATTTACTTGTTTATGGTCTTCCATCTGGTCGATTATTTAAAGAAGTTCCCGTATTTAGTCAGTTTCCAACGAATGGTTATGGATATTCAGAAGAAACAAAAGGAATGTTGATGACTTCATACGGAGAAATTCCATGGGGTGACCTTCACCATCCTGATGTTTCTCAAACAAAAGGAGAATTAGATGGAAGATGGTTGTTTGTGAATGAGAACAATACACCACGTATTGCTCGTATTGATCTTCAAACATTTGAAACAACTGAAATCATCGAAGTACCTAATAGTGCAGGTAACCACAGTTCTTCATTTGTAACTGAGAATACAGAATATGTAGTAGCTGGAACTCGTTTTGGAGTACCCGTACCCCAAAGAGACATGAGTATCAGCGAATACAAAGGGAATTTTAAAGGGGCTCTATCTTTTATCGCAGTAGATCCTGAAAGTGGACGAATGAATATGGATTTCCAAGTATTAATGCCTGGATTCAACTATGACCTAGCACATCCAGGGCGTGGAAAATCTCATGGATGGTTCTTCTTCTCTACATATAATTCTGAAGAAGCAAACACTTTATTAGAAGTGAATGCTTCTCAAAATGACAAAGACTTTATCGCAGCTATTAACTGGATGAAGATCCAAGAGTATGTAAGGAATGGCGGAGGAACAAAAATACCTGCAGAATATGCGCATAACGTATATAATCATGAAACACATTCTACAACAACAACTATGAATAAAGAAGTATTAGTAGTTGATCCTTCTGAAGTTCCAGGTGCTGTTTATTTAATGCCAACTCCAAAATCACCTCACGGATGCGACGTGTCTCCTGATGGTGAATATATCATTGGTAATGGTAAATTATCTGCTGACTTAACTGTTCACTCTTTCTCTAAAATGATTAAAGCGATTGAAGAAAAGAACTTTACTGGTGATGCTTATGGTATTCCAATCTTAAATTTCGATGCTACTTTAGGCGGAGTTGTTCAGAAGCCAGGATTAGGTCCATTGCATACAGAATTTGATGATAAAGGATATGCATATACTTCTTTCTTTATCTCTTCTGAAGTTGTAAAATGGAAATTAGGTACTTGGGAAGTTGTGGATAGACAACCTACTTATTACTCAGTTGGACACTTAACTATCCCTGGTGGTAATTCTGGTAAGCCTTTCGGTAAATACATGTTTGCGATGAATAAGATTACAAAAGATCGATACTTACCTGTTGGACCTGAATTGGAGCATTCTGCACAATTATATGACATCTCTGGAGAAAAAATGGAGTTATTACTTGACTTCCCAACTCACGGAGAGCCTCACTATGCTGCTGCCATCAGAGCCGATATTGTGATAAACAATAAACCTCGTGAGATTTACCAGTTGAAGGATAATAAGCATCCATACAGAGTAAATAAGAACAACGAAGCTCGTGTAGAGAGAAACGGTAAAGAAGTACATATTTATATGACAACTATCCGAAGTCACTTTACACCTGATAATATCGAAGGAGTTAAAGTAGGAGATAAAGTTTACTTCCATATTACAAACATGGAACAAGACTTTGACGTACCTCATGGATTCTCCATGATAGGTCAAAATACAGCAGAATTATTAATCATGCCAGGCCAAACTAGAACTTCAGTATGGTATCCTAAAAAAGTGGGAGTATGGCCATTCTATTGTACTGACTTCTGCTCTGCCCTACACCAAGAGATGCAAGGATATATCAGAGTATCCCCAGAAAACTCAAATATAGATTTAAAATGGTCAGTTGGTGAACAAATAAAATAAAGAACTAGATTGAAATAATCAAAAGGAGGATGGAATAACATCCGTCCTCCTTTTACAAAAAATAAGAGCCATGAAAAAAGCAAGTGTTTTAATGATAATCGGATCAACTCTACTACTAAGTCTATTTATCTTTCCTCTTTGGAATATCGAATTACTTGCGCCTCAGTATCCAAAAGGTTTAGGTATGCATATATTTATCGATGGATTGGAAGGATATACTGAGCACGATTTAATGAATATAGATGGATTAAACCACTACATTGGTATGCAAACATTACCAGAAAAAGGAGATATGTGGGAATTTACCACTTTCCCAATTATTATCGCTATTATGGCTTTAATAGGTATTTTAATTGGAATTGTTGGATTCTTCAAGCATTCGACTTATAAATGGTTCATGGGGTGGTTTGTAGTAATGAGTGTTTTAGGAATCTTAGGTATGTATGATTTCAATCAATGGTTAGTAGATTACGGTTCAAATCTAGATCCTCATGCTATTATTAAAGTAGTTGATGATTTTGGAAATCCAATGTCTTACAAACCACCTTTATTAGGCACTAAAGATATCCTAAACTTTACTGCTATATCTTTACCTGGCGTAGGTGGATATTTAATGGGTGCAGGTATGTTTTTAATCTTTATCTCCTTCTTTATTGGACGAAAAGCAGCTAAAAAAGAGAATTTATCACTTGCTTTTCATTAATTTTGAAAGTATGAAAAAGATAAGTTTAATTCTTGTGATTGCTTTCTTATTTGCTTGTAGTAAGGAGCCTCAACCAATAGACTACGGTAAGGATGCTTGTAATTTTTGCAAGATGACCATTGTTGATCCTATACATGGTGCAGAGTTAATTACTACAACTGGTAAGATATATAAATTTGATGCTACTGAATGTCTTGTGCATTTTACAAATGCAATGGAGAAGGAAAAGCCTGAAATCTTTCTTACCAATCATATTTCAAATCCAAAAGAGTTAACCTCTGTAAATGAAGTATCTTTTCTTGTAAGTGAGGAGTTACCAAGTCCTATGGGAGAAAATATTACCGCATTTCCTAATACAGAAAAAGGTCAGGAAGAATTACAGAAATATGAAGGTCAAGTATATTCATGGCAAGAGCTGATTCATCATCTATCTTCTAAATAATGGCTAATTTATTTCGGATATACTTTTTTATTTTAATACTTTTTTATGGTTTCTATACTCATGCAGAGATCATAGTGTGTAAGACATGCGAGACCAAGACAATCACTGAAGGAATAAAGAAAGCCAAGCCATATCAAAAAGTAATTGTTAAGGCTGGTATCTACTATGAAAATTTTATAAGCATAGATAAACCTATTAAGTTAATTACTGAAGAAAAAGCAACAATAGACGGAAAAAAGAAAGGAGATATAATCATTATTAATTCAGACAATGTAACCGTTGATGGTTTTAAACTTATCAATGTAGGCTCTAGTTATACAAATGACTATGCTGCCATTCGAGTAAATAAGTATCAAAATTTCATTATTCAGAATTTAGATTTAAAAGATATTTTCTTTGGGATTTATCTTGCAAAGTCTAGAAATGGAATTGTCCGAAATAATGTAATTCACGCAAATGCTGAGAATGAATATAACTCCGGAAATGGCATTCACCTTTGGTATGCAAAAAAAATTAATATAAACAACAATCTTATCAATCAAGCAAGAGATGGAATTTATCTTGAGTTTTCTGATAGTTGCAGAATAACCTACAATCGAAGTAAAGGGAATCTTCGCTATGGATTACATTTTATGTTTGCCAATGATAACATATACATTGGAAACACTTTTGAAAGTAGTGGGGCTGGTGTAGCCGTCATGTTTTCAAAGAATGTAACAATGATTCGGAATAGATTTAAGAAAAATTGGGGTGCTGCAGCATACGGCTTATTACTCAAAGAACTTCATGATTCCAAAATAGAAAATAATACTTTCGAAGAAAATACAACTGGAATTAATGTGGAGAATTGTAATAGAATAACCTATACAAATAATAATTTCATAGGAAATGGCTGGGCGGCTAAAGTAAATGGTGCATGTTATAAGAATGTCTTTTCAGGAAATAACTTTATTAATAATTCATTTGACATTAGCTATACTGGGCGATTAAATGACAATGTATTTACCAAGAACTATTGGAGCAAATATACAGGATACGATTTAGATAAAAATGGCTTGGGAGATGTGCCGTATAGACCGGTGAAACTATTTAATTATGTGGTTGACAGAGTACCTCAATCTATCATATTGTTACGTAGTCTATTTATCGATATTATCGAATTTTCTGAAAATGTATCTCCCACATATACACCCGACAACCTATTTGATGATCAACCCTTAATGAAACAAAACAAATGGTAAAAGTTGAAAATTTATACAAGAAATTTAGAAAAAATGAAGTGCTCAAAGGGGTGAACCTTAAAACTCCTGATAGTGGGATTTTCACTATTCTTGGTCCAAATGGATCTGGGAAAACTACACTTATTAAATGCATCCTGGGTATGGTCGTGCCAGACACGGGAATGATATCACTTAATGGAAAACCAATAGACAAGAAAGGAGTTTATAGACGAGATATTGATTACCTGCCACAAATTGCAAATTTTCCAAATCAACTTACTGTCAAGGAATTGATTAAAATGATCAAAGATTTAAGAGGTACTCCTTCTAGAGAAGAAGAACTTATACAATTATTTCTTCTTCAACCATTTTTAGATAAAAAATTAGCCAATCTTTCTGGGGGAACTAAGCAAAAGGTAAATATTGTACTCACATTTATGTTTGACAGCCCCATTCTAATTTTAGACGAGCCTACAACCGGATTAGATCCTGTGGCTATGTTGAGTTTAAAAAAACTTATTTTTCAAGAAAGAGAAAAAGGAAAAATCATTTTGGTAACCTCTCATATTATGAGTTTTGTAGAAGAGATTTCTGACGAAATTATTTTTATTTTGGATGGAGTTATCTACTTCCAAGGAACAGCGAATGATTTACGAGAAAAGACGAACGAGATTGACTTTGAACATGCAATTGCAAAAATTTTAAATCACAATCATGCTTAAGATATTAAAATATAGTTTTTACGATTTAATGAGAAGTAGATGGAGTTACGTTTACCTCATTTTTTATTTCCTTCTTAGTATCACTTTATTATTCTTAAATAATGATATTAGCAAGGCAGTTATCACCTTAATGAATGTGATTACTATTTTGGTTCCACTAATTGGGACAATCTTTGGAGTAATGTATTACTATAATGCCAAAGAATTTACTGAATTGCTATTAGCACAACCCATCAAGAGATCTTCCATTTTCTTAGGGCAGTTCTTAGGAATTGCTTTTTCTCTTATTATGAGTCTTATCTTAGGAATAGGAATTCCATTTATTATCTATGGGTTATTTGAATCAACAGCAATCTGGAATTTTATTCTTTTATTAGTGACAGGTTCCATATTGACATTTATATTTACTGCCATTTCGTTTATTATAGCACTTTACAATGAAAACAAAATAAAAGGATTTAGCTATGCCATCTTAGCATGGTTATTCTTTTCAGTTATATACGACGGTATTTTTCTAATGTTCTTAGTTATGTTTGAAGAATATCCTTTAGATAAATTCACCTTATTTGCTACGTTGTTCAACCCCATTGATTTATCACGTATCTTAATTATACTAAAGCTTGATATTTCTGCTTTATTAGGATATACTGGTGCTGTCTTTAATAAATTCTTTGGATCATCCTTAGGTTTTATTGCAGCTTTCTCTACTTTATTGGCTTGGTGCATTATTCCCTTATTTGTAATAACTCGAAAATGTAATAAAAAGGACTTTTAAACAGTTTTTTTCATTACACCTTATTTTGTCCTTTCGGTAAACACCTGTTTTTGCACAACATACGACAGATAATCTTCTATGAAATTTTCTTGATAGAAGATTCACATATCTTTTTATGAAAGTTGCAGATTTTCTCCTATAAATTTAGTAAATTTCGGCCGTGCAAGATAAATACGTCTATTTTGTGCAAGTGTTATATTTTAATCAAAACAAAAAAAGTATTATGAAAAATTATTTTAAACTTGGATTAGTTTTACTAGCAATCTCTCTTTATAGCTGTGGAGGCGGAAGCGAGGCTAACAATGACGGTGGAAACACACCTGCAAATCCTAATGCATCTGCAACTGAATCTACAGGTGGTAGTGATGCTAATAGCGACCTTCCTTCTCACAGAGTTGTATTAGACGACAAAGGTGTAGGTCCAGTTACTAGCTTAACAATTTCTGATGACATTGATCAAGCAATGGCTGCTGAAGGTCAAGAAATTTACGAATCTCACTGTACTTCTTGCCATAAGCCAGCTGAAAAATTCATTGGTCCAGCTCCAAAAGGAATCTTAGAGCGTAGATCTCCTGAATGGGTTATGAACATGATTATCAATCCTGATAAAATGCTTCAAGAAAATGCTTTGGCTAAAGAACTATTAGAAGAATTTAACGGTTCTCCTATGTCTAACCAAGGAATTGACGAGGAAGAAGCTCGCGCTATTCTTGAATACTTCAGAACTTTATAATAAGAACTGAAAATTAAGAAATAGACGTATAAATATGAATTAATCGAATTTAGCGATTGATTTTTAAGAAAGAGATAGAGCGAGGTTTACATGTTACACTACGTTTTATCTCTTTCTCTTTTTAAACTTTCATACTGTAACCTACCCAAAATAACTTATATTGATACAACAATTTAGATTAATAACAGATGATAAGATATGACAAACATATTCAAATAGCTCTAAGTTCATTTTTAGCAGCTATCATGTTAGGATTAATGTTAAGATATACTGCAGTTGAAAATTTGAATTTTGTATATAAATACGTTGTACATACACATTCACATATAGCTATGTCTGGATGGGTTTATTTAGCCTTAATCACTATAATCACCAAATTATATCTTAATAATTCCATTCCAAAAAAAACATATCGATTTATATTTGGCAATACGCTTGTCTCAATTGTAGGAATGTTAGCAAGCTTTCCTTTTCAGGGATATGCACTTATCTCAATCATATTTTCCACTCTATATTTAATTGCAAGTTACTTTTATGCTTGGGCATTCTTTAAATATACCCCCAAGGAAATTAAAAGCACAAATTCCTATAAGCTTATAAAATATGCTGTCATATACTTGATTATTTCAAGTATTGGACCTTGGGGTATTGGAGCGGTAATGGGAACTTTAGGTTCTTCTTCTCCCCTTTATCATTCAACCATCTATTTATATTTACACTATCAATATAATGCATGGATGCTACTTGGAGTTATTGGTATTGTTGTAAAATTACTTGAAGACAATCACATAGAAATTGATAAGAATCTATTTAGGAAATTCCTTATCTCTTTTAATATAGGTGTGAATATTACTTATTTATTATCTATACTATTCGTTGAACCCCCTTCTATTATTTATATATTAGCTATTGTTGGTGCTGCCATCCAAATTGGCTCATTCGTATATCTATATCATACCTTACGAGATGGAATTAAAAAAGCTTATCAATTTATTGATAAACGCATTATTATTGTTTTAAAATGGGGGTTTGTACTAGCCAGCATTAAGTTATTCATGCAACTCATTGGAGCTTTTCCAGATATTGCTGCTCTAATTGTAAAAAACAAGTTCTTAACTATTGGATTTATACATTGGGTATTTTTAGGAGTTATTACAATGCCTCTATTAGTATTACTTAAACATTTTAAATTTATATATCTATCTAAAAAATATCTTATCGCTTATGTTCTGGGGTTTAGCTTAACAGAAATACTTATTTTCTATAAACCTGCCTCTGTTATTTTTGGCTTGTATGTTATTCCTTTTCAAATATTTAATGTATCCTTATTTTTAGCAAGCTTACTCCTTGTAGGTTCCATAACAGTTATTTTATTTTCACAATTTTTTAAGAAAGATTATTCATCAAGACTTGATTGATTTCACCTTCCACGAAGGAATATAAAAAAGTGATAATATAAATACAACTAAAAACAGAATTGGATACACGAATTGCATAGATGGAAGTAAAAATATTTCTTTCTTATGCTTCCAAACATGAGTATAATGTACATACACCATTCCATCTATTAGAAATCGTAAACAAAAAATAAGAAATAAAGTATCCCATGCTTGGTTTAAACCTGAAATAATTAATGCAAAGAAACCTCCTAAAAAGTAAAAGGTAATATTAAATCCAATAATTGCTTCTCCCCATTCCATAGTTGATTTTGTTTTGGATAACCATCGCACTCTTTGTATAAGATATTTTTTGAATGTATTAGGAGATGGGGTTTCAACCAACATTTGAGATGAATTTACATACATAATATCTTTCCTTTTCATACGCATATCTTTCAATAGGAAATAATCATCACCAGATGCGATATGCTTATGATTTTCAAGTTGAATTTGATATTCTTTTTTATTTACTTTCGCTAGAAGATTTGCTCCGCTTATAGAAATTGGATAAACAGCAGATAAAAGATAATTTAAAGCATTAAATTGATGATATTCTAGGGCTGCCAATTTCCCAATCCATGAACTACCATTCATTTTAACAGGCAGAGATATCAAATCTACTGAAGGAAGTGTAGCAAGTGAAGAAAACAACATAGCTTCAAAACTAACATCAGCATCTATTGTATAAATATATTCCGTTTCAATTGACTGTATTGCATAATTCAAAGCCGCTTTCTTCCCTTCAAGAAAAGTTGGCAAGGACAAGAGCTGGAAATGGTCTTTTCCTTCAATAAATTTGGAAATTAACTCTACAGAAGCATCTGAAGAATGATCATCAACAAAAATAATTTGACTTGGATGTTCACTTTGTTTACTTAAAGCAGATAATAATTGAGGTAAATTAGATTCTTCATTTTTGAATGGAATTAGTAAAGTAATATCATCTAATTTCAGGCTATATCTTTGAATTTTTCGTCTTTTTGAAATAAAATACAATCCGCTTAAAAAGAGGAGGCAAAAAGAAACAAAAAGAATATAAATAAATGAAAAATACAGCATACAATAACTCAATCAAAGATAGTTAATTATCTCTAAATTAAGATATGGAGATTATTTATTCAGTTTATAAGGAGAAAAGAGTCAAAGTCTTTGTACATTTGTTTAAACAAGATACTTGTATGAAAGAAGATAGGATAATACTTGGAATTGACCCGGGCACGACTGTCTTGGGATATGGTATCATTCATATTCAGGCCACCAAGATGACCTTACTTACCTATGGAGTCATACAACTAAAGAAATTGTCCAATCAACCAGATAAGCTCAAAAAAATATATGATCGCATTGATAGTTTAATTAAAGAATTTAGACCGGACGAGATGGCTATTGAGGCTCCATTTTTTGGTAACAATGTGCAATCTATGTTGAAGTTAGGAAGAGCACAAGGAGTTTGTATAGCAGCCTCTCTGAGTCACAATGTTCCCTATGAAGAATATACTCCACGACGTATCAAACAATCAGTTACAGGGCAAGGAGCTGCCAGTAAAGAACAGGTTGCTGCCATGATTCAACGTTTATTAGGCATGAAAGAACTCCCTGAGTATTTAGATGCAACTGATGGGTTAGCTGCCGCAATATGCCATTATAACTCAAAAGGAGTAGGAGAAAACAACAAAAATAAGACTTCCAATTGGGAAGCCTTCATTTCAGAAAATCCTAAAAGAGATAAAACCCCAAAATAAGTCTAAGCTTCTCGAATCATCTTAGCAATGATTTCCATTTCTGAAGCAGCAAGATTTAGTTTAGGCTGGTTGAAATCCATATCAGCAATCCCATTAATTGGCATTAAATGTATATGTGCATGAGGAACTTCAAGACCAATGACAGTCATCCCAATCTTTTTACACTCAAGGACACGTTTCATCTTTTTAGCAACCTCTTTAGAGAAATTGATATACCTACCTAGGAGTGCATCATCGATATCAAAAATATAATCAATTTCGATTTTAGGAATAACAAGTGTATGCCCTTTTACAAGAGGTTGAATATCTAAAAAGGCTAAGAATTCATCATTCTCTGCTATCTTATAACAAGGAATTTCACCACTTACAATTTTTGAAAAGATTGTTGCCATTATCTGGTAATTTCCATAATTTCAAACTGAATAATACCGCGTGGAGTTTCAACATCTGCAATTTCACCCACAGATTTACCGAGCAAGCCTTTTCCAATAGGTGATTCTACTGAAATTTTCTTCTCTTGTAAATTAGCCTCATTCTCAGCAACTAAGGTATATGTCATTTCTGCTTTATTAGTCATATTTTTAATACGGACAGTAGATAGAATAAGTGCCTTTGAAGCATCAATATCTGATTCATCAACCAAACGTGCATTAGCAATTACCTCTTTTAACTTAGCAATTTGCATTTCAAGGAGTCCTTGCGCCTCTTTAGCAGCATCATATTCAGCGTTTTCAGACAAATCTCCTTTATCCCTTGCTTCCGCTATTTGTTGGGATATTCTTGGCCGCTGAACACTTTCCATATCCACTAATTGTTCCTTTAATTTATTTAGGCCTTCTTTTGTATAATAATTTACTTGTGCCATATTTTCAAGTTTATAAAACAAAAAGCAAGAGAGCCAATGACTCTCTCGCAATAAAACATATTAATTACTTTAATTTTTTTTGACGAATTTATTTTAGACTAAAAGAAACTCCAAAAGAGTGAATAACACCAAATGGATTAGATAAGCGCATTGCATATTCAAATCCAAGCGGCATTTTCTTTTCTCCTAAAAGAGCATCTACAGATACACCTGCTGTAAATCCAGTTAGACTAGTAGATCTTTTATCTTTACTAAAGATTGTCTTTTCACCTACATAACCAGCACGAATATTTAATGCGGCTTTACCAAAAGACAAACCATAATCTAAACCAACATTTAATTGGTCATTAGTAAATGAATTAGCCACAAAAGCAAGTCCTAATGTCAACTTATTATTTTCATTGAAATTAAAATCATAAGCAAAACCAAGAGCTAAAGAAGAAGGCATTTCAAAAGAAGCAGATCTTTGAACCATAGTAGCAACACCACTAGTTGATTGATACATAATTTCTTTAGAAAGTCCGTCACCTTTATAGGTCATCGGAGTTCCAACGTTACGTAATGTAATACCAAACTTAACTTGCTCTTCTTTACCTGTAATATAACGAACACCTGCATCAAAAGCCACTCCAGAAGTACGAAGGTTCGCTATATTTTCAGTAACAATCTTCATGTTCAAACCTGCATAGATAGAATTAGAGAAAGTATGTGCTACACCAACATTGATTATATTTTTTCTAGGTGTAAATTGTCCAATACCTCCTTCTGGCAAATCAACTGTTGTTATATCAATTGCCCCGTAGCCAAAAGCTTGAAATGAAACACCTATAACAGTTTGTGCTCCAACACGCTGTGCTATACCGGCAGAATTTAAAGAAATACCAGCACTCCCCAACCAATTTGTATAATTAAACTTAATTTGAGTTTTATCCACAAAGGCTAGTCCTGCAATATTAGAGAATTGAGCTTCAATTCCTTCTGTGCTAGCAACACCTGCTGAACCAAAAGCAGATGAACGTGCCCAAGGGTTTACTAAAATTTCACTAGCACCTGCCGAACCAATTCGGTCTTCATTTCCCGCATAAAGATTCAAATTCAACAAGAATGATCCAAGAATTAAGGAACTACTAATTATCGATTTTGTTATTTTCATTATTTACAAAATTTAGTATCAGTTTCTAATTATTATAAGTTTTCCAAATCTGGTGCTCTCATTCCACCAAAGAATTTAACAACCTTCTCTCCCACACCTTCCACAGTAACATGAATGATATATACACCACCAGCTACAGGAATATTATCTCCATTTTTCAAATCCCAATCAATAGAAGTTATTGGGCTATCTTTATCAAAAGCTCTAATTAATTTACCAGAAGTGTTATAGATTCTCACTTTACATCTTTCAGGTAAGTTTGTAATTTTCACTCTTGTATCCAAACGACCTCTTTCATACTCGGAATAAGCATAATAAGGGTTTGGAACTACATTAATCATATCTAATACATCAGCTAGGGTTTCCTTATCATTCTTAATAGTTTGGAATTTATTCATATTCCACTCATAAGTTGGCTTACCTCCAAAAGCACCAGTCATTGAATAATTATCATACTGTTGATTAATTCGAATTCTCATTCTAACATCAGTAGATAATAACTTTTGTCCAGTAGCCAATAATGGATTCACAACCCAAGATAAATTTTTATATACTTCTTTGTATCCAGTTGAATTCTCAGCTTTTAGATTTGTATGTACAAATACACCCTCATCATACACAGGCATTGTACCATTAATTTTACCAAATACATATACAATATGTTGTCCTCCTAATACAGGGAATCCATCTTGATTAAATATATCAGTGGTAGGATTCCAAATCATATCAGCACCGTTTTGTCCGGATAAGAAGGAATTTTCTCCAAAAGCCATATTCAATCTTCTACCAGTTTCAACATCGATAGCATATCCAGGGAACCAACCCATACCTGTAGGAGTTGTTCCATCAGGGTCAGCCTCAGAAGCATTATATCCTGCATCACCAACTTTTTTACCATTCTTATCTACAGAAGGGCTCTTACGCAATAAACCAGGTTTACCTCCATTTAAGTTTAAGTTTGGATCTATACCTAATTCTATAACAGGGCATCGTGTCCATTTAGATTTATCAGAGGTATATACAATATCCACACTCGTTTGATAAACTGAAGGCATCTCGAGAGAAGATAAAGAACTGAAAGTTGAATTAGTTATTCCTGCAGTAGTCGGTAAACCAATAGGAGTATATCCACAATCATTTCTTCGAGCAACCTGTCCTAGCGTTACAGTACCATTAATTAATTTTGCAAATAATCTTTGTGGATCGGCACCAACTAAATCATTATAGCAACAAGGGTTATAAATGCCAGCATCAGGATTACATGCAGAAGTTTCATTATAGCTACCAGACATAATCCAGTTTCTAGGATCAAAAGATGTAACATCTGGAACTCCAGACAACCATCTCTTTGAAGAGTCAGCAAAAGAAATAGAAGATTCAATTGGAATAGCTAAACGTGCTCTAAAATTACAATTTGGGCTACCATCTGCACAAGGATAGAAATCTTGATTTATAGCTACAGATATACCCCATTCAGGAATCAATTGCTCATTTTTATAACTAATAGAACGTTGAGATTTAATAGAACCCAGAAGTTCACCTCCTTTAGAAGAATATCTAGAAAGTGTCCAACTAGCAGTATCAATTTTTGTGTAGTTATCAAAAGTTAACAAGAAATAACCACCAACTAGATTAATTGGATCTATTACTTTAACATCAATAGGTCCTTTACCAACTTGATAAGTAGGAGTATCTATGGAACCATTTTTTACAATAAAGTCTTCAGACGCTTTTGTTAAATCAATTGCGCGACCACCATTTCCTCTACCATCAAGAGTTGTAATTTGAGGAGAAGAGCCATAAGGCAAACCAGCAATTGTACCATCATTATTTGGCTTAGGAGAATGTGGAATACCTGCTTTTGCTTTAATAGCTTTTCCGTCAGAACCTAAACGAGAACTGATATATGGAATTTGCTGTCCATCAACTAAATCAGGGTCAGTTGGGCTATAAGGCTTAAACTCATTATGAGCATAAGCTATAGCAATATAATAGTATGTCTTATGATTTACTAATTTCTTATTAGTAAACGCATCTTGTGTGATACTAAATGAGTGTCTGATGCCACGATTTTCTCCATTCACCTTTTCAACAGGCACAGAAAATCCGAGACTTTCATTGTATTCAAAATTAATGATTCGCTTAATATCATTCTCAATATCACATTGTGCAACTAGACGAGCCTTATCTACATCTCCAATATCAGAAACGCCTGATTCAAGATCTTTCATTTGGTAAATCTGATATCCTTCAAACGTATATACTTTATCTATTGAAGAGCCGTCAACTGGATCAGGAATATTAATATTATCTTCTTCAGCAAAAGTTTCATTAACATTATTTCCATAAGGGTTATCCAATAAAAGAACTAACTCATTTTCCAACTCAACAATTTTCAAAACTGGAGCTGTAGGAGGATCCATAATTTTGAAACAATTATCAAATAAAGCTTGCGCTTTAGTATCATTCTTTCTAACCACATCAATAGATTTTGAAGCATCCCCTTCAAATGCACGTCCATAAACAACTCCAACTGTTAAGTTATTTACCGCACCAGGAGTTAGAGTAAATGGTCCAGCTGTTTGTAAGAAACGACGGTCATTCTTCGTATTCGAAGCATTATTTCCATCGATATTGATTTCTGACCATTTAAATCCAGGATCAACACCATCTGTTCCCCAATGAAGTGGGTCAGAATCACCAGGATAAGTATATCTAGATTCAATAGAAGTTACCCCATTACTTCCTGTATATCCTGTACCTCCATAGTAAATTTTGGAATTATCTTTCCATTTTCCTGTCATATAGTTGTAGAAGTCTCCTGCAGTTTTAGGATCATCCTCTGCAGAAGATGGGGCAAGGTCTGGACGACTAAAGTAATTGAAACGACGCATACCGAAACGCTCATTATCAATAATACCATCTGAATAACCAATACCAATTCCCTCGTACACAATACCTTTGTCTGCAATAGCATCAGCAACAGTAGGTACAACATAAGTTTTAGTGCCATCAGGATTTGTAATTCTATGTGGTCCTAAGTTATCTTTTCCATCAGCATCCTGATAAGGTCCTTCAAAGAAATCAATACCTACCGCAGGAGGGTTATCACCATATCCAGGAGCACCGCTTTGTCCTTCATCAAAATTATCACCATTATAAGCAATACCAAGACCTCTAGATACATCACAAGCAATATAGTCATCCTCAGAGAAACCAACATCTGGGTCAGCATATTGTGTGAAGTAAGTATTGTATAAAGTCTGTGTACTACGGTTAATCATTTCATAATTATAGAAAGTCATACGATTCACCTCATCATTTGTGGCAAATGAGAATGCTTGTGCGTGAATTTCCATACCAATAGGATCTGCTCCTGTCTCAGTATGAATATTTCCTTTATCATTAAATACCCACCAATTCGTAACGTCACCGAATAATGTAACACGTCTATCAATACCACATTCAACATCATCTCTTCCTAAAATATCATCAAACCAAGGAGTATCTCCTTGAGTAGGATCATATATACCATCACCTGTACCGCCACCAATTGCCGCATCATAAAAAGGAGCTAAGTAAAAATCTTGCCCTCTACTTACATCTCCGTGTGCTGGCCAATTATTAATTCTATTTAATGCATCATTAGAAAGTGGGAATTCATCATCACAATCCGGATTTTGATTACATTGGAATGCTAATGTATAGTTGATTACTTCTTGTTTAGCAATAGTAAAGAATTTATCATATTGCATACAAACATCTGGATCGATAGTGGCCGCACCATAATCACGGATTGCATCAAATCCCACAGGTTGCATAGGGTCATAGTTACCAGAGCCCACATTTTGAGAAAGAGGTCCAGCCCAAAATTCTTCACCCTGTCTAAATAAGATTGCAGCCAACTTTAATTGGTTATTAACGTCTGTACCTCCCATCCAGATAGATCCAGAATATAAAACTCTATTACCACTTCCTGCAGGAACTTCATAAGAAGCCGAATTAGTCTGTCTATTTTGCCAAAGAGACCCCCCAACTTCTACAAGTGCTTTAACATCATTGAAGTCCATAAAGAGTCTAGCATTAGAAGGTGGACAATTTGCTTTATCGTATATATTTCCAGTTGGCTTCGTACCATTCTTATTTCCTATACTCGTAGGATCTTGTTCGGCATATATACCGATTGATAAGCCTAAAAAGAAAAACGTTGCTAAAAAAACTTTCATAATCATAATTTTATGTTTCTTATTTTATCTCAATACTTAAAAATCAAATTTAACTCCTAATCTGATAGTTCTAGGCATACTATAATTGTATGGGTTTTCTACAGACATTTTATATAAATCTCTGAAAGACTGCTCATCCAATTTACTTTGGATAGAGTTTTGCCATTCAGCTGCAGCTAAGTATCCATCATCATTTGGAGTACCTGTTGCTCTATACACATTGATTACGTTTTTATGATTTAAAAGGTTGGTGATTCTTAAATAAACATTCAAATAAGCGTATTTTTTCTTATTTTCATCTTTACCAAATTGTAACTCCCAAGTTCTATCAATTTGTAAATCTAAACTATACGTCCAAGGTTTTCTAGAACCATTTAAAGTTCCTGTCATTTGACTAGAGCTAGGACTAATCATAGCAGCAGAGTTAATATTCTTTTGCTTAGAATAAGGTGAACCTGAATTAATTAAGGTTACGATATTAAGTCCCATATTCTCAAATAATTTTACACCTTTAATCGAAGGACCATTATAGTCAGCACCATCACCATAACGATAGTCAATTGTAAATGCAAAAGAGTGTCTTTGATCATAAGAAAGAGGATAAATAGTTCTTAAGTCAGGCTGGTTTGAGTTAACAAAAGATAATGCTGAATTAGCATCAGACCCTGTACCATCAGCAAACTGTAGGGTATAGTTTGCAGTCAAACGGATATTGCCTGTTCTTCTTAAATCATATTCTATAGTAACACCTTTTACAGTACCGAAGTCTCTGTTACCATAAGTTTTATATGTAGAAGGATATGCTTCAAATAAGTTTCTAATCTGAATCATATCTCTTTGTTCACGATAGAATGCACTTACTTTAATAGAAGAAGTTCTTGTTACAACTTGTTGGAAACCGAAAGAGTAATCAATAGTTTTTTCAGGTCGTAAGTTTGCATTATTAATAATAGATCCACTTCTTGTAGTGATAAATTGATAATCGATTGGATCAAAACGTATTCCTGTATTTGGTCTTCTTGTCAAGATATCATAGTTAGCAAAGAAGTTAGCCTCATCCGAAATAGGGAAAGAGAAAGCTATTCGAGGCATTACGTTTATAGCTACTTTATAATCTTCAAATGCATCAGCAGTTGGTGTTGTTTGACTTGGATTAGTTAGCCAAGGAGCAATACCTGCACTACCTCTGATAACAGAAGGGTCTTGCACTTGATCTCCATTTGCATCATACCAAGTTTCTCCACTTCTAAATCCATTGATTTGAGTTGGATTTGTAACATCGTTCACGTACACTACATAATCTTCTCCCATACTTCCTGGAATATTTACCCAGTCATAGTTAGATGGATCTTGTGATTTTACTTTCTTAGCCTCTCTAACGTCTCTTGCATTGAAGAATAAGAATGGGTCTTTCAATTTTGGTTGATTTGCATCAAATACGTCCACACGTACACCTACGTTAAATACGATATTATCAAAAGAGAATTTATCCATAATGTATCCCGCAATATAAGTTGGCTGGAATGCACCTACAAATCTCTTATAGTTACCATTCTCATCAAAGTCATTGAAATACTTATTAATATCAGTTACTCCTTTTACTTTCTTACCATTTTTATCGTATCCGTAATATCCGATAAAGTTTTGCCCTTGATTAAATAACTCATCAGCTGAGAACATATCTAGACTAAAAACATTTGGGTCATATTCATCGATATCTACGAAGTCATTACCGGCAGGATTTAAACCAATTTCTTTTCTGAAATTATAATCAAAGAAATATTGCTCATCATTGTGAGCAGCACCTCCATAATTACCATTACCAGCATTTGCTGCATATCCTGTATTCAATCTGTTATAACCAATTTTTGGATAACCACCCACACTACCTAAAAGAATAGGATTATCTAGATCTAACTCAGAAATATGGCTATTCATATACTGACGTGCAATAGTCCAAATTCCTATTGGGTCTTGTCCTGATGAAGAGAAGTTTCTTCCTGACCCCCATCCTCTATCCCATCTCTGTTCATATTCTACTCCCAAAGAGATGTTGTGTCCTCCTACAACAATTGAGGCAGAACCTGTTACTCTTAACTGATCATTTTCTGATTTATAAAGATCTCCATAAGGAGTACCTAAACTATACCATAGACCATACACATCAGACAATCTATCTCCATTTCTCAACGCTCCATTTTGGTTAATCTGCTGTAAGTTTTCATATTTTCCAATTGGATCTGGATTCATTTTATAATACTGACTAGTAATAGCAGCAAATGTTGGATTTATATCAGAAGGTGTATAATCTACAATAACAGATTTAAAACCATCTTGCACTAAACTATCACCAGAAGAATTAAATGAGAAAGTTGGTTCCCATGTAGTATTATAGTATCCAACATGTCCATAATTAAATATATCATACCCATGTTTGTCATCATATAACTTATTATAAGACTTAGAATAGTCAACCATTAAGTTATAATAGAAGCTTTTTACTTTTGAGCTAGAACCTTCAGTTGTATTTTTAAAACTTTGTCTAAAACGACCATAAACTCTCCAGTCTAGCACATCTTGATTACCAAAATTTTCAAAGTTGAAAAGTGAATTATAGTAGCTATAAACTTTACCATAGTTATAGTTCAAAGATCCTCCGAATGTCAAGTTTACAGTTGGTCCTGTATTTACATCAATCTTACCAGCAGCAGAAATAACTGTACGCTGAGAATTCATTTTGAATTTTGTCTTTTCAAAATCATCCATTCTTAAGAAGTTAGAGTTATCAAAATTACCAGAACCACTAGAAGACGGACGTAAAGGTTCATTTAATAAAGCTTCTCTTGCTTCTTTCTTAATTCTCCAAGAACCACCAGCTAATGGTCTTGGGTCTTTTTGATAATTATAAGTGGCAGATAATAAAAATCCTAAAATAGGTTCTGTCTTATTACCATCTTTATCTTTTCTCATCCATAGTGGACCAGAAACCATACCTTCTACAAGATTATATGCATAGTTATCTAAACCATAAACTTTACCATCATATCCGATTGGGTCTTTTCCTTTAAAATAAAAACCTGAAGTAACTCCTTCAATACTTCCAAAATAAACGGAAGAAGGACCTCTTGTAGTTACTGCAATAATACCACCTGTTACGTCACCATAACTAGCAGGAACCCCCCCAGTAATTACCTGAACTTCCTCTAATGCAGATTTTGGTAAGTTAGAAGAACCTCTTACTTTGATACCATCAATATAATAGTAAGTTGCTCCTTCTCGAGAACCTCTCACTGATATTTCTCCATTATCTGTTTCGTTAACCCCTCCAACTGTAGCAGCTACACCAGCAGCAGTACGAATAGGAAGTTTTGCGATATCTTCTCTAGTTACCGTAGAACCTTGTGCAGCACCATCTTTTTTAATCAAAGGGACTTTATATGCTACAACCTCTACCTCTTCTAGATTTAATACATCATCTGGTTTCGATAATTTGGTTTTATCTAAGAATGTGATTTGATCAGAAGACACACCTACACCAGATAATTTTAATGGCTGATGTTCAGAAGATCTAAATTCAACATCATAGGAACCTGCAGTAATAGATGGGAATTCAAATTTTCCATTTTCATCTGTATCTGTTCCTCCTTTTATAATACCTCCTTGGTATAAAACAACCTTAACCATTTCTATAGGCTTATTTGACTTACTATCAATAACAGATCCTTTAATAGATCCACTACCAGCTTGTCCAAAGGATATTCCTACTGATAATGTGATGCTTAGAAACACAAAGTAGAGCTTTCGTATCATAAGTTTAAATATTAATTACTATCTAAATAAATTGTAAGCGGTAAATATACATAATTTCTTTATGAATATTTAACACTTCTTCTAAAATAAAAAAATATTTTTTAATCTGCACAAATATAACAAGTGAAAATTATATACATAATTGTTTAACAAAATTCTTTTAAAATCTGAATCATTTACTAAATTATTGCCAAGTTGAGTACATTACATAAGCCTCTGCAATCCTCCTCACCTCTCCTTCAAAAGCTTCTTTCGATAATGTTTTTATTTTTTTTGCTGGAACACCTGCATAAATGCTATTTGACTCGATAATTGTATCTGCTAAAACTACAGCACCAGCAGCTATAATGACATTTGAGCCAACTTTAGCATTATCCATTACAATAGCCCCCATTCCTATCAACACATTATCTTCCACAACACATCCATGCACAATTGCATTATGACCTATAGAAACATAGTGTCCTAAAATGGTTTTAGAACGCTCATACGTGCAATGTATCACAGCTCCATCTTGTACATTACAATAATCACCCATTTCAATGCTATTCACATCTCCCCTAACCACAGCATTATACCATACGGAGCAGTGATCTCCCATCTTTACATTTCCTAAAATGGTAGCATTTTCAGCAAACCAACATGCTTTTCCGTAAGAAGGAGTATGTCCTCTACATTCTTTAATAAGAGCCATTTTTATAATTTAATTTGTTCAACCTTAATATTTAAACGCAATATATCTTTTGCTTGTTTCTCAAAATCAGCTGGATTTCCAGTCGTGAGATACTTACTAGATGCATGCTGAGTTAATTTTTTCTGTAGCCAATCATGCCTATTCAAATAATCTTTTAATGATGCGGCTACAATTTCACCTTGGCTAACAACTTTTATCTTTGAAGGCAAATATGTTTGTATAAAATCTTGAATAATCGGGTAATGTGTACAACCTAATAAAATTACATCTGCTTGCGGATATAATTTTATAATAGCATCCAAATCCTCTTTAATCAAATTCAATCCTTCTTTGGAGGCATGTTTTCCTGATTCAATAATAGGTACCCAACTTGGGCAAGCATATTGATGCACAATGGTTTGTGGACTATGGTTATTGAATTCATCTAAATAAGTATTGGATAAAATAGTACCTCTTGTTCCCAGCACAACCAATTGATTTGTTTGACTATAGGTTCCAACTATTTCCGCACTAGGACGTATCACTCCCAATACTCTCTTATCAGGAAAAGCCAATAAATCATTTTGTTGAATTCTTCTTAATGCTTTAGCAGAAGCTGTATTGCAAGCGAGTATCACGAGTTCACACCCTTGTGAAAACAAATATTGAATAGATTCCCATGTATATTCATACACTTCTTGTTGCGTTTTTTCTCCATAAGGCGCACGTTTATTATCCCCTAAATATAAATAATCATACTGAGGTAAAAGTGCCTGTACTTCTTTCAGTACAGTAAGTCCACCGTAACCTGAATCAAAAAATCCAATCAATCCGTGTTTTAGCATGCCTAAAAATACAAAAAAGCCCTGATAAAATTTATCAGGGCCTCAAATATATTTATCAATTTTATTTTTCTGTTTTAACAGTAGCTTCCTGCTCCATCTTTAATACCTCTTTTATAACTAAATCAGTAATATCTTTTCCAGCGCTATATAAAAGAGAAGATGTATCTAATACATAGTCAATCTTTAAACTTTTGCTAACTTTCTCAACAGCAGATTGAATTCTTTCTAGAATAGGAGCATTTAACTCTTGTCCTAACACCTTCATTTGTCTATCCAATTCCTCTTGTCTCATTTGAAATTCTTGAGATTTTCTCATCAATCTTTCTTCTTCAAAACGAGCAGCTGTAGGACTCATTGTATTCTTTTCTTGTTGCAATTTATTATAATCATCTTGCAGCTTTTGTTGAGTTTCTTGTAATTCTTTTACTGCCTTATCTTCAAAATTATCTAACTCTTGCATAGCCTGTTTACGTGAAGGCATTGTATCTAAGACCTTTTGTGAATCAACGTGTGCGATTGTAGTTTGACCAAATGTAGTTCCTAAAGATCCTAAAACTACTAGTGCTATTAACATTAAATTTCTCATGATTTTTATTTCAATTTATTATTATTTATTTTCCTTTTATTCCTAATTTTTGTAAAACTTGCTTACTTATATCCATCTTAGGGTCGGCAAATATAAGATTAGATTGGTTTGCTTTATCAAAAACAAAGCTAAAGTTTCGACTACTTGCTACTTCTCCAATTGCTTCGAATACTTTATCTTGGATAGGTTCGATTAATTCTTTTCTTTTTGCAAATAAATCTCCACTCACACCGAATCTTACTTGTTGCATTTCCCTTGCATCAGATTCTAACTTTTCAATTTCTAGTTTTCTTCTATCTCTTTCCTCGTCTGGCAGGATAGCTTCTACTCTTACAAATTCTGTTTTCTTATCTTCAATTTGCTTATATCTTTCTTGAATTTCTGCTTGCCATCTAACTGCTAATTTGTTCAATTCTTCTTTTGCTTCAGTATATTCAGGCATACTTTCCAAAATAAACTCAGAATCGATATACGCATATTTCTGTCCCATAGAAACAAATGCTGTACCAAAAAGGCAAACAAGGAAAACTACGATAATCTTTTTCATATTACTAATTTTAGATTTCAAAAATAATCAATAATAACTCTAATTTTCTTTTCTTATTATAAATCACCCAAATTTGCTCCAATAATAAATTGGAAAGCTCCTGTTGGTTTACCCATTCTTCTTTTTAAATCAGCACCTGCACCTGCACCTCTACTATGCTGATCTAGCGGATCAAATCCCCATCCATAATCAAATCCAAGTAAACCAAACATAGGTAAGAAAATTCTCACACCTACTCCTGCACTTCGTTTTACATTGAAAGGATTAAAATCTTTAAACCCTGGATAAGTATTACCTGCTTCAACAAAAGCTAGTGCAAAGAAAGTAGCAGAAGGATTTAAGGATATAGGGTAGCGTAACTCTAGTGTATATCGAGTAATAATAGGATCTCCATAAGTAGATGAAACTACTTGATCATCGTAACCTCTTAAAGAAATTAACTCTCTACCATCTAATTGTGCGTATCCAGAAAGTGCGTTACCACCTAAATAGAAACGTTCAAATGGAGATAATCCTTTTGCTTTGGAATAACTACCCATAAATCCAAATCCAAATTTAGGCATCAAAATCAATTTCTTATCTGGTGTTAAAGGGAAATACCATTCTCCAGTTAATTTAAATTTATAGTATTCTACAAATTTATATCTCTCTTGGCTAGTCAGTTTAGAATAATCATCTACTCCATCAAAGAGTGAATAAGGCAATGTAGCTTTAGCTGTAAACTTTATATTTGACCCAGTTCTTGGGAAAATTGGAGCATCCACTGAATTTCTAGCTAATATATATTTAAAAGAAATATCATTAGAATATCCGTTATTAAATACAAAAATATTATCGTATTTAATAACGTCATAGTAGTTATACCCTATCTCATAATATGCGCTAAAATAATCATCCGGAATTTTCTTTCTTCGCTGCAGACCAACACCAGTACCCGAAATAGAAATTCCATTGTAATTTGGATTTTTTCTACTAAAATTATTTCCAAATTGAGAATAAGTCAACCAAACCGTTAATGCATTTGGCTTTCTACCTCCTAACCATGGCTCAGTAAAAGATAAATTATATGATTGATAATATCTACCATTAGTTTGAGCACGGATAGATAATGTTTGACCATCACCAGTTGGAAGAGGCTGCCAAGCTGATTTGTTAAACATATTTTGGATAGAGAAATTATTAAAGGTTAACCCTAAGGTTCCAATTAAACGACCTAATCCATATCCACCAGACAATTCAATTTGGTCAGAAGATTTTTCTTTTACTACGTATTCAATATCAACAGTTCCATCCGCAGGGTTTGGGATTGGGTTTATTTGAAAACCTTGTTCGTCAAAATATCCCAATTGAGCTAATTCTCGTTGCGTACGTATAATATCATTTCGATTAAATAAGTCACCTGGGCGTGTACGTATTTCACGGCGAATTACATAATCATTGGTTTTTTGATTTCCTTTAATAAGGATATCACGAATTCTTGCTTCTTTTCCTTCTATGATTCTGATTTCATAGTCAATATGATGATTCTCTACTTTTGTTTCTACAGGAATCACTTGGAAGAACAGGTGACCTCTATCCATGTATAAGGAGGTAATATCTCTACCATCCTGACTCTGATACAAACGAGTTTCTAACAGTTCTTTATTATAAATATCACCATATTTAATTCCTAAGATTGTATCCAAGAATCCAGAAGAATATTTAGCATTACCTACCCAATTAATTTTTCCAAAATAATATATTTCTCCTTCATCTATGAACAGGTCAATCATAATGTTTTTTGCATTAATATCATACACAGAGTCACGCAGGATACGCGCATCACGCAAACCAATCTTTTTAAACTGATCTAACATCGTTTTCTTATCGCGTTCGTAAGCTACCTCATTGTATTTTGAGGCTTTAAATACCCTCCAAATTGCTCGTTGCTTGGTATCTTTCATCTTACGACGTAGTTTCCCATGCTTTACAGATTCGGCTCCATAGAAATTGATTTTTTTAATTTTCACATGGTATCCTTTTTCGACAACAATATCAAAAACCTCAGCATTATTCATTAGAGTATCTGTAATACGTCTAATATCTACTTGAACATTGTTAAATCCTTTTTCTTTATAAAAATCTTCAATGATGGTTTGTGTCACATACACCAGATCTTCTGTGATATTTTTTCCTGCAAAAAGATTTATTTTTTCACGAATCTTATCTGCATCCTTTTTCTTTACATTAGTGAATTTGAAACGAGACAGCTTTGGACGTGGAGTTAAGTCTATTTCTAAATAGGCTATATTTCCGACTACTTGGGTTAATCGAATTTGAACATCCGAAAACAATCCCTCATCCCATAATTTCTTGATAGCTTTTGTAACATCTTCTCCCGGAATAGTAATTTTATTTCCTTGTTTTAAACCAGCGATTAATTTAATTGCTTGGTGATCAAAGTTATCTGCACCGTTAATAGTGATAGGCCCAAGTTCATATTCCTTAGGTGAAGTATAATCAATCTTTTGTCCCCAAGTAAAGGAAACAAACGTGAATACTACTATGATGATACTCCAGAATTTCATATTAACTATTTAGTTGTTCGGAAATTTTCCCAAATCTACGTTCTCTATTTTGATAATTCACTACTGCTTGGTATAAATCTTCTTTTTTAAAGTCGGGCCACAACTTCTCAGAGAAATATAATTCAGAATAAGCAATTTGCCACAGCATAAAGTTACTAATTCTGAATTCACCTGAAGTTCTGATTAATAATTCTGGATCTGGGACATCGTTTAAATTTAAAGATTGTGAAAAAGTGTCAGTGGTAATATCATCTATGGTTAATTCACCTGCTTTAACTTTTTGGGCTATTTTTTTAGTTGCTTCAACAATTTCCCATCTGGAACTATAATTCAAAGCAAGAATTAAATCTATTTTCGAATTGGATTGAGTAGATTGAGAAGCTTTGTCTAATTCATTTTGGCAAGCTTGAGGCAGTCCTAATTGCTCACCCATACTACGAACGCGTACGTTGTTTTCTCCAAGCTCTTGAATTTCTTTTGCTAAAGTTTCAACCATCAAATTCATAAGCCCATCAACTTCCTCTTTTGGTCTATTCCAATTTTCTGTAGAAAAAGCATATAATGTTAAATACCTTACGCCTAATTCTACACATGCTTTTAACACTTCTCGCACAGATTCAACACCGTGTAAATGTCCAAATAATCTTGATTGACCTTGCATTTTAGCCCATCTCCCATTACCATCCATAATGATAGCAATATGCTTTGGGCATTTTTCAAGATTTATTTGATTTAAAAGACTCATTTTTACTTATTGGGAACGAATTTAAAAAGAAAATACTAACTCTAATTAAATTTTAATTTCCTTAACGTTGTTTAACAGAAAAAGGGAATTGTAAATTACAACTCCCTTTTTCATAAATTATTTCATATATTATTCTGCAAGAACAATGATTTTATCATTTTGCATTTCTACTACACCACCTTTAATCTGCATGTGGATTACTTTATCATTAGATGTATCTCTTTCGAAAACTCCAGTAATATCATCAAAATCGATATCATCATTTGCCAATTGAGCTTTGATTTTACCTTCCTTTAATGCAGAAATAATAGGAGCGTGGCCATTTAAAACCTGAAAAGAACCATCCACTCCGGGAAATTGAACTGCGTCCACTTCTCCATTAAACAATTTTTTCTCAGGTGTTATTACTTCTAATTTCATGTTTTAGATTTTTATGCTTCAGCTATCATTTTCTCTCCAGCTTCAATCACGTCATTGATATCCCCTTTCAAGTTAAACGCAGCCTCTGGATACTTATCTAATTCGCCATCTAGAATCATATTAAATCCTTTGATAGTATCTTGAATATCTACAAGTACTCCTTTTAATCCTGTAAACTGCTCAGCAACGTGGAATGGTTGAGATAAGAAACGCTGAACACGTCTAGCTCGGTGTACAACTAATTTATCTTCTTCTGACAATTCATCCATACCAAGAATTGCAATAATATCTTGTAATTCTTTATAACGTTGTAAGGTTGACTGAACTCTACGAGCACAATCGTAATGCTCTCTTCCTACGATATTTGGAGAAAGGATTCTTGATGTAGAGTCTAATGGATCCACAGCAGGGTAAATTCCTTGCTCTGCAATCTTTCTTGACAATACAGTGGTAGCATCCAAGTGAGCGAATGTGTTAGCTGGAGCCGGGTCAGTTAAGTCATCCGCAGGCACATAAACCGCCTGAACAGATGTAATTGATCCATTTTTAGTTGAAGTAATACGTTCCTGCATGGCACCCATCTCAGTTGCTAATGTAGGTTGATATCCTACCGCAGATGGCATACGACCAAGAAGAGCAGATACTTCAGAACCAGCTTGTGTGAAACGGAAGATATTATCTACGAAGAATAAGATATCTCTACCTTGTCCTTCTCCATCTCCATCTCTAAAGAATTCAGCTAAAGTCAATCCAGATAATGCCACACGAGCACGAGCTCCTGGAGGCTCATTCATCTGTCCAAATACGAATGCTGCCTTAGAATCTTTCAATTTAGATTTATCCACTTTAGTAAGATCCCATTTACCTTCTTCCATAGAATGCATGAACTCTTCTCCATATTGAATAATTCCAGACTCCAACATCTCACGAAGTAAGTCATTACCTTCACGGGTACGCTCACCTACTCCAGCGAATACGGATAATCCATCATAAGCTTTTGCGATGTTGTTAATCAACTCTTGAATTAATACGGTTTTACCAACACCAGCTCCACCGAATAAACCAATTTTACCTCCTTTTGCATAAGGTTCAATTAAGTCGATTACTTTAATTCCTGTAAAAAGCACTTCTGATGCTGTAGATAGTTCTTCAAACTCAGGAGCTTCTCTGTGGATTGGTAATCCTCTGGATTCCTCCATTTGACCAACTCCATCAATAGTATCTCCTACTACGTTAAACACACGACCTTTCACTTGTTCTCCTGAAGGCATTGCAATAGCTTTTCCTGTTGCAACAACTTCCATTCCACGAGTAAATCCGTCTGTAGAGTCCATCGAAATGGTTCTAACTGTATTTTCTCCAACATGAGATTGAACTTCTAGCACTACCTTACTACCGTCAGCTTTCTGAACGTATAGTGCATCATAAATCTTTGGTAATTCAGCTTCTTTGTTAAAGCTTACGTCAACAACAGGACCGATAACCTGTAATACTTCTCCTTTAATTCCGGACATTTTCTGTCTTTTTTTAATTAAAATTTTGCGCAAATATAGTGTATATATTTTGTTTAAAGGCGATAAAAAGGTTTTTTATTTTCAACAATTGTTAATTCACTGATTAATAGACTACTATAATCATGATTTATAAATCAATTCTGCTTATTTCATTCATGTTTAAAAAACATTAAAAAGGGGAGTATCTACAAAGTCACTACTCCCCCTTTTACTAAGACCATACTTATCACCCTATAATTCAAATAAAAATTAAGCGTGATATTTTCCTGATTACCTCCTTAATTATTGAAGAATCAAGCACATAACTCCTAATGTCCTCCCCCTGGTTGACAACAACTAGGAAGTGCTGCTTGTTTGACTGGATTCGCTTTAATACTATCTGCATCATATCCAATTTCAGATATCGTTTTTCGTATATCATCAACTGATATTTTCTTTGGATTGTATTTAATTTCCAATTGTTTTGTTGCCATATTTAGCTCTGCATAAGAAATCCCCTTGGTGTAGTTCAATTCTTTTTCAAGGCGTTGTTTGCAATCAGTGCATTGTGCATTGGTTTGAATTTGTACCACATTTTTCGAATCCTGACTAAATGAATACCCAGTAAACACAGCCATAAGAATAGTTAATACTATTAATTTTTTTACATTTTTCATTGCTTTTTCTTTTCTAAATTAAACCTAAAACCTCCATAAACATTCACCCCAAAAATAGATGTATAAACGCGTGTTGCATCAAAAGTTGAACTAAATGGATTCTCTGCATCTATTAATGGATTTTTTAATCTATGATCTAAGAGATTTTCACCTCCTAAATATATTTCAAACTTTTTAAATCGATATGTCACCTGTGCATTTAACATGGGAATAACTCCACTCATATTATCTGTTGTTAAACTTCCATCAGGACGCCTTACCTCAGCTAATCTTTGTTGGCTATAAATTGAAAACGTTAAATCGTAACTCCATTTTTTATTACGTGTTTCGTATTCAAAATTAATAAATCCTCTATGTGATGGAACCATGATTTCTGATTTTAAACTCCCTCCCATTGTTGATCGAACCTCTAACCATTTATATGCCAATTTGATGGTAAATTGGTGAAATGGTGCAAATTTAAAGTCGGTTTGGAATGCGTTGGAAAAAGATTGTCCATTTAAATTGCGCATACGGATGTAGTTAAACGACTCGTCTCTATCTGCTATTAACTGATTTTCAAATAAAGTATGATAGAAATCGGCAGACCAGGTTGCAGCATGATCAAACATTTTAAAATTCCACACATAACTACCGCCAAAATTCCAAGAAATTTCAGGTCGTAAATTAGTCTCAACAAGCCACGGTAAATTGGTAGCCATTAAAGATAAATTATCTATCGCATAGTTTGAAACGCGGAAACCTCTACCTGCTGTCACACGAAAGTCCATATTTTCGGTAATGTTTAACTTATAATTAACTCTTGGTGTAAATTGAAACCCGAATAGATTGTGATAATCTCCTCTAACTCCTATTACTAAAGTAGATAGCCTTCCTAAATACGTGTATTCCGCAAAAGCACCAGGAACCAACTCTGTTCTATCCAACCTTCGAAGCGTTGTGTCTGTTGGTAATTTATCTTCCATTTTCTGACGCAAATCATCATATACAAAGCTCAAGCCTGTTTTAAGGTTATGATTTGTATTTCCTAAAATACGTTCATATACCATGTTAATATAGCCACGTTTTTCAATGGCATCTAACGTTCTATTTCCATACAAAGTACTCAACTCATCATATTTTGCATAATAGATAATGCCAAGTGAACTATGCACTTTGTCTTCAAAGATAAATCCTGTTTTTCCAAAAAGCTCTGCATTAAAATTCCGAATTCCAACGCCATACAACCCTTGATTCTTTTCATATCGCTTAAATCCAATTTGCCCACCTTGCTGATCAGTATAGTTCACTTTTACACCGATTTGCCCAACGAAATGGTCAGACACATAACTCCATCGATTCATACCTATAATAGTATTCCCCAAAGGCATATCTCGAAAACCATCCTTATTTCGATCATTTTCAACAAATAAAGAAGAGCCATGTATAAACCAACCCGTACTCCAATTATCGTTTTTTAATTTATAGCCACCATGTAAATTTAACTCAGATCTACCTTGAATACTAAAATATCCATTCACGAAAAGAGGGTCCATATCCATCGGCTTATGATATTCGAGATTGATTAATCCATTCATAGATTCATAGCCGTTTACAACCGTTCCAGTTCCTTTCGTAATTTGAATGGAATTAATCCACGTACCCGGAACAGTTGCTAATCCAAATGCTTGATCGACATTATGCATAAATGGAATATTTTCAAACTGAAGCTGTGTATAACGTCCACTCAACCCCATCATTTGGATACGTTTAGAACCCGACACCCCATCAGACATACTTACATCCACAGTGGCATTGGTTTCGAAAGATTCTGCTAAATTGCAACAAGCTGCCTTTTTCAACTCTCCCTGCGTTAATTGCTCCACGTGACGAGGATCTAGGCGCAAAATATTAGAATTATCTCGCTTTGCACGAATGACCACCTCTTCGGCTACGAATTCTGGGAAAAGTACAATTCGAAGTTGTTTATCCTCCCAATGATGTATAGGAATAGTGTCATTATAATAGTCGGCAGCTCTCACAATAAGCGTATCTGGGAAAGATACAGTTCCAGAAATGGTAAATTCTCCTTTTTCATTTGTCACATCTCCAATTCTGGCATTCCTAAAGAATATCTCAGCACCTAATAAAGGAGAGGTACTCTTACCATCAATATAGGTATTGATAGTTCCTTGTAATTTGATTTTTTGGGAAAACAACCCAAAACTCCATAATAAACTTATAATAATTAGTATATATTTCATTTTTCACTATTTGATTAATATTAAAACTGCTTGCAAGTCTGCTATCTTAGACTCACAAAAAAAAACAGTTTATCATATCAAATAGGATTGCACTAAAGATAAGCGCTTATATAAAGGAATAGGGATAGGGACTGTTTCTGCCAAGAAAGACTGTATGCTTTTTTCAACAGGAATGTGAATTTCAATTGGGTAAGTATTTACAAAATTAGTTATAAAGTCTAACTGATGAAATGTATTTAAATCCGTATGGATTTGGAAAATATCCACTTCTTCATTACAACAATTTTTTTCAAATTTTAAATCTTGAGAAGGAGTAGATACGCAACATGTGTGTGTTACTTGTTTCGAATTCGATTTTTTACAACTATCATCACTAGACAATAATGAGATATTGTACGAAACTCCTTTGAATGCGCAGAAATGTTTATACACTGTTAGTCCAGAAGTGCTAATCACAAAAAGCACCAACAATGCAACAATATGGAAACGTACATTTTTGAACATATACGCAAATTTATAAAAAAATAAGGGAGATAGAAAGATTAAAGGTTTAATTTTGTTAAAATGACTAAGGAATATGCAAAACTTATATTACCTCACAATGAGGATGATGACCTAGATGAAATCTGGGAGGTTATTTTTTTTAAACAAATAAACTATTTTCTAACTCACGCCCCTATTCCATTGGTATGGCAATCTAAGTTAAAGAAATTAAATAATGAATATACAGCCTATTTGACTTTAACGGATCAAACAGCAATACAAGAAGAGATTACTTCTATTTTTTCTCAAGCTATTCAATATCCTGAAAACTTTTTAGAAGCATTTCATGTGTTTCAAACAGAACGTTCCCAACAAAAGAGACAAGTCATTAAAACTCAGAATCCACATGAATTAACAAACATTATTGAACAATGGCTTAAAGTTGAAACAGACTATGCTACATATTGGTCACATCCAATTTGTTTAGAAAATGACATAAAAGTCGCTCAAAGTCAAGAACCTGACCCCATGACAATAATCGCAGACCTATCACAAGCAGAAATCATATTAAAATCAACTTCGATCCATTGTTTAAAAGAAAATTATAATATTCTTCCAGAGGGTGTAAAAAAAGAGGTAAAAAGGCTAACTTTGCTGGCGAAAAAATAGTTATGGAGGAAAAATACCTAAAATTAAAAGAACAATTGGACTTATTAGAATGGCCGAATGTATATATGTTTAAATTTATTGTCCCAAGCGATAATCAACTTATAGCTCGTGTTACCAATATGTTTAGTCAAGTTTCTGAAATATCTATGCGACCTTCTGCGAAAGGGAATTACACTAGTATTACGATAAAAGAAGTAATGACTGATTCAGATAGTGTGATTAAAATCTATCAAGATACTGAAAAAATAAAAGGCGTAATTGTAATATAATATGTTATTAGCTATTGATATAGTAATCATCACCCGATATATAGCATGGACAACATTTTCCATCATTATCTTTATTATTTTATACAGATTGTTACTTAAGAAATTTAAAGAAGGAAGGATTAATCGTGAGAATTATTTTATTCTTCATCCTATAGAGAACGAACCTGCAAAAGGAACAATTCAGATATTTATTGAAATGCATTTTCCAAAAGAGATTGAAATCACTATCTTTTCAATAGACAAAGGTATTCACAAAGTAATTGAGAAGAAAGAGTATCAAAAAGGTGGAAATATCATCCAAGTAGATACCACTCAATTTGAAAATGGAATGTATTTCTACCAAGCTAAATCTGAACTTCAAAAGACCAGGAAAAAGTTTGAAATATTAAATTAACAAGCTACTAAAAATAAAAAACATTCGTTATATTAGTGAACAGAAATTAAACAGTATGAAACGATTTATCTTACTCCTATTACTCTTACCAACATATTATCTACAAGCGCAAACGACTGAGTTTACACCAAATGCATCTTTTAATATCGAATTAGGATTGCCTAACAATATTACAAACAGAGCCTTTCGTGAGTTAATGCAAGGACTAGCAATTGTAACACCCAACTTTCAATATACTCTTGACAACTCATTTTCTATTGGAGCAGGACTTCGCTATGGATATTTTAATGTGAATCAATTTAAAAATAATATCGGATTGTCTGGTGGCCTCCATGTGCTTGGTGCATTTGTAAAAATTGGGCAAGAGAAGTATTTTGGAAGATTTGGAATTGACTATGGAGTTCGCGTGGGATACTCTGTAAATATTTTTAACACCAATAAAAACAAACTGCTTCTAGGTAAAGCTTACATGAATGATGGTGGATTTGTTGAGCCTGTATTAGGACTATGTTTAACAAGTACAGAAAACTCTTCTTTTAGATTAACATTAGGATATACTTTTCACGGATTTAAGTTTCAGCCTCATCAAACAGGTATAGATCAATTCTCTGGTTTTAATGATGCAAAAATAAATGAAATTACCACTTATTTTATTGTTGGATTTGGATATTCCTATTTCTTTGGCAAAAAAGGTAGTACTAATAGCCAATAATAACATTTAAAGAAACAAATATGTTAACTATTGATCCAAAAGAGACTCCTATTCCATTGCTACATAAACATTTATTAGGAGCGATAGGCCCTCGCCCTATTGCATTTGCTTCAACAGTTGATGAAAATGGAGTACCCAATTTATCTCCTTTTAGTTTTTTTAATTGTTTTGGTGCTAATCCCCCAATACTCATTTTTAGTCCCGCACGAAGTGGCAGAACAGGAAACACTAAAGACACTTACAATAATGTTAAGAAAATTCCTGAAGTAGTCATCAATACGGTAAACTATGATATTATACAACAAGTCAGTTTAGCTTCTTGCCCGTTTCAACCAGAAGTAAATGAATTTCAGAAAAGTGGACTTACCCCTATCCCTTCTGACTTAGTTAGGCCATTTCGTGTAAAAGAATCTCACGTTCAAATGGAGTGCAAAGTATTAGAAGTAAGAGAAACCGGAACAGGTGGAGCCGCTGGTAATCTCATTATCTGTGAAGTAATTAAAATGCATATCAATGAAGATGTATTAGGGGAAGATGGATTAATCGACCAGCACAAAATTGATTTGGTATCTCGCATGGGTGGTAATTGGTATTGTCATTCAAATTCAGCCTCTATGTTTGAAATTCCAAAACCAATAACCACTATTGGAATTGGATATGATGCAATTCCTGAGGATATTCGTTTGAGTACAATTTTAAGTGGAAATGACTTAGGGAAATTAGGAGGAATAGAAGCATTACCTGATGAAACAGAAGTTAATGACTATAAATTATTGGAATTAGCTGATATTTTTATATCTTTCAATGAAAATCCAAAAGATTTAGAAATTGAATTGCACAAACTAGCTAAAAATTTATTAGAAAGAAACAATATAGAGGATGCATGGAAAACGCTTCTCGCATTTAATAATCAATAAAAACAACAAATTATGTATACTTTGAACGGTACTTTAAAAGTAAAAAAAGACACACAACAAATTTCAGATTCTTTCAGAAAAAGAGAATTTGTCGTTACAGATGGATCAGGGAATTACCCGCAAGACATTATGTTTGAGTTAACTCAAGACCAAACTTCTTTATTAGATAATATCAATCTAAACGATTTGGTTACGGTAACTTTCAATATTAGAGGTAGAGAATGGACAAGCCCACAAGGAGAAGTTAAATATTTCAACTCTTTAAATGCATGGAGAGTAGAGAAAACTCAAAATGGAGGAGCTGCACCTGCTAACACACAGGCTCAACAACCAGCGGCTAAAATTGATGCTACGGATGTAGAAACATTTGTTAGCAATGAAGAGGATGACGATTTACCATTCTAAATAGTGTAATTTTAAAAATTGCATCCTTTTTGCAATAACGCTTCAAAAAAAATTAGATATGAAAAAAATAATCTTCATCGTAAGCATCTTTACAGTTGCTCTTTCTGCCTGTAACAACTCAAAGGAGGTATCAAAGAACAATGCAAACAAAACCGAAACTCAAGTAAAGGAAAACACAAATTCCAATAATAGTAATTCAACATCCAATAACGCACAAGAGGAGATGAACACAGACGGAGAAATTTTTGCTTCCATACGAAGAACAGCTTGTTTTGGAAAATGCCCTACCTTTGAAATGATCATCTACAAGGATGGACATGCAACATACGAAGGATTGGGAAATGTAGATAAATTAGGAAAGTATGAAGCTACAGTTTCTAAAGAAATCATGCAAGACATCCAGGAGAAGGCTTTAGGGATAGGGTATTTCGATTTTAAAGATGAGTACAATGATACGCGTGTGATGGATGTTCCTTCAACATACACACATATTACAGTAGGTGATAAATCCAAATCAATTATGGCTCGATTTGAGATTCCACCGGGGTTACTCAGATTCCAAGACTATCTAGATGGAATATCTAACAAAATTGAATGGACAGTAATTGAAGAATATAAGTGATAAAAAAAGTGGAGAGTTCTCCACTTTTTTGTTTTCATTAAGATTTCTTGAAACTATCTAACAGAAGCTAATGCTTGTTCTACGTCTTTAATTAAGTCATCCGCATCTTCAACGCCAATAGAAACTCGGATCAAACTTGAAGTTACCCCCATTTTTTCTCTTTCGTTTTCTGCTACTGCACAGTGCGTCATAGTGGCTGGATGTTGCGCTAAACTCTCTGTACTTCCCAAACTCACAGCTAATTGGATTAAGCTTAGATTATTTAAAAACTGAAAAGCTTCTTTTTCTCCTCCTTTAATATTGAAAGAAATCATAGCTCCAGGAGAATCATATTGTTGTTTATATAAAGTATATTGAGGATCATTTTCTTCTATCAGTCCCAAATAGTGAACCTTATCCACTTTTGGATGCTTACTTAAGTAAGTTGCTACCTTTTCAGCAGATGTAGCTTGACGCTCCATACGTATCTTTAGTGTCTCCATACTTCTCAACATCAACCAAGCTGTATGTGGACTTACCATATTCCCTAAGAAAGTCCTCAATGCTTTTACTCTTGGCATAATTTGAGCGGTTGTCAATACAGCACCAGCAATTAAGTCACTATGGCCTCCAATATATTTGGTAGCAGAATATACAACTAAATCAGCACCTAACTCCATAGGTCTAGACCAAAGTGGTCCCATATAGGTATTATCTACACATAAATAGGTTCTATCATTCCCATTTTTATGTTTAGCAGCAATTTCCGCACACATTTTAATATCAATAATGGTATTGGTAGGATTAGCAGGCGTTTCAATGTAAATTAGTCCTAAACGATCAGCTTTACCGGTTTTCTGAATCATTGCTTCAATTTCTTCCCGTGTATTTTCTGGGTAAAAAGCAATTGCTTCAACACCAATTTTTGGAAGGAAATCACAGATAAAATGGTCTGTACCACCGTATGTAGGTGAACTATATAAAAGCAAATCACCTGGCTTTAGGAACTCTAATAAAACAGTACTAATAGCCGCCATCCCACTTTCAAACACTGCGCTATCATCTGCTTTATCCCAAAGTGATAAACGGTTTTCCAGAATTTCCAAATTTGGATTATTAATTCTACTATAAATAAGACCTAATTCTTCTCCTTTCTCCTTTTCCCTTAATCCATACGCTAAAGAAAAGAATGCTTTTCCTTCCTCTGCAGTCTTGAAAACAAAGGTAGAAGTTTGAAAAAGTGGACACTTTACAGATCCTTCTGATAATTCCGGTTTATAACCATAGCTCATCATTAAGCTTTCAGGTTTAAAATTGGTAGATTTTGCCATTTTAATTACTATTTATTGATTCTAAGCAAAATTAATATTTAATAGTATTTTATCTAAATATTTTATATTTTTGGAAAAATATTCTATACAATCCGTATAATATAGAATAATACACTTTATTTGTTGTAAAATAAAATTAAGAATAGAATAAAATGCTACACTATGCCAGAACTAGATGAAATTGATTTTAAAATCATCAAACTCCTAAAGAAAAATGCCAAACTAAGCATTAAAGAAATATCAGACGCAATAGGATTGAGTAACACCCCCACATTTGAACGCATCAAGAAAATGGAAAAATCAGGTGTTATTGAAAAATATGTTGCTATTATCAATGAGCGAAAGATACAAGAAGTTATGTTTGTTTTTTGTTCGGTATCTTTAGATGTACAGAAATTAAAAGAAATTGAAGAATTTAAAAAAGAAATTAAAAAACTTCCAGAAGTATTAGAATGTTACCTTATGGGAGGAGCCAATGATTTCTTACTCAAGGTGATGGTTAAAAATCTAGACAATTATCACCAGTTTGCTTCAGGAAAATTGGCAGCCTTAAGTCACGTAAATCAAATTAAAAGTACTTTCGTTTTAGATGTAGTTAAGAAAGAGTAAAAAAGGCTATCAAATTGATAGCCTTCTAATCATTTTATACTCTCTTTCAGTCTATGCAGGAATTAAACAAATAACCGTTCCATCCTTATCTCTCACTCTCAAATCTTTAGCCTCTAGACGAACAATTTCATAGTCATTATTCAAATTAAATCCAAAAGCAGTAACATTAATATTAAGTCCTGCTTTATCATTTATAAAGTTCCAATTTCCCGTAGCAATAACAGGAGTTGACCCCATATAAATTGTCCAATTGGCAGTTTGATCTTTCTTTAATTCAATCAAACCCTTATCTACGTTTGTTGTAGAAGTTCCATTCTTATAGATATATCGAACAGGCTTCCAAGTTTTACAAAGTCTTGCCTTTTTGGTTAGTATAGAGATTCCACCCTCTTCGTATTTACTACAACTCACCACAACAAACACCATTAATAATAACGACAGTAATTTAAAATTTAGTTTCATAGATTAATTAATTTAAAAAATTCGACACAAACATCTGAAAAATAAGTGTTGCATCAAAATTTTTCATAAAATTTATAGGAATTTATTAGCTTTGTAAACAATTAAAAAATTAGTTGCATGTTTGAAAATTTAACGGACAAATTTGAGAGAGCCTTTAAAGTATTAAAAGGCCAAGGGCAAATCACAGAAATAAATGTTGCAGAAACATTGAAAGAAGTACGTCGTGCTTTATTGGATGCGGACGTTAATTTCAAAACAGCCAAAGAATTTACTACACGTGTAAAAGAAAAAGCATTAGGTAGGGATGTATTAACAGCAGTATCTCCAGGACAATTGATGATCAAAATTTGTCATGAAGAGCTCGTTGAATTAATGGGAACAGATGAGTCAGAGTTAAATTATCAAGGAAGTCCAGGCATCATTTTAATGTCTGGATTACAAGGTTCAGGTAAGACTACTTTTTCTGGAAAACTAGCAAATTATTTAAAGAACAAAAAAGGGAAGAAACCTCTATTAGTTGCGGGTGATGTTTACAGACCTGCTGCTATCGACCAATTACATGTTTTGGGTGAGCAACTAGGTGTAGAAGTATTTTCAAATAAAGAAGAAAAGAACCCAGTTAAAATTGCACAAGATGCTTTACAATATGCAAAAAGTAATGGATTTAACGTAGTAATCATCGATACCGCAGGTCGTTTGGCTGTAGACGCACAAATGATGGCGGAGATTACAGAACTTAAGAATACGATACGTCCATCGGAAACCTTATTTGTTGTGGACTCCATGACAGGTCAAGATGCTGTAAATACAGCTAAGGCATTCAACGACGCCATTGATTTTGACGGAGTTATTCTTACTAAATTAGATGGTGATACACGTGGTGGTGCTGCAATTTCCATCAAGGCTGTTGTAAATAAACCTATTAAGTTTGTAGGTACAGGTGAAAAGATGGATGCGCTTGACGTATTCTATCCAAAAAGAATGGCCGATAGAATCTTGGGAATGGGAGATGTCGTTTCTTTAGTTGAACGAGCTCAAGAACAATACAACGAAGAAGAAGCAAGAAAACTTCAAAAGAAAATAAAAAAGAATCAATTTGATTTTAACGACTTCCTTTCTCAGTTACAACAAGTTAAAAAGATGGGAAGCATGAAGGATTTGATGGGGATGCTACCTGGAATGGGTAAAGCCATGAAAGATGTAGAAATTGATGACAACGCATTCAAACCTATTGAAGCCATTATTTATTCTATGACTCCACAGGAGAGGGAAAATCCTGCTATTCTCGACAATAGTAGAAAGAAAAGAATTGCCTCAGGAAGTGGGCAAAACATTCAAGAGGTTAATAAATTAATCAAACAGTTTGAAGACACAAAGAAAATGATGCGCTTTGTAAGCGACCGTAAAAATATGATGAGTTTAATGAAAAACATGAAAGGAGGAGGAATACCGGGGATGTAATCAACCCTTACACAGCTACTTCATTTTCTCTTAAAGCATCGTTTAAAGAAGTCTTTAAATCTGTACTTTCCTTGCGTTTACCAATAATTAACGCACAAGGCACTTGGAACTCTCCTGCATTAAATTTCTTGGTGTAAGAACCTGGTATTACAACACTTCTCTCGGGGATTTCACCTTTCATTTCAATAGGCTGTGCACCGGTAACATCAATAATTTTGGTAGATTTCGTTAACACTACATTCGCTCCCAATACTGCTTCTTTTCTCACTCGAACTCCTTCAACAACAATGCAACGAGAACCAATAAAGGCTCCATCTTCAATAATTACTGGAGATGCTTGCAAAGGTTCTAATACACCACCAATACCTACACCTCCACTCAAATGAACATGTTTACCAATTTGAGCGCAAGACCCAACTGTTGCCCATGTATCCACCATTGTCCCTTCGTCAACATACGCCCCAATATTTACATAAGAAGGCATCAAAATAACACCTTTAGAAATATAAGAACCATAACGAGCAATAGCATGAGGCACTACGCGCACACCTAATTCTTTATAATTTCTTTTAAGTGCCATTTTATCGTAAAATTCAAAAGGTCCAACCTCAATAGTTTCCATCTTACGAATAGGGAAATACATCACAACTGCCTTTTTTACCCACTCATTCACTTGCCAAGATCCATCTTTTGGTTCTGCTACACGTAATTCTCCACTATCTAATTTTGAAATTACAGATTCTATCACATGTATAACCTCTTTGTCAGTTAAAAGAGATCTATCCAACCAGGCTTTTTCAATTATTTCCTTCATCGATGAAAAATATTTAATTCATGAACAAAGATACACAATCATTTAAAATAAAAGTATACAGAAAATTTGCACGAAATTTGCTCAATTTTATCTCGCTATTTTTTTAAGCAATTATATAGAAATCAGCCAACTTTTTCTTTTCTAAAACGTTTATAAAGTATAGCAATCTAATTTAAATTAAAAAGAACGGAATGAGACAGTTAAAAATCACAAAACAAGTTACCAACCGTGAAACGGAATCCGTAGATAAGTATCTAGTGGAGATTGGTAGAGTTGACCTTATTACTGCACAAGAAGAGGTAGAACTAGCTCAAAGAATTAAAGCAGGTGATCAACGTGCTTTAGATAGACTTGTTCGTGCAAACTTGCGATTTGTTGTTTCCGTAGCAAAACAATATCAGAACCAAGGTTTAACGCTTCCAGATTTAATAAATGAAGGAAACGTAGGACTCATCAAAGCTGCTAAAAGATTTGATGAAACCAGAGGTTTTAAATTTATTTCTTACGCTGTGTGGTGGATACGACAATCTATCTTGCAAGCATTAGCAGAACATGCTAGAATTGTACGATTACCTTTAAATAAAATTGGTTCAATCGGGAAAGTAAATAAAACATTCTCTGAACTAGAACAAGAATTAGAAAGGGCACCTACCTTTGAAGAGGTAGCTGAACGTTTAGATATACCCGTAACGGATGTTATCAGAGCTCTTGAATCCAATGGAAAGGCTATTTCCATGGATGCTCCTTTGGTCGATGGAGATGAATCTAGTTCCAATATGTATGATTTATTAGAAAATGACAGTGTAATTGCTCCAGAAGATGTGCTTTTGCACCAATCTCTTCAAAAGGAAATTAACCGCTCATTAAATACCTTAACTTTACGTGAAGCAGATGTTCTTAGATTATATTTTGGACTAGATGGAAATCGCCAAATGAGTTTAGATGAAATTGGATATCGTTTTGACTTAACTAGAGAACGTGTACGCCAAATAAAAGAGAAGGCTGTTCGTCGATTACGTCATACATCCAGAAGTAAATTACTAAGAACGTATTTAGGATAGTTCCAAACTAGCCATTCAAATGCAAAACAGGTATATTTTATCGGATTCATTGCCGAATAAAATATTTCTATTATTTTTGTTGTATGAGTGACTATATTGTTTCCGCAAGAAAGTACAGACCCCAAACATTTGACACCCTAGTTGGTCAGAATAACATTGCTGTTACCCTAAAAAATGCAATTAAAAACAACCAATTAGCTCAAGCATTCTTATTTTGTGGTTCACGAGGCGTAGGAAAAACCTCTACTGCCCGTATTCTTGCCAAAACAATCAATTGTACTAATCGCTCTGAAAATATTGAAGCTTGTGGCACATGTGAATCCTGCAAATCTTTTGATGAAGGACAATCACTCAATGTATATGAATTAGATGCTGCTTCAAATAATAGTGTTGATGATATTCGTAGCTTAATTGATCAAGTTCGTATCGCACCGCAATTAGGAAATTATAAAGTTTATATAATAGACGAGGTGCATATGTTATCGACAGCAGCTTTTAATGCTTTTTTAAAAACCTTAGAAGAGCCTCCCAAGCATGCCATCTTCATATTAGCAACTACTGAAAAACACAAGATTATCCCAACCATACTTTCTCGTTGTCAGATTTTTGATTTTAACCGAATTAAAATATCAGACATGGTAAATCACCTTCAACGAATTGCAGTTAGTGAAGGGATTGATGCAGAAAGTGAAGCATTACATTTAATTGCACAGAAAGCAGATGGCGCAATGAGAGACGCACTTTCTATCTTTGATCAAATTGTAAGTTTCTCAGGAAAAACACTCACCTATAAAGCAGTAATTGAGAATTTAAATGTATTAGATTATGATTACTACTTTAAATTAGTTGATTTTGCTCGAAATGAAGATATCTCCAGTAGTTTACTTTTATTTAATGAAATTATCAACTACGGATTTGACGGACATCAATTTATAATTGGACTTGCAGAGCACTATCGAAATTTAATGGTAGGAAAAGATCCTCAAACACTAGAATTACTAGAAGTAGGAGATACTATTCAAAGTAGATATAAAGAACAAACAAATTTACCTGATTTATCGGTTCCTTATTTATTAAGATCCTTAGGTGTTTTAACCAGTGCCGACACAAACTATAAGAGTTCAAAAAATCAACGTTTATTGGTTGAATTAACTTTAATGCAACTTTGCTCAATTAAAAATGAGTTAGAAAAAAAAAAGCAATAACTGATCCAGTAATCATTATTCCATTTAAAGGTCAAGCCCTTCCAAAGACAAAGATTTCTCCCCAACAACAAACAACAATTTCTGAGAATAATTCACAAGGCATCTCCTCCACCCGACCAGAAGTCAAAAAACTTTCGACACCTACACACCAGGGACAAAGCACATTGCTCGGTATTCAAGATTTAATGAATCGTACCGAAAAAGGTACCAATCTCACCCCAGACAACAAAGGATTGAAAGAGGAATCTCAACCATTCACTATAGATGAGATGCGCATGCGGTGGAGGCAATTTGCACATAAACTAAAAGATGAAGGGCAGGGAAATTTATACACCTCCATGCTAGCGAATGATCCTCTATTAGTAGAAGGGAATATTATTAAGCATACGGTAAACAATAATGTACAGAAGGAATTTTTGGAAGCTAATCTCTATAATATTCTTCATTTTCTAAGGCAAGAACTCAAAAATACATCTATTGAGATTCAAATATTTGTGGAAGAAACTGCAGAAAGCAAACTTTTTACGAGCAAAGACAAATTTGATGATATGGCTAAGCGAAATCCAGACCTTAACAATCTGAGAAACACCTTTAAACTAGATATTGATTTGTGATTTTAAGCAGAAAAAGAAATTATTTTAAAAATAAATTGATTTATCTGTATGGATTTCATAAATAATCCTTAATATTGCACCCCAATTCATTAAGAAGATAAAAAATTATATATCATGGATTTAATTAAAGAAGTTCAAAACGAGTTTGTAACAGTTAACCAAGTTCCAGAATTTGGAGCAGGAGATACTATTGTCGTTTCATATAAAATTAGAGAAGGAGAGAAAGAGCGTATTCAGCAATTTCAAGGAGTAGTTATCCAAAGAAGAGGTTCTGGTGTTACAGAAACTTTTACTGTTCGTAAGACTTCAGGAGGTATTGGTGTAGAACGTATTTTCCCTGTTCACACTCCTTTCATCGATGAGATTAAAGTTTTAAAACACGGTTCAGTTAGAAGAGCTCGTATTTTCTACTTCCGTGATAGAACTGGAAAATCTGCAAGAATTAAAGAGAAAAGAAAATTCTAATCTCTCACAATATTATATGAAAATCGCTTTCTCTTTAGAAGGCGATTTTTTTTTGTTTTTAACTTTTCTTAGGAATTAAAATAATACGCTGAAATTTTTGGCACGAGATTCGCAATATGCTAAATAGTTTCATAAGTAGTAGTGTTAGTTTTTATAGAGAGGAAGACGCCTGTTTTCCTCTCTATTCTTTTACTTCTTCAATAACAGAAATCAATGTTTTACTTTTTGCCTCAGTTTCCATCCATTCATCTTCAATACGAGAATCTTTTGTAATACCACCACCTACGTATAAACCAAATCCTTCTTGTAATATCTGCATGCAACGAAGATTCACAAAAACAGAGAGCGAATCAGATTGTTTCATACCAATCAGACCCGTATAAAACTTACGCTCATGAGGCTCATAGGTTAAAATATAACGTTGAGCAATTTCTTTAGGGGTTCCACAAACAGCTGGGGTTGGATGCAATTCTTTTAGCAACTCGTTCCAATTTTGATAGGCAACCTTAAAACTAAATTTTGTTTTTAAATGATATACAGCCCCATTCTTTACAGTCTCTGTGGATGATTGTTTTATTTCAGGTTGCGCATACTTACTGATAATATCTCCAACATAACTAACTACATACTGATGCTCTTCCTCTTCTTTAACGGTCCAACGCCTCTCTTCCGTATCTTTTGTACCAGCAAGCGCAATTGTCCTCATTTCTTCCTCGTCTCCTTCTAACAAAATTTCAGGTGTCGCTCCCATCCAAGTCCCAAATTCAGTATCACTAATAAGATAAACTAATGCTTCTTGTTGATATTTAGATGCTAATACTCTCAATATATCTTCTAACTTATCAATTGTCCCTTCCTTAAATTTAATGCGAGAATAAATAGCCTTGCTTATCCCCACAGGTTCAAATCCAAATTTAAAGTGTTCTAATCCAAACAAATAAGATTTATCATTAACTATAAAGATATCATTCTTGGAACCAAGCGTCAATTCTTTTGAAGGAATACTTTCTATTTCTCCCGTCATTTCGAAATAATACACTTCATCTTTCGTAAATGAACTTACAAAGAAAGTGTCTTTAGGGAGTTCATCCAACGATGATCTTTTCCAATTACCTTGAAATATCTTTAATGTCTGATTTGGAAACTGATACGCTAAAATTCCCATACTTTATTTCCTTGGAATAATCATAACTGTCAAACGCCCCGTACAAATCAAAGAACCTGTTTCTTCATTTGTTAAATCAACTTGCCAAACATGTGTTCTTCTACCTGCATGAACAATCTTACCTACAGCCCTTACTATTCCCGATGTCATTCCTCCTATATGATTCGCATTAATCTCTAATCCTACTGGAACTTCCTTTTCCAAATCGATTAACAAAGTAGAGCCGATGGAGCCAATAGTCTCTATCAACGCAGCACTTGCGCCACCATGTAATAATTTCATGGGCTGATGTGTTTTTGAATTTACAGGCATTGTTGCGACAACATAATCCCTACCTAATTCTACACATTTAATCCCTAATGTTTCCATTAAAGTATCTTTTGCAAATGCATTAATCTGATCTAAACTTACTTGTTTTAACATATTCTTTTTTTAAAATCTACAATTCTCATTTAATAAAACAATCTAAAAGTCATTTTGTGCCCGATAAAAATAAGTACATTCGTGCAAAATAACGTAGAATGCTCCAAGAAAACGTAAATTTAAAAAATTACAACACCTTTGGCATAGATGTAATGACTCAGTATTTCACTTCTTTCCAAACAGAAGATGAATTAAAAGAGCTACTTTCCGAGCATAAAGATGAGAAATTACTCATCTTGGGAGGAGGAAGCAATGTGCTATTTTTAAAAGATTTTGATGGAATTATTTTACTTAACAGAATTCTAGGAATAAAAGTTATAAATGAAAATAATGATTCTGTCATAGTAGAAGCAGGTGCTGGTGAAATCTGGAATGAGTTTGTGCTTTATACTATTAGTCAAAATTGGGGTGGACTTGAAAATCTTTCTCTTATTCCTGGAAGAGTCGGTGCAAGTCCTATGCAAAACATCGGTGCATATGGTGTAGAAATAAAAGACACTTTTCATTCTCTCCAAGCGATCAATATTAAGACAGGAAATAAACGAGTGTTTACAAAGGAAGAATGTAAGTTTGGATATCGTGAAAGTGTATTCAAGAAGGATCTAAAGAACCAATATGTCATAATTTCTGTACAATACAAATTATCGAAGAATCCAAAAGTAAATACACAATATGGAGCCATTCAGGATGAATTAGACAGAAGAAAAATCCAATCTCCTACCATTAAAGATGTAAGCAATGCTGTTATTGCTATTCGACAATCTAAACTTCCTGATCCTAAAGAAATAGGAAATGGAGGTAGTTTTTTCAAAAATCCTGTAATTCCAATAGAATTATTCAAGAAGATACAAGATAAACACCCAACCGTCCCTTCATATCCGATTGATAAATCCAACATAAAAGTGCCTGCCGGATGGCTTATAGAACAATCTGGATGGAAAGGAAAGAAAATAGGAGCATGTGGAGTTCATAACAAACAAGCACTAGTTTTGGTAAATCATGGAGGCGCTACAGGAAAAGATATTTATGATTTATCAAGCAGCATAATAGCGGATATACAAACTAAATTCGGAATAACACTCGAACGAGAAGTAAATATAATTTAACTAAAACTTATTAACTATCATCCAGTTATTAAATCTATAAGAAAGATAGGGAAATAGTTAAAAATCATATATCTTTGCATCTGATTATTTAAGATTATAAGAAAAATAAAATATTTATGGCTAGAGACATTTTTGAAAAAATTAAAGCTGACAGAGGCCCCATCGGACAATATCAAAAAGGGGTTCACGGATATTTTACCTTCCCAAAACTAGAAGGAGAGATAGGTCGTAAAATGACATTCAGAGGAAAGGAATGTCTTGTATGGTCCGTAAATAACTATTTAGGATTAGCAAATCATCCAGAAGTTAGAAAGGCAGATGCAGATTCTGCTGCAAAATGGGGACTTGCATACCCAATGGGAGCAAGAATGATGACGGGTCAAACTAGTGAGCACGAGGCATTAGAAGACGAGATAGCTGACTTTATGCAAAAGGAAGACGCTATTCTTTTAAATTTTGGTTATCAAGGAATGGTTTCAGCTATTGATAGCCTAGTTGGAAGAAACGATGTTATCGTATATGATAGTGAATCCCACGCCTGCATATTAGATGGTATGAGATTACATGCTGGAAAACGCTTTGTATTCCAGCACAACGATATGGAGAGCTTTGATAAACAAATGGAAAGAGCTACAAAATTAGTAGCTGATACTGATGGTGGAATTTTGGTTATTACTGAAGGTGTTTTTGGTATGGCTGGAGATCAAGGTGACTTAAAAGGAATTGTTTCTTTTAGAAAATCAGGAAAATATAATTTTAGATTATTTGTTGATGACGCTCATGGATTTGGTACTGTTGGCGACAAAGGTATTGGAACTGCCATGGAGCAAGGAGTACATGATGAGATTGATGTCTTGTTTGGAACCTTTGCAAAATCAATGGCATCTATTGGTGGATTCATTTGTGCTAAAGAATATATTACTGATTATTTACGTTATAACATGCGTTCCCAAATGTTTGCTAAATCCTTACCTATGCCTATAGTTGTTGGGGCAAGAAAACGTTTAGAATTAATCAGAAAACATCCTGAGTTTAAAGATAATCTTTGGGAAATTGCTAATAATTTACAAAGCGGATTAAAGGCAGCCGGTTTTGATATTGGTCATACAAATACAGCTGTAACACCTGTATTTATGAAAGGTAATTTAGCTGAAGCTACCAATCTAACATTTGATTTGAGAGAAAATTATAATATCTTCTGTTCAATCGTTATCTATCCAGTTGTTCCAAAGGATGTAATTATGTTGAGATTAATCCCTACTGCTGTTCATACACTAGAGGATGTGAAATACACTATTGACACCTTTATTAAAGTGAAAGATAAACTTGACAAAGGAGAATACAAATCTGAGGAATTGGCTCATGTAGTAGTGGATAAATAATAGATTATTTACCAAGTTATTTAAAATCCCAGCAAGTTTGTTGGGATTTTTTTTTACTCTATTCCCAAGAATTTTTTCAAATCACGGACATCTTTCTTAGATGGCTTTCCTGTTCCATTATTGCGATAAACACTTTGCGCTATCTGATAAGTCTTATATTTTGTAATTTCCTCTTCTGGAGTTATATCCCTTAAATAATCTTCAACTAATTTAGCTCCTACCCTTTTGTCTAATATAGCCTTAATTTGATAGGAAAATATTGCATTATTCTTCACTATCTGTATGATATCACCCACATTTACTTCACGAGAAGGCTTAATTTCTTGTGCATTTAACTTAATCTTATTTTTTTGAATTAACTCAGTAGCTTGAGAACGTGTTTTACACAAACGAACTGCCCATACATATTTGTCAATACGAATTCCCATAGAGCGAAGATATAAAAATTAAGAACATGGATTTTGTCAGCTGTTCAAATTCTATTAGTTAAAAAGATATGTTATTTTTGCTCCAAATATGAATAAAATGAGAACTATTTCAAATGTTGATTTCAAAAATAAAAGAGCCTTAATCAGAGTTGATTTTAATGTGCCTATTGATGAACATGGAAATGTGACTGATAACACGCGTATCCGTGCTGCACTTCCCACTATTAAACATGTTTTAAGTAATGGAGGAAGCGTAATACTAATGTCACATCTTGGCCGGCCAAAAGATGCCCCAGACGCTAAATTCTCTCTCAGTCAGATTGTGAAAGAAGTATCCAGATTAATAGAGAAAGATATCATCTTCGTGGATGATTGTATTAGTGAAAGTGCATTTGAAATCACTAAAAATCTACAAAATGGTGAGATTGTTCTATTAGAGAACCTACGATTTTACGTAGAAGAAAAGAAAGGAAATGAAGATTTTGCAAAAAAACTAGCACAGCACGGTGATATCTATATCAATGATGCTTTTGGCACAGCTCATAGAGCGCATGCTAGCACAGCTATTATAGCAAAATACTTTCCCCATGATAAATATTTTGGTTTATTACTCGAGAATGAGATTCGAAGTATTGATGCCGTCCTAAAAACGCCGAAGCATCCTACAACTGCCATTATTGGAGGAGCAAAAGTGAGCTCAAAAATCAGTATTATCACTAAACTAATGGATTCAGTTGACAATATTATTATTGGTGGTGGAATGGCTTACACATTTATTAAAGCACAAGGAGGGAGTGTAGGAAACTCTTTGGTTGAAGATGATTTCTTAGATACGGCAAAAGAGATATTAGCACTTGCTAAAGCTAAGAATATTCAAATTTATTTACCTATTGACACACTTGTAGCTGATGCTTTTGACAATCATGCAAACACACAAGTATGTGCAATTAATGCCATACCTACAGGTTGGATGGGATTAGATATTGCCGTTGAAACAATACAAAAGTTTAGTCAAATAATTGAAAATTCCAATACTGTTTTATGGAATGGCCCAATGGGTGTTTTTGAGATGGAAACCTTTAAAAAAGGAACAGAGGCTATTGCTAATTCTTTAGTAAAAGCAACTAATAATGGAGCATTCACATTAGTTGGAGGAGGAGATTCAGTAGCTGCCATTAACGTACTCCATTTAGCAGATCAAGTAAGCTACGTTTCTACTGGTGGAGGTGCCATGTTGGAATATCTAGAAGGGATTGAATTACCTGGTATAAAGGCTATAAATGATTAAATCTATTTTAAAATAATCAAAAAGGGGTAGAATTAATTCTACCCCTTTTTGATTTAATATGCTTTTTATATCTTGTTAATATAAGACATTTAAATGTCCTACCCATTCGTGAATTTCGTCCGTTACTAGATTCTTAGCACGAATCTTCCATACATACGTTCCTTGCTTTACCAATTGGTGATTATATGTACCATCCCATCCAATAGATAAATCGTGAGACTCCCACACTTGTTCTCCCCATCGGTTGTATATCTCAATTGTAATATCATTAATATCTACCCCATCCATATATACATTCCAAACAGGATTAAATTCATTACCATCGGGCGTGAAAGTGTTTGGAGCATATATAATTACATCAGGGAAAATGCGAACAATGCCGTCAATTGTATCTTTACAACCATGTTCAGAAGTTGCAATCAGTTGGACATAATAATCACCTACCACATATTCAGGATACTGAACTTCAGGATCTATGTCTGTAGAATAATTTGGTGAAGCATCATCCATAAACCACTCATAGCTCACGCCATTTTTAGTCCCATTTTGAAAATGCACCTTGGTATCAAGGTTAGTCACCGGATTAGGATAATACGTAAAGTCTGCTACAGGTTTTGGATAGACTGTTAGCATATTCTTAACCGTAGCTGAATCTGTACATCCTTCATGAGTCACAATCTTAACAGTAACATCATAGTATCCAGCATTTACTAGTTTTACATCAATATTATCATTATTCATAAATGATTGTCCATCTGAAATGAACCAATAAGTTTCATCCAAAGAAGTCGCATCCGTTTCATTATACAATTCAAACACAGCTGGTTGACAAATAGCGGGATCTACTACACTTATTTTAATCTCAGGTATAATACCTACAATTACTTCTGATATAGAAACAAAAGGGCTGGATTCACAGCCATCCGTAATAGTAACAGAATAATTACCAGTTTCAACTGGTGAAACATCAATTGGATTGTTGTTACTTACAAAATTCCCATTTCTATCTATCCATGTATATGAATAGGGTGCCCCAATACCCCCACTAGGAAATGCTTCTATTTTCACCGTATCTCCAGGGCATATCGTCTGTGAAGGCGAACTTATTGCACTAATCGGCGCATACATGTCAACTTGAATGGTCTTTGTTTGAGATTTACATCCCTTCTCACTCTCAGCGTAAACTGTATAACCTGTTGCAGTTAGAGGGCTTACCATTTGATTAGGTCCTAAATCAGCAGTTTGATTCCAATGAAAATCTATATTCCCATATCCTTGGGCAGAAGCACTTAAACTAGCAGTTCCATTTTGACACACAATTGTATCATTTGATACTTGGATATAAATTTCATCGTAAATCACGATCATTGTATCAATACCTACTAGGTTACATGTATCATTTGTTTCTTTTAGAAATAATTGATATGTTCCAGGTGTGCTCATTGAGATTTGTGGATTTAAACTGGTATTATTAGGAGAAAAAACAATTGTTCCTGGTCCTGTATATGTCCATTTTATCGTATTAGTAGCACTTGTAACTGTTCCATTCAACTGTCCCATTTCTCCATTACAGACAACTATATCAGGGCCTGCATCTGGAGCAGGGGTTTGAGGTTTATCTGCGAACCACACTGACCCTGAAGAGAACAAGGTATCTCCACAGGCATTTATGGAATATGCAGAAATAATTAATTGTTCCAGTCCCTCATGAATTCCATCATCGTAAGGGATAATTGGTAAACATATCTCGGTTTGTCCAGGTGCAAACACAATACTATCACCTGGTGATAATTGTGCATAATCTAGCCCTTGAGTAGCAGTTCCTGATAATTGAAAATGAGTCACGAGTTCATCAGTTGCATCCGTAATTGCACGTGAAAAGCATACTTGTCCTTGGTCGCATCCTTCCACCAACACAGTATCCATAATAGTAGAGGTTAAATTGCTCACATTAATATCTACAGTAGAAGCGGATACAAAGGATCCAGCCTTTAAGAAAACTCCAGAATCTAATGCGGTATCTGTAACATTAGAAATAGCTAATTTAATGTGATAAACTTGACCACAAATAACTTTTACACCAGCAATCAATTCTTTTGTACTTCCATTATATCCAGAAAAAGGAGAACTAGACATATTATAGACAGAATTATATCCCGTTGTAAAGTAAATTGAATTAGCTTGCCAATTTGGATCTGCTTGCGAACAATTAGAAGGGCTATTAAACCCAGCATTTCCAGAATTTACAGTATTAATACCTACCGGAATATTATTTGAATTAGGTACGATAGCTATATTCTTGGAATTATTAGAATAAGGACCCGAAATACCTGGCCCTGAAATAAAGAAACCAAAAACATCATTAAAAGAAGAGCAAGTATAAGACGTATACTCAGAAGAAGTAAAGACATAACTAAAAGACAATGTATCTCCGGTTGGGATAAAATCGAATTCAATAATAACTCCATTTGTTGGTGTTTTATTCCCAGCAGGGTTGCCATAATTAGCTATTGAAAATAAATCAGGATCACCTGTTACAGTAGAGGCACTTGTTGAGGTCAGCAACACACCTTCAGAAAGAGGAAAAACAGAACCTCCGTATAGAAACTTTTTAACTGGATTTTGCAAGTTATTTGCTAAAGCGGTAGAACCATTATACTTGATATTGAAGGCGCTAACCCCGCCTCCTAAAAGTACATTCTCAACAGCCTGTTTAGGTGTGACATTAGGATTTGCAGCAGTTATTTGTTGGCCAAAAACAGGAGCAACAAAACAGATAAACAACCCAAATATTATTACATATAAACTTATTCTTTTCATTTGCATCATTAAATAATCCTTAACTTGTTCCTAGAAACTCATAACCAACATTATCTAAACGTTAACAACCGAAAATAGGTTGCTTTTACACTTATTTTTTTAAAAGTGCAATTGGTTACAAAGATAGTGTAAATGAATGAATTAGAAAAAAATATTTACAAATACTTAAAATTCATACCAGGATAATATGCAGTTTCTCCTAGTTCTTCTTCTATACGCAATAATTGATTATATTTTGCCATACGATCACTACGAGAAGCAGAACCTGTCTTTATTTGTCCGCAATTCAATGCCACAGCTAAATCTGCGATCGTACTGTCCTCTGTCTCACCACTTCTATGACTCATGACAGAATTCATTCCATTACGAGTTGCCATTTGAACAGCCTCAATAGTTTCTGTAAGTGTTCCAATCTGATTTACCTTTACTAAAATAGCATTAGCTGAATCCTCCTCAATTCCTCTAGCCAAACGCTTAGTATTGGTAACAAATAGATCATCTCCCACTAACTGAATCTTATCTCCAATTTTTTTTGTAAGTAATTTCCAACCCTTCCAATCGTCTTCTGCCATACCATCTTCAATAGATGCTATAGGATATTTCTTCACCCATTTCTCCCAATACGAAACCATTTCTTCAGAACTTAGTTTCTCACCTGTAGAACTCAAAATGTATTTACCGCTCTTCTTATCGTAAAATTCAGAACTAGCTGCGTCCATAGCAATCCAAACATCCTTTCCAGGTTTGTACCCAGCTTTTTGAATAGCTTCAATAACAACTTCAATAGCCTCTTCATTAGAACCCAGGTTAGGTGCAAATCCACCTTCATCTCCAACGTTAGTAGAGTGCCCTTTGTCATGTAGAACCTTCTTTAGATGATGAAAAATCTCCGTCCCCATCTGTAATCCTTCTGAAAAAGATTTTGCTCCAAAAGGCATTACCATAAATTCCTGAAAATCTATTTTATTATCAGCATGTGCCCCTCCATTTAAGATATTCATCATAGGAACAGGCATAGTGGTGGCGCCAACACCTCCTATATATTTAAATAAAGACAAGCCTGCTTCTTTAGCCGCTAATTTTGCAACTGCCAAAGAAACTCCTAAAATAGCGTTAGCTCCCAACCTTCCTTTATTTGGAGTTCCATCTAATTCTATCATCTTTAGGTCAATCGCCTTTTGGTCAAAAAGATACATTCCAACTATTGCATCACTGATTTCTGTATTCACATTTTCTACAGCCTTCAAAACACCTTTCCCCATGAATACTTTTTTATCTCCATCACGCAGCTCTACTGCCTCATGTACTCCAGTAGATGCTCCAGAAGGAACCGCAGCTCTTCCTCTCAACCCACTTGTTGAATATACATCCACTTCCACTGTTGGATTTCCTCTTGAATCCATAATTTGACGGGCAAATACTTCAGAAATATAACTCATAACAATCTATAATAAGGTTCTATTTATTCTTTTGCATTAATTCTAAAAACTCACTGATAAGATACAAGGAATCGTGTGGTCCTACTGCTCCTTCAGGATGATATTGAACGGAAAAAACAGGTCGATCCTTCAATGCTATTCCTGCTACTGTATTGTCATTTAAATGAGAATGTGTGATTTCAATATTTGAATTATCTTCTGCACTCACTCTATTTACAACAAAACTATGATTTTGACAAGTCATCTCTCCTTTCCCAGTTCGGTGATTGATAATTGGATGATTAACCCCTCTGTGACCATGAGGCATTTTCTCGATACTAACACCTTGACTCAAAGCGATTAATTGATGTCCTAGATTAATTCCAAAAACAGGTTTCTTAGTTTCAATAATATTCTTTACTAAATCAACAGCAGTTGGCATTGCGCTAGGGTCTCCAGGTCCAGCTGATAAAACAAAACCATCTGGAAGATAATTCAACATTTCTTCTAATTTAGAGTTCATCGGAAACACCTTTACTTCACAGTTATTCAAATTAAATCTATGAACAACTCCATTTTTTGAACCAAAATCAACCAGAGCAATCTTATAAAGCGCCTTATCAGTAAGTGATTTTGATATATATGACTCTTGCGTAGATACCCTACTAGCTAATTCCATTCCTTTCATTTTTGGAAAAGATTGCAATTCGGAAAGTAAACCTTCAATCGACACATTTTCTTCAGAAGAAATTACAGCATTCATCGAACCGTGATTGCAGATGTGTCTTACTAAAGCACGAGTATCTATATCACAAATTCCCATTTTATGATCATTTACAAAAAGCTCTTCTAAAGATAAGTTAGCCCTATCTCGAGAGGTAACCTCTGAAAATTTCTTCACAACAATCCCCGCACACTGTACATGATCTGAAGATGCATCCTCTGGCGTTGTACCGTAATTCCCAACATGAGAGGTACTCATCACTATAATTTGCCCTAAATTAGCAGGGTCCGTGAATACCTCCTGATATCCATCCATCGCAGTGTTAAATACGATTTCTCCAAAAGTTTTCCCAGTAACACCAACTGATTTTCCATGAAAAACAGTTCCATCTTCTAAAAGCAGAACAGCATCTAATCTTTCACTCATTATCTTTTTGTTTTGACAAAAATAACACTTTCAATTAGGCTTTCGCTCAAAAAAAACAAAATCTTACCCTTCTTTTATAAACAAGTTGTTAATTAATTTCTCGGTACGCTTTTAAACCATCTTGCAACCATTTCAAGAATTCTTTTGGATTGCTGTGATGCTGATAATCTGCAGAGCCATTAGAAAGGTTATTACCATTTCCATCTTGAAAGACATAGAACGGTTGAGCTGTTATCTCATATTCTGAAATTTGCTTAAAAGTCCACTTATCGCCGTAAGTTTTAATAAACTTTTTTCTTCCATTAGGAAATGTTGCTTCATATTGCTCGGATTTTGGTAACTCTACACGTTCATCCACATGTAAAGAAGCAATCACAACTGAATCTCTAAGAATATTTATAACACCTGGTTCTCCCCAAACGCTTTGCTCCATTTTTCGGCAGTTCACACAATTATGCCCTGTAAAATCAAGCATTAAAGGCTTCCCTATACTCTTAGAATAAGCCAAAGCCTTATCATAATCATTAAATGTCATAATATTCTGAGGCCCTAAATGCATCCCATCAATATACGTTGAAGTATGACTACTTTCCTTTTGCACACTAACTCCTGTATAACCCACTCCTAATGGAGATTCACTATAACTCATTGGTGGAGGAAATGCACTAATAATTTTTAACGGCGCACCCCAAAGTCCAGGAATCATATAAAATACAAATATGAGGACAAAGGTTCCAAACAACCCTCTACCTACCGAAAGATTTTCAACCTTACTATCGTGTGGGAAACGGATCCACCCAAATAAATAGAAAGCTAAAACTAAGAAGATTCCAATCCATATAGCTAAAAACAGCTCACGTTCTAATAAATGTGTTTGCAGTGCTAAGTCTGCATTCGAAAGGAATTTAAATGCAAGCGCTAACTCTAATAAACCTAGCACAACCTTTACAACATTTAACCATCCACCTGATTTTGGCAATGAATTCATCCAGCCTGGTATTGCAGCAAAAACGGCAAATGGCAATGCTAATGCTAAAGAAAAACCAAGCATCCCAATGATAGGAGCAACACCCCCTATTGTTGCCGCTTGAAACAACAAATACCCCACGATAGGACCTGTACAAGAAAAAGATACAATAGCCAAAGCAAGAGCCATAAAGAAAATACCTATGAATCCTCCTTTATCTGCTTTAGCATCTGCTTTATTAGCCCATGAGTTAGGTAAACGCAATTCAAATGCCCCCATAAAGGAAATGGCAAAAATTATGAGCACAAAGAAGAAAACAATATTAAACGTTGGATTCGTTGACATGTTATTTAATGCATCCACTCCAAAAATAGCTGTTATTAGAGTTCCTAATAAAATATAAATAACAATAATAGATATACCATATTTTATAGCATTACTAACCCCTTTAGCTTTAGTCTTACTAGTTTTAGTAAAATAACTAACTGTCATTGGAATCATTGGAAACACACAAGGAGTTATTAAAGCCAATAAACCACTTCCAAATGAAAGAAAAAACAATAACCATATAGGCATATTCGCTATATCATCTTTTGCCCCTTCCACATTCTTCTCAACTATCTTCGTAGAAACATTTTCTTGAATAACCATAGAATTTGTATCAATAGAGTCATTATCAATCTCAACATCACTTGCAGCTACGTCAGGAGAATTACTCTTTTCAATATTCTTGCCAGCATCCTCTGATGAACACCCTTTCACTTTCACTGTAAAAGACTCTTCATAGGGAAATAAACATTTTACAGAATCGCATGGTTGGAAACCAAAATCAAGTTTTAAATCAAAATCTTTCTCTGAGTTAACTCGAATTTTTTGTCGTAAAACTATCTTTCCTTCATGATAATCTAATTCCTCTCCTGCTACTGCATCAAATTTTCGAATAGGTTTTGGTTCTGTTGGTTTTCCGATTATTTTATAATTAGCCGATTTTTGCACATTAAACGTAGTTGCTATTCCAAAACTTTCCTCGGGTAAAACAAGCGCATTAATATGCCATCCTTTTTTAATTGAAAGAGTTGCAACAACAACAGCATCACATCCATTTTGTTCCACCGTGAATTTCCAATCTACCTGATCTTCGGGCATTTGCATTTGTGCATACCCAGTTAAACCCAAAAACAATACAACCAAAACACTCAACATATATCTCATCATAACAGTTCTATTTATATAATTCATATATCATTTGAAAACGCAACAAAATAAAATTTGTTCGAGCTTTGCATTTTATTAACAAATAAATCAAAAAAAAGTGTGAACAAAGCCCACACCTACAAAAATAATGATTCCAAAAAGATTAACGATGCTTAATCAAACATATTCTTGGATTCCTATAGAATAATCACTTCATGTATTCTGCCAATCGGAAGCCATATCCCTCCTTTCAGACAAATATATTTTAATCCGGTAGCCCAAACAGTAGTTTCTACCCTCTTTAAACCTTCATCATCCTCAAAAACTACAGCCACTTTCCCATGGTGTAGATTACCTAATTTGGTTGCCTCCATTAATTTACTCATAAGAGTTTCGGACTGTTTTATTTTAACAGTTTTTGAGAAATGTAACTGAGGAATCAATTCTTTCTCAATAAGTGTAGGTTTTACATTTACAGCTTCTGACATAATGTTATTTTTTTTGCAAAGGAAAATAAAAGATATTACTATTTTCTATCAAAACAAAAAAATTCTGATTTTTTTTATTCCACCTTCTTAATCGAAGTAGATTGAACGAGTATTCTGTAAAAAGGTTTCGCTTTTTTATTTGTTAATAAACATTCTATTTTTAAGGGTAGATATACATACATTTTCATTATTTTTGCAACATATTTTGAAAATCATGGAAGTAAAGAATCTTGCAGAAGCGACATTAGAAGATGCTCTTAATCTAGGATTAACGGCGGAGGAGTTTGAAAAAATAAAAGAAATATTAGGTCGTACACCTAATTTTACAGAGACAAGTGTATATGGAGTAATGTGGTCTGAACACTGTTCATACAAAAACTCTATACATTGGCTAAAGAAACTACCAAAAGAAGGCCCTCAAATGCTTGTGAAAGCTGGAGAAGAAAATGCTGGTATGGTTGACCTTGGTGACGGTATTGGTTGTGTTTTCAAAATCGAATCCCATAATCATCCTAGTGCTATTGAACCTTATCAAGGAGCTGCAACAGGTGTGGGAGGTATTAATCGTGATATCTTTACCATGGGGGCACGCCCAATTGGCCAATTAAATTCTTTACGTTTTGGAAATATTGATCTACCCAAGACAAAATGGTTAGTAAAAGGTGTAACAAAAGGAATTGGTGATTATGGAAATGCTTTTGGTGTACCAACTGTTGGTGGTGAAGTTTTCTTTGATGATTCTTACAATACAAATCCTCTAGTAAATGCGTTCTCTGCTGGAATTATAGATTCTAAAAAAGTTATTTCCGCAACTGCAAAAGGCCCTGGAAATCCTGTATATATTGTAGGTTCTGCTACAGGTAAAGATGGTATCGCAGGCGCTTCTTTTGCATCTAAAGATATAACAGAAGAATCAGCAAAAGATTTACCAGCCGTTCAGGTAGGAGACCCTTTCCAAGAGAAATTATTATTAGAAGCAACTTTGGAATTAGCCGAAACAGATGCGATTGTAGGAATGCAAGATATGGGGGCTGCTGGAATTACGTGTTCCTCTAGTGAAATGTCTGCCGCAGGAAATGTGGGTATGGACTTATGGTTAGATAGGGTGCCTACTCGTCAAAAGGATATGCTTCCATTTGAAATCCTCCTTTCTGAATCTCAAGAAAGAATGTTGGTTGTTATTGAGAAAGGAAAAGAACAAATTGTTAAAGATATATTCTCTAAATGGGATTTACATGCAGAAGAGATTGGTGTGGTAACTGATAGTGAGCATGTGAGATATTATTTCCACGGGGAACTTGTAGTAGATGCACCTGCCAAATCACTTGTACTTGGAGGCGGTGCTCCTGTATATATTCGGGAATATAAAGAACCTGACTATTACCAGGAATTCAAAAAATTTAATATAGACGATGTTAAACAACCTGACGACCTAAAAGAAGTAGCAAATTTCCTATTGAAACATCCGAATATTGCCTCTAAAAAATGGGTATATGAACAATATGATTCTATGGTAGGAGTAGGAACTATGACTACTAATAACCCAGCTGATGCAGGTGTTGTACAAATAAAGGGTACAAATAAAGCAGTAGCTATGACGGTTGATTGCAATTCTCGTTATGTACATGCAGACCCAAAACAAGGAACATCTATGGCTGTTGCTGAAGCTGCTAGAAATATTGTTTGCACCGGCGGTATTCCAAGTGCTATTTCTAATTGTCTTAACTTTGGAAACCCATACAATCCTGAATCATACTGGCAATTTGTAGGAGCTATTCAAGGCATGTCGGAAGCTTGTTTAAAGTTTGAAACTCCAGTTACGGGTGGAAACGTTTCTTTTTACAACCAATCCGTAATTGATGGGAAAGAAGATCCTGTATTCCCTACACCAACCATTGGAATGATTGGTGTTCTGAATGATAAAACCAAGATGATGACCTTAGATTTTAAAAATAAAGGGGATCTAATTTTTATTATCGGAAAAACAGTAGAGGACATTGCAAGTTCAGAGTATTTATATTCCTATCATGGAATTAAAGCATCTCCTGCTCCTTATTTTAACATAGAGGAAGAATACAAAATGCAGCAAGTCTTAAAAGAAATTATTCAAAGTGGATTAATTAATGCAGCACATGACTGTTCTGATGGGGGATTATTTGTTTCCTTAGTAGAAATGTCTATGCCTAGAGAACTCGGATTTGACATTGTAACTGATGCTGAAGTTCGAGAAGACTCATTCTTATTTGGAGAGGCAGCAGGTCGTGTAGTGGTTTCTGTTAGTGAAGATTACGAAGATGCTTTCTTAGAATACATGATGGATTCAGGTGTTGATTACACCTTATTAGGTCATGTAACTAAAGGTAAGATGGTTGTCGATGACGAGCATTTCGGGTTTATTCAAGAGGCAAAGAATGTGTATGACACTGCCCTAGGGAAGAAGATTACCGAATAATTCAAAAGGTATAATCCCCATTCTCTTTTACTTGGATACGAAGTGCTTTCTTGTCTCTTTGAAAGATATCATATCCTGTTTTTAAATTTTCCCAAAAGGAAATAAGATTTGGATTATCTGCATATCGATTCCTAAATGTAAGCATAATATTATCAGTCATTTGAAAAGGAAAGATATATATAGGAATTTGTGATTGTCCATTGTTTTTAGCATATGCCGCTAATAAATAAATTTCTTTTATCTTATCATCTGTCATTGGCAAACAACCAATAGTTACGCATCCACCGTGAATAAAGATATCACCCCCCAGTTTTGTGGCTACGCTCTTTCTTTTATCTGATAAATTGGGATAATTCAACCCTAAAGATAAATAGAAATTACTAACAGGATTAAAACGATTGATCAGATAAAATCCTTCTGGAACTTGACCATCTCCTTCTTTTCTCTTAGGGCCTAATTTACCCGATCTACTGCAGATTGCGTATGAAAATAATTTCTTATAATTTTCTTCTGATTTTCTTTTTCCATACACCTCTAATATGTCATCATCTTTATATGCTACAAAAAGTATGTGTAAATTATTAGGTTCTAGTCCCCATGTATTAAGTTTGTCTTTTAAAAGAATTTCTTTCTCTGTAATAGCTGTTCTTACTCTTGTATATTTCTTTTGTTCGGTAAGAAAGTCTATTTGGTTTACGAAAGAAAACAACAAACAACCTAGTAATAAAAAGATATATCTCATTGTATTCATATTAAAAAAAATCGGTATTCCAATAATGAAATACCGATTAGAAAGTTACATAAACTGTATTTAATACTTTACAATCTTAGTAGTCTTTTGTTGGTTTAACTTAACTGTATATACTCCGTTAGCAAATGCTTCCAAATCAATAGTTGCTGTTGTACCATTTACTTTAGTGCTATAAACCAATTCTCCTACAACAGAATATACTTCTATTAATGAGTTGTCTAGATTATCAGAGGTATTAACAGTAAATACACCAGTCGAAGGATTAGGATAAATTAGCCAAGCACTTTTGTCATAAGAAATAATATTTGAGGTTTGAGGAGTCTCATTAAGGTATAGAGTTGTCTCATAATCACCATCATCAGTCTTAATTCCAGAAATAATAATATCTATATCTCCATCTCCATCTATATCAGCACAAGCCATAGATGTACCACCTGCTCCTGAAGCCCCACCTAATCCAGTTCCTGCGACCATAGTATATTCCCCATCTCCATCATTCAAATACATATCTGTCTTCAAGACAGAAGTTCCCGGGTTATCACCCGTTCTGAAACCCGAAACAATTATATCTATATCTCCATCTCCATCAATATCTGCAAAATTAACAGCTGCACTACTCATACCTTCAAAAGCATTTGCCTTTGTAGTACTAAAACCATAATTTCCATTATTATAATACAATAAACTAAGCGTATCTCCTGTGTTTGAGATTCCTGTAAGGAAAACATCTGATATCCCATCACTATCTACATCCTCTACTGTAACGGAACTAGCAATTAAGTCAGGGAATGGCATTCCTGGCACATAAGTAAAGTTAACCAAACCTGTAGAAGAAAATTCATTTAGAAATAAAGCAGTTCCAGGTTCATTCATTGGATAAAGTCCTTTTATGCCCGTAATTATAATATCATTATCCCCATCATTATCTATATCAGCAATAGCAATATCACCATTTACTGCACTATACGTTATTAGTTCGCCATTATCATAGGTATCTAAAGAATAGGTGATGGATTGAAACATAGGTTGACTATTATTTAAATACCCATTTACATTGTTTCTATATACAGTTGTAAAATAGCTTGAATTATTATCTTCTCCACTCAAAATAACATCTATATAACCATCATTATCAAAATCCTCAAAAGCTATAACAACATCCATTAATGGATTGTAAATCCCAAGATTCGTAACTGACTCAAAGCCTAGGTAACCTAGTTCTGATTTGTTTAAATAAACCCTTGTAGGAAAATCAAAATACAACTCGTCTACACCTGCAATGATAACATCTAAGTCTCCATCATTATCAAAATCTACGAGTGCTACTGCACTTCTCTGCAAATTCTCAAAATTTGCATTTGCATATGGATAATAATTTCCAGCACCATCATTAAGGTATAAGATAGTGGATGGTATCCCATCGCTATCGGCTCCAGTTGTTACAACATCAGGAAACCCATCACCATTCAAATCCCCCATGGCTACACTACCAAATCCTACCCCTTGGAAGGCACTTGAACTTTCAGTAAAATTAACTTGTCCAAAGGAAAAAAATGAATAAAAAATGATCCCCAGAACTACTATAAAATGTACTCTTTTTTTCATAATATATGATTTAATATTTGTAATAGAATTATTCTTATTATTTACACAAATATATCTTTAAAAAACTTCTTACAAAATCATATTATATAAAATCCCCTATAATGGGGATAGAGAAATATTTAAATTTTTCCCCAATAAAATTAATATTTTACAATCTTATATGTTTGCTGATTATTCAGATTTAATATATATACACCCGCTGGATAATTAGATAAATCAATACATGTAGCATTGTTTACTATCTTAGCGCTAGTAATAGCTTCTCCCAACAATGAATACACCTCAATACTAGAATCATTTAAATAATCGGAGGTATGAATCATAAATACTCCATCTGTCGGATTTGGATATACTACCCATGTTGCACCTTCATAAGAAGTAATGCTTGACACTTGAGGAGTTTTATTATAATAGAGTGTAGTATAGCTATCAGTTGAATTATAATCATCAAATCCCGAAACAATAATATCAATATCTCCATCTCCATCTATATCCATCATACCTAGATTTCCAGTCCCAGCTCCTTGGAAATTAAGTCCAGGAACCTTAGTATAATTTCCACTTCCTCCATTTTTAAAATCATTTATATATAAAGTAGTTGTAATAATATCATCTCCATTGTTATCGGTTGCAAAACCTGAAACAATAATATCGATATCTCCATCTCCATCTATATCAGCTAAAGCCATGTCTCCATCAACTATTCCATCAAAATCACCAGCAGCCTTATCTTCAACAAAGTTGAACGGGCTTGATTGGTAATATAGACGTGTCTCTATTTCACCTATTTGATTTCTACCCGATAGAAATAAATCCAATCGCCCATCTCCATCTACATCTTCAGCCTTTGCTAAACTTATACTCATATCCATAAATGGAAGCCCTGTTATCTCTTCAAAGTTAAATCCTCCTCCTTCAGCTATCTTATTTTTGTACATTCTAGTTTTAGGATCAACCATATCATCACTATCAAATCCTACCACAAATAAGTCAATATCTCCATCTCCATCTATATCTTGTGCAATTAAACTACCTGCACATGCACCCATAGTTCCTGGAACCATTACAGCATTAGCAAAATTTCCAGAACCATCTCCCAATAAATACCATATAAAAACCCCTACTCCAATTTGATAACCTGAATAAACAATATCCATATTTCCATCGTTATTAAGATCTGCCCAAACAGTAGAACTCCTTAAAGCTGCAGGTCCGCCTGTAAACCCTCCTACAAATTGAAAATCAACAGTATTTGGGATATTTAGATTTTCATAATATTCCATGGTTAGGCCTGTATTCTCTTTTTCCCCGTTAAAAAGCACATCCAAACTACCGTCCCCATTAACATCTGTCAAGATTATAGTAACATCAACATATCCAACAAAAGGCTGATTACTAGATAAAATAAAATCGCCTTGACCATCATTCAGATAGATTTCAGTCAACATACTACCAGTATTATCAAATCCAGACATGATAATATCGGGAAATCCATCGTTATTCAAATCCCCCATTTGAAGATCACCACCAGATAATCCTTGAAAGACAGAAGTACTAGGCACAAAGGTGTACTGGGCATACGAATAGTACCCTGTTGATAATAGCAAAAGACTTATAAGTATTGTTTTCATAATTTTAATATTTTATTATACGTGTTGTTTCATGATTATTCAATTTCACGAGATAAACACCACTTGGGAAATTTTCCAAATTAATTTCAGCAGTACTTCCAAGAACATGGGTGCTATAAAGCAACTCTCCTATAGTGGAATATATCTCGATAGGAGTATTATCCATATTCTCAGCAGTATGAATAGTAAAAATTCCATCAGAAGGATTCGGATAGATTACCCATACACTTCCATCGTATGAGGTGACACTAGAAACTTGAGGCGTGTGATTTAAATATAAAGTAGTTAATGCATCTGTAGAACCGAATACATCAAATCCTGAGACAATTATATCAATATCTCCATCACCATCGATATCTGCCATACTTAAATTTCCATCACCAGCCCCATTAAATAGCACATTAGGTCCAGTAATTTTACTATAATACCCTGTTCCATCATTAATATGGAGTACCGTCACAATCGTGTCATTATTATTGTTGTCTTTAGTATATCCTGAAACTATGATATCAATATCACCATCTCCATCAATATCTGCGTATGCCATTACACCTCCCATAACATTTTCCAAATCATTTGACTTAGTGGTAGTGAAATTAAAGCCTCCATGATTGTAATACAAAGTAGTTTGAGGCATGTTGGCTCCATCTTCCCCCGAAATAAGAATATCAAAATCCCCATCATTATCGACATCTAATATGGCTGCTTCAGTTGACACTAATCCAGAGAAAGGGAGAACTACTGTTTCGTCAAAAGAAAAAACCCCTTGCTCTTCCAAAATGTTTGAGTATATCTTTGTAAGAGGTGTATAATTCATACCAGTTTCCCCTGTTACAAATATATCTATATCGCCATCATTATCCATATCAGCAAGTATAAGAGTTCCTTGCACTCCATCTAAAAGATCATTACTTAAATATTTTAATTTCTGTTCCGAATCAAAAATTCCACCCCCTAAACCTTTCTTAAAATAAATAAATGTACCTCCTTCTAGATATGAGAAACCTGTGTAAACAATATCAATAATTCCATCATTATCCATATCGGCATAGGCTGTAGAAGCACTAAAAACTTGATCTGATAACGATGAGAACCCAGAAGATTGAGTGAAATTCACTGTGCCTCCGCTACTATTATTCATATATAAAACAGCCCCTTCATTCACATCACTTCCATAAAAAGACACATCCAAATCTCCATCTCCATCTATATCTAATAACATTATAGACCCGTCGCTATATGCGTCAAAAGGTTGAACAGGAGATGGGGAGAACATCCCTCCCCCTTGATTTAAGTATAATAATGTAATAGGCTGAAAAGAATTATCTGTTCCACAAATTAATATATCCGGAAGATTATCATCATTCAAATCTCCTACTTGGATGTCACCCCCACTAACCCCCTTAAAAGGCACAGTACTAGGAATAAACGAGTATTGACAAAGACCAAAAGAACTAAGGTTTAACATCAAAGTTGCTAATAAAATTTTCAAATTTCTCATTGTATTCTTCTTATAAGATTAAAAAACATTCAGTTTAAAATAAAAAAAGTGTATTTATATTGAAGATAACCTCTCAACAAAATATTCGATAAAATAATTTTATCGAAAGTCATAGTAGTAAAATTAGCTCTCCTTAATAAATTATGCGAAAGGTAGTTACTTTTTATTTTATGTGCAATTTTTTTTTTTAATTTTACGGAATATTTATGTCTATGAAAAAAATTTTTCTTACCTATATTATTCTTGCAATAAGCATCCCTCTAATATGGGCATCTCAAAATCCAATTGATTCTTTAAAGACATTACTTTCTAAAGCACAAGATGACACCAACAAAGTAAACCTACTCAACCAATTAGCTCACCAACTACATACAAATAATCAAATCAAATCAGGACTCAACTATTTAAATCAATCAATTCGTTTAGGAAAAAGTTTGGATTTTAAGAAAGGAGTCTCCACCGCATACAATACAATGGGAGCCATCTATTATTCTGAAGGAAATTATTTTGAAGCACTTACTAATTTTAACAAATCCATGGCCATTAATATGGAATTAGGTGACAGCGCTCAAGTAGGGAAAAATTTAAATAATATTGGCGTTATATTTCGAGTACAAAACAATCTCCCTGAAGCAGTCTCCACTTATTTCAGAGCCTTATCTATTTATAAGGTATTGGGTGACAAAAAAATGATTGCTATTATATATAATAATCTTGGTATAATTTATCGTGATCAAGCCAATATTGATAAAGCTCTAGAATATTACAACGAAGCTTTAGCTATTTTTAAAGAATTGGATGATAAACAATATATAGGTAAAATTCTTAATAACGTAGGGAATCTGTATCGAACTCAAAATGAGAATGATAAAGCTATTGAACAATTCTTTAATGCAATTGCAATTAATGAGCAGATAAAAGACTATACAAGCATTGGATTCAACTATAATAATTTAGGTATAGTTTACTCTAAACTAAAGGATTATCATTTATCAGCGAAGTATTATCGAATGGCTATATATTATTTTAAAATGTTTAATGATTCCCGTAATCTTTCTATGATCTATAATAATATTGGTGAATCATATTTTAATACTAAACAATATAATCTGGCTGATCTCTACTTAGATTCTGCTTATACATTCGCTCAAAAATCAGGAAACTACTCCAACATGAGAGATAACTATCAAGTAAAATACAGATTAGATAGTGTGCGCGCTGACTACCATTCAGCCTTAATAAATTACCAGCAGTATATCCTCTATCGAGATAAAAATCTCAATGAGGAAAACACAAAACAGATAGTGGCTTCCCAAATGAACTACCAATTCCAACAACAAATCTCGGAAGAAAAAGCAAAACAAGCCAAATTAGATGCCGTCGCCGAAGTAGAGAAGAAAAGGCAACAAATGATAAAGTATATGCTTATTGCAGGGTTCCTTTTGGCTATTGTCTTTGCTATCCTGATTTTCAAGAACTATAGAAAACAGAAAGAGGTCAACTTCATCATCTCTAGGCAAAAGAAAGATGTAGAAGAAAAGAACATTCTCATTGAACAACAGAAAAACTTAGTTGAGCAAAAAAATAAAGATATTACTGACAGTATCCACTACGCTTCCCGTATTCAACAAGCACTCCTATCAACTGAAGAAATCATGAAAAGCCAATTTCAGGATTCATTTGTTTTTTTCAAACCCAGAGATATAGTTTCGGGAGATTTCTACTGGACATACAATAATGGAGACAAAACATTCCTAGCATGTTGTGATTGTACAGGACACGGAGTTCCAGGTGCATTTATGTCATTATTAAACATATCCCTACTCAACGAATCTATTATTGAACGTAAGATAGAAAGACCCGATATGATATTCAACAATATCAGAGAAGGAATCATTAACGCTCTGAATCCTAAAGGGAGTCGTATAGAAAGTAAAGACGGGATGGATGCTACTTTATTAGCAATTGATAAGAAATCAAATACTATTCAATTTGCATGTGCAAACAACCCTATCTGGATTATAAAACAAAATGGAGATCTTATTGAAATCAAGCCTGATAAAATGCCTATTGGAGTTCATTTTGGCACAAATTTACCATTTACTCTTCACCAAGAAGAATTGCAAAAAGGTGATACTATCTATCTTTTCAGCGATGGATATGCAGATCAATTTGGTGGCCCTAACAACAAAAAGTTCAAATACAATCAGCTTAAAGAACTTTTTATAGAGAATATTTCAAAATCAATGGGAGAACAACATATAATTATTGAAAACACCTTCAATCAATGGAAAGGCATAGAAGAGCAAATTGACGATGTTTGCGTAATAGGAATTAGAATATAACTCAGCTGCTTCATCCATTCTACAATTTTTACGTTTCTTCTTAGCAATTAAAAAAAAACTAAATTTTCTTGTGTATTATTATTGTATTACGTATTTTAGTATCATGTTATAAACTGATCTAAAATGAAAAAACTAATAATTGCATTATTTGCACTAACAACAATTTTAATGTTTTCTTGTAAAAAAGAAACAGCTGACAATGTAAACCAAGATAAAATCTGGACAGAATATTACCTAGAATACAACAACGCAACTGGAATAACTTCTGCCCGAGCTGTATTTAAGTTTAGTAATGCAACAGGAACTCTCCTTGAACTAACTGATTCAGCAAGTATCAAATTCAACGGAGATGCATTAACATATAATGCAATTCTAGGATATTATGAAAAACAATATCCAAGCTATGTTCAAAGCGGAAGTTTTACATACAAGGATTTAGATCATAATACTTTTATAAATAATATAAGTATGTGTGATACATCCAATATTCCTGTTATTGATACAATCACAAAAGCTAATCCATATACTTTTACCTGGACGGGTTCTGCTCTAGGAAATAATGAAAGAATTAACGTTTGGATTAATTCGAATATAGAAGGAGATGCAAGATTATTTACTACTGCCAACGTGGGTGCTACAAATATTATTTTCCCTGCTAACCAGATTTCTCAGTTAGGCGTAGGACCTTATGGAACTATTGTAATGGAGAGAGTATGGCAACCTGCAACTCAACAAACTACCAGTGCAGGAGGTATAATGTCTAGCAAATATATTCCTAAAAAAAGGACGGGTATTTTTATCCAATAAGAAAGATTCTAACAGTAAAAGGCTCCTTTCGAGGAGCCTTTTTCATTTATACAAAATCAAACTAATCTCTCATTACCTGAGTTTAAATGAATACTCATTTTACGAATAGCCACACATAATCAATGAAATACATTATTTTTTTGCTATCTTATTCAACATTTTTTATCTTCGGAAAAAATACAATGAAAAAAGAACCGCAACATCCAGGAGTATATATACAACCCCCGATTTTTGGTATAGTTATCTTTCTAATTTCTGCCATCTTATATAATGTTCTCCCTATAGAACTAATTAATTTAGACACTATACCCATGCAATTAATTGGGTGGTCTTTTATGATTCTTGCATTCTTTGTGGGAGGATTAGGAATTCGTATCTTCTGGATAGGTAAAACAACTGTTGAAACCTTTAAGTCAGCTTCCTCGCTTCAAACTACAGGCATATATTCGTTAACAAGGAATCCGATGTATATAGGCTTGTTAGCAGGATATCTAGCCTTTGCTATTTTATTGGGAAATTGGTGGACTATCATCTCAACCCCTATCTTTTTTGCTATACTCCATTTTTATGTAATTCCACGTGAAGAACACTATTTAAGTTATAGGTTTGGAAAAGAATATATCACATACACAAACCAAGTAAAACGTTGGTTTGGGAAACGATAAAGATTATTTCACTAAGAAACGTCGAGTTACAAAATGCATCAAAATGAGACATAAGAACACCCAAGCAAAAGAAGCAGCAATGGCACCTACAACATCCGTTATGAAATGCATATTAAGCATAATCCGACTAAAACCCATCAACAAAATATAGAACAAACAAAATGTGACTGCTAATTTTTGATAATGCTGGTTTTTTACATATTTAAAGACAAAGATTACGAGCACAAGAAATAAAATGGTAGCCCGCATAGTATGTCCACTTGGAAAACTAAAAGATTCAAGTTGGTGTCCAAATAATTCATAAAACTCTCTCCCTTCTGGACGTGGGCGACGTGCAATTTCCTTTAAAACAAGATTAAAAATAATCCCGCCTATAAGCACAAAATAATAAAATATTAAATCTACCCATTTTCTTTTCCAAGCGAAGATGATACTAAACAACAATGAGAATCCTACTATAGCAAGTGTGCCACTTTTTGAGATTAATTCCATTATTTGGGTAAAAACAACAGACTGGGGTCTATTACCAAGCTCGTGTCCAAATTCATCTACAGCAACTCCGATACTTGTTTGAGAAATCCATGCTACTAAAAAAAAGATTAAAAGAAATATACCAAAGTAAATACCCTTTTGTTTGTTTGTTGTTTTCATAAAAAAATCTTTGGCACCTAAATTAATGATTATTCTAAAAAACTAAAGTGAACTTTGTTTGTTTTCAATAAAAAGTGATAGAATCCTTTTAAATGAAGTTAAGACTTAATAAATTTACAAAAAAATTGATGTCATGAAAAAAAGTATGAAATTCTTATTCGCCTTAATTTTAGGTGGATTAATATTGGTTAGTTGTACCAACTCTAATGAGAAAGAAGAAGAAATCAAAAACGACGTAATTCAATATACTTTGGATGCGGCCACGGCCAAAGTTGAATTTACAGCTTACAAATTCTTATCTAAGAAGGGAGTTGGGGGTGCATTTACTCAAATCAACCTGACTGGTACAACTGTAAGCGAAGATCCTTTGGCAATAGTTAGAAGTTTAAATTTCGAAATCCCTATCAATAGCCTTGATACAAAAGATGCTGGTAGAGATGCTAAAATCAATGAATTCTTTTTTGGAACAATTAATACTGAAAAAATATCTGGAAATGTAGTTCGTATTGATGAAGAAACTGGAAAAGCAATTATCTCAATAACCATGAATAACATATCCAAAGAAGTAGAAGGTACTTATGAATTTTCTGAAGATGGCTTTTTTACATTCAATGCTGAAATTAATGTGGAAGATTGGGATGCTACTACAGGTATTACAGCTTTAAATAATGAATGTAAAGCTCTGCACACTGGAGAAGGAGATAATGAATCTAAGTTATGGCCAGATGTGACAATTTCCTTTACTACGCAATTAGTAAAAACAGAAAAGTAAACAAAATACACCTAAAAAAAAATAAAAAAAAGAAGATGCCAAAAGTTTCTTCTTTTTTTTATGTCTTCAGAAATTCAATTTTATTCAAGAATAAATAATATTTTTGTAAGATTCGAGTTATTACAACGGATTAGAATTTTTTTATGTATAAACTTCAATTCAGATCAATTGGAATTAGCATTTATTTAATGCTCGTAATCCTATTTGTATTTAGTGCGTGTTCGACAGAGAAAAACACCTTCATAAATCGTGCATACCACAGTACTACAGCCAAATACAACGGATATTTTAATGCCAAAGAATTGATACGAATCGGTTTAATTGAATACCGAGAAAAAGCTAGAGAAGACTTTACAGAAATACTCCCTGTAGAATTGTACCCAAATGAAGAAGATGTAACATCTATTTATCCTATCGTAGATACTGCTATAGTAAAATGTCAAAAAGTAATCACCAAACACAGTATGCCTACTTCCTCTCAACCTATGTTAAAGAAGGATGAACATGCGAAATGGATTGACTATAACTGGTTGATGATTGGGCAAGCTAATTATATACGCAGAGATTACGAGAAAGCTTTAAAAACATTTGAATATGTAGGTAAATTCTATACAGATAAGCCTAGTAAGTATTGGGGAGAACTGTGGAAGATGAAAACAGAGATCGTTACAAACGATTTAACGAATGCTACACGAACTATGCAGAAGATAGAACAACTTAAATTAAGTGTAGAAAACGATAAGGATAAGAAAGATACCAAAAAAAGTAAAAGTTCAAAAAAGGGAAAGAATTCAAAGAAAACAGGTAAAACGCCAGACTTCCCTAAGAATTTTGATTTTGAATTTGCAAAGACTAAGGCAATGTTAGCCTTTAAAAAGAATGATAATAAAGAAGCCTTAGAACAGCTAAAATTTGCTCTTTCTAAAGCTAAAAAGAAAGGAGACAAAGCGAGATTAAATTTTATCATCGCCCAATTATTACAACAACAAGACAATCCTGAAGCTAGAGAATACTATACTGCAGCTATAAAGAAAAATGCACCTTTCGAAATGATGTTTAATGCAAAGATTAATCGTGCTATCGTAAGCGATTTAGCAGGTGATCAAATGATTAAAGAATTAATAAGTTTATCCAAAGAGGAACGTTATTTCGAGTTTAGAGATCAAATCTATTATTCAATGGCCCAGGTGGAATTAAAAAGACCTGATAGAAAACAAGCTAAATACTATCTTTCTCGCTCAGCATTCTACTCCATCAACAATCCACGTCAGAAAGGTATTAGTTATGAGAAGTTAGGTGATATGGCTTTGGAGGATAAACACTATGTTGAAGCTCAGCGTTATTACGATAGTTCTGCTCAAGTAGTTCCAGAAACATACGTAAATTACGAAATCATAAAGAAAAAAGCTGAGAAACTTTCAGAACTTGTAAAAAATATAGAAATTGTAGAGTTTGAAGACAGCGTGCAACACATCGCAGGGTTGGGAGAGAAAGAAAGAGAAGTTTTCCTGAAAAACGTAATTAAAAAACTTCAAAAAGATGAGCAAGAACGTAAAGAAAGAGAGGCTGCTAAAGCTGAACAATTAAGAAAACTTCAACAAACCTATGAAAAACAAAACTCCAAAACAGGTAGTAAGTTCTATTTTAGTAACACTAAAACCATGCAGGAGGGATTAGAAGACTTTAAACGTTCATGGGGGCAACGTGAAAATACAGATTACTGGAGATTAACTAATAAACCGAATCGTGTCGATATCAATATTCCTATTGCTGATACAGCATCCATATCAGATTCAGCAAACATTGTCGTTTCTCAATCTCAAAAAAATATACCTGTAGCTGAACTATCCCCAAGTGATTTAATGGGCGATATTCCTTTAACAGACTCCGCGCTAGTGGCAAGTAATGAACGGTTATTAGCAGCACTATTCAATGCTGGAAGGATCTACAAAGATCAATTAAGTGAAGATCAATTAGCTGCGACACAATTCCAACGAGTAATTGATAAAAATATTGAAAATAAACATAACGTTGTTTCTGCTTTCCAATTATATAAGATCTATGAAGGAACTGGAAAAGAACAGCCTTATAGAGAGTATATTTTAAATAATTATCCAAATTCAGATTATGCTAACTACTTGCGTGACCCTGATTACTTTATAAAGAAGAAAGAACGTGATGAATTAGCCTTACAAGATTATTTGAGATCTGTTACCCGTTATGAGCAAGGCTTATACTATCCAGTTATTATTAAAGCAGATAAAGTAATTGAGGAAGAATTAGACAACAGATTCCGTGAACAATACATGCTCCTAAAGGCAATGGCAATGGGTAGAATAAATTCGGATAAAACAACCTTACTCCCTGTACTGAATCAACTTATTGAAGAATTCCCTGAGTCTGAATCAGCTGCTAGGGCAAAGGAATTAATCGATTATATCACTAATGGAATTCCTATGTTCGAAGATAATGCATCAGCCAATGACAATTTATTTAGCCTTGATTCCAAGGAATACTATGTGATTATCTTCTTAAAAGAAAACCAAACTGTAAACACATCGGCCAACAACATTTCTATGTTTAATAAAGAATATTTCAGTAGGATAGATTTATCTACTTCTCCTCAGATATATGATAAATTCAACTATATCTTGGTGAAGACATTCAACTCTTCCGGAGAAGCAGAATCCTACATTAAAGACCTCCAAAGAACACCTAAACATGTAAAAGATTATCAATCAAATGAGATTTTCTTTATATCAAAAGAGAATATTAAAATAATGTTACAGCAACAAAAATTGGATGAGTACCGTATATTCTTCCAGTCAAACTTTATGTAATAAAAAATAGAGACTATGTTTAAAGGTGAAAACAAGAAAAATTATTCTGAAAATCCAGATAAGTTAAATAGATTAGTTTCAGGAACAGAAATTTTTGGAGATATCTCTACAGCGAGTAGTCTAAGAATAGATGGAAAAATTAAGGGAAACGTTCAGTGTGAAGGAAAACTTGTCTTAGGAGAAGAAGGCTTCATTGATGGGCACATTACAGCTATTGAGGTTGAGATAAATGGTACAGTAACAGGAAATATTGAATCCTCTACCGTACTTACCCTTCATAAAACTGCAAATGTTTATGGAAACATAATAACAGCTCGATTAATAATAGATGATGGTGCTAAATTGGAAGGTAATATCTTCACTGGAGAGAAAAAGAATGCAATACCTTCTCCTAAAAAGGAAGTAACAAAAGACATCCCTATTCATGAAGAAATTCATGAACAAATTCACGAAGAAGTTCACTCATCCTAATATAAGCAACTGAATGTCTGAAACTGAAAATAAGGAGAACAAAAAACGTATCTCTAATTATCTCAGATTTTCTAATATTGCTATCCAAATGGGAATTCTAATAACTGTCGCAGCACTCGGCGGTCGCTGGTTAGATGAAAAACAAGGAAATAAAACTCCCGTTTGGACGCTTGTGCTTACCTTATTGGCTATTTTTGGATCTTTATTCCAAATTATACGATTAGTAATTAAAATAGGAAAGGAAGATGATAGCAATACTAAAAAATAATTGGGTTTCTTTTCTATTTTTTATAGGAATTATTGCAATTCATTACGGAATTGCATCTATCAATTCTCACCTTTATTTTGGAAAAGAACTCATCTTAGCATATACAACATTGCTTTTTGTAGAAGGAATACGTATCGCTCTATTTACTAGTCTAAAGAATAAAAAATTAAAAATAGATTTTGTACAAACATTTATGGTTTTTACAACCATACAGCTCATTGCTTGCATTGCATTTACTGTATTTATCAAAATAAAATATTCAGATCTTTCTAAAGCAATTCTCATTCAATTTGTAATTCTCTTTGGGGTTACTTTGATTTATCAAGTGTTTGTGATTAAACGATTGAGTAAGGAACTAACTCAATAGGACTTACTTTGTTCGTAATTTTTCTACAATACTGGTTGTCGAATACCCCTCTTCCAGGTCAATCGTAAAGACCTCTCCTCCATTTGCTCTCACTTCTTTAGACCCAACAATATACTTTTTACTATTTTCATTTGTTTCTTGGGCATCGTAATCGGCTCCCTTTACTAAAATAGTTGGTAGCAAATACTCAATAACATCCTTAGGTGTGTCATCATCAAAAATCACAACTAAATCTACAACCTCTAATGAAGCGACAACGACAGCTCTTGAATTTTCATCGTTGATGGGGCGTTCCGGTCCTTTATTTTGCCTACGCACGCTATCATCCGAATTTACTGCAACAACTAAATAGTCTGAAAGAGATGCAGCTTTAGCTAAATACACAACATGCCCTCTATGTAAGATATCAAAACAACCATTGGTAAAGCCAACTATTTTTTCATCGTTTTTCCATGATGTTAAAATTGTTTTAGCTTCATCCAATGAAACTATTTTACGTTGTAGCTTATCCCATTTTCTCATCTTGCTCCTTATTATAATTTCGCGGTAGGAAAATTAATGAAATTATTCCTAAAATAATGAGTAGAATAGTTTGCGAAGACCAAATAATCATTCCTAACGCTTTTCCAATACCTTCTACCATTTCTTTTGAGTCATATTGTGTTCCAATAAAATACATCACCACAATTCCAACTAAGTATGGATAAGCTCCAATTCCTCCATTAGTAAATGCAACACCGAAAGTTCCTGCTATAAACCCAACCAAAATGCCCTCCAATGGAAAATCTTGAGTTTGTTCAAAGGCTTTAAAACATAAACTGAAGTTTATAAGATAAAACAACCAAATCAATAAGGTGTAAAATAGAAATTGAAATGGATGTTTTGATTTAAAAATAGAAAAGATCCCATTGAACATTCCACGTACAAATTGTATAATTTTTTCTTTAAAAGTGGGTGACTTAAGCCAGAAGATAATGAGCATAAACAGACCAAGTAGAAACACTCCCCCAATTATAAAGAGAATTCCGTTGCCAGTTTCACCTTCCACTCGGGTAGAATTTTTAATAACGGTTTCCTTTATCGAAAGCAAATCCTCCATACTAACTGTTATCGCAAACAAAAAAATAATTCCAGTCATTGCTACATCAAATACACGCTCGGCAATGATAGTTCCAAAACTTTTTGCAAAAGGAATACGATCTGTACGATATAACATGGCAGCACGAGAAGCTTCCCCAGCACGAGGAATTAGTAAATTCATCAAATAACCTATCATAACCGCATGATATCTATGCCAGAAATTAGGTTTGACACCCAATGGCTCCAGCATGAATCTCCAACGATATGCACGTAATACATGACTTGCTAACGCAAATATCAAAGCTAGGAATATCCAAAAATAATTCGCATGTTTTATAGCATCATAAAAGATTGTTTTAGTGGCTATATCCATTGAACTAAAAAGATACCAAGTAAGATACACCCCAACACCTAAGGGCAATACAATCTTTGCGACATCAATGACTATTTTCTTTATTCCTTTTCCCACTCAAAATGAAATTGCAACGAAGTTAAGATAATTTATCATTTGTTTCTATTCAATCCCTACCCTATTTGCAAAAAATTAGTAGTTTTGAAACTAGCATCTTTAAGATAAAAACATGGTTAAAAATAGAATAACAGAGCTGTTTGGGATTCAATACCCGTTGATTCAAGCAGGTATGATTTGGAATTCGGGGTGGAGATTGGCTGCTGCTGTTTCAAATGCAGGTGGATTAGGAATTATTGGCTCTGGAAGCATGTATCCAGAGGTGTTAGAGGAACATGTTCAGAAATGCAAAGCTGCCACAGACAAACCTTTTGCTGTGAACTTGCCATTAATATATCCAGATATTGAGAAGCATGTAGAAACAATTATCAAATACAAGGTTCCTATTGTTTTTACCTCTGCAGGGAATCCTAAAACTTGGACGGAACACCTACATAATCATGGAATTAAAGTAGTACATGTCGTTCCAGGAGTGAAGTTTGCAAAAAAAGCTGAAGCAGCTGGAGTAGATGCTATTGTTGCGGAAGGATTTGAAGCTGGGGGACATAACGGAATTGATGAAACTACTACCTTCTGTCTTATTCCTATGGTAGCAAGGGAAATTAGTATTCCTCTGATTGCAGCAGGTGGAATTGGAACAGGCGCTGGAATGCTTGCAGCTATGAATTTAGGCGCTGATGCAGTTCAAATTGGAAGTCGTTTCGTCGCTTCTATAGAAAGTTCTGGTCATCCAAATTTCAAACAAGTAGTGGTAGAAGCACAAGACGGAGATACCGCACTCACGCTAAAAGAGTTGGTACCTGTTCGTCTCATCAAAAATAAATTTTACAAAGAGGTGCAAGATGCGTATGCCCAATGTAAAACCAAAGAAGATTTAGAACAACTCCTAGGCAGAGGAAGAGCCAAGAAAGGAATGTTTGAAGGTGATTTGGAAGAAGGAGAGCTAGAAATTGGACAAATTTCAGGATTAATTGATGAAGTTCTTCCAGCAGCTCAAATTGTTGAAAATATTATTACAGACTACAAAAAAGCCCTTGCCGATCAAAGCACACATTCCAAATTTAATTTTTAATGATAACATACGAGAAATTCACTCTAAATAACGGATTACGCGTCATTTTCCACAAAGACACAAGCACACCATTAGCCGTTGTTAACACACTATACGATGTAGGAGCACGTGACGAAGATCCAGAGAGGACTGGATTTGCCCATTTATTTGAACATTTAATGTTTGGCGGCTCTATAAATATCCCAGATTTTGATGGACCACTTCAAAAGGCTGGTGGTAGTAATAATGCATTCACTAATAATGATATCACCAATTATTATGACGTAGTTCCTTCTCAGAATTTAGAAACAGCACTATGGTTAGAAAGTGACCGCATGCTGTCTTTAGCCTTCACAGAAAAGAGTTTAGAAGTGCAACGTAATGTCGTAATCGAAGAATTTAAACAGCGTTATTTGAACCAACCTTATGGGAATTTATGGTTGGAATTAAGACCTTTAGCATATACTACACATCCATATCAATGGGCTACAATTGGTAAAAACATCCAACACATTGAAGAAGCTTCCATGCAGGAAGTAAAAGACTTTTTTCACACACATTACCATCCAGGCAATGCTATTTTATGTATCGCAGGGAATTTGGAATTAGATGAAGTCAAAAGATTAGTTAAAAAATGGTACGATGATATTCCTGCAAGAGAAAAAAAAGTTAGAAACCTTCCTCAAGAACCAAAACAAACTGAGTTTAGAACCAAAACAATCGTGCAAGATGTTCCATCTGATTTGTATGTCTATGCATTCAAAATGATGGGACGAACAGATGAAGGATATAATGAAGCCGATTTAATTTCAGATATTTTAAGTCGTGGACAAGCCTCTCGACTAGTCAAGAGATTAAAAAAAGAATTAGAATTAGTTACCGATATCAATGCCTATATCATGGGATCTATGGATACTGGACTATTAATCGTTACCATTCATCCCTCAGACGACATCTCTTTAGAACAAATTGACGATGCTCTTTGGGAAGTATTCAATGAATTAAAAGAAAAGTTAGTTCCACAAAAAGAGTTGAAAAAAATCATTAACAAATTTAAAACTGCTAAAACTTTTGGAGAAGAAGGAATCTTAAATAAAGCGATGGCACTCTGCATGTATGAATGGATTGGAAACATTGATCTTATCAATACAGAAACAGAGGTTTATGAGAAGATTAATTCAGATGATATTCAACGTGTTGCCAAACAAATCTTCCAAAAAGAAAACTGTTCTCAACTTATTATTAAAGCTTCAAAAAATGGATAGAACTATTGCTCCAGAAATAAAGAATATTACGAGTATCTCATTTCAAGAACCCGAAATAATTCACTTAGAAAATAATGCTTCTTTATATGCTATTCGTAAAACGGAAGAAAAAACAGCAAAGATTGATTTTGTATTTAATGCCGGTAGTTTACAAACTAATACTTTAATCGCTGGATTAACAGCAAGTATGTTATTCTCTGGAACAGATACCAAAACAAGTACAGAAATTAATGAGGAAATCGATAGTTTAGGTGGATACACTGACACTGGAGCGATGTCCGAACGAATGTCAGTTAGCATTGTTGGCTTAAAAGAATATATTGTCCAACTTACTGAGATGATGGTAGATGCTATCCTACATGTTAACTTCGATTCAAAAGAACTCATACAACTCATCCAAGATAAAAAGAAAAAGTTCCAAATAAGTTTGGAAAAGGTTTCTACAGTTGCAAAACGAGAATTTATACATACCATTTATGAACACAATCCATACGGTAGATTAGCCTATCTTGAAGATTTTGATCGAGTTAAACGAGAAGATTTAATTTCCTTTCACCAAAAATATATTTTAGAAGGGTTAGACTACGTAACAATAGTTGGTGCGTTAACTGATTCCGAACTTCAAAGGATTCAAGAGCTTGCATTAAAATTCAAATCAAACAAAGAGCCTATTGAAAATTACAACTTCCAATATCGTCCAAATCAGATTATACAAGAAAAAGAAGGTGCAGTACAAACTGCGATACGCATAGGGCGTGTACTTTTCAATAAAACCCAGCCAGATTATAAGCAGTTTATGGTACTCAACACCATATTAGGAGGATACTTTGGAAGTCGTCTAATGAGCTCTATCCGCGAAGATAAAGGTTATACCTATGGTATTAATTCAGGCATTTCACAAAATCTGCAATCGGGATATTTCTATATTGCTACAGAAGTAAATAAGAAGTATAGAGATGCTACAATTCAAGCAATTCAAGAGGAAATAAAGAAATTACAGAATGAATTAGTTGGAGAAGACGAATTATCATTGGTAAAAAATTATATCATTGGAGAAATCCTGGAACAATCAGATGGACCACAAGCTATGATGGATAGATTCATTTCCGTTCAACTCTTTGGAATGAATTTATCATATTACAACGACTTAATGAAAGTAATTAATGAAATAAGTGCCAAAGAAATTCAACAACTCGCCCAAAAATATTTAGACTGGGAAGATATGGTTATAGTGGCCGTGGGATAATCGGAATTTATAATTAATATTTCTATTCACGAAAGTATTTTTTCTCAATAAATCCATATCTTTGATAATAACTAAAATTAAAATCATGAAAAGAAAACCCTTTCTACTTACTGCATTTTTTGCTGTTTTAACCTTACTTTTCACAGCTTGTCCATATAGCTCTTCGATATCTTTAGGAGAAGCAAAGGAGGCAGTGGATGCTAGTCTATTCGGTAACTGGTATAGCGTTTCAGATGACTCGGAACATCCTTATTATTATCAATTAGCTGATATTGATGGGAAAACTTTTTCTGTAAAGAAATTTGAATACAATGAAAGTGATGCCGAATACGATAAAACAGATTCTTATAAGGCACATTTTACAACCATAGATGGTACTAAATTCTTGAATTTGTTTCAAAACGACACGTACTATTTCTACAAATTAGAATTCACTTCAACAGATACCTTCAAATTACAAGAAGTAACTGATAATATTGAAGAAACATTTGACACCTCGGATGCGATGTATAAATTCTTTAAAACATATAAGAACCTAAGCTTCTTTTATACAAAGGGACCTGAGTCTTACCAAAAAAGATAACTAAACATAAGGTAGAACCAATAATTTTCTGTTGGTTCTTTTTTATTCTTATAATATAATCCCATGCACGTTCCGTTAGAAGCCCAAACTCCTAAAAAGAAGAAGTTTTACCAGATTCTTTATGTTCAGGTGATTTTTGCTATCATTATTGGGGTGTTATTAGGCTATTATTTCCCGGATTCTGGAAAAAAGATGCAACCATTAGGAGATGGTTTCATTAAGTTGGTAAAGATGATTATCGCTCCAGTTATCTTCTTAACAATTACTACTGGAATTGCGGGGATGAATGACCTCAAAAAAGTAGGTAGAGTTGCATTAAAAGCATTTGTTTATTTTTTAACCTTCTCCACTTTAGCTTTAGTTATCGGGATAACTGTTAGTCACTTTGTGCAACCAGGTGCAGGCTTTAACATTGATCCTGATAGTTTGGACAGTTCATTAATCAGTAAATACATCAAAGGAGCAGAAGAAAACTCTATCGTTGATTTTGTTTTTAATATTATTCCTCAATCTCTCTTTAGTCCGATGTCGGATGATATTATTCTACAAGTCTTACTTGTTGCCATTCTCTTTGGAGTAGCGCTAGCACTCACTGCTGATAAAAGTAGACCCATTATAGATTTCCTAGAAACATTAACCATTCCTGTTTTCAAGATTGTAGAATTATTGATGAAATTAGCTCCAATAGGTGCATTTGGAGCTATAGCATACACTATTGGAGCATACGGACTAGATTCCTTATTCTATTTAGGGAAACTAGTGGCTACCTTTTATCTCACCTCTTTTGCTTTTATCATCTTTATATTAGGTTCCGTTGCTTGGTACAATGGGTTTAATATTTTCAAATTTCTTTATTATATCAGAGAAGAGATTCTACTAGTTCTAGGGACAAGTTCTTCTGAGCCTGCATTACCTGGATTAATGAAAAAATTAGAAGAAATGGGGTGCGATAAAGGAGTTGTTGGATTGGTTGTACCTACAGGATATTCTTTTAATCTAGATGGAACCAATATCTATATGACTCTGGCAGCTCTTTTTATTGCACAAGCTTGTAATATTGAACTTTCTTTTAGTCACATGATGGTACTATTATTAGTAGCTATGCTTTCATCCAAAGGAGCGGCTGGTGTAACGGGTTCTGGTTTTATTATTTTAGCAGCCACGCTTGCTGTTGTACCAGAAATTCCAGTAGCGGGTATGACGCTCATTTTAGGTGTAGATAAATTTATGTCAGAAGTTCGAGCACTTACTAATGTCATTGGAAATGGAGTCGCTTGCGTTGTAGTTTCTAATTGGGAAAAACATTTAGATAAGGAACAGATGGCTAATACATTAGGTTCAAAATAAAAAAGGCTACCTAGGTAGCCTTTTTACATATTTTAGTAATAGAAATTAATCTATATTTTCAATCACCATTGCTGAAGCTCCTCCTCCTCCATTACAGATTCCAGCAGCTCCGATTTTACCTCCATTTTGTTTTAATACATTGATTAAGGTAACAATGATTCTAGAACCTGAATTTCCAAGTGGGTGACCAAGAGCAACAGCTCCACCGTTCACATCTACTTTTGCAGGATCTAATCCTAAAATTTTAGTATTTGCTAATCCCACAACTGAGAAAGCTTGGTTTAATTCCCAGAAATCAACATCACTTACTGATTTTCCAGCTCTTGCTAAAGCAACTGGTACAGCCTTAGCTGGTGCTGTTGTAAACTTCTTAGGATCTTGAGATGCGTCACCGTATCCAATAATTTTTGCGATTGGTTTTAATCCATATTTTTCAACTGCTTCTTTAGATGCTAATACTAATGCAGAAGCTCCGTCATTTAAAGTAGAAGCATTGGCTGCTGTTACAGTTCCCTCTTTGCTAAATGCTGGACGAAGTTGTGGAATTTTATCCATCTTAATGTTTTTATACTCCTCATCCTCATTTACAATAATTGGATCTCCTTTTCTCTGTGGAACCTCCACTGGAACGATTTCATTATTGAATTTTCCCTCTTGCCATGCTTTTGCAGCTCTTTCGTAAGAAGTAATAGCAAAATTATCCTGATCTTCTCTGGAAAAGCTATATTCAGTTGCACATTCATCTGCACAAACTCCCATGTGTACTTGATTGTAAACATCTGTTAAACCATCTTTCACCATTCCGTCAACTACAGTCATGTTTCCTAATTTCACACCATTTCTACCATCTAAATAATGAGGCACACTACTCATGTTTTCCATCCCTCCTACAACAACAATACTGTTATCTCCAGCAATAATACTCTGTGTTCCTAATGCAATTGCTTTCATTCCTGATGCACACACTTTGTTTACCGTAGTACAAGGCACTAGATTTGAAATCCCTGCAAATAAAGCAGCCTGACGGGCTGGAGCTTGTCCAACATTTGCCTGTAACACATTTCCCATAAACACCTCATCAATATTCTCTGCTTTGATGTTAGCGCGCTCAATTGCACCCTTAATAGCTGCAGCACCTAATTTTGGAGCAGGAACAGAGGATAAACTCCCCATAAAGCTACCAATTGGAGTACGAACAGCTGATATAATAAATACTTCTTTCATGATTTAATAATTTTTCCTTTTTTCGCGTTCAAAAATACAAAATTTAAGAGGAATAAACAGGGTTTATTCAAAGAATAAGTGAAATATTAAGAATTAGTGGACATCTAATTCAGAATGTCAACCATTTTATGATGTGTATTAAAAAAAATATATTTTAATGATATTTAAACCATAAAGCCAATAGTTTATCTTGAACTTCGTAAAAAGGAAGTTGAGTCGTATTGTGATGAAACACCATATCTTTGCCTATAAGAGCAGTTAATGCTCGTTTTACATGTGTAGCTGTTAGTTGATGCTTTTGCAAGAATTCTTTTCCATACGGTTGAAACAATTTCCCTTCTAATGCAATTGCTTGTAACAGTTTCCATTGATACATAGTCAATAAGCTTCTGTATTGATAAAAAATCATTTCATTGTTTAATAAAATTCCCTGAATCGTTTTTTGAACTTCAGCAATTCCAATCTTGGAATACCCATCGGCATATAATTCATGACAAATCCGCTGAACAAAATAGGTATGGTTAGAGACACTTTCCAAAATAAAAACTATGGCATCCTCTTCAATGCTACGTTTGGAGCGTTTAAAATGTGTTTTACAAAAAGGAATATATTTATCTGAAGAAATATTGTGTAGAGTCATATTTGATGTGCTTGAATAGAAAGGGCGTTTACTATTCGTGAAGAGTTCATTCATTAAATGAGTATTGCTACCACAAAAAATAAAATAACAATTGCTCATGTTCTGAATACTAGTACGTAATAATGCCTCAATATTCTTTTCAGGATAGCTTAAAATTTGTTGAAACTCATCAAAAGCAATTACAAACTTTTCACCTTGCGCATCTAAATAAGTGAATAGCTGGGCTATCGTTTTATCTGCGTTTCCTCTTTCAGACAAGTCTATGGAAACTTCAAAATTTCCTGTCAACTCATTTACCGATAAAACCGGGCGTAGCATTTTTATTGTATCAATAAACCTTTGCCCTATTTTTTTCTTTTGATACGATTGATAAATAGAATTAGCTAGTAGATTTACGAAGTCGGACAGATTTTGACTGGGAAATAAATCAATATAAATGCAATTGTATGATTTTTTTTGTTTATAAAATATATGTTTTATCAGTGCAGACTTTCCTGTCCTACGTTGGGCTAATAAGGTTGTATTTGTCTGATTATTAATGTTTCGTATAAGAAATTCTGTTTCCTTCTCTCTGTCACAGAAGTAATCAGGGCTCACATAATTATTAATCAAAAAAGGATTCATTGTTTTTTTTTCGTAAAGATAATATATAATTCACATTATACAAAATGTATTATACAAAATGTATTATACAAAATGTATTATACAAAATGTATTATACAAAATGTATATTTATTCAATTTATAAATTTACAAAGTATCTCTCAAACAAAAAATATGTCCGTCTAAATCTTTACTTATACTAATTCAGGATCCAGTCGATATTCCCTCTCAATCACTGTTTCACGAAGGATTTAAATTCCGTTCGCTACGGATTAATAATCACTGTTACGGATAGGGTTAGATTCCGTTCGCTACGGAATAACAATCACCATTACAGAAATAGCCGAAAACGAACGTAGAAACAAGAAATTTACTGTACGTTCAGTAGAACAGGAACTCATTCAACGTTTCTTCTTCCCTCCAAACATGAATAATTATAGAGACAATACATTCGCAGAACAGGATATATATTTCAAAACAGCAACGGATGTTAAGCTAATCTTATCACAAAAAGCACCGATGGAACGAACTCATGAATCCAGAATAGGAAAAGCACTTCATACCTTAGGCTTCAAAATCGTAAGCAAACGATCAGAAGGATATGAATACCCTCGATGGGGATATTATATTGTAGAAAAAGGAAGTTAATTCGTAAATTTGATATATTTGAAGTATGAGTGAACACAAAAGCGGTTACATCAGCCATCGGAGCAGAAACATCCCCATTATTTGGGATGGAGAACACGCCCAACACATTGCGGAAGAACACATTAAAGATAAAAGTTCTCATCCTTTATTGCATGTAAGAATACAGCAGTTGGCCAAGAGTGTAAAGGAATGGAATAAAGCCAAAAAAACTAAAAACAGATATGAAAGCTTAGTTATTGATAAAAAAACTAATCTCCGTTTTTTGGTTATAATTGAAATAAGCAATAAATTTACATATATCATAACATGTTACAGAAGATGAAAAAAGATAGTTATTTAGAAAAATTGAAAAAACTCTTTAAGGGTAAAATACCCGCTTCATTTAAGTTACACATAAAGTATAACGAATATTCTCCATCAGAAAAAGAAGATGCTGCCGAATCCTATTTTAAATTAATGATGATGGATCCAGTAGAAAAGAAAAAAGCCAAAGAACTAGGTTTAATTTAAAGATATATTGCGGATTGGAGAAGTGGTCTATCTCGCTTGGCTCATAACCAAGAGAACATTGGTTCAAATCCAATATCCGCTACAAGAAACGTCCTAAGAAATTAGGGCGTTTTTTTATGCCTAAAATCATAATAAAATTCGTTCTTTAAGTCCCGAAAGCTTTCGGGATTGTAATTTTAGATGGATTTATCACAGCTACATTAGCTTTTGAACAGAAAGAATTAGCGTTGTGAATTGCTTTCGTTCTTTAAGTCCCGAAAGCTTTCGGGATTGTAATTTTAGATGGATTTATCACAGCGCGTAATATGTTCTACCAATGCACTAATTTGTTGTGAATTGCTTTCGTTCTTTAAGTCCCGAAAGCTTTCGGGATTGTAATTTTAGATGGATTTATCACAGCTATATTTGCACCAACATTTAATGCTGATACGTTGTGAATTGCTTTCGTTCTTTAAGTCCCGAAAGCTTTCGGGATTGTAATTTTAGATGGATTTATCACAGCTACCACCACGTACTGAAGTTGATGTAGCTTGTTGTGAATTGCTTTCGTTCTTTAAGAATTTTGTAATTTTAGATGGATTTATCACAGCACTCGCAACGCCATCAATGCTCTACGTAATGTTGTGAATTGCTTTCGTTCTTTAAGAATTTTGTAATTTTAGATGGATTTATCACAGCTTCATCCGTGCTTTTGTTATCAAATCCTCTGTTGTGAATTGCTTTCGTTCTTTAAGAATTTTGTAATTTTAGATGGATTTATCACAGCGAGCTGGTACGATTATGCAGAGACAAAGAAGTTGTGAATTGCTTTCGTTCTTTAAGAATTTTGTAATTTTAGATGGATTTATCACAGCAATATTCAACTGCGAATTTAAGGTCCGCTAGTTGTGAATTGCTTTCGTTCTTTAAGAATTTTGTAATTTTAGATGGATTTATCACAGCGTTAAACTGTTCATTCGCATTACGATAAAGTTGTGAATTGCTTTCGTTCTTTAAGAATTTTGTAATTTTAGATGGATTTATCACAGCGGGAATAGCATAGTAAAGACTGATTTAATTGTTGTGAATTGCTTTCGTTCTTTAAGAATTTTGTAATTTTAGATGGATTTATCACAGCCAGCACAAGTAATACTATAGGAATCCATATGTTGTGAATTGCTTTCGTTCTTTAAGAATTTTGTAATTTTAGATGGATTTATCACAGCTAACTCATTCGGACAAACCTGGGCAGGATCGTTGTGAATTGCTTTCGTTCTTTAAGAATTTTGTAATTTTAGATGGATTTATCACAGCAATTTGAACAGTCAAAAAAAAATCAGCAAGGTTGTGAATTGCTTTCGTTCTTTAAGAATTTTGTAATTTTAGATGGATTTATCACAGCATTCAGAGGATTATCAACTAACTAAACAAAGTTGTGAATTGCTTTCGTTCTTTAAGGATTTTGTAATTTTAGATGGATTTATCACAGCGAAACTTGGGGAGTTTCATCTCGTACAGTTGTTGTGAATTGCTTTCGTTCTTTAAGGATTTTGTAATTTTAGATGGATTTATCACAGCTCGATAATCTTTTTTTATCATCAGCTGACAGTTGTGAATTGCTTTCGTTCTTTAAGGATTTTGTAATTTTAGATGGATTTATCACAGCGGTAACTGTTTCCAATGTTGCTTTTCAAAAGTTGTGAATTGCTTTCGTTCTTTAAGGATTTTGTAATTTTAGATGGATTTATCACAGCAAAATCCATTGCCGATATTTCGCAACCCGAGTTGTGAATTGCTTTCGTTCTTTAAGGATTTTGTAATTTTAGATGGATTTATCACAGCCCATGAGTCAACTTGACGTTGAAAAGATGTGTTGTGAATTGCTTTCGTTCTTTAAGGATTTTGTAATTTTAGATGGATTTATCACAGCTCAACATCTGGGTGGGCATTAAAAAAGTCTGTTGTGAATTGCTTTCGTTCTTTAAGGATTTTGTAATTTTAGATGGATTTATCACAGCATATTGCTTTTATTTACCTCTTGCACGGCAGTTGTGAATTGCTTTCGTTCTTTAAGAATTTTGTAATTTTAGATGGATTTATCACAGCGAGTTATAAGTCATTTTAAAAAAACACCCCGTTGTGAATTGCTTTCGTTCTTTAAGAATTTTGTAATTTTAGATGGATTTATCACAGCGTAATGATTTTTTTGATACCTTAACTTCAAGTTGTGAATTGCTTTCGTTCTTTAAGAATTTTGTAATTTTAGATGGATTTATCACAGCCCTACAAGGTGGCTGATTTCATCGGTGTATGTTGTGAATTGCTTTCGTTCTTTAAGAATTTTGTAATTTTAGATGGATTTATCACAGCCTGAAAATCAATAGGTACACCAACAACGGTGTTGTGAATTGCTTTCGTTCTTTAAGAATTTTGTAATTTTAGATGGATTTATCACAGCCTTTTACCGTCTTTCGATATTGGTGCAGATGTTGTGAATTGCTTTCGTTCTTTAAGAATTTTGTAATTTTAGATGGATTTATCACAGCCAACTAATGATAACGACTTGTCGTTACAAGGTTGTGAATTGCTTTCGTTCTTTAAGAATTTTGTAATTTTAGATGGATTTATCACAGCGGTGTATATTTAGAAGTACACGGACATTTTGTTGTGAATTGCTTTCGTTCTTTAAGAATTTTGTAATTTTAGATGGATTTATCACAGCACCCTGCTGACGCAAAACCCGTGTTACCAGGTTGTGAATTGCTTTCGTTCTTTAAGAATTTTGTAATTTTAGATGGATTTATCACAGCTTACAATAGCATTTATAAAACTTGTTCAACGTTGTGAATTGCTTTCGTTCTTTAAGAATTTTGTAATTTTAGATGGATTTATCACAGCAACGTTGTATCTAACTCCGCAACAGTAAAAGTTGTGAATTGCTTTCGTTCTTTAAGAATTTTGTAATTTTAGATGGATTTATCACAGCAATGTACAATCAAATGATTAGCCATTACTTGTTGTGAATTGCTTTCGTTCTTTAAGAATTTTGTAATTTTAGATGGATTTATCACAGCCTCAAAGCTTTGTTAATGTGATAACGTGATGTTGTGAATTGCTTTCGTTCTTTAAGAATTTTGTAATTTTAGATGGATTTATCACAGCCTTTGTGGTTAATCCATCTGATTACAAGACAATTACAAAGTTAGATTAGAATTAAAAAATTACCTATCACTTCTCCTAACATTCCTCATCTTCTGTCTTTTTTATAATCCTATTTCTTTAAAATAATTCCAATTGTTGTGGTCCCGTAGGAGGAACTACTTCTTTCTGACTAAAAAATATTTCCATTAACCCAAATTGCTTATCGGTAATTGTTAATACACCTACTTTCCCTTTACTAGGAATATTATTTTTAACCCGCTGCACATGTACCTGAGCGTTTTCTCGGCTAGCGCAATGACGCAGGTAAATAGAAAATTGAAACATATTAAAACCATCGTCAATTAAATCCTTTCGAAAACGCGAAGCATTTTTACGATCTTTTTTAGTTTCTGTCGGCAAATCAAAAAATACTAATACCCACATGATACGATATGCATTGTAACGAACTTGACTCATAACAAACAATTTCGTTGAAGTTGATAAATTAATAAATTGTTGGATAACGAATAACCCGTTGTTCTCCTAAAAAACATTGATATAATGATGAGGTTGTTGTGCTCACAGCTACCATTAAGGGACGAGTCTTTTGCAAAATCAAAACATCTCGGGTAGCAATTTGAAGAATTTGTGCTTTATTTTCTTTACTTAAACTTTCACTTGTCCCAATTTCTGAATTCTCCATGATATGATATACCACCTCATCTACATAAGGACGATATGGCTCCATGACATCATCCGCCAAACAATATGCATTGTATTTATTACGATGAAAAATACCCAAGGTAGGATGCATACCTGAACTCACAATGGCTCGTGCAACAATACTACGCAATACAGCGTAACCAAAATTGAGTAAATTATTTGGAGCATCTCCATATCGGTCGCGTGTAAAATCATCAAATAATTGCTCCCAATAATATTTAGCAGCCACTCCCTCCATATTGGATGTGTCTCCTGACTTGACAGAAGCTAAATATTCTTCCATGGGTGAGAAATTCTTCTTTAATTTCTTCAATAACAACATTTGCTGACTAATCTTAGACTCTACAGTTTGCTTCCAGAGTTGTTTTCTCAAAGGTTCTGACACATTGATCTGTACTTTGAGTCGTTCAGAGTGTTCCACATGCCCAGCCAAAGGCAACATCAATCCCAAAGGCAAATGTTGTTCATTGCAACTTAAAATAGCGACATTATTTTCTTGGAGTGCATTGATTACTTGATGACTAATCGTAATTTGATAGCTATCTAACACAACAATGGCTATATCTTCAATTGGGACAGAACCTTTAACTTCCTTAGAAATTGCATCCAAAATCTCTAAACGTAAATCTTTGTATTTTAAATAGGCTGGATTACCAATATAAATCGTTCGTTTTAACATGGTAAAATAGATTATTGTGTTTTCTATTTTACGATATTTAGTAAAAAAGTTACATTTTAATGATATTTAGGCTATAAAGTCAATAGTTGATTAATATAAATATTAAGATTTTTAGTATTCGCCAACACCTACAATATCGCCTAAATGATTGGTGCGAATTTTAATAATTCCTTCAAAATAACCTAAACTTTTAATATTCTTAAAAGTTAACTCTTTTAATTCTTTCTTTTCATCAACTGATGTTTCTATATGATGGCGAAAAACAAATTCACGAACAGCAGAATTCCCATAAGAAACTTTTGACATTTTCTGCACTCTAAATAAATTTGGACTAATCAAAGATTTATTCTTTGGATCTAGCAAATCAACTTCTTGTGGATCAAATCCCATCTTTTCATTAGGAAATACGAACATTTCATTTTGTTTCATGGTAAACAAAAATTTCCAACCTAAATGACGATTATATGATTTGTCAATAATTGGTAAACCTTGATTCACACGCTCTACCGCTTCAAAGAAAGAAACAACATTGTCTTGTAAGTTACCTTTTTCATCGCGATATACCGCTACGTGGTGGTTATTTCCTGTACTTACAAAATCTACAGGAATTGGTTCCTCATTCTTATCTAATATTTCATTACCAAAATGATCTTTCTTATTGTGTAGAGCCAGCGCGTTACTTACTCCACTAATGGTAACACGTTTAATAGTTATTCCTTTTTCTTTATTGAGCCAGATTGGGTTCTTATCTAATTCAGAAAATGCCTTTTTAGCATCACCATACTCTTTTAAGCGTGCCTTTAGTATTTCCTTTACTTTTCCATCAACCACTTTGTCAATTGATTTTTCATCTTTAAAATTATCTGGTGTAACATCTTTACGAATAGAAAAATCTTTTGTTAACCAAGATAATTGAATTGATTCAGGAATTACTTTTGTTTTTGCTTCATCTACATAAATAGGTGTTTTACTTAATGCATTCTTTCCTCCAAAAGCTTTTTTAGGGTCCCTATCATTTGCTTGCAAACGTTCTAATAATAGTCTTCGGTATGTAGGATTTGCTACCATATTAATAGTGTTCTCATCGAATTTAGGTCCTATTTTCTCCATTTTTGATTCATAGAAATGATATTGACCATAAACGGTTTCCTTATGAAGTTGCCCTCTAGGTGTTAATACAACTTGAGGTGTGCTTTTTCCTGAAATCTTATTTTTATTCTTAGTTACTACCTTGTTTTTAGCTTTATGTGAAATAATTACTCCCTCCAAATGTTCTTTTACTATTTGACGAAAATTTGGAATTGGTAAATTGAAACGTAATTTTCCCTTTTCATCACGATACAATTCTTTTCGTTCAATGCCAAGCACATCATTTGTAGATATTTTTAAATCTGCTGTTTCAATGGAATAATTATCATCCGTATTCCTAATTCCATCTTCAAATTTATCTCCTCTTCTTGCGTTCAGATTATTCAAATACTGAATATGACTTCTTTTTGTAAAAGCAACTGTCAAAGCATCCATTGCATGGTGGCGATGGTCATTTCGCTTTGTCCAATCTTTTATTACTTCTACTTTTTTTCCTCCTTTACGCTCTTGCCACTCTGTCAATCCTAAAGCTCGGTATTTAGGAAAGTTTATTTCTTTCATTACATTGATTAAATCCCAATCATCTCTTAACCTATCTGTAATACTTCCAGATGTTGAAACGACTGCCTTTGTGATTTCAAAAAGCATCTCTTTTGCCTTTTTAGCAATGTATTGTGTTTCTCTTAAATCACGCTCAATAAAACCATCTCCGATTTCGCTCTGTGTCATCAATAATTTCTTATACTTCGCCTTAGAAATCCCTTCCTCAGGGTTCTTTTGAGCTAACTTATAGAGGTTTTCAACTCTTTGTTCAAATGCTTCAAGGTTAGCCTCTCCAAACTCTTCTTTAATATAATCAGTAGCAGTCCGATTGTCTTTCTTTAGATTATCTTTTCTAAATGCTAATGTTTTATTAGAAAAACTGTCATCAAATAAACGTGATTGAGGAATTATATGCTCAATATCTATTTCTTTACTAAATATTAATTCTTTATTTATATAGGTATTTGTATATAAATCTTTATACCCATTGTTTTTTAATTCTTCATATAAACGATAACGAATAATGTCATTTCTTGTAGGGTTAGGAATGCCAAACTCTGTTTGAATAATTTTTGCAATTTTTTCATTACGTGTTTTCCCATTTCTAACTTGTTGATCTAATTCTTTTCGTTCAGCAGCATTCTTTTTTAGCTCTCTAGCTAGTTCCACTCTGATTTCATCAAAATGAAAATTTCTTGGTAAGCCTTTTTGTTCTAGTTTATCGTTTTCTTTGTCAATCAATGTGTTTACAACATTTACCATTTGATTAAGAATCTTTTCTACAACTGGATTTCGTAAACTATTTTTAGGTAGCAATTGCAGCTTATCTTTTAATTGTCGATTTTCTAACTCTTCTTTGGTTAAAGAATGTTTGGAGTGTCGGTATCCAGCTAACTCACATGCGGTGCTATAATTATTCTCTTTAATGTGAGGATAAATTCTTCTCAATGCTTTTGTTGACAAACTACCATAATCATCTTGTAGAACGATATTAGCAAGAATTTGGGCATGCTCCCTTTTAAAATTGTATTTCTTCTCTAATAAACTATATAGTGTTTCGTTTCCACTTTGAGAATTGTCTCCTTCATATGAATATAGTAAATGCCATAGTTGATAAGAGGCTTGATTTTCAAATAATTTTTCATCTAATTCTGCATTAAATTCCAGAATAGATGTATCTATCTCTAAAGACTCAAAAATAGATTTAACCATCTCTTTAATATTATCTGCAGAAACACTTAAATCATCTAATTCAACTTCATCTTTATTAGATTTAACTTTTAAAATATCTTTTACATCATAACCTTCTAAATCAATTATTTTTAGAAAAGCATTGTATAATTCTCTGTTTGTCAGATTACCATCTAAAGCGGTAAAATTAATTTCCCATTCACTTGGCTTGAGTCCCAGAATTTCAATAACCTTATTTGCTAAAATATTTCCCTTTAAATTTAATTCATTAAAAAGAAGTTGCTTTTCATCATTACCCAATGCAAAAAGTTCTCTTTCCTCATCTGTTAATTTTAAATCTTTAGCTAATTTTCGTTTTTTACTACCTTTTTTTCGTACAACAACATCATTTAATCGTTGCCATATTTTATATTCTTGAAATAAATGAGAAGATTTTGGTGCAACACGTAAACCTACATTCTTTTCTTTCCCATTAACAATGATTTTCTTGCTTTCTAATTCGCAAAAGGAAATAAGCCCTTTTTGAGATTTTAATTTTCGTTGATAGAATATGACTACATCTCTTATTTCAGATTTTAATTTATCAGTTAATTCAGGATAGTGTTTAGATTGTTCAGTCCAAATTGCTTCAAATTCATCTAAATAATCTTGACGATAAAAAACTTGATTTTTTAATTTATTGTGTCTATTTTCTTTTAGTTGCTTATAGAGATATTGACCAACAGTTTCCTTATTAAAATACAGCTCCTTGCTCCTATCAGAGATAGCACCTAAATATCCACTCGAATTATTCAAATTACTATTGATTTCAGTTAAAACATAAGCTAACTGTTCTCTTTCCATTTTTTTGGTTACTGCTTCGCTTCTCCATTTATAAGCTTGTAGTTTCTTTTTATCTCTGAGATTTAATTTTGCTGTTCTTTCATTTAAAAGGCTATCTTCCAGATCTTTAATATCAGCAGTATTGAATTCATATTTTACCCAAAACAATGCAGAAGTTGCTCGTTGTCCCTTTCCTTTTAAATCTTGATAAAATTCTTCTGTCAGGATTTCAGGATGAAATTGTTTTTGGAAATTCCATATAGTATCAAATTCAGCTTGTAAATCTGAACGGTAAAAATCAGGTACATATTTTTTTCCACTTTTTAAAATTGAAAAAACAAATTGACCTGGTGTTAAATGTTCGTCGTATAATCTTTTCGCAATTGCCATCCCATCAATAGCTTGACCTTCATCTTCATTTTTTGCTTTCCGACTACTTTTATATCCTCGTTTTTTATTAATAGCTAATAAAACTCTAGCAAATTCATCTTTTGTTATTTTTTCGGAAACTGATTTTGCTCTAACTCTCCACGTATCAAAAGTGGTGTCTTTTCCATCTTCTGTCAAAGTAGAATCTAAGTTAATAATAGTAGAATCCTTTAGAATTTGAATCAAGTTCTTTCTTCTATCTTGATAGCGATCCAAATTTCTTCTAGCACCTCTCTTTAAAGTTCTATTGGCATTTGTTGATAATGGTTTTCCTTTTTCAAAATCATTTTGTTCATCTACAGTTAGCGGATTAACTCTCACACCAATCTGTTCGATTGATGAATTTTCTGACTTTTCACCTTCAATTATATATGCCCAACCTATACTTGTCGTTCCCAAATCCAATCCTAATATCTTCTTAGCCATATTTCTTATATTTACATGAGTTCTAAAATAAAAAAAAATATACTTATAATGCATTATTTTATTTTAATTCTTATATTTGGAATACGAAAGCAATTCACAATAAGGATTATTCCGTTGTGAAAACATTTAAGACGGGGCAACTCGTCTTTTTTTATTCCCTAGTTTGATAATCGAAAGATTGTAATAAAAGACTATTATAAGCAAAGGTTTTCCAGTTAATATTTCGGCTTTCAATTAGTTTAATTTTTCTAATACGATGCCATTTCTTTATTTCCTTTTCCCGAGCTATTGCTATACGAATATCCGTGAATAACTCATAATAAACACAATATTTAATATTATATTTTACTGTAAAACTTTGAGTGTTTTCTTGAGAAATATGTTCTCTCAATCTTCTTACTAAAGTATTAGTAACTCCTATATATAATGTAGTACGGTTAAAGTTCGTAAGGATATAAATATAAAACGACTTAGACATAAAGGTGGTTTTTTCATTTTTATGAATTTAACACTAAATTATTTAAATAAACAAAAATATATACATCTAAATCTTCTCCTATAATATTACGGATTAAGTCCGCTACGGAATAGCAATCACCGTTACGGATAGGGTTAGATTCCGTTCGCTACGCTTCGGAATGACAACCTTCAACGTGGGTAGTGAGAGGGGGCGGCTTCGCCGCCCCCTCTCCCTTTTTATTATAGGCTTAAATGTCATTCCGGAGCGTAGCGAACGGAATCTATTTTACAACCACCACTCTGCTACCAAAGCGTAGTGAACAGATCCTACTCTTAAACTACAATCATAATTTGGGACTCACCTCCAACTTTCACGCAATTATTAAACTTCCATTTTGAAATTCTTTAAAATACTCATACCTTTGCACGAAATTTTTAAAAAAATGAAAAAATGAAAAAATTGATATCTATCTTAACACTATCTACCCTACTTATTTTCAATGTATTCGGGCAAGAGGAATCTGCACCCGCTCCATCAGCTGAAAAAACTCCAGGAAATTGGAAATTAGAAAGTATCTTTTCCCTCAACATTACCCAATCATCATTTACTAACTGGGCTGCTGGGGGTAGAAATAACATTTCAGGTCTTGGGTTCATTAATGCAAGTGCTGATTATTCAAAAGGAAAAATCAAATGGGCAAATGCTCTTTCTACTGGTTTAGGAGGTATTCAATATTTTGATGAAAAACTACAAAAAACAGATGACGTATTAGATATCCAATCAACTGTTTCTTATGGCTTAAAAGATCCATGGTACTTATCTTTACTTGGAGGATTTAGAACTCAATATTTAGATGGATTCGCTTATCCAAATGATTCTGTTCGTACATCTACTTTCATGGCTCCTGGATATGCTACATTATCTCTGGGTATCGAATATATCCCAAATGATAATTTTAAAGCTATGTTATCACCGCTAACTGCTAAATTTACTTTTGTAAATAATCAAATTTTAGCTGATGCTGGTGCTTTTGGGGTTGAAGCTGCTGAATACGATGCCATGGGAACAATGATCAAAAAAGGAAGTCGTTTCAGAGCTGAGCTAGGTGCTTATGCGAGAGTTTCTTATAAAAAAGAAATCATGAAGAATATCAACTTAAAAACAAGATGGGAATTCTTCTCTAACTACTTAGAAAATCCACAAAATATTGATGTTTATGGTGAGTTAATCATGGACTTTAAAATCAACAAATGGTTCTCTGCTAACCTACAATTAAATCTTATCTATGACGATGATATTGATATCACTGATAGAAACGGAAACGTAGGTCCAAGAACTCAGTTCAAACAAGTACTAGGTGTCGGCATCGCATACAGATTGGCTAACTTTCAAGAGAAAGAGTAAACAAACATATTTTATATTGGGGAGCTGTCTAATTATAGGCAGCTCTTTTTTTTTGTGTTTTTTGTTGAAAAGTCGTTGAAAGAAAGTCTTTAAACCCACATTATATCCACATCAGATTCCATTTTTTTTTGCTATCTTGCAGACATTCAAAATATAACCTTAACTAGTATAGGATATGTCGAAAATTAAATTTGAACAAGAGTATTTATTGAAGACTTCTACTAAGATTCTAAGTAATATGATCATGACTCCTGGTGGGTTAAGCGAGTGGTTTGCTGATGATGTAAATATTAAAGATGACATATATACTTTTATTTGGAATGGAAGTGAAGAACAAGCTAGACTACTTGGCAAGAAAGAAGGAGAATTCATCAAATTCAGATGGATAGAAGATGAAGAAGAAGATATAGATTCGTATGTGGAACTTAAATTTCATGTAGATCCTATGACAAAAGCTGTGGTTTTAAACGTAACTAGTTTTGCCTTTGATTATGAAATGGATGAAGTACAGCATTATTGGGAAAACACCATAAATGAACTGATTCGAAAATTAGGCGCTTAAACCCAACATCATTTACATGTCCCCTATTCTTTTATTATCCGTTGTTGTAATTTATTTTGCATTCTTGCTTTTTGTTTCTTATTGGACTGGAAAAGGGAGTAATAATGATGCCTTCTTCATAGGAAACAGAAATAGCAACTGGATGCTGGTTGCTTTTGGAATGATTGGGTCTTCTTTATCAGGAGTTACCTTTGTTAGCGTTCCAGGAGCAGTAGGAAAAGATAATTTTGGATACTTTCAAATTACTATTGGATATTTTATTGGATATATCGTAATTGCATATATTCTTTTACCTCTCTATTATCGGTTAAAAGTAACTTCCATCTATAGCTATCTACGTGAACGCATGGGAGTGGTCTCAGAAAAATCGGGTGCAACTATCTTTATTGTTTCTCGTTTAGTTGGCGCAACTGCACGTCTTTATCTAGTCGTGAATATTCTTCAAATAACTATTTTGGCAAAACTCGGCGTGCCTTTTATTGCTACAACCATTATCGCCATTGTCATGATATTACTTTACACTTATGAAGGTGGTGTAAAAACTATTGTTTGGACAGATACCTTGCAAACTACCTTCATGCTGGCTGGACTAATTATTTGCACTATTTATATTCTTACACACATGGATTTGAGCTTTGGAGAAAGTCTAAGTCTAATGCACAACGAGGGATTTACTCAAATATTCGGGACTAACCCAATGGAGAAAAATTTCTTTGTGAAACAAATTATAGCTGGTGCATTTATCACTATTACCATGACAGGTATTGACCAAGAAATGATGCAAAAGAGCCTTTCAGTGACCCACCTTAAAGATTCACAAAAAAATATGGTCACCCTAGGATTCATTATGCTATTTGTTATTGGTCTATTTCTATATTTAGGAGGATTACTACATCTATATGCTGGACAAGAAAGCGTGAATGCTACGGGAGATGCTTTGTTCCCTGAAATTGCCTTAGAACACATGCCGGGCATCATTTCCTTAATATTCATTATTGCTTTAATTTCTGCTCTATTTCCAAGTGCTGATGGCGCTATGACTGCTCTCACCTCTTCTTTCTGTATTGATATTCTCGGAATCAATCAACGTAACGAATGGGATGATACAAAAAAGAAAAAAATCAGAAAGAATGTCCATCTAATTGTAGCTCTTTCTTTCCTTCTAATGGTTCTCCTATTTAAGGTAATTGATGATGGATCCATGATTTGGTTGATTCTGAAATTAGCTGGATTTACTTATGGACCTTTACTCGGTCTCTTTGCTTTTGGAATTTTTACACAACGAAAAGTAATAGATAAATGGGTTCCTCTTATTTGTATTATTGCTCCAACCCTTAGCTATCTCATAGATCACTATCAAGCAAGTATCTTTGGTGATTTCCAAATTGGATTGGAATTATTGGTGATTAATGGTGTAATCACATTTATTGGACTTCTTTTTATAAGCAAAAAGAGAGCTGCGTAGCTGACGTTTTGTCGCTTAATTTTATTCTGAAATGACTATTTGTCATTTTTTCCATATTACTTTCTGCCTATTTTTCTTATTATCTTATCAAAAATGCATTGGTACAATACTTGACTAATCCTAGAAAAAATTGATTAATAATTTAAAAATATACGATCATGGAAGTAACTAGAAGAAACAGCGGATTTTTACCTTCATTCTTAGGAGATTTTACAGATGACTTTTTCAGAACGCATCAACCTTCAAAATTTAATGAAGCAGCGGTAAATATTTTAGAGCGAGAGAATGATTATGTAGTTGAATTAGCCGTTCCAGGAATTAACAAACAAGACATCAATATAGAAATTGACGGAAACAAATTATCAATAAGTGGTGAAGCTAAAGCTCAAAATGAAGTTAAAGAGGAAAATTATACGCTAAGAGAGTTTTCATACGGTTCATTTAGACGTTCTTTTACTTTACCAAAAGATATTGACGTACAATCTGTTCAAGCAGATTACATTGACGGTGTACTAAGAGTAATCGTACCCAAACCAGAATTGAAAAAGAAAATTATAAAAAAGATTGAAGTTAAGTAGTTTATAAGTAGTGTTAGTTAGGTTAAGTAAGTTAGGTAAATAAAGAGATCTTCTGCCAGGAAGGTCTCTTTATTTTTTCAAAATCTATTCCTACTTCTCCAATAAGTCGGTATTGTTCAGATAGAAATGAGCAAGGTAATAAAGTCTGTAAAAATCAAATGTTTTTAACGAAGGGTGTTGACTTAACAAATTAGCTCTCATTTTTTCTTTATTTCTTTTATAAAGAAAATCAAATACTCTTAACAATCCCATTTTTTTGGATAACTCAAATATTTTGAAGATTTTAATTTGACTAACCACTTCTTTTTCTCTGAATTTTTGGAAACGAACATATTTTTCAACTGCAATAAGACTATTTCTTAAAAAACCTTCATTTGTTTCCTTATAGTCGTGAATCAACTGATTGTCAATGTGAAGAATTGAGACAGCATGACGCTTATATATCAAACCTAACAGTGTATCTTCATGACCATAACTACTTGTTACCTCAATATTGGTTTCGTCAAAGGGATAGTTTGAAAACACATGTTTCTTGATTAAGATATTAAAACTTATGATTGAACGATAGGGATGTTGATTACGAATTTTCTCAGGTAAATCTTCCCGTTTACTTCCATAATACCATCTCAACACATTATTCATTGGTGGTGTTAGCGCATATTTCATCCCGCCAACCAACACATCCGCCTTCGAAAGGTGTTGTAAATAGTTTTTTAAGAAATCAGAATGATCAACTTGTGCATCAGAGTCGATAAATAATAAATTTTCATACGTTGCCATTCTACTGAGTTCATTCCTGATTTTTGCCCGACCAAGATGCTCTTTTGCACCAATAAATCGCGCATTTTCTAATTCATTTATGGCGTCATTTTCTTCAAGAAACAAAGAGGAAATATCATCTAAAACTATGATTTCAAATGGAATATTTAACATCATTCCTTGTGAATGAAGATCTTTAACAAGACGCACACAATTATGGTTATAAACAGGAATTAGTATGGAAAGCATGTTTATATTTTATGAATTCCCCTTCTTATAATCAGCCAAGAATTGCTCTAGTCCTCTATCTGTTAGTGGATGATTCGCTAATTGAAGAATAGGTTTTAATGGGCAAGTAGCCACATCTGCTCCAATTTTAGCACAATCAATAATATGCATCGGATGACGAATCGAAGCTGCTAATATTTTTGTTTCAAAATCATAATTATCAAATATCTGACGAATCTCAGCAATCAATGCTAAACCATCAGCAGAAATATCATCCAGTCTCCCTAAAAAAGGAGAAACATAATTAGCACCAGCTTTTGCGGCTAATAGAGCTTGCCCCGGTGAAAAAATGAGCGTACAATTTGTCTTAATTTTATTTTTTGAGAAATAAGAAATAGCCTTAATTCCATCCAATGTCATAGGTACTTTAACCACGATATTATGATGGATACTTGCAAGTTTTTGTCCTTCTTCTATCATTCCTTGATAATCCGTAGCAATCACCTCAGCACTTACTGGTCCACAAACGATTTGACATATATCTTTATAATGCTTTAAGATATTTTCTTTTCCTGTAATATTTTCTTTAGCCATCAATGAAGGATTTGTAGTTACACCATCCAAAATTCCTAAATCGTTTGCCTCTTTGATTTCCGCTAAGTTTGCTGTGTCTATAAAAAATTTCATATTTTATTAGTTTATAAATTCAAATCTTTTTTAATGTCTATCTCTCTTGTATATTCATTCAAAATAGTTTGATTATCTTGAATTTCAATCCATTGTATTTTTTCAATTGCTATAATAACCCACATTTCCACAAAGAACCCATCTAAAGCGTAGAGATATACCCAGTGACTACCAAAAACTCTCCCTCCAATGTAATCCCCCTGCTCTTTTAAAATCTGGTACTTTTGATCCACAGTCAACTTACGAAACTCACTCTGTGTATAGCCCATCCTACTTTTAATTATCTATAAAATCAATTGGTGCCTTGGAAAGAATTTCATATTTTTTCCCTTCTCTCTTCATAAAACGCTGCCATAAGTCCTCTAAAGATGTATCCATAATTTCCCAAACATTGGTTACAGTAGATACTATCCAATTGTTTCGACTAATTTCATCTTCCAACTGGTTTGGATCCCACCCTGAATAACCTAAAAAGAATCTTACCTCTGAAGATTGAATAGACTCATCGCGCAATCCTTGAATAACTGAATCATAATCTCCTCCCATATAGATTCCATTTCCTACTTCCATGCTCCCCTCAATGCGTTCTCCCAATGTATGAAGAAAGAAAATACTTTCAGTCTGAACAGGTCCTCCTACACTAATTCTTGTGTCAATCTCAGGGAAATTCTTAGCAATATCCGACAAATTAAAATCCAAGTATTTATCCAACACAAAACCAAAGGTTCCCTCTTCATTATGTTCACATAAATATACTACTGAGCGCTCAAAATAATCTCCCTTAGAGAAGGGATCCGCTACTATCACTCTTCCTTTTTGAGGTGCTCGCTTATTTATAAAAGAAAAGTCTAATTTCATATATTCAATAACGCTTTATGATTTGAAAAATTCTCTTTTGATTTTAACTTCTTTCTTCAACGAAATAAAACTAATATAAATTCGTTAATTTAGCACCTGAAAAACGGAATAACTTGAAAAAAGTATTACTCATAGCATTTGTCCTTGGATTAGCCTTTGGTATTCAGTTGCTTACTGGATGTAAAAAGAAAGATTTGTTTTCTAAAGACTCCTTATCTTTTTCAACAGATACTTTAGTTTTTGATACTATCTTCACTACAATTGGCTCCACAACAAAGAGATTTAAAATTTATAACAAATCTAACCAAGCAATTAAAATTGATAAAGTCATCCTTAAAGGAGGGAAAGCATCTCCTTTTCGTGTAAACTTAGACGGTATTTCGGGACTTGTTTTTACTGATGTAACCATTCCCTCAAAAGATAGCTTATTTATGTTTGTGGAAGTTACACTCGGTGAAAACTCAGAGACTACCCCATTTATTGTAGAGGATCAAGTAGAATTCCAAACCAATGGAAAAACACAACATGTTCAACTAGCCGCTTGGGGACAAAATGCGTATTTCCATTATAAAGATACCAATGAAGGAATCTGGCCAAATGATAAACCCCATGTTATCTACGACTATGCTGCTGTAGATTCTGCAAAAACACTTACAATTCAGGCAGGGACTAAAATATATCTACATAAAAATGCACTTTTATTTAACTATAAAGGAACCTTAATCATAGATGGTTCCTGTACGGATCCCGTAATCCTCCAAGGAGACCGCTTAGAATCTTTTTATGAAGATGTTAAGGGACAGTATTATGGAATTTACATGGATCATGCGCGGACTTCCACAATTAATCATTGCATTATTAAGAATGGAACTGCCGGAATTCATGTTTATGGAGATGACCCTTCCAACTCTGATTACACCTTAAAAGTTACCAATACAGAGATTTACAATCATGCTAGTTATGGTATCTTTAATTATTCTGGAGGAAGAATTTATGGAGAGAACTTAAATATCCACGACAACGATGTGTATGCTTATTTTGTTTTGGAAGGTGGAGATTGTAATTTCCGTCACTCTCAATTTTTAAGCTGGGGCTCAGATGGAAGCAAACCTGCTGTTGCGATTAAAAATTATTTCACACGTAGCAATGGAATTACCTATGTTGGTAGCATCAACGAAAATGCCTTTTATAATTCGATTATTTATGGAGGAGGAGAATATCAGATTGCCTTTGATACGCTAAACACAAACGGTGTAACAATCGATTATGAGTTTAATACAAATTGTATCAAACAAAAAGATGCTATCAATAATTCTAAATTCATCAATAATATGTGGAATAAGAATCCAAAATTCAAAAGCATTGAGGATATGAAGTATAAGATTAAGAGCACCTCCCCTTGTATTGATGCTGGTGACGCTGTGTATAGCACGACTTTTGATATTGATTGTGATGTAAGAGGTCCTGTGCCAGATATAGGGGCCTACGAAGTCTCAGAATAAATGAAAAACACGATTCTCCTTATTACCTTTATTATACAATTACTGCTATCTTACAGTAATCTAAACGCTCAATTCTATCGAGAAAAAGATTGGGGAGTTCAGATTGGTATTAGCTCCGAATTAGGAACGCACATTCAGAATTTTGGGATTAAAATTCAAGGCTATTACAACTATCAATTTGTACAGGCAAACACAGGTTTAAATCTTCGTTTTAATATGTTAAATATAGGAGGAAGATCTGATTTTATCGAAACACGATTCAATATTGGAGTAGCCTTAATGGGAGGAAAACGTACAGCTATCCCACAGTTTATATTGGACGGATTAAATCATCAAACTTCTTATCAATATGGGATTGCCTATAATTATCTATGGTATTTAGACAATGCAGGGAGTTCTCAAAGTTCTGCTGGATTTGGTCTACACATAGAACAATTCAGTTTACTCATGGAGAATGATTTGTTTATTGGAAAAGGAAGTGATCGTTTTCGAACGAGTTACCTTGGGATAAATTATCACAATCAATTTTATAATCTTTCCATTCATACCAAACTTTGGACAGGAGATACTAGAAATACCAAACTACTCAATACACCTGATAGTCTTTATGCATACGGATATAAAGATTTGAGAGACAAGTTATACGGACGATACAGTCATGGAATTATAAGTGCTTCTGTTGATTATCTTATTTTTTGGGGTAATTCCATTTCCGCAGAAGTAGGTTTTGACAGTGAACGTTTTCGAGATATTCTTCAGAATAAGATGATTCATGATAAGAGATTTGTACCTCAAAAACTAAGAAAACCAGATCCTAATTATCCCATGTTAAACAAAGAAGGGTTACCTATTCACAATAAGAAAGAAGCAAGACCTCCACGTGTTTTGTTCCAAGCTGGTTTGAATAGAGCGTTGACGTATTAGGGGCTCTCAGATAATACATAGGGAGATTAATGATTGATACTTTTAAATGGTAATCAAAGGGAGAAGGAAATAATATTAGTTCGCATTTTATTCATCCTTATCTGATTTATAAAGAGCTGTGATTCTATTCTCTTTGGGATCTTAATCACCATTACGGAAAGGGTTTAGATTCCGTTTGCTTTGAACTAACTATCACCGTTACTGAAAGGAGGATAGATTCCGTTCGATACCGGCTCTCAAACACCGTTACGGAAAAGGGATTTAGATTTCGTTCGCTTTGCTCCGGAATGACACTTAATCCTTAAATAATAAGGGAGAGGGGGCGGCGAAGCCGCCCCCTCTCCCTCTGACTACCTTGACGGTTGTCATTCCGGAGCAAAGCGAACGGAATCTATTCTTCTCCCATGATTATCGTTTGAAGCATACGCAAAGCGAACGGAATCTATTCTTCTCCCATGATTATCGTTTGAAGCATACGCAAAGCGAACGGAATATATTCTTCAACTATGATTATCGTTTGTAGCATACGCGAAGCGAACGGAATCTATTCTTCTCCCATGATTATCGTTTGAAGAATACACCAAGCGAACGGAATCTATTACCAAATTTCACTCATCCTTTGAACTAACTATCAATTCTCAATTTTTATTCTGAACAATCTCATTTTTCGGATTAAGTAGCTTCTTACTTGCCAAAATAACAATAACAATTCCTGCTACTACAAACGGAATGCTTAATATTTGACCCGTATTGATTAACATTCCTGCATCTCTTTCCGCTTGACCAATTTTTACAAATTCAATAATAAATCTCCAACCAAAAATGAAAATTAAGAACCACCCAAAAATGAAACCACTCTTTTCTTTCAAATTAGTTTTCCAATACATATACATTAAAATACCAAAACTTAATAAATAAGCCATTGATTCATACAACTGAGCTGGATGGCGATAAACATGCTCATATCTTCCATTGATTAAAATCATATCCTCCTGACTTTCATGCATGAATTTAAAGCCCCAAGGTAAATCAGTTGGAATTCCAGTAATCTCATGATTCACTAAATTTCCTAATCGAATAAAACAACCTGCTATCGCAATAGGAGCTACAATTCGATCTAATATCCACCACATGCTACGCTTAGAAACGAACTTACTGTATAGGTATAATGCAATCAAGATAGCAATAGCACCACCATGACTAGCTAAACCTCCTTCCCAAACCATAGGAATCTCAGATAGGTGGTCTTTGTAATAATGCCAATCATAAAAAAACACATGCCCTAAACGAGCCCCTACAATCGTCGCTATCACAACATACACAAGTAATTTATCTAAAAAATCTTCGGGTATACCTTCTTGTTTAAACATGCGTTTAATCACGAAATAACCAATAATTAAACCTGAAACGAAAAGTAACCCATATAGATTAGGGGTATTTAGCCCATCTATCAATTGTGAATCAACTGTCCAAATAATTCCTGCTAACAAAACTTCATTTTTAAATTCTTCTCGAAAGATACTTTTTTTTTTAAAGAAATTTATTCTTTGTGAACAATTATCCTATTAAATTTGTATTAGAATTAACCTTTAAAATTTTAAACTACTGAAAATAATTTTAAACTAAATGGATAGCGTTTTAGCACAAGCTTTTATATTTCTCTTTGCAGCAGTTGTTTGTGTGCTCATTTCGAAGAAATTAGGAATGGGTTCCATTTTAGGTTATTTACTTGCTGGAATTCTAATTGGTCCTTTTGTTTTAAAATTTATTGGCAACGATGGAGAAGGAATTATGCACATCACCGAGTTTGGTGTAGTAATGATGCTCTTCTTGGTTGGGTTAAGTTTAGACCCAAAAGAATTTTGGGAGAGCAGAAAAGAAATTCTAGGCTTAGGATTATTCCAAGTAATAGGAACCACTGTTCTCATCTCAGTTATTGCATATTTTATATTTGATTTTTCATTTGGAACAACATTAACTATTGGCTTTGTGATTACGATGTCATCTACCGCCATTATTCTCCAAACCATATCAGAACGTGGTTTAAGTAAAACTCGAACTGGAAAATCAAGTTTTGCTGTCTTGTTATTTCAAGACGTATCCGTTATTCCTATTTTAGCTATCATTCCATTGTTAGCTGTAGGAGGAACAGTATCTTCTAACCCAGCTAACGCAAGCGACTGGTTAGAAAATGCTCCTGTCTTCATGAGAACCCTGGCTATCTTGGGGGCTATTTCGATCATTTTTTTGGTGGGAAATTACATTGTGAACCCTGTATTCAAGATGGTAGGAAAGCTACAAATCAAAGAGATTTACACAGCATCAGCGCTTACATTGGTTGTGGGAGTTTCTCTACTCATGGAACAAGTTGGATTAAGTGCAGCTTTAGGTGCTTTTATTGCTGGAGTCGTTTTAGCAAACAACCCATATAAACAACAATTAGAAAGTGATATTGAGCCATTTAAAGCCCTCCTCCTTGGGATGTTCTTCATTGCTGTGGGTTCAACAATTAACTTTACGGTAATTGCTCATAAACCATTATTAATTTCTGGAATATTAGTTGGATCTATTCTTATCAAAGGAATCGTTTTATTAGCCATTGGAAGATGGCAGAAATTTCCAAAGGATCAATCCTTTCTATTTGCGATTTTACTTTCTCAAATTGGCGAGTTTGCCTTTGTAATTCTTGCTTTAGGGAAAACTACTCATTTATTAACGAATGAATGGTATGATTATCTGATTGCAACTACCGCATTATCTATGGTAATTACGCCTATATTATTGCTATTAAATGAACGTTGGATTTCACCAGCACTTGGCTTTAAAGCAAAAGTGACTACCAAGAATAATTATGAAAATGTAGCTGAGGCTTCTGCAAAAAAGAAAATAGTAATAGCAGGATTTGGAGATTTTGGAATGACCATTGGCAGAATGTTGCAAGCAAACGATATCCAACCGCTTGTCATGGACAATGATTCTGACCATGTTGACGATTTAAAGAAATTAGGATTTAAGGTCGTTTTTGGAGATGCAACTTCTCTAAATATACTTAAAACAATTCATATAGAAGAAGCTGAATATGTTATTGCAGCACTTGATCCTGCTTCAGAAAATCAGCGCTTCTTAGAAATTATGAAGAAAAATTTTCCCAAAGTAAAAGTAATTGTTCGTGCAAAAAATAGAAAAATAGCATACGAATATTTACAAGAGGGATACGATGAAGTCTATCGTGAGACCTTCTTTTCAGCTATACACCTAGGAGGGTTAATGTTAGAAAGTCTTGGATTCAAGCACGAAGAAGTCGTTAAACAAAGCGAGTTATTCATAAAAACAGATCGAGATTCACTTCGTAAATTAGCCCGCAATAGCGAGAACTTTGAAGATTATTTGCACTTATCTAAGGTCGAATTTAATGAGCAAACTATTGAATTAAAAAATAATCTGAAAAAATTGAGAAAGGAAGGCGACTCTGAAAATAATTCGGCTATCATAAATCCAAGTTAATAAACTCTTCTAACACAAAACAGAGGATTATTGAAAAATATGTCTCTTCTATTTTGTAAAATGGAGGGATAATTTCCGTTGTGGAAACAATCAAGGCGGGGTATCTCGTCTTTTTTGATTTCTCTTATTTTTGATAATCAAAAGGCTGTAGTAAGAAGTTATTATAATCATAAGTTTTCCAGCTAATATTTCGGCTTTCAATTAGTTTAATTTTTCTATTTCGTTGCCATTTCTTTATTTCCTTTTCTCGAGCAATTGCCATACGTATGTCAGTGAATAACTCATAATAAATACAATATTTAATATTATATTTTGCTGTAAAACTTTGAGTTTTTTCTTGTGAAATATGTTCCTCTAATCTTCTGGCTAAATTATTAGTGACTCCGATATATAATGTAGTACGATTAAAATTAGTAAGGATATAAATATAATACGACTTAGTCATAAAGGTGGTTTTTATCATTTTTATGAATTTAACTAAATTATTTCAAGAAACGAAAAATATGTACATCTAAATCTTCTCCTCTATTAATACAGATTCAGTCCACGTTGGATTCTCAATCACCTTTATAGAAAGCAAGTTAGATTCCGTTCGCTTTGGAGACTCAATCACCTTTATAGAAAGGAAGTTAGATTCCGTTCGCTTTGGAGACTCAATCACCTTTATAGAAAGGAAGTTAGATTCCGTTCGCTTTGGAGACTCAATCACCTTTATAGAAAGGAAGTTAGATTCCGTTCGCTTTGGAGACTCAATCACCTTTATAGAAAGGAAGTTAGATTCCGTTCGCTTCGCTCCGGAATGACAACCATCAACGTAGTTAGAGGGAGAGGGGGCGGCTTCGCCGCCCCTCTCCCTTTTATTTAAGGCTTAAATGTCATTCCGGAGCGAAGCGAACGGAATCTGTTTTTCATCCATGATTATCGCTTGTAGCATTTGAGTAGCGAACGGAATCTGTTTTTCATCCATGATTATCGCTTGTAGCATTTGAGTAGCGAACGGAATCTGTTTTTCATCCATGATTATCGCTTGTAGCATTTGAGTAGCGAACGGAATCTGTTTTTCAACAATAACCCTGCATTGGACAAAGCGAACGGAATCTATTTTCGAACTACAACTATAGTTTGGAAACTATCCAGCAAACGGTTTTCCTATCAAAAACATGGTAGGTCGTTTCTCTAAACTAAAGGCTTTCTTTCGCCAATCTTTAATGGTTTTAGTCTGAATTTGTTCGCTAGGGAGTGTCAAATCACATGCAATACACAGAAAGGTAGTATCTAAACATTCATTTAATAAATCTTCTAATAAATGATTGTTTCGGTATGGGGTTTCCATAAAAATATGGGTGTGTCCCGATTGACTAGCGGAACGTTCATAATTTTTAAATGCATCGATTCTTTGCTTTCTTTCTTTTGGAACATAGCCATGAAAAGTAAATGTCTGACCATTAAAACCACTTCCAATTAATCCTAACAAAATAGAAGATGGACCTGTCAATGGCATTACTAACAAATTCTGTTGATGTGCCAATGCAACTAAATTTGCACCAGGATCTGCTATTCCAGGACAACCTGCTTCAGACATAATCGCTACATCCTTCCCTTCTTTTAAAGGCACTAGCATTTTAGCTAATTCATGGTGAGGAGTATTTTTATTCAATACAAAAAATGTAGAATCATCAATTGGGAATTCTCTATCTATTTTTCGAAGGAATCTACGTGCTGTTTTAATCTCTTCTACAGCAAAATAACGTGTTTCTTTAGCGATTTTTACGACATCATAAGGGATTACATGTTCCCAATTGTCAGAACCCAATAAGGTCGGGAGAAGATATAGTTTACCTGTTGCCATTTTCTTCAAGTTCATTGATAAGAATTGTTGTCGCATCATCTAACATTTCAAAAACCTCTTGGAAGCCATCCTGTCCTCCAAAATATGGATCCGGCACTTCACGATCTTCCCCCGGAAAAGATAAGTTTAAAAGTAAATCTACTTTCTCCTTGTCTTTATCATTTCTTGCAAGTTTTAGTACATTCGTATAATTGCTTCTATCCATCACATAGATGCGGTCAAATGTATCAAAATCAGAAACCTGAAATTGACGGGCTACTAATTCATGAATAGGAACTCCATTTTTTGCAGCCGTTTTTTGCATACGAGGATCTGGTGATTCCCCAGCATGCCAACCGCCTGTTCCCGCGGAATCAACCTCCACATCCAAATTATTATCCTTAACTTTCTTTCGCAACAAGCCATCTGCCATGGGGGAACGACAAATGTTTCCTAAACACACCATCAGTATCTTCATTATGTCGCTTTTTGATTTTTAATTATTTTCCAAAATAAGGCAGGTGAAAAACGTTTAATCTTAGCTGCTAAAATTTCTTTGTTCCCTATCAACACTTCGCGTTTTCTCTTTTCAGTTGCTTTAATGATCTGTCTTACACACTCATCAACAGACATTCCTGTTGCTTGATTGTGATCCATTTCATTATGAGGTGTTCCATCTCCTGTTAGAGCACTCACAGAGATAGGAGTGTTGATTTTTCCTGGACAAACAATGGTCACAAATACATTGTGTTTTGCCTCTTCCAAAGAAAGTGATTCATAAAATCCATGTAAAGCATGCTTGGATGCAGCATAAGCCGAACGCAAATAAAAACCAAATTTACCTGCGATACTAGAAGTAACAATAAAGTGTCCACTTTTTTGTTGTTGCATATAAGGCAACACAGCTTTTGCTAAAGCAACATTTCCAAAATAATTAACCTCCATAATTTTCCTATCAACTTCCATGGTAGTATCACTCACTTCTGAACGTTGAGAAACACCTCCACTATTGAATACAAAATCAATTCTTCCAAAACGATCAATCACTTTCTTAGCTAAATCATCAAAATGAGTATTTTCAGCTAAATCCATGGGTACAACCAAATGATTCTCACTATTCGCTATGGAATTTTTAAGTGCTTCTAATTTCTCTACACTTCTTGCAGATAAGATTAATTTACCTCCGAGTACCGAGAGTTGCTTGGCTAACTCTTCTCCAATCCCAGAAGAAGCACCTGTTATCCATATTACTTTATCTTGAAAATAATTCATAAAGCAAAGATAATATTTCTAAAACATAAACATCATTTCACTGTTTACATTACATTTGCCGGCATGTTTCCCAATTTAAAATATCATGTATTAATGAATGTAATCGTCTTCATTTGGGGATTTACAGGCATTTTGGGAAAAATCATCCAATTAAATTTTGATCAAATAGTATTCTTTAGATTAATCTTATCGGGATTGAGTTTGTTTCTCTATTTAGCATTGACACGAAAAAACTACATCATTCGTGATAAAAAATCTGCAATCAAAGTATTTGGCATTGGGATATTAGTAACATTACACTGGCTCCTATTCTACAAAGCCATCCAAGTTTCATCTGCATCTCTTGCCGTTTTGTGTTTAGCAACAACCACACTACATGTCAGCTGGATAGAGCCCATCGTCATGAAACAGAAATTTTCTATTCAAGAATTTATTTTTGGATTATTAGTCATTGCAGGGATTGCTTTCGTTTCTGGAAACATTGATGCAACGCAACTAGAAGGTGTTTTCTGGGGATTATGTGCTGCTGTAACAGCTGCCTGTTTCTCAGTGTTCAATCTAAAGATGAAAAGAAAAGGAATATCCTCTTCTTCAATTACCCTCTATGAAATGTTCTCAGGATTTTTCTTTTTAGTCATTATATTAGGATTTCAAGGGAAATTCGACTCTCATTTTTTTCAAATGACAATGAGTGATTTTTGGTGGCTGATGTTTTTGAGCGTGATTTGTACTTCAATTGCTTATCTACTTATGATCGAGGTTGTAGATAAATTGGGTGCCTTCACTGCTTCCTTAAGTATTAATTTAGAACCTGTATATTCCATCCTACTAGCCATCCCTATACTCCATGAAAATGAAATCTTAAATTCTAAATTTTATTTTGGTGCTGCTTTCATAGTGCTGGTAATCATTATGAATCCTATTGTAAAGAACTGGATGGAAAAGAAAGGGAATAAGAGCAGCCTTATTTCTTAAAGAAAAACAGTCTAACTATTTAAAATTTCATTTTTAAATAGTATTATTGAATTAAATAATGATGGTAAAAAAACTATTATTCATACTATTGCTTCTCCCTCTGTTTTCTTCTTTTGCACAGATGGATAGAGATTCTATGGATAGAATTATCTTTTCAATTAAAAGTAGAAAAAATGATTTAACAACTACTTACGACATCGCTACCAATCTTATTGATTACGCAAATGAAATACATGATACGCTTTATATTATTAAATCACAGCAAGCATTTGCTGATTACTTATGGGCAATGGCCCTATATGGGAAAGCAGAAGATTTCTATATAAAATCCGCACACTTTGCTGACTCGATCAAATACCCAAATGAATACGCTTATGCCTTATACGGTATAGGCTGGATTGAAGCTATTCAAAAAAATAACTTCTCCAAATTATATATGCTTAGAAATTCATTAAAGATTTATGAAAATATAAATGATAAAATGGGTGTTATACAACTATCTAATGCCTTGGCAGGGGCATATAGTGAGATGGCTAAGAAAGACCCCACCAAACCGCAATATAGAGACTCAGCTATTATATATCTATTTAGTGCTAAAAAAATCATTGAAGAAACTCAAGATTATATCAGAGGACTTGACATTATTTTAAATAATATAACGGACCAATATTTACAGAAAAAAGACTACAAAGAAGCTCAAAAATATTTAAACCTAACCCTTCTACACATAGATACCACAAGCCGAAAAAACAATTATTATCAAACAGCTCTTCTACAAAGTAAAATACTCCTATCTATAGGAAAGGTTGACAGTTCTCTGTATTTTGCTAGAAAGATTCTACTTCCTATAGAAAAACTAGGTAACAAAGAATACATTCGAGGAATTTATAGCTTGCTTTACAAAATTTACAAGGAGAAAAAAGATTTTTCTTTATCACTTAACTATTTAGAAAAACATGATTCCATTAACAAAATAATTGATAATGAATTATTATCTATTAAGTATGAAGAAATCGAAACAAATCTTCAACTCTTAAAGAAGGAAAAGGAAATAGAGTCTCTCCAACAACAAAATGAATTATTCCAAGTCAAAGAAAAGCAGAAAAAGATTATGCTCACTGGGGTTATAATTATCACGATATTAATTATCATTTTTCTAGTAATTATTATTCGTAGAAACCGAGATATAAATAGGCTGCACACTAACGTATCTGCTCAGAAACGTTTATTGGAAGAAAAGCACAAAGAAATAACAGATTCCATTACTTATGCTAAACGTATTCAAGAAGCTATTCTTCCTTCTCAACGAATTATTACTGAAAATCTTCCTAATAGTTTTGTGCTTTACCAACCAAAAGATATTGTTGCTGGAGATTTTTACTGGCTTGAAAAGGTAAATGATTCTATCTATTTTGCAGCAGCAGATTGTACAGGCCATGGTGTTCCGGGTGCTATGGTAAGCGTAGTGTGTGCTAATTCTTTATCTAAAGCTTTACTGGAAGATAACATTACAGAAACAGGAAAGATTTTGGATAGAACTCGAGAATTAGTAGTGGAGCATTTTTCAAAAAGTGAAGAAAATGTACAAGACGGGATGGACATATCACTTTGTAAACTCTCGGGAAACACACTTCAATGGAGTGGTGCTAATAATCCTTTATGGATTATCCGAAAAGACAGTATAAAAATTGAAGAAATTAAATCCAACAAACAAGCCATTGGAAAAACAGATAAACCACTTCCTTTTACCTCTCATAATATTGAATTAAATCAAGGGGATAGTATCTACATTTTTACGGATGGATATGCCGATCAATTTGGAGGAGAATATTCTAAAAAATTCAAATCTTCACAATTAAAAATTCAAATCCTAGCAATACAGCACATGGATTTAAACATACAAAAAGAAACCCTTCTTCAAAAGTTTAACGAATGGAAAAGGGAAAATGAGCAGACAGATGATGTGTGTATAATTGGTGTCAAATTTTAATCTTCTTTTATTCTCCTATTAAAACTATTACCTTTGTTAAAATCAAACGTATGAAAGTCCTATTCATAGATATAGTCCATCCAATCCTACAAGAAAAGTTAACTAATAAGAAAATAACTTGTGTTGACGGAACCACTTGGTCACGAGATAAATGTAAAGAAGAAATTCCCTCTTTCGATGGTATTGTAATTCGTTCTCGTTTTCCCATGGATAAAGATTTTTTACAATATGCAGTTAATCTCAAATTTATTTTACGAAGTGGTGCTGGACTGGAAAACATCGACTTAAACTATGCAGAAAGCCAAGGAATTGTTTGCTTCAATGCGCCCGAAGGGAATCGAAATGCAGTTGGAGAACATGCTCTAGCTATGTTATTGGCACTATTTAATAAACTGCTTCAGGGAGATAAAGAAGTTCGTCAAGGAATTTGGGATAGAGAGGGAAATCGAGGTCTAGAACTCGATGGTAAAACCGTGGGAATTATAGGTTATGGAAATAACGGAAATGCCTTCGCAAAGAAATTGAGTGGCTTTGATGTAGAAGTTTTAGCTTACGACAAATACAAGAAGAATTATGGAAATCAATACGCTAAAGAAGCTTCGATGCATGAAATTTTCGAGAAAGCTGATATTTTTTCCTTCCATATACCTCAAACTGAAGAAACCATATACATGGCAGATGAACATTTTTTCAATTCTTTTAAAAAGCCATTTTACCTCATCAACGTAGCACGTGGAAAAATTGTAAAAACGGCTGCTTTACTAAATGCTATAGAACAAGGAAAGGTTTTAGGAGCTTGCTTAGATGTCATGGAATTTGAAAGTGCTTCTTTTGAACAATCTATGCAAGATTCGCAAAACTCAGTGTTTAGTCATTTAGTGAATTCAAATAAAATCATTTTCTCGCCACATGTAGCTGGTTGGACAGTAGAAAGTTATTACAAATTGAGTGAAGTTCTAGCAGATAAGATGATAGCCTATTATGGATTGTGATTATCTCATGACAATACGCACCGTATGTCTTGTTCGTTGCTCCATTAAAATCTCTTTATCACCAACCACGCGATCAATAGTCTCTTGGTCGTAATGACGAATTGTAAGTAATTCCAATTCGGTATTATATTTCACCTTATATTCCTTCTGGAATTCTTGTATGAGCGCATCCAATTTATGTGCATCGATATCCATACAAACTGTAAAACTAACTGCAGCATTTTGCATCACATTAATATGAGCTCCAAATTGGGCTAGCTTTTCGAAAATATCTCGTAAATTTTCTTCTACCACAAAAGAGAAATCTTTTGGCGTAAGAGATAACAATATCTGTTTTGTTTTTACAATAAAGGAAGGAACTAATCCATCAAACTCCATAGATTCCTGAATAACTGAGCCATCAGCTGCTGGATGAATAAATGACTTAATGTATAAAGGAATATTCTTATTTTGCAGAGGTTGTATCGTTTTGGGATGAATTACTGAAGCTCCATAATAGGCTAACTCAATAGCTTCTTTAAAAGAGATTTTATCCAGTTTCACTGTATCGCTAAACCATTTTGGATCTGCATTGAGCATACCCGGTACATCTTTCCAAATTGTCACACTCTCAGCCTGAATGCAATAAGCAATAATTGCCGCCGTAAAATCTGACCCTTCTCTCCCTAAGGTTGTGGTATTTCCCTCTACAGTATGTCCTAGGAATCCTTGTGTAACTATTATTTGACAATCCGAAGAAAAAATTTCCTCTTTTATAAATTGTTGTGTGATCTCCCAATCTATTTTTGCAGCTCTGTATTTGTCATTTGTGCGTAAAAAGGTACGGGCATCCTTCCAACATACTTTCTCATTCTTTTGTGCCAAATATGCGGAAACAATCAACGTAGACACCACCTCTCCTAAAGATACAATTTGATCATAGAGAAAATCATAATTATCTGAAATTACTTGATTTTTCTTTTCAATCAAGCTATCAAATACTTGGTTTACCTCATCAAAAATAGACAAGTTATTTTCATCAAAAAGTTCATTCATTATTTGAAGATGAAAATAGCGGCATTCATTAACTAATTCTGTAAAAATATCTTTATCGTTATCAAATAATGCCTTTGTGATTTCCTCTAAAGCGTTCGTTGTTTTCCCCATAGCTGAGACTACCACTACCAATCGATCTGAATAACGACTAATAATTGATTGAACGTTTTTAACTGCATCTGCCGATTTAACAGAAGCTCCTCCAAATTTGAATACTTTCATCTTGTAAAAATTCAACGCTAAAATAGTATTATTCTGTTAGTTTTGCTTTACTTTACGCAACATTTCAATAGATGGGAAATTTTTCACTTACAAATCAACAAGAACTTGTTACTCAATTCCAGCAAATTGATTTTGCTGAGCAAGTTTTGGCTCAACTTCAGAAAGAATTTCAGAAGATAGGATTGGAATTGCAGTTAACAGAAAATCAGCTGGAGACTTATGATAAGTTCTTGTTCTATCTAAAGGAAGAAATTAGCATTTTAGCAGAAGCCTCTCCTACCCGACTACATCAACTTCTTTACCTTGCTGATTTACCCGAAAATCATGTAAATAATATTTTCAAACTTGCTGATAATCCTATTGATGAGTTAAGTGATCTCTTATTAAAAAGAGTTGCTAGCAAGGTTTACTTTCGACAGCTCTATAAGAGTAAAAAAATATAAATCCATAATTTATTCTACACTTAATGAATGAGAGGTATCTTCTCCTTGCTAATTCAAAAAATTAGAATATTTTTGTGTTCGCTTGGGGGTTTAGCTCAGTTGGCTAGAGCGCTTGCATGGCATGCAAGAGGCCACCGGTTCGAATCCGGTAATCTCCACTTAAATTAGAGCTTAACTATTTTATAGGGAAGTTTATAAAACAACTAAGATGGCTCTGTAGCTCATGCCGATAGCTATCGGTAGAATAGAGCACTGAGAAATAAAAAAAAGGAAAATGGCTCTGTAGCTCATGCCGATAGCTATCGGTAGAATAGAGCACTGAGAAATAAAAAAAAGGAAAATGGCTCTGTAGCTCAACTGAATAGAGCACTGGATTTCGGCTCCAGCGGTTGGGGGTTTGAATCCCTCCAGGGTCACTAACATAAAACGCAATTATCTATTATTTAGGTGGTTGCGTTTTTTATTTGATTAAAAATGTATCAAAATTGTATCAAAACAAAAAAAGGTGCATATTTCAGCACCTTTTTAAATTCTAAATATTACCATTATGGTAATGATAACGATACAAATATAATCAAATTATTTAATTACTCTCTACTGCCGTTTTTCTGAAACATATTGAAGTATTTTTTTTTTGCTACCTTATAGTTCACAAAACGACGAAAAATAATATTTTTATACTTGCTCTCTTAAGGGTGTCCAATTCGTCCAAAAGTTTTTATACTTATTCCCTTATGCTGTGCAAATCGTGCAAAAAGTTATTTTCAATGTAAAGTTTTGTAAAGTTTTGGGTGTTACTCCTTATGGCGTCCAATTCGTCCAATTTTTTTTATTTTCAATGTAAGGTTTTGATAGGTTTTGATAAGTTTTGAATATGAGGTTTTGTGAGGTTTTCAATTAGCGAAGCAAACCGAAGTATTTTATTTAAAAAGGCGTGGAATTGCTCAAAAAATAAACTCCTACATTCTTATCAAAAGAAAAGAAATTATCTTTCTCCAGTTCCTTTAATTGCTCCCTGTTAATATGATCCAGTACTTCATCAGGATAATAATTTGAACAAGGTTTGAATATTGCTTTTAATTCATCGAGTGATAACCATTTGTTTTGATTGTTAGATTCAATCCATTTTTTCAAATTCAATAACCTATCTAAATACGGTCGTGCAATACGTTTTCCGTTGTAGTTCTCAATAATTGGAATATGACTTGAATAAAACTTTTTACAGTCTGTTACGGTCGTGCAAACGTCTAATTTTACGGATTCTTTCGGAAGCTCTGTATTCTCAAAGAATTGTTTAATCTCCTCAATTTCCTTTGTGTAGTCAAATTCATTCTTAACTATTGGCGTTGGTGCATCGTCAAAAAATGGTAAATCTGAATAATCTATTTCGATAACATTTAACGGCTCTTTTTTCTTGGGTGGGTGGATTGTTTGCTTTTCCTCTTTTGTTTCGATAACGGCAATCTGTGTGGGTGTGGTGGGTTCGTGATGAGGTGGAACGCTTAAAACCTTTTGAGGGTGGAATACTTTCCAGCTTTTCAAAGGAACAGCACGTTCGTTTAAATATCGGATTCCATAATCATTACAAAATTGAAAAAATGTTCCTATACTTATATTTCGCCCTGTTTTCAGGCAATTAGTAAAATCTACATCAGCATCTTTATAATTGTACTTTGTGGAATATTGACAAACTGCATGGAATATTTCCCTACCGTCCTCTCCTAAACTTGCTAAAGCAAATCCAGTCTTAATATAAGTATCATAATCAGGAGCAAAGTCCAGCTTTCTATCTTGGATAATGTCCACGCATTCCCAAACTTTCTCCAGCGTATTATTATTAAAATAAGTCGGTCTGTAATATTGTTTTTGTTGCGTTTTTACGCTTACTTCTTGCTCTCTTATGCTTTCCTTTAAAATACCTGTATAAACATCTGCATCGTGATTAAAATAAGCATCAGCATCATAACTAACAAACCTTAATCTTGAAACATCCTTAACGCTTGTATCAAATGATTCACTTATTTTAAACTTAGAAATAAACAACCTTTCTAAAGCATTAAAACGCTCCCTGTGTTCTTGAATATTACTTTCAGGAATTGGGATAATTGCAAATAATCCAGTTTGAGAAACACTCTTTCCACAATACGCAACAAATGGAAGTTTAGAAACATCTTCTTTCAGCTTGTTAATATCATGCACTCCGTCCAAATCTAAAGCTATCAATCCACTATGTTTGATTAGATTCTTTTCGCTCCGATATGAGAAAGTACCACTAACTGTAATTGCAGGAACATTTTTTACTTTCCATTTATTACGCTCCTTTTTATCTGTAATTTGCGAACATTGTTCTACCAGTGATTTATATTTATCAGAAGTTAGCACTTCAAACAAATTGACTTCCGTAGGATTCTGCGGTTCACTCACTCTACGAAACATTGAAATTTTCTTATTTAAAATTGATTCTATCATAATATCTTTTTTTTAAGTGATATTATTGATATTTTGATACAAACCTGTCTAAACCTTAGTATTCATCGAGGATTGCAAAATATCATCAAAGTATCATTGTATCATCAGTGATACTTTCAAAGTATCAAAGTATCATTTGCGTTTTTTGAGTGATATTTTCTAAACCTTAGTGTTTATCAGGGGTTGAGAGAGCAAAATATCAAAATATCAATAATATCACGGGTTTTTTACTTTATACTTTTACGTCTCCATTTTCCGTGTCCAGCACTTTCAAAAAAATCATTGTCATTCAAATAACGTTTGATTGTAGGAACACTAACGTCAATCTCTCCAGCTAAAGCGGTTGCATCTTTAGTTTCAAATTCATCAGGAAGTAACGAATAAAGTTTTCTTTTCGCTACATCTGTTCTGTCCTCACTTTCTTCGCTACCATGCTTAATTAGATTAGTAACTTTTAACGCATTCAGAATGTAGTACTCCCCTAACTGAATTGCTCTTTGTGTATTGAGTTCGCTAATCTCACGGCTTCCGCTTTCCGCTATCAATTGTAAAATGAGTGCTAGTCGTGGAACGATAATATTGAATTTTCCTAAAATTGCATTTACTTCGGGTTTCTCCTTTTGTCTTTCAGTATTAAATCCATTCCATCTTATTAGTAAATCTTTAGCACTATTGGAAAATGGTATAAAGCCAGCGTCAGAATTAGTACCGTCTGCATCTCCATTATCCAAACTCAATAAGTTACCTACTATTTTTCCCCACTTACGTTGAATTTCGTCTTTAATCTCTTTTGTGGCGGATTGATTCCACGGCAAAGGCTCTGCATCAGGATATGCAAATAAGAAACGTTCTACAAATCCATTTTGAGGACTATTTTTAAACGTCCTATGTATAACATCGGGTTGGATTGTTCCCGTGATACTTAGTAAAGAATTTAGTCCGCTATACGTTAACTCTCTCCCCATTCTGCCGTCAATTATTGGCGTGCCGTCAAATAGTGATAAAATCTTTTGTTCTGCATTGCTCCCCTGTTGCCTGTTGAACGTTACTATAAATCCTTTGAGTTCGTCCATTTGTAAAAAACAACCTCGTGGGTTCGCCTCTAAAGCCTTGGCTAAATATTCAATTGTAGCATCACTTTGATAACTGAAAACTTTATGAGGTTGTATGGGTTCTTTTTCTCCCTCCCTTTCGGCTTTGCTCTTATTTTTCCACTCGTTGTGCTGTTCTTTCCATTCTGCTAAATCCTCTTTATATCGTAAAAACTCACGCTCAAAGTTCTTTTTTAATGGCTCTATGGCGAATTTAAACGCCTGTGATTTATTCGAGCTTGGAACGCCTACATTTGCACCAAAAAGAACGCTTATAACATCGTAGCCAGCTATATGACTTTTTCGAGCGTTTCCGATTGCTCCAGCACTTGTAACCAGCATTGGTAAAATACAAAAATCAGGGTTGTAATTTAACTTACTTTCTAAATCTCTGACAATACCAGCCATATTTTTAGGTAGGAAGTCAATCAGATTTATAGAAATTTCGTTATCTTTGCCTTGTATTCTCTCTAAAGAATTTTGAAGGCTTTGAATATAGTTTTTTGTATTCATAGCCTTATTTTTTTACTTTAGTAAATAACTGTTCTACATCAGCACGCTTGTAATATCGTTTTCCTCCGATTCCGTACGCTTGAATTTTTCCTTCCTTTTCCCATTTCCACGCTGTGGCATCGCTTATTGCTTTTCCAGTTCCTACAATCTCACTTCTTAGAATGTAGTCATCAAATGGGTTCTTTGATGAGGTTTCCACGGTTTCGGATTCCGATTCCTTAGAATGAAGTTCTTTTAATTCTCTAACTTCTTTTAGAATGGTCGCCACTACTTCAGGCAACTGTTCAAATGTAATTCTACTTTTTTCCATTGCCTAAACTTTTAGATTGATTAATAAATCGAGTGATTTCTTTTTCATCAAATATGAAAAATCTGTCATACCTTTTGATTGGCTTTAGCAATCCTTTTTCCATTAAATAATGGACTTTTCGCGCGTTGCACTTTAGTTTTTCTGCAACTTCTTGTGTGTTTAATACACTCATAATAAAAAAAAATTATGAAGCTAAAATCTTCTATAAGCCTTGTAAATAAACACTCTGCGAGGGCGAAAAGATACTTTTTGAAATAATCAACTAAAAAAAAGTGCAATTTTATTTGGTTAAATTAAAATATGCTTTGTATCTTTGTCGTAAGTAAAAACAGAAAGATCTATTTAGACTTTAGAAAATTATCAGAGAGCTTGTTGGAGCAAGTTCTCTGTACTTCTATTAATAAATAAAAAAACTGCATGTCGTTACATGCAACCACAAAGATATTATATTTTTCCGTACCTTGTTTACGAATACACAATATTTTATCAACATTCATTGTTCGTTATCCATAATCGTATTATTTAGAATTTATACTTTTCATTAAAATATCGTAGGATTCAATCGCTGTATCTTTGGAAGTCTTTCCAATATAATTTAATAGCATTGATTCCGTGCTGTGTGCCGTAATATCTTTTAAAAATGAAGTTGGAAGTTTACCATAAAAATTAGTTGCAAATGAACGCCTGCCAGTGTGTGAAGTGATAAGTTCATATTTAGGATAAAATCCAATTTCTTTACGTCTGTTCCCCTTGTCTGTTTTGATTTCTTTTTTCCCCTCGATAACCTCATCTATTTTAGCCAATTTACATACTTCTTTTATGTATTCATTATATTTCACGTGTGATATTGCATGGGGGAATTTTTCGTTTCTTTTATCTAATGTTTTTTGAACAATTGGAAGTAGTGGAATAGATACGTTTTTTCCTGTTTTCTCTTGCGTTATATCAATGAATTTACGTCCTTGCTCTGTTCGTATCATATCAGTATTGAAACGCATAAAATCGCTTATTCTTTGCCCTGTATAGCATGATATTAGTAGCCAGTCTTTTGCATTATCTAAATAATTAGGTAAACCATTCAGGCGGTGGATTCGCTCCAGTTCATCAATGGATAATGTGATAATAAACTTCTTTTCTTTCTTTAGATTAGATGAAAGATAATCTATTTCATTGCTTACTTCAACCCCTCGTGTGCGTGCGTGTGTGCATACGGCTTTTATATCTCTAAAATTACGGTTTGTAGTTGAATTTTCATATTCATTTTTTATGCTCCATTCTTGGAACGATTTCAAAAAATTAGAATTTACATCTTTGATAAAATACTTCTTTCTTTTGTCCTTTTCAAAACGTGCAATTTTATTTCTTACTACTTTCCACTTTCGTAATGTTCCAGTTTTTACCTCCCTTTCTTTCAATGATAGAAAATAATCAAAGTATGGAAGTAGTTTTGTTGGAAGTTCAGTTTCTTCTTTCGGATTGTAATATTCATCTACTACATTCTTTAGCCAGTCCTTATCAATCGCTCCAGATTCATTTTTGTACGCATTTAAGATATAACCTCTAAGATTAGAATATAATCCACTAACTTCTCTCTTAATATCTGTTAGTTTGTTTGATTTATCTATATCTGAAAAATCCCCGTTCTTCTTCCACTTATCAAAGTATTCTTTTTCTATCTCATATTGTGCTCGTGTTCCTAAATGCTTTCTTTTTCCAGCTTCATCATGATATGAAAATCTAACTTCAATAAATGCAATTTTTTTATTAGAACGATATTGAAAATTTACCCTTGCCATAATTTGAATATTTAGAATTGATACAAATATAATAAGAATGTATCAAAAATGTATCAAAATAGCAAATGAAAATAAATAGAAGTAAAGGGATATAAATATCAAACCTCATAAATTCATTTGTAAATATTGAGTTTATCGCATTTAGTGGGTTCAGTTAGTTTCGTATTGATTTCCTTGTCATGAATCCCTCCAGGGTCACTACAGTAAAAGCATTGGCATAAGTCAATGCTTTTTTGTTTGATCCTCATTTTGTAAATTTGTTCTCGAAATGAAAAAATACATATTCTATATCAGTATAATCATTCTAACAGGTTGTAGTACAATAAGCAACTACACTTCCATTAATTATAACCTATATGATTTTTCATTTGAAGCAGAAATCAAAAAAGAAAATAAGCCTTCCTCATCACTCTTTGAAGATTACTATGGTAGGTACGATTTCTATAAAGAGACTTATGATATCAGAAATGAAGTTCTTATTCCACTAGATATTCATATTTGGCAGAAAGACGATGGGACAGGAAACTATATAAATGACTCTACAAATAGAGCTGATTGGAAGAAGATTATAGAATATGTAGAGCGTTTTTACAACCAAATCGAAGCTCCTTCCCGAAAAGTGCCCGGAGTGGTAGATTACGAAACAACAAAAATCCATTTTCAACTTAATAAGGTTTATTTTACGAAAAATTCAGCATGTTGGAAGCTAGGGCAAAATATTAATGCTAGAGAAGGTGAAAAACTAAATCAAATAGCAGATAGTTTATACCCCAAAGGTATTTCATTTCTCAAAATACACGTGACTGGGGCAAATCCAAGACCTTCAGGTTATGCTGTCTTTCCTGAATTTAAAGAGGGTAGAGACCATTTTGTGGTTACCTTTAACAAAGAACAAGAGATTCATTTTAATGGACCTGATGCCACTTGGGCAAAGGCACAGCATATTGCGCATGAATTAGCTCATAACTTAGATTTGTATCACATATATTCTTTGAATTTTAATGCCTGTGACCAAACTAAACCAGATTATTTAGATGATATTTTTGGTAGAGGGGAAAACGTAATTTGTCCATTTGATACCGGCTGGGATTGCGATTATGCCGACACCATCAAACCTTGCTTAAACAATATCATGGGAGGAACTAAAGATGCACGGTATTTCTCGCCCAAACAAGTACAGCGTATGCACCGTGCTCTCATGCTGAAATCTATTGGGAAATATGCTATAGCATATAATTTTAATTCATCTAATTTTATTGAAATCACTAAAGAAGAGATATGGGACTTTGATTTCAAAACCTTTAATAACATTCGAATCCAAGCAGGTGCTACCCTAACTATTAAAAATACTATTCGATTTATTCCTGAAGCGGGAATTTACATAGAAGAAGGTGGTAAATTGATATTAGATGGTGGAATATTAACAAATGAGCAGGTTTTAAACTCTAAATGGAAAGGTGTTAAAATTCAAAAAAACAAACAAACCACGCTCAAACAAGAGGATTTTATAGAAATTAAAAATAGTGGTAAGATATATGGGGTTAAATAAAACCCGTTGTACATTTAGAATAAAATATTGATATCATCTTAGACCCCGAAACTCCTTCGTCCGTTGGGGTGACAATACATAGAAAGGCAAGGCGGTCAGCTTTACTGACCGATTGTCTCCCCTCACAATTGTCACCCCGAGAATCTTGGTTGCTCGGGGTATATTTTTTAATAATTCTATCTATTTATAATGAATCGCTGTGAAATAGCTCTATCTTTTATCTTAAATGAAATAAGATAAACTCCATTTTCCATTTGACTAACATCTATATCAGAGGTCCCTGCCATGGATTGTACTACTCTTCCTTCTAAAGTGGAAATTAAAATATCTCCATCTGGAACAACATCGAGGTGTAATTGAGTACTAGCAGGATTTGGATACATACGGATATGTTCAGATGCAAATTTTTCTAATCCAGTTTCTTCTTGATTCTTGATTTGGATGCTATAACAAAATTCATTGTTAGGTAAATACGTATCCTGAATTAGATTTTGGGAATTTGAAGGAAGTATTTTCAAACAAAATTCTGATTCCATATCAGGTTCTTCCGTTAGATTGCCAATCGCAAATACATGAGTAAGCGTAATTTCATCTCCAGCAGCTATTACATTATTAACTTTTGGCGAATAATCAATAAGATCTCCATTAGGATCATTATCATCCATAAACAAAACTTGATTTCCATCCCAAGTTAAATAGAATCTCAAAGTGTCCGTTGCTTCAATATCAGCTCCAGATAAATTTTTCACCTTATAGGTAAATGAAAAAGGAGTATTATAATATACAATCCCTCCATCCAAGGGGTTCATAACTTCGATTTCCAAATCTACAGTACGTTGGGCATACAAATCTTGCATCCCTAATAAACCCAATACAAATAAGCCACATGCATAAACATTTTTTTTCATAAGTAATATTTTAAGTTATTGATTACTTACTCATACGTTTACAAAAATGAATTAGTTGTCATTTTATAAAAATTCTGGTGGTTTTCTTAATTCCAACTTTGCGCTTTGGAATAAATTTGATGTAGCATTAAATCTTACTAAGAAACTTTTCTGACCACCAACTGGCGTCCAGTAGAAAGACAATTGCCAACAGTGCATATCTCGCGTCAGAGACAATCTAGCTTGAGTTAATCCCTTATTTTGAATATCGTAACTTGATTCAAATCCCAGTTTCCATCGTTGCGTAAAACTTACATCCCCACTCAACATAATATTTTGGCTTTGGGAATATCTTCGTTTAGGGTTTGACGGTGTAAGATTAATAAAATAAGTATGCGTAAAATTAATTTTCCAAGGAATATCAAAATCAATAATTTGATGTGGATTCATTGCATAATACTGGAAGTCAGCTCCCCAATAATCACCCATAATTTCACCATTTCGCTTGATTTTTTCTTGTGATGCTTTGGAGGTAAAAGTATATGTTGTAGAGATATTAGCAGTTGTAATACGCCCTATTCCTTGTCCATTCTGTGAAGCTAAGCGATTGAAAGAATATCCATTTTTATTCCATGCATAAGGTGAAAGTGTTGCCCCAGAAACAATACTTAATCCACTAAGTGGACTTATTCGCAATTGTAAGTGAATATCCGATAGTTTCATGGAATCCTTAAATACATCATAATTCCCTGATATAGAAAGCGCGTCGATTATTCTTGTTTTAGTGTAATCATCTTCTGAAATAGTGTCCCTTTTATTCTTCTTATGTTTAAGTTCAAATACATTATTTAAGGAATAATTGATTTGCCCAACTTTGCGTCCATAACTCTCTCGATACAAACTAGTTTCATACGGCGAATAATGAATTTCTGTATTCTCAGGACCAAACGTTTCTGTTATATAAGAGCTAATATCCGGTTGAAATCTAAATGAAACACGAGGAGTAATCACATGACGCATCCTAACCTTATTTTTTCCAACAAATTGATAATATGCATATAGATTGGTAGAAAGTTCTGTTTGCAAAGAAACATCTTGAGACATCCCAAAACCACGAATAGTATCATTCACAACTTTAGAGGTTTCCGTATCATAACGTTTCTTAGTAGATTGGAAATTCATACGTAAGTTATAGTTAGCAGTAGTATTTAGCGTAACTATTTTCCTAAACAATTGGAGTGGATAACTTAAACCGGCACTGTGTCGGATACCATTCTGAAATTGACGTGCCATTAAATCAAAACGCTTTTGATTTAGCAAAGAATCTGCAAATAAAGAACGATTCTTTGCTTCCATCGCATAGGTAAACCCGATTTTTTCATAAAATCTTTCCTTACCTATTTTATTCTTTCTCAATGCCTTAAAAGGAAAGAATCGATTTACATTGACATTTAAAGTAGGTAAATCTGCATCAATATTCTTAGAAGCAGAGTTTTGCTTTAGCCCCATCTTTAAACCAATCGTAACAGGTTTCCCTGGAAACACTCGCACCAAATTGATGTCCGAATTAAAGTTGTTTTGGTAATATTGTTGGCTCAATGGATCCAAAGTTGTTTTTCCACTATTATCTGATTGGAAATTCACACGTGAATTAAATTTCCAATAAGGATTTGCCTTCGCTTCTTGCCTATGTTCCCATTGTACTACTACTTTGTTGTTTCTAACTTTATCGTTAGGAAATGATTGTCTAAATGAACTAAAACCTAAATTAACACCTCCAGAAAATTTATAGATTTTCTTATAATCTGTTTGATTTCTAATCTCAAAGGTTCCTCTTGAATACAAACTACCATAAAAAGTTGTCTGAATAAAATCATATTTCTTCATAGGAAAATAATATCCTAAATCTTGAAAACCAAATCCAAATTGAGAAATAGGAGTAATCATTGGGAAAATAAGTCCACTCTTTTGCCCTTTATCTTCTGTTGGTATCACACTAAAGGGTAAACCTATTGGTGTTGGAATACCTCTAACCCATAAGTTCATAGGACCAGTGGCAATTCGTTTATTAGGAACCATTACAGCTTTACTCAACTGGAAATGATAATGCGGATCATCTAAATCACACGTAGTAAATTTACCTCGAATAAAATGTACTTCCTCATTTGCTTGACGTTTTGCAATTTCCATGTGCAAATAAATTTCATCCTGATGTAATTTCAGCTCTTCGATATATCCCTTCTCTGTTTCAAAATTATAGCGAATGCTTGCCGCTGTAAATGATTCCGAGCCTTCTTCAAATTTAGGGATACCAACTCTATTGCCATTCTCATCCAATGTATAGATAGCATATACTTCTTTGGTTTTGGTATCCATTTCTATTAAATCTGCTGTTAGAATGATACCTTCATATTCAACTTTTGCCTCTCCATACATAGAAATTTTATTCGTCTTCAGATTGGCTACAATAGAATCTCTACATGAATATACTACAATAGATTCCATAGTAGTATCATTTGCATAAATACGTGGTTTATCAATCTTTGATAAAGTATCTTGATTAATAGAAACCAGTGTGTCTTGTGAAAAAATAGGGTTACACGACAGAATTATTAACAATTCAACGACGAAAAAATAAAGTATGGAATATTTTTTGCTCAAATGGAACTTATAATTTTGTCTATGCAATATACTTTAACGATTACAAATCTAAAAAAATACATGGTTGTTGGAATAAATATGGTGAAAAGTATCTTTTTATTTGTCTCTATTTTAGGCTTGTTTAACATTTCATATACTCAAACCAATAGCGATGAGATTTTTTCTAAAGGAATTAAAACTGTTGTCATTGACCCCGGTCACGGTGGAAAAGACCCTGGTTGTCACGGTGCTATCACCAATGAAAAAAATGTTGTATTAGCGATAGGGCTAAAATTAGGGGAATACATTAAAAAGAAATACCCAAATATCAAAGTTATTTACACACGTCATGATGATACTTTTGTGGAATTAGACCAAAGAGCTAAAATTGCGATTAATAACAAAGCAGATGTTTTTATCTCCATACACGCAAACTCCGCAAGTGCCGCAGCTAGTGGAACAGAAACATACGTTTTAGGTTTACACAGAACAGAAAGTCAGCAAAAAGTTGCCGAACGTGAAAATAGTACAATAGAATTTGAAGATAATAGCAAAGAAAAATACAAAGATTTTGACTTATCTCCTGACGCCATTATTGCGAGACAATTGCAACTAAGTGTATTTCTAAACCAAAGTATCAGTCTAGCGTCTAAAGTGCAAGCTCAATTTAAAGTAGAAGGTAGAAAAGATCGAGGGGTTAAACAAGCAGGATTTCTTGTATTGTATAAAACCACTATGCCTAGTATTTTAATTGAAACTGGATTTTTAACTAACCCAGAAGAGGAAACATACCTACATAATACAGCTAATCAGGTAAAGATGGCAAACTCAATATTCCGTGCATTTCAGGAATATGTTGCCGAAATAGACGGGGTAACAACTCTAGTTGAGAATGGTCATGGATATGAAAATACAATCAAAGAATTAGAAAAAGACGACACCAAACAAAATACGGTAAATATACCCATAAAAGAAGAAAAAGATAAAGTGTATTTTAAAGTACAAATAGCCACTTCTCAGGTAAAAGTTGCCCTAACAGACCAGCGATTTAAAGGTGTAACCGTATCTGAATATCAGCAAGATGGGCTCTACAAATATACTACAGGTATTTTTGAAAATGACTTTGAGTCAGCCAATGAACTTAAAAATAAGATGAGATCTAAGGGCTTTGAAAATGCCTTCGTTGTTGGTTTTGTTAACGGTGAAAGAATCAATATCTCAAAAGCTATAAAAATGGCAAAACAGTAGATTTTCCACTTTTTTTTCTAAACTTTGTATTTTAACTCTTATTTTAGCGCAAAATACATTATCTTGAAAGTATCAAACGAATTTAAAATCGGACTTTCTGTAGTATTAGCTACAGTACTATTGATTTTTGGAATAAACTACCTAAAAGGTAACAGTTTCTTTGGTGGGGATGATGTGTATTATGCCTTCTTTCCCTCTTCTGGAACATTGTCTCCTTCTTCCTCTGTTACACTAAATGGGGTGGTAATTGGAAATGTAATTTCTGTTGACTTAGTTGATCCAAATAAATTTATTGATCCAAATAAACGGGTTTTAATCAAGTTTAGTATTCAAAAAGATGGAATGAAGATCGCGCGTGGCTCCCATATTACGATTGTTCCCGGAATTTTAAATACCGAAGTTCAGTTGCAGCAAAATTATATTGCAGAACATGGTTATCTAAATATAGGAGACACCATATATGGTTCAGTGAGTCAAGAATTAACCGAACAGTTAGAAACACAGTTATTACCTGTAAAACGTAAATTGGAAGACTTAATGACTTCCATCGACAATATCGTTACTTCTATTACCGTATTCTGGGACACATCAGCCGCCAACACCTTAAACCAAGGACTAAACGAGGTGAAAATTGCTATTGCTCGTTTTGGAAATGTAGCCTATAACTTAGACGATTTAATCACTTCCGAAAAAGCCAAACTAGGCCGTATTTTTGACAATGTAGAAGATATTACCTACAATTTTAAAGAAACAAATGCCTCTCTAAAAAGGACTATCGGAAATGCCGAAGCTATCACTGACTCATTGATGACTTCTGACTTAAAAGGTGTGATTTCTAGCGCTACTGAAACTCTACAACGACTTAACCTAGCACTAAAAGATGCCTCGGAAGGAAATGGTACACTTGGAAAACTTTTGAAGGATGAACAACTTTACAATGAGTTAAACAGTACTGCTCAGCGCTTGCAAGACTTAGTGGACGACATTAAAGTTCATCCTGAAAGATATATTCATTTCTCCGTTTTTGGGACAAAATCAAAAGGTGTTCCTTTAACCAAAGATGAGGAGAAGAAATTACGAGATTTACTCAACGCAACTCCTAATAAACAATAGATTATTATGATTTCAAGTATTATTTTTATCATATTAGCATTAGCTGGATTTACATTCTTTACATTAAACATGTTGAAGATTAGAAGTAACATCCTGCTTGGACAAAAACTAGATAGAACAGACAACAAAGCTGAAAGATGGAAGACAATGATTCTAGTAGCTTTTGGTCAGAAAAAGATGTTTAAAAGATGGTTTCCTGCTGTCATGCACTTATTTATTTATACTGCTTTTATCATCACTCAAATTGAATTAATCGAAATCTTTACAGATGGAATAACTGGAGGTCATAGATTATTTAGAGGCTCTTTAGGTGGTTTCTATACTTTCATTATATCCTTAATCGAGATTCTTTCTGTTTTAGCGTTTATCGCTACAATCGTATTCTTATCCAGACGTAATTTAATTCGTTTACCACGTTTAAATATGCGTGAAATGGCTGGATGGCCTAGAAAAGACGCAAACTTGATCTTGATAATGGAATTAACACTTATTTGCTGTATTTTCATGATGAATGGAGCTGATGAAGTGCTATTTAACAGAGATATGTCTCACGCTGCTACTACATTCACAGGAGATAATACTTTTGGATTTGCTGTTTCTCAATTTATAGGTCCAGCTTTCTTTGGAAATATGAGCAATGAAACACTAATGATTATTGAACGTATTGGATGGTGGGGACATATTATGATGGTTTTTGTCTTCTTAAACTATCTGCCATATTCCAAACATTTGCATATCCTTTTGGCATTCCCTAATGTGTATTACTCCAATTTGGAACCTATGGGAAAATTTGCCAATAATCAGGCCGTAAAGAAAGAGGTGCAGTTGATGATGGACCCAGATGCTGATCCATACGCAGCACCTGCTCCTGATGAAAACGCAACGCCTCAACGTTTCGGAGCAAAAGACGTGGAAGATTTATCGTGGAAGAATTTAATGGATGCATATTCTTGTACTGAATGTGGAAGATGTACAGATAACTGTCCAGCTAATCAAACAGGTAAATTATTGTCACCACGTGCTATAATGATGGCAACACGTGACCGTTTAGATGAAAAAGGAAATAATATCCGTAAACACGGAAAGGATTATGATGACGGCAAGAGTTTACACAGCTACATTTCCGAAGAAGAATTATGGGCTTGTACTACTTGTAATGCCTGTGTAGAAACTTGCCCGGTTGATATTTCCCCAATGAATATTATCATGCAAATGCGTCAATACCTTGTTATGGAAGAATCAAAGATTCCAAATGAATTAGCAGGTATGAATACAAATATTGAAAACAATGGCGCTCCATGGCAGTTTAGTCCTGAGGACAGAATTAAATGGGCGGAAGAAGAGTAAAAGTTGATAGTAGTTTATAGATACTAAATAAAATAAAAACATGAGCGAATTACTAAAAGTGCCTACAATGGCTGAGATGACTGCGCAAGGTGAAGTTCCTGAAATTCTATTTTGGGTAGGTTGTTCTGGTAGTTTTGATGATAGGGCAAAGAAAATCACAAAAGCAATCGTTAAGATTCTAAATAAATGTAACGTTAAATTTGCTGTATTGGGAGCAGAAGAATCATGTACCGGTGACCCTGCAAAACGTGCTGGAAATGAGTTTTTATTCCAAATGCAGGCAATGCAAAACATCAGCGTATTAAATGGCTATGAGATTAAAAAAATTGTTACAGGTTGCCCTCACTGCTTTAATACGATTAAAAATGAATATCCTGAGTTAGGTGGTAATTATGATATTGTACACCATACACAATTAATTCAATCTTTAATTGACGAAGGAAAACTAAAAGTAGAAGGAGGAGAATCCTTTAAAGGAAGAAGAATTACATACCACGATCCTTGTTATTTAGGTCGTGCCAACAATATCTATGAAGCGCCAAGAGAACTTCTTCAAAAATTAGACGCTGAACTTGTGGAAATGAGAAACTGTAGAAATCGTTCTACTTGTTGTGGAGCAGGAGGAGCTCAGATGTTTAAAGAAGAAGAAAAAGGTACTAGAAAAGTAAATGACAAGCGAGTTGAGGAGATTGAAGAAGTAAAAGCTAATATTGTAGCTACAGCTTGTCCTTTCTGCAATACCATGTTAACAGACGGAGTTAAAAATAAGAACTTAGACGGTAAATTAGAGGTGATTGATATTGCAGAATTAATAGCTTCTGCTGCTGATTTATAGTTATTCAAGGTTAAAATTATGACACATAATATATTTTCAAATTACCCCGATTTAGCTAAAATTTGGGTATATCAAAGTGCACGTGAATTAAATCCTGCTGAGGAAAGTGCAATCAATGAAAAACTAATCGATTTTACAGAGAATTGGGATTCTCATGGCTCCATTGTGAAATCTGAAGCGGTTATCTTATATAAGCGTTTTATTGTCTTATTAGCTGATGATACAGAGGATAGATTATGTGGAAGTGCTGGTGATAGATCACTTCAGTTTTTTAAGGCTTTAGATGCTGAATTCAATTTGTCTTTGATGGATAGAATGATTGTTTCATACAGAAAGGGAGAGGAGATTCTTAGCACCAATATAAATGACTTTAGAGACTTGATTAAATCAGGTGATGTAGATGAAAATACCATTGTTTTTAACAATGTAATTACTACTAAAGCTGACTTTGAGAATAAATGGGAAGTTTCCATAAAAGATAGCTGGCACAAGCAATTGATTGAATTAGCTGTTTAAATCGAATCTCACATACAATAGTTTTAGAATACAGAATAAAACTGTAATTTTGTACCCAAATTTGTAGAAAAATTATGCCGAAATTATCATTAAAAACTGCTAATATGCCCTCTTCACCAATACGAAAATTGGTGCCATTTGCAGAGGCTGCTAAGAAAAGAGGAGTTCATGTTATTCATCTTAACATCGGTCAGCCAGATATAGCAACGCCAGATGAAGCTTTAAATGCAGTTCGAAATTCAGACTTAAAAGTATTAGAATACGCTCCTTCTAATGGGAATCTATCCTACCGAGAAGGGTTAGTGGAGTATTATAAGAAGTTTGATATTCAAACAACACCAAATGATATTATTGTAACAATCGGTGGTTCAGAAGCTTTGCTATTTGCCTTTGCAGTTGGATTAAATCCAGATGATGAAGTAATTATTCCTGAACCTTTTTATGCGAATTATAATGGATTTGCTGCATCGGCTGGAGTGAAGATTGTACCAATTACTTCACATATTGACAATGGATTTGCATTGCCTCCAATTGAGGAATTCGAAAAGAAAATTACGTCAAAAACAAAGGCTATTTTAATTTGTAATCCAGGTAATCCTACTGGCTATTTATACTCTAAAGAAGAATTAGAAAAACTACGTGCACTTGTTCAAAAACACGACTTATTCTTATTCGCAGACGAAGTTTATCGTGAGTTTTGCTATGATGGTGCTGAACCTGTTTCAGTATTAAACTTGAAAGGAATAGAAAACAATGTTGTTATGATAGATTCTATTTCTAAGAGATATTCCATGTGTGGAGCTCGTATTGGTGCTTTAGTATCTCATAATAAAGAGTTCATGGCAGCAGCAATGAAATTTGCACAAGCTAGATTATCTCCTCCAACTTATGCACAAATTGCAGCAGAAGGAGCTCTTAATGTGAGTGAAGATTACTTTACTAAAGTAAAAGAAGAGTACAAAGGCCGTCGTGATATTATGGTAAACGGATTAAATAAAATCAATGGTGTTCGTTGTCCAAACCCAAAAGGTGCCTTTTACTGTATTGCTGAATTTCCTGTAGAAGATACGGAACATTTCTGCCAGTGGTTACTAGAAGAATTTGAGTACAATGGAAATACTGTTATGATGTCACCATTAAGCGGATTTTACGCTACAAAAGGATTAGGCAAGCAAGAAGTTCGTATTGCCTATGTACTAGAAAAGAAAGAATTAGAATTAGCTCTTATATGCTTAGAAAAAGCCTTGGAGGTTTACCCAGGTGTTATTCATGCACAAGCTAGTAAAACTGCTCAATATTAAACAAACTATATACAAATAAAAAAGCCTGAAGAATCTTCAGGCTTTTTTATTTATATAATTACAAAATTATTTTGCTGCAGCAAAACGCTTATTAACCTCATCCCAGTTAATCACATTGAAAAATGCATTAATGTAATCAGGTCTTCTGTTTTGGTAATTCAAATAATAAGCATGCTCCCAAACATCAATTCCTAAGATAGCTGTTCCACAGTTACCCATGATAATTGGATTATCTTGATTTGCAGTTGAACAAACTTCTAATTTCCCTCCAGGGTGAACACATAACCAAGCCCATCCTGAACCAAATTGAGTTGCACCAGCTTTAGAGAAAGCATCTTTGAATGCCTCAAAAGAGCCAAAATTTGCATTGATTGCATCTTTAATTGCTCCTGTTGGTTCTCCTCCACCGTTTGGTGACATAACTTTCCAGAAAAGATCATGGTTATAGAAACCACCACCATTATTTCTAACAGCAGGTTTATCCTTTCCTGCTTTTAATACTTCTTCGATAGATTTACCTTCTAAATCTGTTCCTGCGATTGCATTATTTAAGTTGTTTGTATAACCTGCATGGTGCTTTCCATGGTGAATTTCCATAGTTCTAGCATCAATATGTGGCTCTAATGCATCGTATGCATAAGGTAAATTTGGTAATTCAAATGCCATTTTTTTGTTTTTTTAAATTAATAATTCAGTTTCTTCAAATATAACAACAATAGTCCTTTTTTGTTGATACAAACATCAAAAAAATTGTTGTATTAATTAATCTCTTCCTCCTCCTAGTAAACGTAATAGAGAAAGGAATAAGTTTACAAATAAAATATAAAGGCTTAATCCACCTATCAGACTCATTTTTTTCATAGTTTCACTATCTAAGCTAGGATCTGTTGCAATTATTTTAAGTTTCTGCATCTCCCAAGCAGTCAATCCGGTAAATACAAACACCCCTACAATTGATATGATATAGGATAACATCTCGCTTCCTAGGAACATATTAACAATTGCTGCTATAAAAATCCCAATAAACGCCATATATAGTAAACTTCCCATTTTAGATAAATCTGTTGAAGTAGTATATCCCAAAATAGCCATTCCTGCGAATGCTCCTGCAGCTACAAAGAAAGTTATAGCAATGTCTCCCATACTATATACAAAGAAGATTGAAGCAATACTTGCACCAATCAAAGCCGCATACAGCACGAATAATGCCGTTAGAGTTCCAATAGAAAAACTATTCACCTTAGCTTGAATAAGAAATACCAAAGCAATAGGAGAAAATACAACTACATAGAAAAGCGGGCTCAAACCTCCTTCTGCTGTAATAAACCAGTCAATAAACAATCCTGAACTAGCGAGATACCAAGAAGTTAACCCTGAAATCCCTAGAGCAATAAACATGTATTGATAAACATTTCTAAAGAAAGTTTTTACTTGTAAAGCATTTTTCTCTTGTACATCCTGAAAGTGTACATCATTTAAAAATTCATTTGATTCCATTTCTTATAAAATAATATTTATCGAAGATAACGAATAAAGTAGTAAGTTGTTTTTTTATATGTAACTACTTTAGATTCTTTAACAATTAAAAAATTTAGAAGTTCCTTTCAAAGGCATAAATACTTTCCCAAAAATCACGAATGGCAATTCCTTCATGCGTAAGCATTTTAGGCACCAAAGATTCTGGAGTAAAACCTGGCGTTGTATTTATTTCAATGACAAAGGGTTTATTCTTTACAATCATATAATCTACTCTAGCTACCGAGCGCAATTGCAATAAGTCATAAATTTTCTTAGTCAATTCTTGTACTTCTTTTGTTAATTCATCGCTAATACGTGCAGGAACTATCTCTTGAGATTTTCCTTGGTACTTTGCTTCATAATCAAAGAAATCAGATTCAGGAACTATCTCAACACAAGGTAATGCATTCACTCCCTCTTGATTACGATATACTCCACAGGTTACCTCAAAACCATCCATAAACGCTTCACATATCACTGTTTTTCCTTCTGAAAAAGCATAATCGATAGCTTTTTGTAAATCTTCTTCTTTATAAACTTTTGAAATACCGTAACTAGATCCAGAATCTGTAGGCTTCACAAATAATGGGTATCCCAATTTCTTTCCTATCTCTGAAATAGAATATTGTGTATGCCTTTTTAATAATACTGAATCGGCAACCGTCACATTGAAAGCACGCAAGAATTGATTACACATCCACTTATCAAATGATAAAGCTGAAGATAACGAATCTGCATTGATGTAGGGCAAGTTCATCATCTCAAAATAGGCTTGTAATCTTCCATTTTCACCTGGATTTCCATGAATATAGATATGTGCTAATTCAATTGTAATCTTTTCTCCGGATGATAACGTAAAAGAAAAATCATCTATCGAAACTTGAAGTGTTTCACCTTTATATTCCGCAAACCAACCATTGCGCTCTACACGCACAAGAAAGGCATTGTATTCAGCGCCTTTTACATGTTCTAGTATAGTACTAGCACTCTTGATAGAAATATCATGTTCTGATGAATATCCTCCACAAAAAATCCCTACATTAATCATAATCACTCCGATGTTTAATACGAAGTAAATAAAAAAGAGAATTTCAATTCTTAGAAAAAAAAGAAGTTATTAGCAAAGATGTGTTATTAACAATAATCTATTTAGAGAGTTTACCAATTCGGTCATGCATTACAATACTCCCGGCTACGGCAACATTCATAGAAATATCTCCATATAATTGAACAATTTCATGGCATTTATCCAAAGCAGATGGTGGTAAGCCATTGTCTTCTGCTCCAAGTAAATATACAGCCCTCTTAGGATGCTCAAATTCAGGCAACATGATAGAACGCTCATCTAATTCTACTGCAACCAAACGTGTATTATATGGTAAGTGCTTATAGAAATCATCAAAATCTTCGTAATGAAACAGTGGTATTTTTCGCCATGACTTCAATACATCTGAAGTTTGTTTACGGTAATCTTTTCCAATTGTAAAAATAAAAGACGCCCCTAAAATATCAGCAGAACGCCACAATGTACCGAGATTATAATCCCGTTTGCATTGCATAATACCTATCCCAAAGAAATTATGATTATCCGGTTTAACTTTCATAGTTAATATATGATGATATTACTTTGTAATTAACCTATCTATGGAGTGCTTACCTCCACCTGTTAAGAAAATAGCAAAATAACCAATTAGATAAAGAAATGGTAATTCCAACTCCTTAAAAGCTCCTCCACTGTGAACAGAGAATACAATAACTAACATAGTGATGATTGGGGCAACAACTGCAAAACGAGTAAACAAACCAACCATTACTAGTAAAGAACATATTCCTTCTGCAAAGGCTACTAGTCCAAAAGATAGTTTTTCACCCAAACCTATTGGGTCCATGAAATGGATTTCTGCGCCTGAAAATAGTTTACCTAATTTTCCCATTCCGTGGGCATAGAATAATCCAAATCCCATAGCTAATCGTAGAGCTAAAACACCAAAATCAGTTCCTAACTTCCATTCTTTCAAGAATTTTTTCATAATAACGATGCTTTTTTTAAATTTCAGGCTAAAATAACACAATTAATGATATAAGTATTTTTTAACTTTGCAAAAAAAGTAAAATGGCTTCAGCAGAAAGAGAACAAGAACGTCAAAAAAAAGTAAAAGCAATAATCCTAGAATTACAAACTCATGACGAAAAAAAGATAAGTAAAGGTCTTCAAAAACTTCAAGAGATTGGCGACGCTCAAGTAATCATCCCTATTATCGAATTGTGGAATGAAGGCGTTTCAGAATATTTAGAATCTGAAATTATCAACTTCTTTGGTGATTTAAAATCGTCTGCTGCTAAGGAGAAAATAATGGAAGCTGTTCTAAATAAGGATTTTGGAAATATTCATCAATCTCTATTATCTACGATGTGGAATAGTAAAATTGATTATTCTGAATACTTATTGGAATTCATTCAAATTTCTATTCTCAATGACTATATGATTGCACTAGAATGTTTGACCATTATTGAAAACATGGAAGGTCCACTTGAAGATCAGAAATTACTCGATGGGCAAATTATTTTACGAGAATATGCTGAGAAACAGCAAAAAAGCAAGCAAGATTCTGAAGATAAAATCAAGTTGATTGCAGAAATCGCTAAAATTTTAGAAGATCACGAAAATAGTAAAGCTATCTAGAATAATCCATTGATTTCAGCATCAATAGAATTGATTATCTTACCTAAATCTTCTGGGTTTTCATGATAATTATTGTTATCTACATCCACAATGAGTAATTTCCCTTTATCATAGGTGCTAATCCAAGCTTCATAGCGTTCATTCAATCTTTTCAGGTAATCCAAACGGATAGATTCTTCGTATTCCCTTCCTCTCTTTTGAATCTGATTTACTAAAGTAGGAACACTGGCTCTCAAATAGATTAAAAGGTCAGGAGCCGCAATAAATGATTCAATAAGATTAAAAAGAGAAAAATAGTTCTCAAAATCACGTGTAGTCATCAAGCCCATAGAATGTAAATTCGGCGCGAATATATAGGCATCTTCATAAATGGTTCTATCTTGAATAACTACTCCTTTCGTTTTCTTAATTTCCTGAAGTTGTGTAAACCTACTATTAAGGTAATACACCTGCAAATTAAATGACCAACGTTGCATATCCTCATAGAAGTCATTGAGATATGGATTCTGAGCAACATTTTCGAAATGCGTTTCCCAATTATAGTGTTTTGCTAATAATTCTGTCAATGTTGTTTTACCTGAGCCAATATTTCCTGCTACTGCTATATGCATTTTCAATCATTTTTTTGAATCGGACTAAAATACTAATATTGTTTAGAAAAAGACAGGAAAGGAAGAAAAAAATATTAACAATAGTTCTACTCTTTCAAATAGTATTTTTTGATTCCACTCTTATCTTTAAAGAATACAAATTTTTCCATTACTCTAAATTCCTGAATACCTTTGGTAGGTAAAGTCACCTCTTTCCTTTCATCCGTTTCACGGTCCAAACGCACTAGATACTCGGGATACAAAAGGTAAATAAACTTATCCGTTGGGTATATCTGAATGGCTTGTTTTTCTTCATATTTTCGGATTAAACTTCCATAATAATCAAACAAGAAAACACCATCTCCTTGGTAAAAAAGAAATAACTGATGATTTTTCTCTAAAAGTGAAGTTGGTGCGACATTCCCTGTTATTCCAGAAACATTCGTGATTTCAGATTGTTTTTGATTACTCTTAACTCCTTGGAAGCAAACCAAGCGAGAATTATCTTCGTCATAAATCCAGAAACGCTGAGATTGCTCAGAATAACACACAAAGGTGGCTGATGATATTTGAAAATAAGACATATCAGCTTTTCCTTCCTGAAAAGTTAATGCATTATCCAATATTCCCAACATTTGATTATTTTCAGAAAACGCCAATGTTTTTAAAGAATGTGCTGCGTCCAATATAGATACATTCCCAAAGGAGGCATCACTCTGCGTAAAAGTTATCTGGAAATTTGTATCCAACTTAAATATCTTACTATGCGAAGCAAGGATGATTTGAGATAAAGGATTAACGTCCCATGCACTTATATTTTTATTTGAATAAGAATGTATGAGTTTCCAATCATTTATTTCTTGAGCGCTCAACAGACTTGCGTAAATACAACATAAAATAACATATATCCACTTTACCTTCTTCATCTTACTTATACATTTTATTCAATTCTAATAATTCATCCATGAGGTTTCTACTATTGAGTAAACGAGGTACTTTATGTTGTCCTCCTAATTTATTTTTAGTTTTTAGCCACTTTTCAAAGAATCCAGCAGAAACTTTATGAACAAGCGGAAAATCTAAGGTAAGATTTTGTGTTCTTTTGGCATCATAATCTGAATTAATTTCTCTCAATTTTAAATCTAATAATCTGGTGAACTCAATAAGATCTCTTGGTTCCTTCCGAAACTCAATCATCCATTCGTGTCCTCCTTGCTTACCTTCTTGCATAAATATTGGACAAGCCGTATAGTCCTTCAATAATGAATCTGTATGCTCACAAGCATATTGAATAGCTTTATCTGCATTATCGACAATCAATTCTTCTCCAAATGCATTGATAAAATTCTTAGTTCTGCCCGAAACCACAAAACGATACGGATGGGTTTCTGTGAAACGAATAGTATCTCCAACTATATAACGCCATAAACCACCATTAGTTGTAATAACTAAAGCATATTCCACTCCTTCTTCCACTTCTTGCAAACTTACCACTTTCTGAGAATTTATTCCATCAAAATCAGACATAGGTATGAATTCAAAAAAGATGCCGTAATCCAGCATGAGCAGTAAATCTCCCCTCTCCTTATCTTGTATGCCAAAAAAGCCTTCAGAAGCATTATACGATTCTAAATAATGCATTTTGGTTGATGGGATTAAACGTTCAAATTCATGCTTATAAGGTAAAAAACTTACACCTCCATGCATAAATAGTTCGAGATTTGGCCATACTTGTAGCAAATTATCTTTCCCTGCTTTTTCTAATATCTTATTAATTAAGACCAAAGTCCAGCTTGGTACTCCTGAAATACTCGTCACATCCTCATGTATAGTTTCATTGGCTAAACGTTCGATCTTTTCTTCCCACTTGGCCAATAAGGCTGTTTCTTTAGAAGGAGTACGTTTAATCTCTACCCACCAAGGTAAATTCTTAATGATAATGGAAGACAAATCGCCTGTATAACTATCTGGTCTTACCAAATTATACTCTGCTGATCCACCTACAACAAGGTGTTTTCCAGTATAAATCTTTGTTTCTGGATACAAATTATAATTAATAGCAACCAAGTCTTTCCCACCTTTATAATGACATTCTTCTAAAGATCTTTTTGTAACAGGAATAAATTTACTTCGGTCTGAAGTTGTTCCAGAAGATTTAGCAAACCATTTAGTCTCTCCTGGCCATAGTACATCTTCTTCTCCTGCTATAGCACGGTTTACCCATTCTTTTATACCATTATATTCCGTTAATGGAACTCTCCTTTTAAATTCTTCATAATCATGAATAGTATTAAACTGATAGACAGAGCCATATTTCGTATTTCTCCCTTCAAGGATTAACCGTTCTAATAATTCACGTTGGACCTCAATAGGATGTTGTAGGAATAAATCAATTTGATGTATTCTTTTTTTTATAATCCAACCAAATATTGTATTAATAGGCATAGCAGACAATATACATGAAGGTAATATTTTTTTTTGAAATAACTAACACTAACTATTAAACTGTATGTATAAACAAATGAATATAAGTGTATTATGTTTGATAAAAAATATTATTTCTTTTCCACACAACCTTTCGAGAAATGAATTCGTCTAATAAGTAGGGTTTATTTATGGTTTAAAAGAAAATGGTTAAGGACAATGCTGGCTTAGCCATTTTTTTTTACTTCTTCCTCACAAAGATACGTACGGGAACCCCGTTAAAATCAAAATGTTTTCTTAGTTTGTTCTCCAAGAAACGTCTGTAGCTCTCTTGGATATATTGAGGTAGATTGCAATAAAATGCAAAAGAAGGAGCATGTGTCGGTAATTGACGTACATATTTTATAGTCACCGTTTTACCCTTAACAGAAGCTGGTGGTATAATTTCAATTTCTTTCAACATCACTTCATTTAATTTAGATGTAGAAATTTTCTTGATTCTATTCTCATATACACGCATTGCCTCTTCCAAAGCTTTGTGAATTCTTTGTTTTGTTAGTGCAGATACAAAGACGATAGGAACATCATTAAAAGGCGCTAATTGTTGACGTAGTTTTTCTTCATATTCTTTTGTTGTATTTGTTTCCTTCTCTACTAAGTCCCATTTATTTACTAATACAACAACTCCTTTATGGTTCTTCTCACACATATAATAGATACTCAAATCCTGTCTTTGTAACCCTTCAGTAGCATCAATCATAAAAATACATACATCAGAGTTCTCAATAGCACGTACTGAACGTAAAACAGAATAATATTCAATATCCTCATTTACCTTAGCTTTCTTACGAATCCCAGCAGTATCAACTAATATAAACTCAAATCCGAATGCATTATAATGCGTATTAATAGCATCTCGGGTAGTTCCAGAAATGGGTGTAACAATGTTTCTTTCTTCTCCAATCAATGCATTTGCTAAGGAAGACTTACCAACATTAGGTTTTCCTACAATAGTAAAACGAGGTAAATCGCTATCAGATTCAATCTCTTTCGTTTCAAAGGTCTTGATTATATCATCTAATAATTCCCCTGTACCCGCTCCACTTGCAGCGGCAATATCATATACATCTCCTACTCCTAAAGACCAGAATTCTGAAGACAATCCAACACGCTGAGTATTATCCACTTTATTAGCTACTACAAATACTTTCTTTTTGGTAGCACGAAGCATTTCCGCTACCTTTTGGTCTAAGTCCGTAATGCCTGTTGTAACATCCACAACAAATACGATTGTATTAGCCTCATCTATAGCTATCTCAACTTGTTTTCTGATTTCACTTTCAAAAATATCTTCAGAACCTTTCACATATCCCCCTGTATCAATCACAGAAAAATCATATCCTCCCCATGTTCCTCTTCCATATATTCGGTCGCGAGTAACACCACTCATTTCTTCTACAATAGCATTCCTAGACTCTGTAAGTCTATTAAAAAGAGTTGATTTTCCAACATTTGGTCTACCGACTATGGCAACAATATTACTCATGATTTATATCCGTATTGTTTTAATCTATTCTCATTATTTCTCCAGTCTTTATCCACCTTCACAAAGGTCTCTAGGAAAACATGTTTATCCACGAATTTTTCAATATCTCTGCGACTATCAATTCCAATATATTTTAATTGTCTTCCTTTCTCTCCTATGATAATACCCTTTTGTGATTCACGCTCAACAATTATGTTTGCTCGAATTTTAATCATATCATCTGATTCATGATATTCTGTAACCTCCACCTGACACGCATAAGGAATTTCTTTCTTCAGATTCAGAAATATCTTTTCACGAATAATTTCAGAAACAAAGAATCTCATAGAACGATCAGAAATAGCATCTTTACCAAAATAAGGAGGTGCCTCTGGCAATTTCTCCAGTATTAAATCAATAATTGATTGCACATTGAAATTATGTAGAGCAGAGATAGGTAGGATAGTCGCTTCTGGCAATTCATTCACCCAATATTGGATTCGTTCAGCTACCTCTTCTTGCGTTTTTAAATCAATCTTATTAATTAAGCAAATAACTGGAGTTTTAAGTTTTTTAATTTTTTCCAGGGTTTCCACATGATTCAAGGTGTTTTCAAAAACATCTGTAACTAAGATAAGTACATCCGCATCTATCAAAGCCTCTTTCACATCATCCATCATTGCCTCATGTAAACCGTAAGCAGATTTGAGAACCCCTGGTGTATCCGAAAATACAATCTGATAATCTTCTTCATTCAGAATACCTTTAATACGATGGCGGGTAGTCTGTGCTTTTGAGGTTACGATAGAGAGCTTTTCCCCTAAAAGTGCATTCATCAGGGTTGACTTTCCCACATTAGGGCTTCCAATAATATTTACAAATCCAGACTTATGATTCATTTGGCAAAAATAAAAAAATAAAAAAGAGACTCCCACACTAGGGCAGTCTCTTTTTAAGTTATAATAACGAAAAGATATTATTCTTTTGTTTCCTCTTCAGTAGCATTACCTTCTTCAGCTTTTGGCTCTTCAGTTGGAGCTTCAGCAGCAGGTTCTTCAGTAGCTTCTACTTTAGGTTCTTCCACTTTATCTTCAGCTGGTTTTGCTTCTTTTTTAGCTTTAGGTTTTGCTTCTTTTTTAGTTTCTTCAACTACTTCAGCTTCGGTAGCATCAACTTTTTTAGCAGCTCCACCTCCTCTTCTTGAACGACGAGTAGTTTTCTTCTGATCTTTACCACCAGTCATCAATTCGTTGAAATCAACCAATTCAATCATACACATTTCAGCATTATCACCTAATCTGTTTCCTAGACGGATAATACGTAAATATCCCCCTGGTCTGTCAGCAATTTTAGGAGCAATTTCTCTGTATAATTCTGTGATAGCTTCTTTATTTTTTAAGTAACTAAATACTACTCTTCGAGAATGAGTAGAATCCGTTTTTGATTTTGTTAAAAGAGGCTCTAAATATACTCTAAGTGCTTTTGCCTTTGCTACAGTTGTATTGATTCTCTTGTGTTCGATAAGAGAGCAAGCCATATTTGCTAACATCGCTTGGCGGTGTTCTGACTTTCTCCCTAAACTTTTTATCTTATTACCGTGTCTCATTGTTTAATATCTTAATTAGTTATTCTTTATCTAATTTGTACTTAGCAGTGTTCATACCAAAAGACAATCCTTTCGCATCAACTAGATCTTCTAATTCAGTAAGAGATTTCTTACCAAAGTTTCTAAATTTCAATAAATCATTTTTATTGTAAGAAACCAAATCACCTAGTGTATCCACATCAGCTGCCTTTAAGCAGTTTAATGCACGTACAGATAAATCTAAATCAATTAATTTTGTTTTTAATAACTGACGCATGTGAAGAGATGTTTCATCGAATTCTTCTACTTCAGATTTCATTTCACTTTCAAGTGTGATACGCTCGTCAGAGAATAACATGAAGTGATGAATTAGAATCTTAGCTGCTTCTTGTAATGCATCTTTAGGATGAATCGAACCATCAGTTTTAATCTCAAACACTAACTTTTCATAGTCAGTTTTTTGTTCTACACGATAGTTTTCGATAGAATATTTAACATTCTTAACTGGTGTAAAAATAGAATCGATAAAGATTGTTCCTATAGGAGCATTAGAATTTTTATTTTCACTTGCAGGAACATATCCTCTTCCTTTTACAATCTTTAATTCTATATCTAATTTTACAGAAGGATTCATGTTACAAATCACTAAGTCTGGATTTAAAACTTGGAATGCTGTAGTAAATTTACCAATATCTCCAGCACTAAAAGTTTTTTGTCCTCCTATAGAAATGATAACAGTTTCTTCTATTTGATCTTCAATTTGTTGTTTGAAACGAACCTGTTTTAAATTCAAGATAAGTTCAGTAACATCCTCAACAACACCTTTAATTGTAGAGAACTCATGATCTACACCTTCAATTCTAATGGATGAGATTGCAAATCCCTCTAGAGAAGAAAGTAAGATTCTTCTTAAAGCATTTCCAACAGTAATACCATAACCTGGTTCTAACGGACGAAACTCGAATTGACCTTCGTGATCGTCAGATTCAATCATAATTACCTTGTCAGGCTTTTGAAATTCTAAAATTGCCATACTTTTATACGTTAATTATTATTTAGAATATAATTCTACAATTAATTGTTCATTGATATTTTCAGGAATCATATCTCTTGAAGGAAGACTAATGAAAGTTCCTGACATTGAAGCAGCATCCCAACCTAACCAATCATACGTTTTATTGTTAGATGCGATAGAATTGGTAATAGCTTCTAGAGATTTTGATTTTTCTCTTACACCCACTACATCACCTTTTCTTAGTGTATATGAAGGAATGTTAACTACTTCTCCATTTACTGTGATGTGTTTGTGAGATACAAACTGTCTTGCAGCTCTTCTAGTTGTTGCAATACCTAAACGGTACACAGTGTTATCCAAACGAGATTCACATAAAACAAGTAAGTTTTCACCTGTAATTCCTCTTTGGGCAGCAGCTTTTTTATACATATTTTCGAACTGACGTTCCAAAATACCATAAATATATTTTGCTTTTTGTTTTTCTAGCAACTGAATAGAGTATTCTGATTGCTTTCCTCTTCTTTTAGTAGGTCCATGTTGTCCAGGTCCATACTTTTTTCTTTCTAATGCTTTATCCGGTCCAAAAATTGGCTCTCTAAATCTTCTAGCAATTTTTGATTTGGGTCCATTATATCTTGCCATACTATTTTATTTTAAATTACAACTGAGAATTAAGGCTTTTCCTTCGTCAGTATTTATTATTAATTTATTTACAATTAAACTCTTCTACGTTTAGGAGGGCGACAACCATTGTGAGGTAATGGAGTTACGTCTATGATTTCTGTAACTTCAATTCCAGCATTATGGAGTGCACGGATAGCTGATTCTCTACCTGTACCTGGTCCTTTCACATATACTTTTACTCTACGTAATCCGAAGTCATGAGCTTCTCTAGCACAATCCTCTGCAGATACTTGTGCTGCATACGGAGTGTTCTTTTTAGAACCTTTAAAGCCCATTTTTCCAGCTGAAGACCAAGATATAACTTGCCCTTGCGCATTGGTTAAAGAAATAATGACATTGTTGAAGGTAGCTTGGATATGCGCTTCGCCAACAGCATCTACTTTAACATTTTTCTTCTTCTTTTGATTTGCTTTTGCCATAATTAATTATTATTTAGTTGCCTTTTTCTTATTAGCAACAGTTTTTCTCTTACCTTTTCTTGTTCTAGAGTTGTTTTTAGTTCTTTGACCTCTCAAAGGTAACCCAGCTCGATGTCTGATACCTCTGTTGCATCCGATATCCATTAAACGTTTAATATTTAATTGGATTTCTGAACGAAGCGCTCCTTCAACTTTAATTTCGTTAATAGAAGTTCTAATTTTACCTACTTGGTCATCATCCCAATCTGCTACTTTAATATTTTCATCAATTCCATTAGATGTTAATATTTTTTTTGCTTGACTACGACCGATACCATAGATATAAGTCAATCCTATAACCCCTCTTTTGTTTTTTGGTAAATCAATACCTGCGATTCTTGCCATAACTTTAAATTATCTTAACCTTGACGTTGTTTAAACTTAGGATTCTTTTTATTAATCACGTAAACTCTTCCTTTACGTTTTACTATTTTACAATCTTCTGATCGTTTTTTTACTGAAGCTCTTACTTTCATTTTCTTCTTATTTTAGCTTGTAAGCAATTTATTTATATCTGAATGTTATTCTCCCTTTTGATAAATCGTAAGGAGACATTTCGATTCTCACCTTATCTCCAGGAAGTATCTTTATATAGTGCATTCTCATTTTCCCTGATATATGAGCGGTAAGAACATGTCCATTTTCTAATTCAACTCTAAACATTGCATTAGATAATGCTTCTACAATAATTCCGTCCTGCTCAATTGGTTTTTGCTTTGCCATCTATATCTTTTATAATTACATTCCTGACAACTCACCCTGAGTTCTTCTTCCTCTCACTTTAGTTCCTTCCATTAAACCATCATAATGACGATTCAATAAATAAGATTCAATTTGCTGAAGTGTATCCAAGATAACTCCAACAAGAATCAGCAAAGAAGTACCTCCAAAGAAAAGAGCAAATCCATCACCTATTCCAAATTTCACAGCAATAGCAGGAATAATAGCTATCAGAGCAAGGAAAATAGATCCTGGTAAAGTGATTTTTGAAACTAATGCATCAATATAATCAGCAGTTTCATTTCCCGGTCTAATACCTGGGATAAATCCACCATTTCTCTTTAGATCATCAGCCATTTTCTTAGGATTAATCATCAATGCAGTATAGAAATACGTGAATACAATAATTAATAATGCTAACACCAAATTATACCAGAATCCAAAGATTCCAAATTGTTTTTGAATAAACATTACTGGCACTGTCATAATAGCTTGAGCAAAAATGATTGGCATAACCCCAGAAGCGTTCACCTTAATTGGAATATAAGAACGAGCTCCTTGAGCATTTACCATTTCACCCTTTGCACTAGCAACACGTTTTGCATAATTCATAGGTATTTTTCTCACACCTTGAACTATCAATACAGTTGCCATAACAATTACCACAAATGCAAACACTTCAAGAATTACTACAAGTGCAGAACGTTGTGCAGTCTCAGCAACAAAGGATGCTGGGAGTCTTGCGATGATACCAACAGTAATCAATAAAGAAATACCGTTTCCAACACCTCTGTCTGTAATTCTTTCTCCTAACCATACAGCCATCATAGCACCAGCTACTAAAACCAATACTGATTGAATCCACCAAAGAGGAGAATTCATAAACTCAGCAGGGATAGCACCTTTACCTGCAACATAAAGAGAAAGGTATCCAGGCGCTTGAACCGCACAGATAATAATAGTCAAAATACGTGTATAATTATTTATCTGTTTTTGACCACTTTCACCCTCTTGTTGCATTTTCTGAACAGCTGGAACAGCCATTCCTAATAATTGCATGATAATAGAAGCAGAAATATAAGGCATAATACCCAAAGCCATAAATGAAGCGTGTGTAAATCCACCTCCGGATAATAATCCTAATAATCCTTCAATGGTTCCTGCATCAGCCTCAGTGGATAATCTTGAACTATCTACTCCAGGTAAAATTATAAAAGAACCAATTCGGAAAACAAGAATCAAGGAAAAGGTAATTAATAATCTTTTCCTTAGTTCTTCAACTTTCCAAATATGCTTTAAACTGTCTATTAATCTTTTCATTTTTGAAAATTAGTTTGCAAAGTTAATTAGATTTCTGAACATTCGCCACCTTTTGCTTCAATATCTGCTTTAGCAGTAGCGGAAAATTTATGTGCAGTTACATTAACTTTAGATTTTAGTTCTCCTCTTCCAAGGATTTTTACTAATTCTCTATTTCCTAATAGACCGTTTTCACGTAAGATTTCTGGAGTAATCTCAGAAACATTTTTTCTGTCGATTAATTCCTGAATTGCATCTAAATTAACAGCTTTATATTCTGTCTTATTTAGCGGAGTGAAACCGTATTTAGGAACACGTCTTTGAAGAGGCATCTGACCTCCTTCAAATCCAATTTTCTTGCTATATCCTGATCTGGATTTTGCACCTTTATGCCCTCTAGTAGAAGTTCCACCATGACCAGAACCTTGGCCACGTCCAATTCTTTTTTGGTTGTGAGTAGAACCTTTTGCAGGGTTTAAATTATTTAGACTCATCACTTTAATTTTTTAAGATTTTTATTCAACAATTTGTACCAAATGTGGAATCTTAGCAACCATTCCCAAAATTTGTGGAGTTGCTTCTTTTTCAACAACTTGATTTAATTTTCTCAATCCTAATGCTTTTACCGTTTCTTTTTGACGTTGTGTACGGTTAATAGCACTTCTTACCAATTTAATTTTAACTGTATTTGCCATTTCCTTACATTTTAACCATTAAACACTTGTTCGATTGTTATTCCACGTTGTCTAGCTACGCTATGAGCATCTCTTAATTGAGATAAAGCATCGATAGTTGCCTTAACCACATTTGCAGGGTTTGATGAACCTTGTGATTTTGTCAATACATTGTGAATTCCTGCGCTCTCTAATACAGCACGCATAGAACCACCAGCGATTACTCCCGTACCTTCAGATGCTGGTTTTACTAAAACTTTGGCACCACCAAATTTTCCTATCTGAGAGTGAGGAATAGTTTTATTAATAATTGGAACTTTAATAAGGTTCTTCTTTGCGTCTTCAATAGCTTTAGAAATTGCTTCTGTTACTTCATTAGCTTTTCCTAAACCTTGTCCAACGATACCATTTGAATTTCCTACAACCACTACAGCTGAGAAACTAAAAGTACGACCTCCTTTTGTTACCTTAGTAACACGATTAACTGCTACTAATTTATCTACTAATTCTAAATCAGCAGGTTTTACTCTGTTATTAATTTTTGCTGCCATCTTTTAAAATTTTAATCCAGCTTCTCTTGCTGCTTCAGCAAGGGCCTTAACTCTACCATGATACAAATATCCGTTACGATCAAACTGAACAGACTCAATTTTAGAACTCAATGCTTTTTCAGCGATTAATTTCCCAATCATTTTAGCTTGCTCTACTTTGTTAACAGAAGCACACTCTTTAATTTTCTGTGAAGAAGCTGAAACAAGAGTTTCTCCTTTTACATCATTAATTATTTGAGCGTAAATTTGCTTATTACTTCTAAACACTGTCAATCTTGGTAGTGTTTCTGTACCCGAAATATTTTTTCGGATACGTTTCTTAATTTTAGCTCTTCTCGCTATTTTACTAAATGCCATTTCTTACTATTTAATTAAGGTTATTTTTTACCAGCTGATTTACCAGCTTTCTTTCTAACAAACTCACCTTGAAGGCGAATACCTTTACCTTTATAAGGTTCAGGTTTACGGAAGGAACGAATTTTGGCAGCGACTTGTCCTAACAACTGTTTATCAGCTGATTCTAATGTAATCACTGGTGCTTTACCTTTTTGGGTTTCAGCAGTTACCTTAATTTCACTAGGAACTTCAAGAACTATAGGGTGAGCATAACCAAGCGCTAAAGTCAAAATTTGACCAGTAGCTTCTGCACGGTATCCAACTCCTATAACTTCAAGTACCTTTTTGTACCCTTCCGATACGCCCACTACCATATTAGCAGTCAAAGCTCGGTATAAACCATGCTTTGATCTATGTTCAGGGGCATCCGATACGCGGTCAAATGTTAATGTACCATCCTCGATCTTAACTGTTACACAATCGTCCATTTCTTGTGATAAAACACCTTTTGAACCCTTAACAGTCATGAGGTTTCCATCCATTTTTATTTCTACTCCACTCGGGATTATTACTGGGGATTTACCTATCCTTGACATTTTTTATTGATACTTTATAAATTAATAAACATAACATAATACCTCGCCTCCGATATTTTGTTGTCTAGCTTCTTTATCAGTCATAACACCCTTAGATGTAGAGATGATAGCGATACCAAGACCGTCTAATACACGAGGTAATTCTTTTGAATTGCAATATTTTCTCAATCCAGGAGAAGAAACCCTTTCCAATTTAGTAATTGCAGGGACTTTAGTCGTTGGATTATATTTTAATGCAATTTTAATTACATTTTGAGGAGCTTTTTCTTCAACTAAGAAGTTAGCAATATATCCTTTTTCAAAAAGGATTTTAGCCATTGCAACTTTAGTTCCAGATGAAGGAATCTCCACCATTTTTTTATTTACGCTACTCGCATTTCTAATACGAGTTAGGAAATCTGCTATTGGATCTGTATTCATATCTTTTTCTTACTATAGAATTACCAACTTGCTTTTTTAACACCAGGAATCATACCTGCAAGAGCCATTTCTCTGAATGTTACCCTTGAGATTCCAAATTGTCTGATATAACCTCTAGGTCTTCCAGTTAAATTACAACGATTATGTAATCTTACTTTAGAAGAATTTGCAGGGAGTTTTTGTAAAGCATCCCAATCTCCTGCTTCCTTTAGTGCTTTTCTTTTCTGAGCGTATTTAGCAACTAGTGCTTCTCTTTTACGCTCACGAGCTTTCATTGATTCTTTTGCCATATTCTATTATCTTTTTGTAAATGGAAAACCAAAAGCTTCTAATAATGCTTTTGCCTCTTCGTCATTCTCAGCTGAAGTAACGAAAGTGATATCCATTCCTAAAATTTTATTTACTTTATCAATATCCATTTCTGGAAAAATGATGTGTTCTTTAACACCCATATTGAAATTACCTCTTCCATCAAAACCTTTAACAGGAACTCCTTTAAAGTCACGTGTACGAGGTAAAGCAATAGAAATCAATCTGTCTAAGAAATCATACATATTATCTCCACGAAGAGTCACTTTTGTTCCAATAGGAACTCCCTTTCTTAATTTAAAGTTAGAGATATCCTTCTTAGAATAAGTAGCGATTGCCTTCTGTCCGGAAATCATACTGATATCTTCGATTGCAGCATCAACAATTTTTTTATCTGCAACAGCTTCTCCCAACCCTTGAGAAAGAATAATCTTTTCAAGTTTTGGTACGCGCATTACGGTTTTATAACCGAATTGCTTTTGTAAAGCAGAAACTATCTCTGCTTTATACTTCTCTTTTAATCTCGGCGTATAACTCATTACTTAATTTCTTGTCCGGTTTTTTTAGCGTAACGAACTAGTTTTCCATCCTTGTTTTCTTTACGTCCAACACGAGTTGGTTCGTTTCCAACTACAAGCATGAGGTTAGAAATGTGAAGACCCGCTTCTTTCTCCACAATACCACCTTTAGGGTTAGCTGCATCAGGTTTAGAGTGACGTTTTACAACGTTTGCTCCACGAACTGTAGCTCTATCTTTCTTTTTATCAATAGAAAGAACTTCCCCTTGATGACCACGGTGCTCTCCGCTAATAACCTTAACGGTATCACCTACTTTAATATTAAATTTCTTCTGCATATTGCTATAATTTTAAAGTACTTCAGGAGCTAATGATACAATCTTCATATAATTGTTATCACGAAGCTCTCTGGCTACTGGTCCAAAAATACGAGTACCTCTCATCTCGTTTGATTGGTTTAATAAAACCACTGCATTATCATCGAAACGAATGTATGAACCATCTACACGACGGATCGCTGTCTTCGTTCTTACTACTACTGCCTTAGTAACTTGTCCTTTCTTTACGTTACCAGAGGGCAATGCGCTTTTAACAGTAACGACGATTTTATCGCCAACAGAGGCATAACGACGTCTTGTTCCGCCTAATACACGGATACACAAAACTTCTTTTGCACCACTGTTATCTGCTACTTTAAGCCTTGACTCTTGTTGTATCATTACAATAAATTATTTAGCTCTTTCAATAATTTCAATTAATCTCCAATTTTTTGTCTTAGACAAAGGACGGCACTCACGGATAAGAACAGTATCTCCTACGTGGCACTCGTTTTTTTCGTCGTGAGCGACAAATTTACTGGATTTTTTAACGAATTTACCATACTTTGGGTGTTTTACTTTTCTTTCAACTGTGATAACAATAGATTTATCCATTGCTTCACTCGTAACAATCCCAATTCTTTCTTTTCTTAAATGTTGATTTTCCATATCAAATCAATTTCACAATTACGCCAATTAATTTTGGACTTTTCTTTTAGACAATTCTGTATTAATTCTTGCAATCGCCTTACGAATATTTCTAATTTGCATAGGATTTTCCAATGGAGAAATTCTATGATTAGCAATTAATTTCTTTAATGACTCTAATGAGTTATCAAGACGATCTCTTAAATCTTGATCAGATAATTGAACTATTTCTTCTTGTTTCATATTCGTACTTATTTAGTAGGGATTACATAATCAGGTCTAGTAATGAACTTACATTTTACCGGTAATTTTTGAGCAGCCAAACGAAGAGCTTCTTTTGCAACTTCATAAGGAACTCCATCCGCTTCAAATATAATTCGACCTGGTCTTACTACAGCCACCCAGTGACTAGGTGCTCCTTTTCCTTTACCCATACGAACCTCAGCTGGTTTAGATGTAACTGATTTGTCTGGGAAAATACGTATCCATACTCTTCCTTCACGTTTCATATAACGTGTAACAGCGATACGAGCAGCCTCGATTTGTCTTGATGTAATCCAAGCTGGCTCCAGAGATTTTATAGCAAAAGATCCGAAATCAACAGTACTTCCTCTGTAAGCAAGTCCTTTATTTCTTCCTTTTTGCGGTTTTCTAAATTTGGTTTTCTTTGGTGATAACATTTTTTCTAATGATTTTCAGATTAAACTTATCTTTTCTTTCTTTTGGCACCACCACGTTTACCTCCTTTCTTCTTTTGAGAATCCAGTCCAATATTCGGTGATAAATCACGCTTTCCATAAACTTCACCTTTACAAATCCACACTTTCAAACCGATACGGCCATAAGTTGTGTGAGCTTCTGCTAAAGCATAGTCAATATCAGCTCGGAAAGTATGAAGAGGTGTACGGCCCTCTTTGTACATTTCGTCACGTGCCATTTCAGCGCCATTTAAACGACCTGAAATTTTAACTTTTATTCCTTCCGCTCCCATTCTCATGGTTGAAGCTACAGCCATTTTAATAGCTCTACGGAAAGAAATACGTGCTTGAATTTGATGAGCAATGTTATCAGCAACCAACTGAGCATCCAATTCCGGACGTTTAATCTCATAAATGTTGATCTGAATTTCTTTACCTGTCAACTTCTTAAGCTCTTCTTTGAGCTTATCTACCTCTTGACCACCTTTACCAATAATCACTCCTGGACGTGAAGTATTGATAGTTACAGTAACCAATTTTAAGGTTCTTTCAATGATAATTTTTGAGATGCTTGCATTAGACAATCTAGCTTTTAGATATTTTCTAATTTTATCATCCTCAACAATTTTATCAGAATAGTCAAATCCACCATACCAGTTAGAATCCCAACCATGGATAAAACCTAATCTATTTCCTATCGGATTCGTTTTTTGTCCCATATTCTAATTTTTTACACCGTCCACAACGATTCGTACGTGGTTGGATCTTTTTCTAATTCTATTTGCTCTACCTTGAGCTCTTGGTCTAATTCTCTTCAACATACCTGCCTCAGATACTTCAATAGTTTTCACTACTAATTCTTCGCTTTCAATGCTTTTATCTTCATTTTTAGCTTCCCAATTAGCAATTGCGGATCGTAATAAAGTAGATAAACTTTTAGAAGCAACTCTTGGATTATGTTGTAAAATATTTAACGCTTTATTTACTTCTACTCCACGAATTAAATCAGCTACTGATCTCATCTTTCTAGGAGCAATAGGAGAGTTTCTTAAAATTGCAAATGCAATCAGTTTGTTCTCTGCCTTTCTTTCTTCTGCTTTTAATCTTTTTCTAGCACCCATAATTCAGAGTTTTATCTTTTTTTATCTTTTTTATTACCGGCATGTCCTCGGAAAATACGAGTTGGTGCAAATTCACCAAATTTATGACCTACCATATTTTCAGTTACATAAACAGGAATAAATTTATTTCCATTATGTACAGCTACTGTCAAGCCCACGAATTCAGGAGTGATAGTTGATGCTCTAGACCAAGTCTTAATCACATTCTTAGAATTAGAAGCTTGAGCTGCTTCTGCTCTTTGCATTAATTTATAATGAACAAAAGGAGGTTTTTTTAACGAACGACTCATATCCTATTTCTTTCTTTTCTCAATAATGAATTTATTTGAATACTTCTTAGGAGCTCTCGTTTTGTATCCTTTAGCAGGAATACCGTTACGAGATCTAGGATGTCCACCTGAGTGACGTCCTTCTCCACCACCCATTGGGTGATCTACTGGGTTCATAACAACACCTCTTACACGAGGTCTTCTACCAAGCCATCTAGAACGACCAGCTTTACCTGAAACAGTTAAACTGTGTTCGTGATTTGATACAGTACCAATAGTAGCTAAACAAGTAGTTAATATCATTCTTACCTCACCTGAAGGCATTCTGAAGATACCATACTTCCCGTCTCTAGCCATTAATACGGCATACGTTCCAGCTCCACGAGCAATCACTCCACCATTACCTGGTTTCATTTCAACATTATGAACAGAAGTTCCAAGAGGAATATCAGCAACAAACATAGCATTACCAATATTTGGAGTAGCATTCTTTCCAGAAAGTACCTCATCTCCAACTTTTAACCCATCAGGAGCAAGAATATAACGCTTTTCACCATCTTTATAGAATAGTAAAGCAATATTTGCTGTACGATTTGGATCGTACTCAATCGCCTTTACAGTTGCAGGTATATCCATCTTATCTCTCTTAAAATCGATAATACGATATTTCTGCTTATGACCTCCTCCAATGTATCGCATTGTCATACGACCTTTAGAGTTACGACCACCAGTCTTAGACTTCTTAGAAATCAATGATTTCTCAGGAGTTGACTTAGTAATCTCTTTACTGTCAAGGATGATTTTACGTCTTTGCCCTGGAGTTGTAGGCTTAAACTTTTTAAGACTCATCTTTTAAATTAATTAAACATTAGTAAATAAATCAATCGTTTCTCCCTCAGCAACAGTTACAATCGCTTTTTTAGTACGACTGCTACGTTGTGTAACGATACCTTTGTTAGTATATTTAACAGAGGATTTGCCACCGCCATAATTCATGGTGCGAACAGAGTTAACTGTTACGCCATACATGTTCTCGACGGCTTTCTTAATTTCAATTTTATTTGCTCTGATATCAACGATAAACGAGAAACGATTGTTTTTTTCGCTCGCGTATGTCGCTTTTTCTGTGATAACAGGCTTCTTAATTATGGTGTTAATCATCACTAATTAGTTTAAAATCTTTTCAATAACTTCAACTGCTTCTTTTGCAATAACTAACTTTTTAGCGTTCATAACGTCAAAAGTATTTAATGAATCTGCAGTTATAACTTTTGCTTTTTCAATGTTTCTAGAAGACAAATATGTATTCTTATCGTGTTCTCCTACAACAAATAAAACTTTCTCACTATCCATCTTTAAAGCTTTTAAAACAGCAATAAAATCTTTTGTTTTAGGAGCATCAAATTTTAATCCTTCTAATACGATGATTCCATCTTCTTTTGCTTTATAAGACAATGCAGAACGTCTTGCAACTCTCTTTAACTTTGTGTTTAATTTAAAGCTATAATCTCTTGGTCTAGGTCCGAATACAGTACCACCTCCAACAAATACAGGACTCTTCAAAGATCCTGCACGTGCTCCACCGGTACCTTTTTGTTTCTTAATCTTTCTAGTACTTAAGTTAACCTCCGCTCTTTCTTTAGATTTATGAGTACCTTGACGTTTATTAGCTAAATATTGTTTTACATCTAAATAAATCGCGTGATCATTTGGCTCAATTGCATAAATTGAGTCAGAAAGGGTCACTTTTGATGTAGTAGCTTTTCCTTTAATATCTAATACTTTTGCTTCCATTACTTCTCAATTAATACTGTTGAACCTTTAGCTCCTGGTACAGAACCTTTAATTACCAAAATATTCTTTTCAGCTAGAACTTTTAAAACCTGAAGGTTTTCAATTGTAACACGAGCATTACCCATGTGACCAGCCATTCTCTTACCTTTCTGAACTTTACTAGGTGTAGAAGCCATACCAATAGAACCTGGTTTTCTAACCATACTAAATTGACCGTGGCTTCTTTCAGAACCAGCGAAGTTATGTCTTTTCACAACTCCTTGGAATCCTTTTCCTTTAGAAGTTCCTACAACATTAACGAATTCACCTTCAGTGAAGATAGAGGCATCTACAACTTCGCCTAATTTCAATTCTTGTTCAAAATCACAAAATTCTACAACATCCGTTTTTGGAGTTGTATTTGCTTTTTTGAAGTGACCTTTTAAAGCATTTGGAGTATTTTTTTCTTTTCTTTCTCCAAAAGCTAGCTGGATAGCATCATATCCATCTCTGTCGCTCGTTTTAACTTGCGTTACAACGCAAGGACCAGCTTCTATCACTGTGCATGGTGTTGCCTTACCCTCGGCACTGTAAATGCTAGTCATTCCGACTTTTTTTCCAATTATACCTGGCATACTTTATTTTTTAAACATTAAACTTTAATTTCTACGTCAACTCCGCTTGGCAATTCTAAACGCATTAGCGCATCTACAGTCTTTGAAGAAGAGCTGTAAATATCTAATAGACGCTTATAAGAACACAATTCAAATTGTTCTCTCGCTTTTTTATTTACGTGAGGAGATTTTAATACAGTGTAAATTCTCTTATGTGTAGGAAGTGGAATTGGTCCACTAACAACAGCACCTGTAGTTTTAACTGTTTTTACGATTTTCTCAGCTGATTTGTCAACTAAATTGTAATCGTAAGATTTTAATTTTATTCTAATTCTTTGACTCATTACTTATATATTAAGCTGTAACACTTCCTTTAACTTTAGCTATCACTCCATCAGCGATATTCTTAGGACAAACATCATAATGAGAAAACTCCATTGTTGATGTTGCACGACCCGATGACAAGGTTCTCAAAGCAGTCACATATCCAAACATTTCAGATAATGGAACTAAAGCTTTTAAAACTTTTGCACCAGAACGATCGTCCATTCCTTGCATTTGACCTCTTCTTCTATTTAAGTCAGCAACTACGTCCCCCATATTTTCTTCTGGAGTAACAACTTCTAACTTCATGATAGGCTCTAATAACTGTGGATTAGTTTTAGGTAATGCCTCTCTATAAGCCATCTTTGCTGCTAATTCGAATGAAAGAGAATCAGAGTCAACTGCGTGGTAAGATCCATCTATTAATTCAACCACTAATGAATCTAGAGGATAACCTGCAAGAACACCATTCTTCATAGATTCTTTGAATCCTTTCTCAACTGAAGGGATATATTCTTTCGGAATATTACCACCTTTAATGCTGTTAATAAATTCAAGTCCTGTTTTAGTTTCATCAGTTTGTGGGCTAATTTTGATAACAATATCAGCAAATTTACCACGACCACCCGTTTGTTTTTTGTAAACTTCTCTATGATCAACTGGAGTAGAGATTTTCTCTTTGTAAGAAACTTGAGGTTCTCCTTCGTTTACTTCAACTTTAAACTCTCTTCTTAATCTTTCAACAAGTACTTCCAAGTGAAGCTCTCCCATTCCAGAAATAACTGTTTGACCAGACTCTTCGTTAGTAGAAACTTGGAATGTTGGGTCTTCCTCAGCTAATTTATTTAAGCCGACTGATAATCTTTCTACGTCAGCCTTTGTTTTAGGTTCAATAGCGATACCAATAACTGGATCAGGGAAAGACATAGATTCAAGAACGATTGGTTTTTTCTCATCACAAAGAGTATCTCCTGTTCTGATATCTTTAAATCCAACTGCTGCTCCAATATCTCCACACTCTAATACATCAATAGGGTTCTGTTTATTTGAGTGCATTTGGAAAATACGAGAGATACGTTCATTTTTCTCAGTACGAGTATTATAAACGTAAGAACCAGCATCAATTTTTCCTGAATATACACGGATAAAACATAAACGTCCTACAAATGGGTCAGTAGCGATCTTAAATGCTAACGCAGAAGTAGGTTCCTCAATAGTTGGCTTTCTGCTTTCCTCTGCACCTGTATCAGGATTCACACCTTGAATTGCATCGATATCTAATGGTGAAGGCAAATACTGCATAATTGCATCTAATAATGTCTGAACTCCCTTATTCTTAAATGAAGATCCACAAAGGATTGGGTTAATAGACATATTGATAGTTGCTTTTCTAATAGCAGTTCTTAATTCTTCTTCTGTAATTGCTTCTGGAGTTTCAAAGAATTTTTCCATTAAAGCATCATCAGATTCAGCTGCAGCTTCAATTAATTTACTTCTGTATTCTTCAACCTGATCTTTCATATCAGCAGGTACTTCTTGCTCTTCCCAAGTCATACCTTTATCTGCGTCATGCCAAATAAGTGCCTTATTCTTAATCAAGTCAACAACTCCAATAAAAGTATCCTCAGAACCAATTGGTAAGTTAATCGGAACTGGATTACCTCCTAATCTGTCGATAATCTGTTGAATAGTCTTAAAGAAATCAGCTCCAGCACGGTCCATCTTGTTAATGAAACCAATTCTAGGAACACCATACTTATCGGCTTGTCTCCAAACTGTTTCTGATTGAGGCTCAACACCTGAAGCAGCACAGAATAAAGCAACAGCTCCATCCAATACACGAAGAGAACGCTCTACCTCAACAGTAAAGTCAACGTGTCCTGGAGTGTCAATCACATTAATCTTATATTGTTCATTATTATACTTCCAGAAACAAGTAGTTGCAGCAGAAGTAATAGTAATACCTCTTTCTTGCTCTTGATCCATCCAGTCCATTGTTGCAGAACCGTCATGCGTTTCTCCTAATTTATGGTTTACACCTGTATAATAAAGAATACGCTCAGTAGTTGTTGTTTTACCAGCATCCACGTGAGCCATAATCCCAATATTTCTTGTATATTTTAAATCTCTTTTTGCCATAATATCTTCGTTTTAGATTCTAAAGTGAGAGAACGCCTTATTAGCCTCAGCCATTTTTAATGTATCCTCTTTCTTCTTGAAAGCAGCTCCTTCTTCTTTAGATGCAGCAATAAACTCATTAGCTAAACGCATAGCCATTGTTTTTTCATTGCGCTTACGAGAATAAGTAATCATCCATTTCATAGCCAAAGATTGTTTTCTTGACTCATGAATAGGTGTAGGGATTTGAAAAGTAGCTCCTCCTACTCTTCTACTACGAACTTCTACACTTGGAGTAATGTTCTCAATCGCCTTCTTGAATACTTCTAATCCGTTTTGATCTTGAATTTTTCCCTCTACAATATCAATAGCATCATAAAAAATCTTGTAAGCCAAGTTTTTCTTCCCGTCAAACATTAAGTTGTTAACGAATTTTGTTACCTGAACGTCATTAAAGCGTGGATCTGGTAAAATTTCAATTTTTTTCGCCTTTCTTCTTCTCATGACTCAATTATTTTTGTGCTTTAGGTTTTTTCGCTCCATATTTAGAACGACCTTGTAATCTTCCATTTACTCCAGCAGTATCTTCTGCCCCACGTACAATATGATAACGTACTCCTGGAAGGTCTTTTACTCTTCCTCCTCTTACTAATACCATAGAGTGCTCTTGTAGGTTATGACCTTCACCTCCGATGTAGGCATTCACCTCTTTTCCATTAGTTAAACGAACCCTAGCAACCTTTCTCATTGCAGAGTTTGGCTTTTTAGGTGTAGTGGTGTACACACGTACACATACTCCTTTACGCTGCGGACAAGAATCAAGTGCTACAGACTTGCTTTTTCTCACCGGCGCTGTTCTACCTTTGCGAACTAGTTGTTGAATAGTTGGCATATTTTCTCTTTAAATTATTATAATTAATTAATACTCCCAATACACTTTGGGGGGTGCAAAATTAGATAATTAATTTTAGAATCCAACATTTTTTTATAAAAAGTTGCTGATTTTTAACAATCTACTGTTAATTCTAATTCTCTAAATCTTTTCATCCATACTTATATTTAATATAATAAACTAATTATCAATCAATTAAAAAAAATAAAGAGAATGCATAGTAGGAAAAAATTATTTTCTAAAAAGAGTTTTAAAAAGATTTTTATCCACCTTCTTTCTTAGTATCTTTGTCCTTATGGATTATCTAAATGAATTAAATTCTGATCAACAAGCTGCTGTTCAACATCTTAGTGGCCCAATGATGGTTATTGCGGGCGCAGGATCGGGTAAAACTAGAGTTTTAACATTCCGCATTGCGCATCTTATTCGTAGCGGCGTGGATCCTTTTAATATTCTGGCTTTGACCTTTACCAACAAGGCGGCTAAAGAAATGCAAAATAGAATTAATGCAATTGTGGGCGGAAGTGATGCTCTAAATATAACCATGGGAACTTTCCACTCAGTATTTGCACGTATCTTAAGATATAATGCCGATAAATTAGGATATCCTTCCAATTTTACCATTTATGATACGCATGATAGTAAGAATCTTATCAAGAGCATCATCAAAGAATATGGCTTAGATGATAAAATATATAAACCCAGTACAGTATATAATCGTATATCTGGTGCTAAAAATAATTTAATTTCTCCTGCTTACTATGAGAGTAATACAGATATCATTGCAGAGGATAGGATGTCTCAAAAACCTGAATTATTCCGTATATATAAAGAATATCAGAACAGATGCTTTAAAGCCGGAGCAATGGACTTTGATGATTTATTATTTCAAACAAATGTTCTATTAAGAGATTATCCGGATGTATTACATTTCTATCAACAGAAATTTAAATATATTTTAGTTGATGAGTACCAAGATACTAACTATTCACAATACTTAATTGTAAAAAAATTAGCAGCAGCTTATGAAAATATCTGTGTAGTTGGCGATGACGCACAAAGCATCTACTCTTTTAGGGGAGCTAACATTGAAAATATTTTAAATTTCAGAAAGGACTATCCAGATTACAAGCTCTATAAACTTGAGCAAAATTATCGAAGCACTAAAAATATTGTAGAGGCTGCTAATAGCATCATCAAACTAAATAAAGACCAGATTAAGAAGAACGTTTGGACCTCGAATGTTCAGGGGGAACAAATAAATGTAGTTAGATGTTTAACAGATAATGAAGAAGGTCGCATTATTGTCAATAAGATATATGACACGAAAAGAAATAATGGGGCGTCTTACAAAGACTTTGCAATTCTTTACCGCACCAATGCACAATCACGTTCCTTTGAAGAGTCTTTACGAAAATTAAATCTTCCTTACAAAATATATGGTGGCATATCTTTCTATCAACGTAAAGAAATAAAAGATTTAATAGCTTATTTTCGACTCACAGCTAACCCGAGAGATGAAGAGGCACTGAAAAGAATCATCAACTATCCTAAAAGAGGGATTGGAGACACTACTGTAGATATGTTGGTTCTTGCATCGCGGCAATATAATGTGCCAATTTGGGAAATTATTTCTGATTTTGGTCGCTACCCAGTAGATATTAGTCCGAGAGCAAAAAACCAGATTACTAGTTTCGCTGCTCAAATGAATAGTTTTGCTATTCAGATAGATACAGCCTCTGCATACGAATTAGCTGAAAATATTGCTAAATCATCTGGTATATTAAAGGATTTATATGATGATAAATCTCCTGAAGGGGTGACTCGCTATGAAAATATACAGGAATTATTATCTGCTGTTAAAGCTTTCTCAGTTGAGAAGACCGAAAAAGAAGAGTTGGGCACATTAAGTGATTTTCTGATTGACGTAGCGCTCCTCACAGATGCAGATCAAGACAAGGGAGAGAACCAAGACACTATAACATTAATGACAATTCATGCTGCAAAAGGTCTCGAGTTTCCATACGTATATATAGTAGGTTTGGAAGAGAATTTATTTCCATCACAACTTTCTTTAACTTCTCGAGCAGAGTTGGAAGAAGAAAGAAGATTGTTTTATGTGGCATTAACTAGAGCTGAAAAAGAATGCACGCTTTCATACGTTGTGAGTCGTTATAGGTGGGGACAATTAATCACCTCTGAGGCTAGTCGTTTTATAGACGAGATTGACAGTGATTTTTTGCATTTTGAGAATAAGGTGATAAGTACTTCAGGTGGTCGCTCACTTAGTGGATTTAAAAGACCTCCGATGGATGGCCCTGCTTCTTTTGAGTCTTCAATTAAAAAGAATCTAAAGCCATTAAAAGATGTAATTAATAAAGATTCTAAAGGAGACTTGACCTCTTCATTAGATTTAAAAGTTGGCTATAACGTAGAACATGAGCGATTTGGGAAAGGGAAAATTACAGCCATCTCTGGAACAGGAAATGATAAAAGAGCCTCTGTGTTTTTTCCAAAAGTTGGACAGAAAACTTTAATACTCAAATTTGCAAAGCTAACGGTAGTAGATTAAAACAAAAACGGGTTGAGAATTCTCAACCCGTTTCTATATACTGAATTACAGAAAATTATTTAGGTATTTTCCAACCCTCTAATTTCAATTCATAAATATCCATACTTGATTTTTGTCCTTCTAGTGTATAAGTGGAAATCACTCCTTTATTTAATTCTGGATAATATTTAAAGAAGATATCATCATTCACAGTATTAAAATCCGGCCCTAAGTTAACGGGCTCACCCCATGTTCCATCACCCATATTCTCAGTTACATACACATCATATCCTCCCATTCCTTTTTTACCATTTGAAGAGTAAAATAAAAATTTATTATCCGGCGTAATATAAGGAGTTGTTTCGTTTTCAGTCGTATTTACATTCATTGGTAATTTCTTAGCAGTACCCCAAGAATTTCCAACTTTTTCAACCACATAAATATCAGACTTTGATTTATTTCCTTCTCTATCACTTACAAAGTACATAATACTACCATCTTCTGTTAATGTGGGAGCACCATCAAAAAAAGAGGTGTTGATTGTTTTATTTTTTATAGGCTTTGGAACTGACCATCGGTGTTCTTTTGTAAAATTAGATATACAAATATCTGAACTCTTAGTAACTTTCTTCTGATCTAAGATAGAGGTATTGATAGTTAGGTATGCTTCCATTCCATCTTTAGAGATATAATTCAGTGCATCAAATCCATTAGAGTTTAATCTGTCGATTTCATTAACCCCTCTTCCCCATTCATTATTTTCACTATCCCATCTAGAAATATAAATATCTTCAAAATATCTCTGATCATCCGGGTTAATGTTACTACCTTTTGTTTCGGGTCTTCTTGAAACAAAATACATTGTCTTTCCATCATCAGAAATTAAAGCATTATAATCATCATATCCTGAATTGATATTATCTCCCAATAATTCCTTTTGATACTTTCTTTCATAGTTAGATACAGATAAAGCATACTTTATTTCTTCAAGGTATAGACCAAGATTATAGGCTTTTTTTAATGCTTGTGATAATTGAATATCTGCCAACTCATAATTCATTTTTGCACTATCTAGAATATTTTGTCTGTGATATGCTCTGCCTAGCAAAAAGAATACATCTCCATCAGAAGCCTGACTTAATGCTTCAGCTGTTTTACCATATCTCAAAGCATATCCAAAATTATCTAACTTATAGTGGGCTTCTCCTATCCAGTAAGCAGCCTTCGAGTTATATTTATCTTTGACAAAAGCCTCTCTGAATTTTTGTAAGGCATCTCGTGTTCTCCCTTGATTTAATAATTTCTTACCTTCATCTATTAGATAGAGTGCTGCAGTTTTATCAATAATTGACGAACTAGAATCTGGGGGAGGAGTATGTCCAGAAAATTCGACAGCAAAAGAATTTCCTATAAAAAAGAAACTTCCAAATAAGGCTATTAATAAGGCTTTCATTACTATTTTATTTTTAATTTCAAGATAAACAGCAGTGCAATAAAGATACCACTAATTTAAAAAATTTTACCAAATATAAAAGTTTTATGTAAATAACAGATGTTGTATCGTCCTAAATAAGCGTTACATATTTTAAACAAAAATAATTAAAACTTCTGTGAAGCTAGCTTCACAGAAGTTTTTTTATAAGTTTTTCTTTTTATAGTTCTTTGCATATGCATTTTACTTGGTGTTAACAATTCACATGACAGATGTGGTCTTTGGTTATTATAGATTTCAATAGATTCTTTTACAATTTTTTTCATTGTTTGAATATCAGCTTTATAATTTTCCAATAAAAACTCATCCTTTAATATTCCATTTACTCTTTCAGCTACCGCGTTTGCATACGGATCATAGCTTTCAGTCATACTAGGTCGAATATTTTTCCTTTTAAGACATTCTTGATATTTATTACTACAATATTGTATTCCTCTATCAGAATGATGAATCAAAGGATGATTCTTATATATACGATTTTTACAGGCCATTTTAAGAGCTCTTAAAGCACCTTCTGTTGCAAGGCTATTTGATAAATCATACCCCATTATCCTCTTTGAATAAGCATCCGTTACTAGAGCTAAATAACCATTACCTCTTCCTTCAATATAAGTTATATCTGATACCCATACTTGTTCTGGTTTTGTTATTTCTAAATTCTCTACAATATTTTTATATTTATGAAATCGATGATGAGAATTAGTTGTGATATGATAGTTTTTCCTTGGAATTACTAACATATGATTTGCTCTAAGAATATCAAAAAGTTTATCTCTACCCACATGAAGACCTTTTAATTCTTCTTTTAAAAGAAAATAAAGCTTCTTAGTACCTATTCTAGGCATTTTTATACGTACATTATTAACCATTTCAATAACTTGGCTAGCGACTTCTCGTTTTTCATTTATAAGCCAGAAACTACGATAATAGTATTGTCTATTTATCCCGACCAATCCACAAAGATAGCCTATTGACCTTTGCCTTTCTTTGTTTGTTTCTTTGATTGATCGGGGAAGGAGTTTTTTCTTACAGGAAGCATATATTCTTTTTCTGCTATGTCTATAAGCTTATCCAAAATATAAGCTTTATCCTCGGCTTTCATTAATTGTTCCTCTAAGAAATCATTCTTTGATTCCAATAACCGTAATTTCTGCTCTAACTCTTGGATTCTTTGTTGTGGTGTTTTCATAAATATAGAATTAGAACTGTTTTTTAAATCAAAGATACCAAATTTCCTTCTCCAATTTAAAATTGTACTATGAGATTGTATACCGTACTTTCGCATTACTGCTTCGGTACTAATTTCTCCGCTTTCAACTTCTTTAACTACAGCTAATTTAAAAGACATGCTGTAATCTTTTTGTGTACGTTTAATGTACTGATTTTTAGATTTATCCATAACATTACTTTTTTTAGTGTAACGCTATGTTAGGACAAGACATGTATTCTAAAATAAAAAAGAGCACCTTTTTAGATACTCTTTTTAATTTGAAATTTGTAATCTAATTACTTTAGACTGCAATCATTATCACCACCTACAGTAACTAAACCAACAGAAACAGCATCTGTACATTGATTCTTTGCCTGTTTCTTAGTTTTACCATAGATTGTGTATTGTGACACTTCACCATAAGATTGACAAACACAAGTCCAGTCTTTTTTACAAGAAGCTAAAGTAGTTAACATTAAAGCACCAAATCCAATTAGTAGTAATTTTTTCATGATATATTTTTTTGATCAAATTAATTTTGCAAATATATAAATTATTTTTAATTATAAAACCTAAACCTAATAAACACTTAAAATAGGGCATCTTACATACATCATTTCAATATTAATAGTCATATCTTATTCAGATTAAATCAGAATTTGTATCTTTGTTTTATTCATTATCATACACCCTATATGTCGATAAAACTCAACACACTTACGGCTATATCCCCTATTGACGGAAGATATAGAAGTAAATCCGAAGATTTAGCAAGTTATTTTTCTGAATTTGGACTCATTAGATATAGAACACTTATAGAAATTGAATATCTCATTGCTTTAGCAGAGAATTCTGGAATTTCTAATATAAAAATAAATCCTAGTCAAACCCAAGCCTTACGAGAAGTCTATAAAAATTTTACGGAAGAAGATGCCTTAGTAATTAAAGGCACTGAAAAAGTAACCAATCACGATGTGAAAGCCGTTGAATATTTTGTTAAAGACAAAATGAAATCACTTGGTTTGGAATCAATTCTTGAATTTGTACATTTTGGACTAACTTCTCAAGATATAAACAACACAGCTATCCCATTGTTATTAAAAGAAGCTGTAAATAGTGTATATTTACCAGAGCTTGATAAGGTTTGCATTCAAATAAAAACTTTAGCTGATGAGTGGAAGAATATTCCTATGTTGGCAAGAACACATGGGCAGCCGGCAACTCCTACCAAGCTAGGAAAAGAATTATTTGTATTTTATGAAAGAATACAAGTGCAGTTAAAACAGCTAAAACAAATTCCTTTCTCTGCGAAATTTGGCGGTGCTACTGGGAACCTTAATGCTCATTTCGTTGCTTATCCACAAAAAGACTGGGTACATTTTGCTAATGATTTTGTAGAAAAACAATTAGGGTTAACAAGAAGTCAAACTACAACACAAATTGAACATTACGACAATCTCGCTGCTCTTTTTGACGCCATGAAACGCATCAATACAATCTTGATAGATATGAATCGTGATATTTGGACATATATCTCGATAGATTATTTCAAACAAAAAGTTAAAGAAGGAGAAGTAGGATCAAGTGCCATGCCTCACAAAGTGAATCCTATTGACTTTGAAAACTCAGAAGGGAACTTGGGTCTTGCAAATGCTCTATTTGAGTTTTTTGCACAGAAACTACCCATATCCAGACTTCAAAGAGACTTGACAGATTCTACTGTACTTAGGAATATTGGTGTACCGTTGGCACATAGTATTATTGCTTTCAACTCCACACAAAAAGGTTTAGAAAAATTAGTCTTAAATGAAAGTGCACTTGCAGATGATCTAGAAGATAATTGGGCGGTAATTGCAGAAGCCATACAAACCATCTTAAGGAGGGAAGGCTATCCACAACCGTATGAGGCATTGAAAAAATTAACCCGAAAGAATGAAAAAGTAACCAAAGAAACGGTGCATCATTTTATTGATAATTTAGAGGTTAATGAACTCCTAAAAAAAGAGCTTAAAAATATCACCCCTCATAATTACACGGGTTTTTAACTTATCTTTATCTTAGTTGTCATATTTTAGTAGTATCTTCGCTATAATAAATATGCGATATTAACAGAATGCGTCTCATTATTCTGATTTTTCTTAGTTTCTGCTTTTGGATGATTTCTACTCCGAATGTACATGCACAGGTTGTCAAAGATTATAAAGATATCTCTATATTTATGGGAGATAAAAAGAAATCAAAAGGCTATATAGAAAGCTTTAGCAAGACGCCTTCCGGAAAAATAATCTGTGTCCAAAATCAAAGTAATCTCCTCAATTTATTCAGCAAAATAAAAGCAAATCGCTCTTTTGGATATGTAGAGGATTATACTTTACCTCAAACCAAATACCTTAAATTTTATGGAGATGGCAGGCGGACTGAATTAGCTAGTTATGCAATTTTAGGTGAACATATCTTGGCTGTATCATACCGGAGTGATTTTGCTTCTCGGAATGATTTGTTGTATTATCATTTTATTGATCCAAGTTCTGATACTCGAATAAATCATGGATTCAGCATCCCTGAAGATTTTAGCCGCATGTATAAGAACGTAAATATCTCTAGACTCATGCTAATTTCAAGTGAAGATGCTTCTTATTCTTCTATCATGTATCTTCCTAATACAACAGATGCCGAGTTTACCCAACTAAATTATCTGCTTTTTGCAAGCAACTCAGAAGTACCCGTATTAAGAGGTATCAACTATCCATACTCCACAAATAATTTCAATCCATTGGATTTTTTTATATTCAATCCCGATAACCAATTTTTAATTGCAGCACATTATAATGACAAAGAATTAGCAAAAACAAAGGCGTATGAATTTGATGAAATTAAAATCACACAATTAAAGGATAAGGAACTCCATGAATGGTCGATCCGAGAACAAGGAATATATTTTTCAGATACAAAATGCTACCCCTCTGAGAATGGATTTACAATTGTTTCTTTATACAAATATCAAATAAATGGCGAAATTCAAGGAGTTCTTATTGCTAAAATGGATAAAGAGGGAAACATACTCAATAAATATTTCACTCCATTTAATAATGAAACACTTACTTATATACGTTCTGCCACTATATTTAATGCTGGATTTAATTTAGATTTTGAACCTTCTACCCATAATTTTAAACTCATCGACTTTTATGCCATAGGTGACAATTATTATGGTATTATAGAGTATAAAGCCACCGAATATAGATACGGAGGTGCTGCTATGCCAAATGGAGCAGGAAGTATTGATAGATATTATTGGTGCAATGATTTAATAGCATTTGGTATAAACAAAAGAGATTCTACTCAATGGTTCTCATTAATACCTAAATTACAACGAACAGTGAATGATGGTGGGTATTATTTATCAGCCACTTCTTACCTATCCGACAATCATTTACACATCTTTTTTAATGATAATCTCTCTAATTATAGTAAAGATGGCAATTTTATTAAAGATGAGAACACTTCCGAATTAGCCCAATTTAACGCTGTTAAAAATACGATTACTCACGTTTCTATAGATTGTACAAATGGAAATGTCACACGTAAAAGTACTATTGGTCGTTACGAGTCAAATATCATCTTTACTCCTTCTTTATCTGTTCCAATTCCAGAAAGAAACACCCTCTTTATTAATGGAAACAACTTAAAGAACTATCGACTTGGAAATATATTTTTTAACAAAGAGAAATAAACATTTCTATCAAAAAGATTTAAATTCAAAGAGTTCTTTCTAACTTTGTGAGATATGAAAAAAATTTCATGTGCTATATCAAATAAGACCTTATTCCTTTTAGGAATTTGTCTTCTACTGGCTCATACTTTTAGCTGGGGACAACGAAAAGTAGAGGAAGCTATTGGTACTCCGTATATTGGAATACATTATGGTGCCAATTGGCCGGGAGGCGCATACGCTCAACGATATGGCTTTACAAACATGCTTGGATCGCACGCTGGATATAAAACAAAAAAGAATTGGATATATGCCTTGGACGGCAACTTTCTATTTGGTAATAAAATTAAAGTAGAAGGACTCATTCAAAATTTAATGGATTCTAATGGGAATATTTTGAATACTTCGGGTGGATCGTCCATAGTTCTTTTATTCAATCGAGGATTCAATATAAACGCATCTGTAGGTAAAATTATTCCTGTTTGGAACCCTAATCCAAACTCTGGAATAACCATTACGTTGGATGCAGGATATTTTTGGAATAGATTGCGCATTGAAACACAAGAAGATGAAGTTCCACAACTTAGGGGAGACTATTTAAAAGGTTACGATCGACTAGAAATCGGAGTAAATACCTCAGAATTTATCGGTTATACGTTCATGGCTAATCGTGGGATTTTCAATTTTTATGCTGGATTCTACTTCCAACAACAATTCACACGAGATCAGCGCGATATTTTTTGGGATCATCCAAATGAATTAGTAGATAAGAAAATTCGTATAGGTCATCTCTTTGGGTTACGAGCAGGATGGCTCATTCCTATCTATAAGCGAATGCCAAAAGAATTTTATTATAACTAACAGGATGATATACAATCTTGGTATTTTCATATATGGTATTTTAGTCCGAATTGGAAGTTTATTTCATCCGAAAGCTAAAAAATGGGTAGATGGTCGTAAGAGATTATTTCAGCAATTCCCTCAGGTAGAAAATGCAAACGTCGTATGGTTTCATTGTGCTTCTATGGGAGAATACGACCAAGGTTTACCTATTATGGAGGCTTGGAAAAAACAATTTCCAGAAGATTTCATCCTTGTCACCTTTTTTAGCCCTTCCGGATACGAATATTTTAAAACAAAATCGATTGGGAATTACACCTGTTATCTTCCTCTCGATACAAAAAGAAATGCAAAAAAATTTATTCGTCATTTTAAACCTAAAAAAGTATTCTTCATCAAGTATGAGATTTGGATTAATTTTCTGAAAGCTGCAAAAACATCAGGAAGTGAAATTTACGCCATAAGTGCCAATTATAGAATCAAGCATAGATATTTCAAATGGTATGGTGGATATTTCCGTAACGCATTGCATTTATTTAATCACATCTTTGTACAAAATCAAAACAGTAAGAATCTATTAGAAAATATACACCTAAATAATATAACTGTTTCAGGTGACACACGTTTTGACAGAGTAGCAAATCGTGCTCATCATGCACAAGAAAATCCCATTTTTTCAAAATGGGTATCAACAGAAGACGTTCTCGTGATTGGTAGCTCCTGGCCAAAAGATGAGTCCGTACTTTTGCCTCTTATAAATTCAGGAAAAATAACCCAAAAAATTATTCTCGCCCCGCATGAAGTTCATGAAGGCCATGTTCAACAAATTCTAGCTCAATTACAAGTAAAATATCAATTATATACAGATTTACAACAGGGAGAGATCTTGTCAGATGATACAAAAGTTGTTATTTTAAATTGTATCGGGATTTTAGCCGAAGCATATAAATATGGAAAAATTGCTTATGTAGGTGGTGGATTTGGATCTGCTCTGCACAATATTCTCGAGCCAGCAGCATTTGGACTACCTGTTATATTTGGTCCTATACACACCAACTTTCCAGAAGCCTCAACGTTTATCAATAAAGGCATTGGAGATAGTATTTATGATCAAGCATCTTTTATGGAAGCTTATTATTCTATTCTTTCTGATGAGAATATTGCAGAAAGGGTGCGTGAATACATCCAGCAAAATACAGGAGCGACCCACATTGTAATGGAATATTTTACCAAATAAAAGTAAGCGTCTCAAAAATGGCGAAATAAAGCGTTATTATTGAAATACCTACAATTTCATTGTAAAGCTTGACTTTTGAAACTGCTACATTTTCATTACTTTAAAATTCCCAACCAAATTTTTCAGTAAATCTTTTATTTACGATCTCTCGAATAGGTTCGTTCTCAATTCGTTCTAACACATCGCCAATAAAAGCTCCTATCAACATGTGTTTTGCTTTTTCTTCAGAAATCCCACGTGTTTTTAAATAAAAGATAGCATCATCATCTAAATCCCCTACAGTTGAACCATGTGAGCACATCACATCATCTGCATAAATCTCCAACTCTGGTTTAGAGTTAACGCTTGCTTTTTTTGTTAATAGAATATTTTTATTCGATTGATATGCTTGTATCTTTTGTGCGTCTTGTCTCACAATCACTCTTCCATTAAATACTCCAGTAGATTCATCACCCATTACTCCTTTATATAATTCATTTGATGTACAATTTGGAAACATCTGATCTATTAATGTATGATTATCTATTAACTGCTTCTCCACTCCTAAATATACGCCATTTAATTCTGTATGACAGTTTTCTCCTTCTACTAATACATCTACACTATTCCGTATCAATGAGCCTCCTGTTGTAATTGTATTCATTTTAAAGGTGCTCCCAGTATCTTGAATAAATAAATCTTTAGACACATGGAAGACATTATTTTCTTCTGATTGTAATTTGGTGATTGTTAAATGGGCATTATTCTCTACATGTCCTTCCAATACACAATTCGTAAAACTATCATCAGAATTCTCAGAGTTAAACGTAACAAATACTTCAGCTTCTGCCCCTGATTCCAATTGAATAAAGTTTCTAGTATTGGCTATAACACCATTTCCTTTGGTCAAGAATAAGAGATGAATTGGATATTTCAATTTGGCATTTTCTTTTACCTGAATAAAGATTCCTCCTGTTTGATACGCCTTATTGATTAATGAAAATACATTCTCGGAAATATCTTCTAGAAGATCTGTATAATACTCTTCATTAAGCAATTCTATTGATTGAATATTCAGTGCATTATCCTCTTTTATTATAGACGATAGGGATTCATTATAATATCCATTAATAAAGATGAGTCTATGACCTTCTAAATCAGATGGGATATATTTTTGAATATCTGCATCTATTTTAGACTGAATATATTTTTTCTTAACGTATTTAGATACACGGGTATATTTCCATTCCTCTACCTTAGTTGTAGGGAAGTCCATACCATTCAATGCATCCGCTGCTTGTTTTCTGACATTTGAAATTACTTCAGGCAACTTCAAATCAGCAACAAACTCTAATACTTTATTATCTATCACCATTTCCATTTTACTGAGCCATTTCTTCCGTAATCCAATCGTATCCTTTTTCTTCCAATTCTAAGGCTAATTCTTTTGTACCTGTTTTAATGATTTTTCCTTTATACAATACGTGCACAAAATCAGGTTGTATATAATCCAATAAGCGTTGGTAGTGGGTAATTAGAATAATTGCATTATCCTTAGACTTCAACTGATTCACACCATTTGAAACAATTCTTAATGCGTCTATATCTAGGCCTGAGTCAGTTTCATCTAAAATAGCTAATTTTGGTTCTAACATCGCCATTTGGAAAATTTCATTTCGTTTTTTCTCACCTCCAGAGAAACCGACATTTACAGATCTACTAGCTAATGAGCTATCCAATTCTACAATCTTAGAAGCAGTTTTCACTTTGTCTAAGAAATCTTTTCCAGACATAGGTTCTTCTTTACGATAAGCTCTAATTTCATTTATTGCAGTACGCAAGAAATTGATATTAGATACACCTGGTATTTCCATAGGATATTGGAAAGCTAAAAACATTCCTTCTTTAGCACGTTCATCCGCTTCTAATTCCAGTAAGTCTTTTTCATTAAATTCTACAGAACCTTCTGTTACTTCATATCCATCTTTACCAGATAGAACTGAGGCTAAGGTAGATTTACCAGCTCCATTTGGTCCCATAATAGCATGAACCTCACCTGGTTTCACTTCCAAATCTAAACCTCTAAGTATTTCTGCTCCTTCTTCTACTTTAGCATGCAGATTTTTTATCTTTAACATATCTATATATTTTCTTTTTATATCTATTATACTTCTAACCTACTGAATTCTCTAATGAAATCTCCAATAATTTCTGTGCTTCCACTGCAAATTCCATAGGCATTTTATTTAAAACCTCTTTACAATAACCATTAACAATCAAACCGATTGCTTTTTCTTCATCGATACCACGCTGTTGGCAGTAGAAAATTTGATCTTCTGCTATTTTAGACGTAGTAGCTTCATGTTCCACTCTAGCCGAACTATTCTTACATTCAATATAGGGAAAAGTATGTGCCCCACATTTATCGGTCAATAATAAGGAGTCACATTCTGAACGATTACGAGCATTCTCAGCGCTCGCATGAATTTGTACTAAACCTCTATATGAGTTTTGAGAATATCCTCCTGAAATCCCTTTAGAAATAATTGTACTTGAAGTATTCTTTCCTATATGAACCATCTTAGTCCCAGTATCGGCTTGTTGGTAGTTATTCGTCACAGCCACAGAATAGAATTCTCCCACTGAATTATCACCTTTTAAAATACAAGAAGGATATTTCCACGTAATAGCAGATCCCGTTTCTACTTGTGTCCATGAAATCTTAGCACTCTTTTCACATAAACCACGCTTAGTAACAAAGTTAAATACTCCTCCTTCACCATTCTTATCTCCTGGATACCAATTTTGCACCGTAGAATATTTAATTTCAGCATTATCCATAGCTATTAATTCCACAACAGCTGCATGCAACTGATTCTCATCACGCTGTGGTGCTGTACAACCTTCCAAATAGGAAACATAAGATCCCTCATCTGCAATCACTAGAGTTCGTTCGAACTGTCCTGTTTCACCATCATTAATTCGGAAATATGTAGATAATTCCATAGGACATCTAATTCCTTTTGGGATATAACAGAAAGAACCATCTGTAAACACCGCACTATTTAATGCAGCATAAAAATTATCTGTAGAAGGAACTACTGTTCCTAAGTATTTTTTCACTAATTCCGGGTGTTCCTTTACAGCTTCTGACATAGAACAAAAGATAATTCCTAGTTCTTTCAGTTTCTTTTTAAAGGAAGTAGCTACTGAAACTGAATCAATTACAAAATCTACCGCCGTTCCTGTTAAACGTTGCTGTTCTTCTAACGAAATCCCCAACTTCTTCATAGTCTCCTTCATCTCTGGATCAACATCATCCCAGCTTTCATATTTTTTCTTTTGCTTAGGCGCAGAATAATAAGAAATTGCCTGAAAATCAGGTTTATTGTATTGAACATGCGCCCATTCTGGTTCAATTAAAGTTTGCCAATGGCGGAAAGCTTCCAAACGTTTCTCCAACAACCATTCTGGCTCATCTTTTTTAGCAGAAATAAGGCGGATAATTTCTTCATTTAACCCTTTAGGAGCTCTGTCCGACTCGAAATTAGACACAAACCCATATTTATACTCTTGGTTCTCTAAGTCTTTAGCTAATTCCTCCTCTGTATATCCTTCCATATCTTTATATTTAGTCCAAGTTGGTTATTCCAACTATTCTTCACATTTTTATTTTTTTCTAAAATTATTTATATTTATTCTAAATAACACTATTTGAAATGGCAAAAATACCACTTTTGTGGTATTGAGACAATTTTTCGTTAATTTATTTTGCTCTTATTTATAATCTTTCTAAAAAAGAATAAGAAAATGAACTAAAATATAGAAGGAAGTAGTAATTTTGCAAAAAAAAATAGAATGGATAAAGCGGCATTAGAAGAAGAAGTTGTAGGAGTTTTAAAGAATATTTACGACCCTGAGATTCCTGTTGATGTTTTTGAATTAGGTTTAATCTACGAGGTCAAAATTAACGACGACATGAGCGTAGATACACGTATGACCCTTACTTCACCTAATTGCCCTGTTGCTGAATCTCTTCCTAAAGAAGTGGAAGATAAGATTGGAGAAATAGACTGGGTGACAGCTTCTCACGTAGAAGTTGTTTTTGATCCACCTTGGGAACAATCTATGATGAGCGAATTAGCTAAATTAGAACTGGGATTTTTATAAGCAGCAAGCTCTCCTTATCATCTAACATATAACGTTTATAGTTTTTAACATTGTACGGCTCACAATTATTCTGTTGAGCCTTTTTAATTGCTCGTATTCTTTATATTTTTACTTGTCAAAGAGTAAAAATATGAAATTTCAAAAACCTATGACATTACAGGAGATGGCTAATTTCCTACAATGTGATTTTAAAGGTGATGCACAACACTTGGTAGAAGGATTCAACGAAATCCACATGGTAGAAGAAGGTGATTTGGTATTTGTTGATCATCCTAAATATTATGATAAAGCTCTAAATAGTAAAGCTACAACTGTAATCATCAACAAAGATGTAGATGTGCCTACTGGAAAAGGACTGCTTATTATAGATAAACCTTTTGATGCTTATAATAAGATAGCCAAACATTTCTATCCAACTATTCCAATGACCTCACCCGTAGGAAAGGGAACACGCATAGCTCCAACTGCAACAATTTACGCCAATGTTGTTATTGGAAATAATGTACAGATTGGAGAAAATACAGTCATATACTCCGGAACTGTAATAATGGATAACTGTATCATAGAGGATGACGTAGTTATAGGAGCAAACTGTGTAATAGGTCAACATGCTTTTTATTACAAAAAGAAAGATACTGGATACGACAGATTACATACGTGTGGGAATGTATGGTTAAAGAAAGGAGTTGAGATGGGTGCTTGTTGTACTATCGATGCAGGAGTTGCATCTTCCACCATCATAGGAGAAGGGACGAAATTAGATAATCATGTACAAATTGGTCACGATACGCATATTGGAAAAAATTGTTTACTCGCTTCTCATGTAGGAATCGCAGGATGTACGGTTGTTGAAAACAATGTAATCATGTGGGGACAAGTAGGGTGTATTAATGGAATTGTTGTGGGAGAAGGAGCTATCATATTAGCACAATCGGGAATATCAAAAAGTTTAGCTCCCAACAGAACTTATTTCGGCAGTCCTTGTCAAGATATTCGTATTAAATACAGAGAAATGGCTGCATTACGCAAATTACCAGAGATAATTGAGAATTTATAATGGAACACGAATTTATCATACGTGACCTTAAGAAGAAATTGAAATTAAAAGATTTCGAGTTAAACTCTATTCTCGAAATCACAAAAGGCATTCATGATAATAAGTCCATTGACAATCTAATTTCTCTTTATGAATTCATTCTTAAAGAAAGGCTTGGAGTGCGTCATTTTGTATTATTCAATACTACAGAGACAGGATGGAATGCTACAGTCAAAGCTGGAATTAAAGGATCTATAAAAGGCATTCAGGTTGAGCGAGACTTATTGCGTTTTAAGAAAATTACCTTAATTGATTCATCTGCCAATGAAGATTTAAATCAGTTTGATATAGTAATTCCTGTTTTCTTCCAAGAAAGAGCAATTGCATTTCTAATTTTAAAACTCTCCATCGATTTAAGTCAAAGAAATTCAGATGACGATTTGTTATTCATTCAAACACTTACTAATATCATTTTAGTAGCTATTGAAAACAAAAGGATGAACAAGCAGAGTTTAGCTCAAGAGAGAATCAAAAAGGAATTAGAGATTGCTTCTGAAATGCAAAAGATGCTTTTTCCTAATGAACTCCCTTCTGATAAAAGATTAGACTTAGCGGCCAATTTTATAGCACGCCATGAAGTTGGTGGAGACTACTATGATTTTATCCCTATCAATGATGATGAATTTATTATCTATATTGCAGATGTGTCTGGAAAAGGAATAAGTGCTGCTATGCTGATGGCTAATTTTCAAGCCACTATCCGTACGCTTCTTAGTTTCCAACAATATGACTTGGAAGAACTTATTCATGAATTAAATAGACGTGTATCTGAATCTGCTAAGGGTGAAAAATTTATTACTTTCTTTATAGGGCATTACAATGCTAAAACACGACAATTCAAATATATCAATGCAGGTCACAATTATCCAATTCTAACCAATGGAAAAAAGGCACAATTTTTAGATAAAGGCTCCATCGGCTTGGGGATGCTTGATAAAATCCCTTTTATTGAACCTGATGAAATCTATATTAATCCAAATTCCACTCTAGTTCTATACACAGATGGCGTAGTGGAATTACAAAATAAATATGGAGAGTTCTTCCAAACTAATAGACTAATAAAATTGATACACCGTTTTTATCCGTTAAAAATGGAGGACTTAAATAATATCATTTTTTCTAAATTAGATGAATTTAGAAATCAGCAAGATTTAGTAGATGATACTGCTATAATAAGCTGTAGAATTTTTTAGACTTATTTCTTCTTAATATCGAAGATAGGCGAATAATTACTTGGTACCTTCTTTATCAATACCCAATTATCTATAGTAACCGAATTTTTACATGTAGGGCATTCGGACAAGGTAATTGTATAAGTTACCGTTTTTGCTGCATCGTTAACCTGAACATTTCGAGCATAACCTGTGCTACAACCCGCAGTTGTAGTTAATCCCATCACCGAATACTTTGAAAAATCAACGCTAGTATATGTTTTTCCATCATCTAAGCTCATTTCAATACTAGGGTATTGCTCAGTATCTGTAATAAATTGTTGCCCGGCATGTCCTGATAATACCTTAACTCTCGATTTTTCTATAATAATTCCAGAAGTACTATTGGATGGATCACACTTTTTACAAGAGCTTAAAAATGATACGACTATTATTAGGATTAAGAGATTATATTTAAACATGTTACAGATATTTGAAGCAAATATATTAAATTTTTCGTTTCAATTCAAAATTTTTACCCAGATACACTTTTCTGACTTGTTCATCCTCTGCTAGCTCCTCAGCAGTACCTGCCTTTAAAATACTTCCTTCAAAAAGTAGATAAGCTCTGTCAGTAATAGAAAGTGTCTCGTTTACATTGTGATCAGTTATAAGAATACCAATGTTTCGTTTCTTTAAATCAGCTACAATAGACTGAATATCTTCTACAGCAATAGGATCAACACCGGCAAAAGGCTCATCCAAAAGAACAAAATTAGGGTCTGTAGCTAATGCTCTAGCTATTTCCGTACGTCTCTTTTCACCGCCTGAAAGCGCGCCTCCTTTTGTTTTTCGGACATGATTCAAACCAAATTCTGAAATTAACTTTTCTAATTTTGCTTCTCTCTCAGGTTTAGAAAGATTTGTCATCTCTAAAATAGCCATGATATTATCTTCCACACTCAACTTCCGAAAGACAGAAACCTCTTGTGGTAAATACCCTATTCCTAATTGAGACCTTTTATACATAGGAAGGTGAGTAATTTCTAGGTCATCCAAATAGACTGTACCTTCATTCGGTTCTATAAGTCCCACAATCATATAAAATGAAGTAGTTTTCCCTGCTCCATTTGGTCCAAGCAAACCAACAATTTCACCTTGATTAACATCAATGGAAACTCCCTTTACAACCTGTCGATTCTTATAGGTCTTTGATATATTCTTAGTATATAATTTCATTCAAACAATTACCCCGCTAAAATAATAAAAACAATTCACTCTTGATTAGAATCTAATACTCAATTTTGCTCTTATTGAGACAGGAGGCATACCCACTTCCAAATGTGTCATCCTCCAAACAACGTCCACTCTCAGTACATTGAATATATTTTCAATTCCGATGGCACTTTCAGCATACGGAATATTTCCAAAAGATTTAGTATTTGACGGTAACAGCATAATTTCTTTTTGTCTATCCGAGATTGTTCCCCATACAGCCTTACCAGACACAACCAATCTCCATCTCAATTTTCGAATACCCGGAATTCGGTCAAAAATGAGTCCGTTAAAATGGTGTTCAGCTTGTGCTCCCACATAAGTATCAGATATAAACTCATAATAATCCATACGATTATGTAAGAAATTTTGAAACCAATATGTTTGAGAACCTTCATGTATTTTTAGAAAAGGAAAAGCAGCTTGACCAAAATACATTCCTCCATAGACACGGTAAATAAGTTTCCCCAAAACACCAATCTTCGGGTTATGTTCTAATTTGAATTCCACTCGTTGATAATTATAGTCGGATCCTAGAATTCCTGGAATTCCAAAAGTTCCTTCTAAACTCAAAATAGGGTACTTAGATCCCATAGATATTCTATCAAACGTACCTGAAATAAAACGCTCGTCTTGTGCGTATCTAAATTTAACAGAGGTTTCAAAGGAGCGGATATTTTGCGTAAAAGTATATCCAACTGAATTTGAAGGGACTCTATATGACATCTCACCAAAAGGGGTATAACTCATCCATTCTCCTCCAACCTTTATAATAAAACTTTTCCATATATCTTTTTCGAAAGAAGCTCCAAATTTTTCAATTTTTGTCAACTCTTTGATTGGTTTTGTTTTAATCAAGGAACCAAAACCACGTTCAACGTCTCCTCCTCTTCCTCCTAATCCAAGTTGATACATGTCATTATCATAGAAAAGACTAAGCATTCCACGCTTCTTTGGAGTTAAATTAAATCGCAATCCCGCTCCATATTTGACACGTGTATCTCTATAACCATAAGCTATTTTAGCAGATAACTCCAGCCTTTTACTAAATTTATTAGAAGTTCGAATTTGCAATTGATTACGCCATCCTTCAATTCGATTAAATCCAATTAACCCACCAACAGTTCCTATCTCGACATATCCAGCAGGATAATATCCTGAACCTGCCATAAAAGTTAAATTTTTAAAGAAATTAAAGAGCGGAACATGATTCAAAGAATCTATCATAAGTTGAATATTATTCTCGGTATTATTTAAAGGAGAATGCCTATTTTTTTCCCAATAAGATTCATCCCTGATTCCTGAGCTATCTAATTTGGTCACGGGAGTTTTTGAAAGATAGAAATTCAAATCTTTCGGTTTATTGATAACAAAATCTTTCCGAGTAGTTAATTTCCTTCCAACAAAGCCAAGAGTCTTAGAATTTCGTTGAATTTTTAAATCAACAATCAACTTATCTGATGTTAACATCCAAACTTCATTCTCTACTTGATCAAATTTCTGATCCAAATAAAAACCATTGATATAGTTAATATTTGCTGTTTCAGAGACTCCTGCAGTCCATCGCTTCACCGCATAGGTCGTATCATTAATCCACATCTCTCCTTCAAATACTAAATCTCCTTTACGCTTAGGTTTAAAGGTCATTAAGTAACACCATTGATTATCAACAAACATACTGTCTTGCAAGAAGAATTTATAATAATTCAATGCAAAACTAGCTATTGGACTTATAAAGGATCTATCAAAGATATTGATATAGTTATCATACACATTAATATCCTGATACATATCGCCTAGATACTGATCTAATTCAAGATTATCAACTCCTGTAATTCTACTTGCCTTTAAAACTTCTTTCTTTTTAACTGGACTTGTACGATAATAAAAATCAGTAATAGATTCTGACAAGATTAAAGGAAGTAACTTTTTACCTTCTAAGGTATCCATATAATCCATAATAACTTTTAAGCCTTGAACAATCTTATTCCTATCAAAATTATCTCCTATATTATTGAGGTCAAATTGTATCTTATTATATGTTTCATATTGATAAGCATCTAGTTTTTCTTTGTTGTTAATAGATTTATTTTTTACCACTCGCCTAAAAAGAATTGTAGATGGTTTTTCATCAGGGGCTTTAATCACAACTTCTTCTGTAGTTTGTAGAACGGGAGATAACTTGAAATCAACCACTTGTACTTGGTCCTTCTTAATAGCCATTGATTGAGGCTCAAATCCAGAAGCTCTTACGGAAATGGTATCTGTTGCATAATAAGATTCCAATTTATAGTTCCCGTCGAAATCACTCTCTGTACCAATCTTAGAGTTCTTGAAGAAAACTTGAGCAAACGGAATAGGACTACCAGTTTCCTCTTCTATAATCTTGCCTGTCACCGTAGTCCGTTGTGCTAACGAATAACTACTAACAAGTAAAAGTATGAAGAGTGTCCAGCGCATAAATGCTAAAGATAATCAAATTAATATTTAGGAATGAAAGTAGCTGTTATAAAATACTTCATTTTATGATAAGTATTACTTATATTTTGGTTCTACTCGCCTGCTAATCAATATACTAATTTCATATAAAATAAGAATTGGAATAACAACAATAATTTGACTTATAAAATCAGGTGGGGTAATAAATGCCGCAACAATTAGAACTCCTACGATGGCGTGTTTTCTATATTTTTTTAAGAATACAGAAGTAATTAATCCTAATTTGGTAAAAATATAAGCTACAACAGGCAATAAAAAAAGGAGTCCTGTAAATATAACGCTAGAAATAATCATAGACATAAAGGAATCAATCTTCCATATATTTTCAAATTCGGCAGCCAGTTGGAAGTCCCCAAAGAAGTTAACACATAAAGGAGCTACAACAAAATATCCAAATCCAACTCCTAGCAAAAATAAGACGGAGACCGAAACTGTAATTCCTCTTGCCGCCTGAATTTCTTTTGCCTTTAACCCTGGTTTAATGAAAGACCAGAATTGATAAAACACATAGGGAAACGCAACTATAAAACCACCTACTACACACATATACAGGGCATAAGTAAATTGAGCTGCTACTTGATTTGACTGGAATCTTATAGGTATTTCCTCAATACAAATACCAAAATAATTACACATCAACTGAAAGGAGATAAAATCAGGTTTGGACATTGCTATAAATACATGCTGGATAATCCATTCTTTTAAGAACCATATGGCAACAGCAAAGATTAGGACCGCAATAAGCGCACGTACAATCCTCCATCTCAATTCCTCAAGATGCTCCAAAAAGGCCATATCATTATCATCCTCCTTTTTCATAAACGTACACAAAAATAGTGTATTTTATAAAATATGATGTGATACTGAAGAATTAATAAAGATATTTCTAATAATCTACTTTGGTATAATCTAAGAGCGTAACATGTCCATACGTTACATGTTCCATACCATTTCCATCTTTAAGTGCTACTCTAAAAACATATACACCTTCCTGAGCAATACGTGTTTGCCCTTTCAATTGGCCATTCCATCCTTCATCTGGATTATTTGTACTAAAAATCACACGACCATATCGATCATAAATCTCAAATAAATAATCTTGAAGTTGATGATTTCCTGTAATTGGTTGAAAGATTGGATTTCTACCACCAACTGTAAAGGCATTTGGGATAAAAATAATTGGATCCAGAACGCCACAAGCAATATTACTATAACTTGCTTCCTTTATAACTTGGCTGCTTGCTTCTCTAGCTGCTACATAATAACAAATCCTACCATCATCATAACTAGAAATAACCCCAATGGTATCAACAAAAGTTCGTACATTATATGGAAGAGTTGCAATAGCGGTAGTTCCAAAATTTTCACCATCGATAGCACGGTAAACTTGATACATCAACAATCCACCTATAAAATCTTCATACGGATTCCACTGTAAAGTATGAGTCTCATTAGCTTGATCTGTGGATACAGTGAGATACATGGTCCTTCCAATATTGGAATAACTCACAAATCTTCCGCACGTATCAATAATTTTTGCACGATAGGTATATGATCTCCTATTTACCTCTACATCTGAATCAATGAAGGAAATTTCCTCATCATTACCTACTGCTTTTTCATCAATCTTTTCAAATTCTTGAATCTGCGGATTCCACCTTTGAAGTTGAACACTTTGAGCGCTTTCTCCCGTTGAAATTCTATATCGAATACGAACATTTTCACCATCCACTGTAGCTACGCTTAAATACGACATAGAAGGTCCTGCAGTACCAACAAAATTAGCAGTATCCCTATTGGAAAAGGCTCTAATTCCGTCAGTTGAAACTGCCTCTACAACCGCAACAATAATATCTCCCGCTACTATATCCATCGAGTAACTTAATCCGTTAGCCTGACTTTCCAACACCCAACTTTGTCCATTCTTACGGACATAAATGTTATAATGATCTACTCCCTGCCAACCTTCATATTTCGTCCAGTTAAGTGTTACCAAACGAGCACATACATCTACTTCATTTTGTAGATAAATAGTTGTGTGAGGCTCTGCTTTAGCTGAAGTCTGATACGTAGGAGGAATATTTGTAGTATAACATGAGTCAAATGCCGCTACTGAATATTTATAAGCATCACTGTAGGAAGGGGCATAAATATATGTCGTATTATTCCTTCCCCAAACCGTATCAATTGGAACAATATTTCCGAATTGATCTTCCATATATATAACGTATCCATAAGTATCTTCCTGTTTATTTACATCCCAAGTAATTATGATGTTTCCAGACAATGTATCCACACTTGCACTATAGATAGTTGGCATATCAGGAACAATCTTATCTTTAAAAACATCACCCACAACATTACTCACAAAATCACATGTTTGAGTTGATAAAACCACCTTATAATTAATCCAGTCACTACACGTAGTAATTGTATCGAAATAGACAGTTGTTCCGTATGGAACTGTATTGATTAGTGTCCATATTCCTGCTGGATACTCCTTATAAATATCATAATTATTTCCGAAAGAAGGAAGAGGTGGTATATGAGGTTGAGTCCAATTTAATTTTGCACGTCCATCACCCGGATTATCAAGAGTTAAGAATATACTTGAAATCGTATCAGAATTACGAGCTGTCAAACCTCCACATCCTGACATAGTTGAAACAAAGAACTGTTCGGGAGCTACGACACCTCCTACAATAATATACGAGTTAGCATTGATATTATTTACCATTCCATAAACCCCACCATTTACTCCATTAATTTTATATCCGCTAAATGTTCCATACGGATCAGAAACGGGATCCCATTCAATTTTTACATCACCATTGGGTTGATAAGAAATACATTTAATCGTAGGAGCGGGTAACACATCTTTATTTTTCAAGGTAACTTTAACCGTTGCATATTTCACCATAGGAATAGGGCAATAATCATCTTGCACTTTAAATACAAAAACATAGGTCTTCTTTGCTTGTGCATTTCCGGTGGCATCAACTAAATGATCACATGAAGTTTGCCAATCAAATCCCAAAGTAGCAGTCTGCACATTCGTTACACTTGGTGCGGCCAACGTGGCACAGGGTATAATAGAACAACCTGCTCCCGGATTAGTGAAGTTAGCACCATACATTAATCCCGAGGACGATACGGTTACAGATTGCGGATTTCCATTTTGTAGATTATCATTGTCAGTCACATTTATACTGAACTGTACTAAATCGCCTGCAAAGACTTCAGTTTCAAAGGATGTTCCACTTGCAAATGGAGGTGTAATTACAGGTGCATTATTATTACCGCTACAATTATTGATAATCAACTGTGTTTCTCTTTCTACCGAAGCAATTTTAATTCCCGCACGATAGGAATCAATCACAATCTTAGTAGCAAAATTTCCAATGGTAAAGGATTTGAACGTCATTTTACCTGTTTCAGAGTCTAAGACAGCAGCTTGGTTACCAGCATTAAACCCAGGTCCTGGAGTAGGATTATCATACGAAAAACCGGCCACAAAAGGAACAGGTGCTGGATTAGTAGGAGGTGAAAAAGAACCTGTCGGAAAATAATCCAACGGTTTACCCCAATCAAAAACGAGAGAATCCAAATCAGGATCTACAACATTGGGATTGTATTCATACTGTTCTCCGGCACAACTTACAATATACGGAGATTGTAAGAATATGGGTGAGTTATCGATACAACCGCCTGTATTTCCAGGTACTGGGTACATTGTTGCTGAGAGAGTGATTCCATACGTCGTAGGACTCTGAATATTAGTTAAATTAGCGCTTCTCGAGAAATTTTGGAAGGTGAATTTCCAACCTGCTACAGGTGGAGTTCCACTAATTGAAATTGGGTCACTGCGATACAAAATCTCTTCAACAGCACCTACTCCACTCCCTCCTCCTGTTCCAGAACCACAAGTAAAAGGAACATATCCAGAGGCAGGAGTACAAGTAGGAGAAATATCCGTTCTAGAAATATAATTAACTTGAATAGATGTCAAATTAGGATGTCCCCATACTTGAAGTGTTTCATAGTTGATATTCACATCAAAGCCATTGCAATCTCGATAGAATTTCAATTCAAAAATATACTGTCCATTCCCTAAGCAATGCCATGTAATATCACCTCCCATACCATGCGTGGCTCTGGCAGTAAAAGCATACATAACTAATAGAAATAAAATCAGTAATTTCCGAATCTGTTTAAACATAGTGCAAATAACGTTATTTCATATCAATTATTATAACGAATGGTTATGATTTTCGTTGTCCGAAAAAGAAAAAATAATAGTTCTCACAGAGATTGGGTAATAATTTTTAATTTTACGAAAAATGAGAACCCATGAAAAAGACACAAGAATTTATAGCAAATAACAAAGAGAGATTTCTAAACGAATTATTTGAAGTACTTCGTATTCCTTCTATTTCAGCCGATCCTGCATACAAAGGTGATGTGCAGAAAGCTGCTGAAAAAGTAGCTGAATACATGAAGGCAGGTGGTGTTGATGATGTAGAGATTTTTCAAACTGCTGGACACCCTATAGTGTATGGAAACAAAATTATTAATTCCAATTTACCCACTATCCTTGTATATGGACATTATGATGTACAACCTGCTGACCCTATAGAATTATGGGAAAGCAAACCATTTGAGCCTACTATTAAGAAAACAGCAATACATCCAGAAGGTGCCATTTTTGCGCGAGGAGCTTGTGATGATAAAGGACAAATGTTTATGCATATCAAGGCTTTTGAAGCAATGCAGAAAAATGGAGAACTTCCTTGTAATGTAAAGTTTATGATTGAAGGGGAAGAAGAAATTGGAAGTACTAACCTAAGTGTATTTGTAAAAGAAAATACAGCAAAATTAGCTGCTGATATCGTATTGATTTCAGATACAGGAATTATTGCTAATGATACGCCTTCCATCACATCCGGGTTGAGGGGCCTAGCTTATGTTGAAGTAGAAGTAACAGGTCCAAACCGTGACTTACACTCTGGTTTATATGGAGGAGGAGTAGCTAATCCAATCAATATATTGAGTGATATGATTGCCCAACTACAAGATAAAAATCATCATATTACAATACCTGGTTTCTACGATAAAGTAGAGATTGTTTCTGTTGAAGAAAGAACTCAAATGAACAAAGCTCCTTTTGACATGAATGAATTTAAAGAATCTATTGGGATTTCAGATATTCAGGGTGAAGAAGGATATACTACATTAGAAAGAGTTTCTATTCGTCCAACATTAGATGTCAATGGAATCTGGGGAGGCTACATTGGAGAAGGCGCAAAAACAGTGTTACCTTCAAAAGCTTTTGCAAAGATATCCATGCGTTTGGTTCCGCACCAAACACCTGAAGAAATTTCCGAATTATTTAAAGTTTATTTTGAAAAAATAGCACCCAAATCAGTGCAGGTAAAAGTAGATTTCCATCATGGTGCATTACCGGCTGTAACTCCAATTGATTCGGTAGGTTATATTGCAGCAAGCAACGCCATGGAAAGAACTTTTGGCAAAAAACCTATCCCTATGAGAAGCGGTGGTAGTATCCCTATTGTCGCCTTGTTTGAGGAAGTATTGGGATTAAAAACTGTTTTAATGGGATTCGGATTAGATAGCGATGCTATCCATTCACCAAATGAACACTATGGCTTATTTAATTATTATAAAGGCATTGAAACGATTCCTTACTTCTATGAAGAATTTAGTAGGTTAAAGAAATAAACATGAGGCATTTAATTAAACCTGTAGGTATTCTATTCTTTCTTTCCATTATTCTAACAAGTTGCATAGAACAGCCCGAATATAAAGGAATGTCTAATCTTAAAATTGATCACATCAATCAAGAAGAGGTAGTTTTCAATATAGATATAGAAGCTTACAATCCAAATGGTTTCAAGATAAATATCAAGAAATCTGTCTTCGATATTTACTTAAACGATGATTATGTAGGTAAGATTCATGTTACTCAAAAGTATAAAATGAAGAAAAAATCGACTACTATTGCAGCAGTTCCCATCCAATTGGAATTAGGCAAAGGAGTTCTCTTCAAATTACTCAGCATGACACTTGGGAAACCATTAAATGCACGTATAGTTGGGAAATTAAAAGCTTCAGGGGCTGGCTTTCCAATCAGCAGAAAGATTGATAAAACCAAGGAAATTAATCTAGAGGAATTGGGGATAAATTTGAGAGATTTATTATGAAACAAAAAAAGAGTTGCCGAATGACAACTCTTTTTTTGATGTTCTCGTAATTACTATTTTAAATAGCTATCATAAAATTCCATGATAGTAAACTCTTTACCAGTAAACTCAACTGTTCTAACACCACAAGATAAAAGGAAACGAGTGATTACTCTTCGCGCCATATCTGTATTTTCAATCAAAGATACTTTCACAATCTTGCTTGGTTTATTGTATTCCACTGTAAAATACTCAGTGTAATATTTTCCTGATTTTTCAATCGTCTCTTGTGTTATCTCATCTGGAAAAACAAATTCAACATAATTTTTACCAATCATGTTTTTAATAGACTCTTCAGTTCCCCCCACTTTTGCTGTTTGAGCATAACCAAACATTGTAAAGACAACCAAAACGATAAGTGTCAATAATTTTTTCATAATTTTAGTTTTTATAAAAATAATAACTTTGCAGTTATAAAAGCTAAATATCTAAATAATTTATCTTTCTACAAAATTTAATCTTAAAAAATTTATATTATAAAGACAATATTTGTGCCAGAATAGTTGCTTTTGAATTTAAAATTTTATGCTAAATGCTTAAAAATTACTTTAATAAAGAGAAAATAGAGGCGGGATGTGATGAAGCTGGAAGAGGCTGTCTTGCCGGTCCTGTAGTTGCCGCAGCAGTAATCTTACCTTCAGATTGTTATATTGAAGAATTAAACGACTCAAAACAGTTAACTGAAAAACAACGTGAGAGGTTATTTCCTATTATTAAAGAAACTGCATTAGCCTACGGGATTGCAGAAGTAAGTCCTGCTGAAATAGACAAAATCAACATCTTAAATGCAAGTTTCTTAGCGATGCATAAAGCAATTGACCAATTAAAAACTAAACCCGAATTACTACTAATTGATGGTAACAGATTCAAAGCATACCCTAATATTGAACATCAGTGCTTAATAAAAGGGGACGCAAATTATCTGAGTATAGCAGCAGCCTCCGTTTTAGCCAAAGTAACTCGTGATCATATTATGGAGGATTTGCATCAAGAATTTCCAGATTTTAATTGGAAAAAAAATAAAGGATATCCTACAAAATTTCATAGGGAGATGCTTAAAGAAATGGGTGCTACCGCTCACCATCGTTTGTCATTTAGACTACTAGATAATCAAGGAACTTTATTCTGACTTTAAGAATATTTGAGCTATAAGATGCAAATTATATCCATCAATCGTCCAACAATCATTCGTTAATAAAATTTTAATTCTGCATTCTGACACATATTAGAAAACAGTAATTTTGATAAAAAATAGTAGATGAAACGTATTGTACTCATTGGCTTAGTCTCTGTTGCTGTAATCTGGATTGCATATTCCAGTTACCAATTATGGATAAATAATGACAGTCAAGTAAACCCTCAATACGTTTTTTGCGAGCAAGATCAAGGTGTTTTGCTCATCAACAATTATAACGAAACTAAAAATTCTGATTATCTTAAAGTAGTAGCTAGCAACCCATTAGCTAATTCATTGGAGAATCTAGACTCTATCAAAATACCTCATCTTAGAATATATGCTTCTCAACAAAGAGCGATTATCATCTTCGAAAAAGAAAACTCGTGGAAAAAGGAGGAAATTGACCTCATTTATTCTCAATTTAAATTAACAGGCGTGGAGAGCAGACACGAGGGACCTTATTTGATGTTCTCAAAAGACTATACTGCTTGTAATCATAATTTATTAACTCAACTGCGGGAAGCAGATAAAAAAGCTTCTGCCAATTTTTGGAAATACAATCAGAATCAATGGAGTCGCACTGACATGTACAATCTCAATAATGGCTATTTCGAATACCGCTCTAGCAACCCTACTGCTATATATGGAGAAGCCATTCAGGACATTCCTCTTTTTGCAAGTGTCATTCCATATACGGCAGATAATTATTCTTTTCATGAACGATTCTATGCTGAAAAAACAGATAGTATCTTTGAAATTGGCCCAATGAATGATTGGGTGGATAAAGGTTTTGTTGTACTCGAATATGAGGGCGCCTCTGTTATTATATCCGATTACCGATCACAACAAACACCACGTTTAATTCTTATAGAACAATCTAAGCAAGAAGATTCTGTCAATATTTCTGATGAAATATATTCTTTCTCTGGATTCCAATTAACTAACGATTTCCCTTCTCAAAAAAACAAACGAATCTATATTACAGAAATAGAAGACAAAGTTATTATCACAGAATCTAAGTCTATTACACAAAAACTATTAGTTGATTATCAATTAGGAAAAACACTAGCCTTAAATCCTGAAAAGATGAATTATTTTTTTGGAGGGCTTCCTTCTTTTACCAATCACCGCTTTGTTTCTAATAATCAAAAGCGAAGTATCACATGGAAAAATCATCTCCTATTTGAAGTTAGTACAGAACCTCCAGGCGAACAATTGGTAAAGGAAGACAAAACCTCTTGGTCAGCATCTGTTAACCATACTGTGTTTGAATTGGTGCCTATATACGACCATTTACGCGGTGGAATCTCTGTATTGAGTTATAGTGAAGATGGAAAATATGAGCTAGTTTCTTCCAATGGAAAATCATTATGGCGAGGCGATGCAGATGGTGCTATTCAAGGAGAAGTGCGTGTAATTGATGTGTTTGACAACAATAAGCACCAATTTTTATTTAGAACCAAGAAACGAGTACATCTCATTGACTTAAATGGGAAAGAAGTAGGAGGCTTTCCATATTTATCAGATAATGAATTAACTACCAGCATTAGTGATTTTGTTTGGAATGGTACAAAACGCTTCCTTGTCGGAACCGAAAAAGGAGAGGTTATAATGTTGAATAGCGCTGGACAAGAATTAACTATTATTAAGGTTGGAAATAGTTCTGTCATACAAACTCCTTATGCCCTAAATATCAAAGGGAAATTAACAGCATGGGTGGTGAATAAGGAGCATAAGGAATATTTAGGATTTCTTGAGAAACCAGGAAAACCTGTAGAACTCGGTAGCGTCGATTCAGAAAGTGCTGTGAAATACAATGGAAAAGTAGTAAATTATTTTGAAAAAGAAGGAGAAGTATATTGTCAAAAATCGGATGTAAATGGACTGAAAGGAAGTAATCCAATTCCTATTGAGAAAGGAAAAATATTTACCGTAACAAACGATTATATTGTAATTGTAAAATCAAATAATTTCTCAGTCTTTACCCATGATCAAAGTTTACTATACACTAAAACAGTTCCTTTCAATGAAGTGGGCAGTTTTGTTTATCTAAAAAATCGCAAAGAATGTGTGGTATTAGATAATTTACAGAATAAGATACATGCGTATTCCTCTCTAGGAGAAGAGGTAACTGATTTCCCAAAAGAAGGAAGAGAATTAGTTGTAGCAGAGACAGACAAAGATAAAAAGCAGGTATATATATTTTCTAAGATAGCACAATCAATCATCTGTTATAAATACAAGTAGATTGCCCTTATACTTCTTATGAATTTCATTAGAAAGAAATCCCTAACATGTAGAAGATAATTTATTAGGAGAAAAAGCCCTATTAAATAGTATTCTCAATCCCCTATATAGGCAGAATAACACATATTTATTATATAGTATTGGAAAATGATTTCTCAATATATTATCTTTTCATATTATCAACAATTTAGAAATATTCCCACTTTTTACCACCACTATAAAAACAATCAAATCTATTGATATACCGTCATTTCTTAAAAAATAATGTAACTTTTTTAGATCTATTTACGTTATAAGTTTTCAACAGTTCACAAAAAGTGGTAAAAAGTGGTAAAAATCCATTAATTTTACACATTATTTAAGACATGGCAGGACTTGTAGGAGAATATGAAGTAACACTAGACGCAAAAGGGCGTTTCATGTTCCCTTCTCATTTGAGAAGGCAATTATCTCCTGCTGCCCAAGAAAGTTTCATGTTGAACAAAGGGTTTGAAGACTGTTTAACACTCTATCCTATGAATGAATGGGAAAAATTGAGTGAAGCACTCAGTAAGATTAATTTATTCAAACCTAAGAATCGTATGTTCTACCGTTTATTTCATCAAGGTGCAAAAGATATCTCTCTAGATAGTGCCGGCAGAATTCTGATTCCTTCAACTCACATGGAACGTATTGGTCTAAAAAAAGAAGCAATGCTAATTGCTTACAATGACCGAGTAGAAATCTGGGATAAGTCCAAATACTTCAATATGATCGAAGGAAACATGTCTGATTTTTCCGATTTAGCGGATGAAGTAATGGGTAAAATAGACAATGGAGACGAGCCAAGATAAATACACATACCACACCCCTGTAATGCTCCAAGAATGCTTGGAAGGACTAAACATTAGTCCTGATGGTATATATGTAGATGTTACCTTTGGTGGTGGCGGACATTCTCGTGCTATTTTTGAAAAACTTTCAGAAAAGGGAAAACTCATCGTATTTGATCAAGATGGAGACGCTGCTAAAAATGCTTGGACAGCTCCAAATTTTCATTTTATTGCTTCTAATTTTTCATACTTAAAGAATCAACTGCGCCTTTTAGGAATTAAATATGTTGACGGAATCTTAGGAGATTTGGGTGTTTCATCTTATCAATTTAACCAACCTGAAAGAGGTTTTAGCATACGTTCCAATGAACATTTGGATATGCGTATGAATCAACGCCAAGAAAAATCTGCTTTTCAGGTGATTAATGAATATGACGAGGCTGATTTACTTAAGATTTTTGCGAAATACGGAGAAGTTCAAAACCCACGTAAAATCGCACAAATCATTTGCTTAAATAGACAAGCTAATCCAATTTCAACAACCGGGGAATTAGTAGAATTACTTAAATCGTTTGCCCCACGCAACCAAGAAAACAAATTCTTAGCACAAATTTTCCAAGCTATTCGTATTGAAGTGAACGATGAATTAATAGTGCTAGAAAAGATGTTAGAGCAAACAGCAGAAATGCTCCGTCCGAATGGAAGACTGGTAATTATGTCCTATCACTCATTGGAAGATAGGTTAGTAAAAAACTTCATGAAACGAGGAAGTTTTGATGGAGAAATTGAAAAGGACTTTTATGGAAATGTACTAAAGCCTTTTACCGAGTTAAATCGAAAACCAATTATTCCATCAGACCTAGAAATTGAACAGAATCCACGCGCACGAAGTGCTAAATTAAGGATAGCCACTAGAAATGAAGGATAATAACTACATACCAGAGAATGCAAATCCTATAAAAAAGGATAAAAAGCGTAAGCCTTCAAAAGAAAGCAAGAAACGTACAGATTCTATTGCTCAAATCATGAATGGAGATTTCTTAACAAAGGACTTTGTACTCAATAACTTGAACTATATCTTCTTCTTGATTTTTTTAATGGTGCTTATCGTATCCAAAGGGTATTATGTAACACAATTAACTAACGACATCAGTGACACTGAGAAAAACCTGAGGAATATTAATGCTGATTACGTGGAAACTAAGGCAAAATTAGAAGAAATGACACGTCGCTCCGAAATGATTAAACGTCTCGAACCACTCGAATTAAAGGAAACTGTAAACCCTGTTAAAGTAATACGAATTAAAGAAAAGAAAAAAGGATAACACACGTGAAGAACAATAAGGCGATCATATTACGTACCTATCTTCTATACTCACTAGTGGTAATAGCAATGATTATTGTCTTAACTAAGACAGTGATTATCATTATGGACGGAAGAGAACGTGTTTTCACCTTAGCTAATAGCAATTTAGAACAACGTCCTGCTCCAATTCCAGCACGTCGTGGAGAAATTTTAGATAACAAGCTAAGCCCTTTAGTTACTTCCGTCTCCTTTTACGATATCTACATGGACCCTATAGCTGTAAAAGAAGATTTATGGCAAGAAGAAATTGGAGATTTATGTATAGGGCTTGCTCAATTATTTCCAGAAAAATCAGCCCGGGAATATGAAGAATATTTACGCGAAGCACGCAAAAAAGGAAGAAGATATGTACTTATCCATAAACGGGTTACGCATGAAACACGTGAAAAAGTTAGAAACCTCCCAATTTACAACAAAGGAAGATATAAAGGTGGTTTGATAGATAGTGGAGTAATCACTGTTAGAAAACGCCCGAATGAAGAACTACTAGCTCGTACCATTGGATATATCAAAGACAATGGAAAGGATTCTTTATACGTTGGTATTGAAGGGACATATAACAACTATCTAGCAGGACAAGAAGGTATCCGTTTGGAACAAAGAATTGGAAATTCTTGGAAACCAACAAGCAATATAGTTAGAGAAGCAATCAATGGGTATGATTTAGTTACCTCTATTGATAAGGATATCCAAGAAGTTGCACATACCGAACTAGAAAATCAACTTAAAACTAAAGGAGGAAAATATGGATGCGCTGTAGTGATGGAGGTAAAAACCGGATTCATCAAAGCAATGGTTAATCTTCAAGAGGTAGAAGAAGGGGTGTATAAAGAACTATACAATCATGCTTTAGGAACTCGTGAGGTGCCTGGTTCAACTATGAAACTTGCTGCTTTAATGGCGGCATTAGAGGATGGGAAAGTAAAATTAACAGACACCGTAAATGCAGTAGGTCATTATAAATTCTATGACCAGACCCTTACAGATTCTAGAAGCTGGGGATATGGAAAAATCACTCTAAAGCATGCGTTTGAGGTATCTTCTAATGTGATTTCCAAAGTAATTTACAATGCTTATAAAGAAGATCCTCAAAAATATATAGACCGACTCCAACAATTTGGAATAACTGAAAAGAGTGGCATCAATCTCAATGGAGAAGTAGAGCCATTATATTCCATGCCAGGAACAAAAGAATGGTGGGGTGGATCCTTAGGTTGGATGGCAATAGGATATGAGTTTAGATTAACTCCTTTGGAACTCTTATCATTCTACAATGCAGTTGCTAACAATGGGAAATATATGCAACCACAATTAGTAACACACGTCATTAATAACGGTGGAATTGTAAAAGAATTCAAGCCTATTGTAAAAATCGACAAAATAGCCAGTCAAACAACCATCAACACCATGAAAGATGCATTGGAAGGTGTTGTAGAATACGGAACAGGTTCCAACCTAAAATCAGCATTTTTCAACATTGCAGGAAAAACTGGCACAGCTCAGATTGCAAACAACAACGAAGGATATGGTGAAAAAGGGGCTCGAAAATATTTAGCGTCATTTGTGGGGTATTTCCCTGCAGATGACCCTATTTATTCTTGCATTATTTCAATTGCCGCTCCAACAAATGATATTTACGGCGCTTCAGTTTCAGGGACAGTATTTTCGGCTATAGCAAATAAGGTATATGCTTCTAGCTATAAATACCATGAAGCAATCAATGAGCAAAGTTTTCGTGCTTCCACTCCTTTCGTGCAAAATGGAAGTAGATATGATATCAACACTGTTCTAAACCATTTTAGAATTAAAAAGGATTTACAAAGTAAGGAGGAGTGGATCCAAACAGTTTCTCAAGAAAATAAAATTTTATTTGCCGACTTGAATGTTACCAAAGGAATTGTTCCAAATGTAGTTGGAATGGGTATTACAGATGCTATTTATTTATTAGAAAAACAAGGGTTAGTTGTAAAAACAACTGGTTATGGAAGAGTAATCAATCAGTCATTAGTGGCTGGGCAAGAAACAGTACCAGGAGAACTCATTCATTTATTACTTAAATAGAAAGACAGTGAAAAATGTTCGCGACATATTATATGGTTGTTCAATAAAAGAGATTATTGGAAAAGTTGACTATGAAATCAACAAACTTACGTTTGACTCCAGAACTGTAGAAGACAATGATTTATTTATTGCAATCAAAGGAGAAAAGGTAGATGGAACACAATTTATAGAAAGTGCTATTCAAAAAGGTGCAACTGCGATTCTTTGCGAAACACTCCCTACTCAGACACATCAAGGAATTGCATACATTATGGTAGATGACACACACAAAGCTCTATCAATTGTTGCAAATAATTACTTCGACCATCCATCCAAAAATTTAAAACTAATTGGCGTAACAGGCACCAATGGAAAAACAACTACCACTACTCTTTTATTTGAACTATTCAGAAGAATGGGGTATTCTGTAGGATTAATTTCTACCGTAGTGAATAGAATCAATAATATACTTATTCCAACAGAAAGGACAACCCCTGATGCTATTAGTTTAAATCAACTTTTTGCAGATATGCTAGATGCAGGATGTGAGTATTGCTTTATGGAAGTGAGTTCTCACGCTGTTGTACAGAATAGAATTGGTGGTTTACACTTTACTGGAGCTGCTTTTACAAATATTACTCCCGAGCACTTAGACTATCACAAAACATTCAAAGAATATATTACTGCTAAAAAGATGTATTTTGATCATTTACCCGCAACTGCTTTTGCAATTTCCAATGCAGATGACAAAAACGGAGAAGTAATGCTTCAAAATACGAAAGCTAAGAAATACTATTATAGCTTACAAGGAATAGCAGATTACAAAGCTAAGGTGGTTGAAAATAGTTTTTCTGGACTCGTTTTATCAATCAATGGAACAGAGATTTACACGCAGTTAATCGGCGACTTCAATGCCTACAACATCTTATTAGTATATGCGATTGCCGACCAGTTACTACATGAGCCAATTGAAATCTTACGCGTAATTTCAGAATTAAAATCTGTTGAAGGTCGCTTTGAGTTTTTTAAAAGCAACACGGGTATCATAGGTATCGTAGATTATGCTCACACACCTGATGCCTTGGAAAATGTTTTGAAAACAATACAAAATATTCGTACAGGAAATGAAACAGTATTTTCATTAGTAGGCTGTGGAGGAGATAGGGATAAAACCAAACGCCCAGTAATGGCAGCAACAGCTTGCAAATTAAGCGATAAAGTTGTGCTTACATCTGATAACCCAAGAAGTGAAGACCCAGCTCAAATCATTGAAGAAATGAAAGCCGGTGTGGGGGGGGAATATTACTATAAAACATTAAGCATCATAGACAGAGCTGAAGCTATCAAAGTAGCCTGTAGCATGGCGCAACCAAATGATATCATCTTAGTTGCAGGGAAAGGACATGAAACCTACCAAGAAATCAATGGTGTGAAATACGATTTTGATGACTTAGAAATTTTAAAAGAAACCTTATTAAAACTGAATAAATAATGCTGTACTATTTATTTAATTACTTCGACCAATTGGATATTCCTGGAGCGGGAGTGTTTCAATACATTTCATTTCGTTCAGCTATGGCGCTGATAACTTCACTCATTATTTCTATCCTTTTCGGAAATAAACTAATTAACTTATTGCGTAAATTACAGATGGGTGAACAAATTCGTGAACTCGGACTAGAGGGTCAAAAAGAAAAAGAAGGAACCCCAACAATGGGTGGACTCATTATCTTAGGTTCCATACTTATCCCTACTCTCTTATTTGCTAAACTAGATAACATCTATGTCATTACCATGCTGATTGCAACAATCTGGCTTGGTTTTATAGGTTTTTTAGATGACTACTTAAAACGTATTAAGAAAAACAAAGATGGTTTACAAGGGAAATTCAAAATCATCGGTCAGATTGGTGTTGGGATCATAGTAGGTTCTATACTATTTTTTCATCCCGACGTAAAGGTACACAAGAAAGTTGAGGCTAATTATGTGCTACTAGAAGGAGAACATTTTGTAACTACTAACGATAGTGAGGATATTATCCACACAACCAAATGGGTAGAATCAAAAGATATGCTAACCACCATTCCATTTATTAAGAACAATGAAGTTGACTATAATTGGCTATTGGGCGAATACGGGAAGAAATGGGGATGGTTACTTTTTATTCCCATAGTAATTTTCATAGTTACAGCGGTTTCAAATGGTGCAAATTTAACCGATGGGCTGGACGGTTTGGCTACCGGTACTTCAGCCATAATAGGTATTGCTTTAGCTATTCTAGCATACATAAGCTCTCATATCACATTTGCTAGTTACCTCAATGTAATGTATATCCCTTATAGTGAAGAATTGGTAGTTTATATTGCAGCTTTTGTAGGAGCATGTGTCGGATTTCTATGGTATAATGCCTATCCTGCAAAAGTATTCATGGGTGATACTGGTTCTTTGGCAATTGGCGGAATTATAGCTGTATTTGCAATTGCTATAAGGAAGGAATTATTAATTCCAGTACTGTGCGGCATCTTCTTAATGGAGAATTTATCTGTAATCATTCAAGTAGCCTATTTTAAATATACGAAAAAAAGATTTGGTGAAGGAAGACGCATCTTCTTGATGTCACCTCTACATCATCACTATCAGAAAAAAGGCTTACACGAAGCAAAAATCGTTGCCAGATTCTGGATTATAGGGATTCTCCTAGCCGTAATAACCATCGTAACATTAAAGTTAAGATAAGTGAATGTAACACATCAAAATATTGTCGTTTTAGGAGCCGGTGAAAGCGGAGTGGGAGCTGCTATTTTAGCAAAAGCCAAAGGACTTTCTGTATTCGTTAGTGATGCTAGTCCTATTAAAGATAAATTCAAAGCAGAATTAAACGAACATCAAATAGCTTGGGAAGAAGGTGGACACACTTTAGAGAGAGTATTAGCAGCTGATGAAATTATTAAAAGTCCTGGCATACCAAACAGCTCTAACCTGATTAAAACCATTTTAGAAGCTGGTATAACTCCCATCTGTGAGATAGAATTTGCAGCTCGTTATACAAAAGCCAAGTTAATTGCTATAACAGGAAGCAATGGAAAAACTACAACCACTCACCTCACTTATCATATACTAAAAAAGGCAGGTCTCAATGTTGAAATGGCAGGTAACATGGGGGTAAGTTTGGCTAGAAGATTAGCTACTAATTTCAATCCTGACTACTTCGTGATAGAACTAAGTTCTTTCCAATTGGAAGACATGTATAAATTTCATGCAAACGTAGCTATTCTCCTAAATATAACGCCAGATCATTTAGACAGATATAACCATAGTATGGATGAATATGGTAAGGCTAAAATGAGAATTACACAAAACCAAACAAAAGATGATGCCTTCATTTATTATGCAGATGATGAAGAAATCAGAAAACAATTGTCTCAACATATCATTGAGGCAAATAAACTTCCTTTTTCAATGCAAGATGAAACAGTAGAAGGAGGTTACTATGATGCAAAAACACAAACAATAACCATAAAAAATAAATTAACTATGAGTATTCATGATTTAGCTCTGAAAGGACAACACAACGTGCAGAATGCACTTGCAGCAGGAATCGCTGGAAAAATTTTTGAAATCCGTAAGGAAAGCCTACGCGAAAGCTTAGCTGATTTTACAAACGTAGAACATCGTTTGGAATTTGTAGCAAAAGTAAACGGTATTGAATTTATCAATGACTCAAAAGCTACCAATATCAATTCTACTTGGTATGCATTAGAATGCATGACAAATCCAGTTGTTTGGATAGTAGGTGGAGTAGATAAAGGAAACGACTATGAAGAACTTCTTCCTTTGGTAAAAGAAAAGGTAAAAGCCATTATTTGCTTAGGAAAAGAAAATAATAAAATTATAGAATCTTTTCAAAATGATATTGAAGTTATTGTAGAGGCATTTTCCGCATCTGAAGCCGTAGCATACGGATATCGCTTAGCTAAGAAAGGAGAGACAGTCCTTCTTTCTCCCGCTTGTGCAAGCTTTGATTTATTTGAAAATTTTGAAGACCGTGGCCAACAGTTTAAAACAGCTGTTCGTGCATTATAATCTAACAAAAAAACATAAAAGCAAGTAAGTGAAAGACCTGTTTAAATATGTCAAAGGCGATAAAGTGCTATGGATTATTGCTCTCCTTCTCATGGGCGTATCCATTGTAACCGTCTATAGCTTTGTACCTATATTGATAAAAACACAAGGGGGTTCATCTTTGGGCTATTTATTTAAACATCTCACTTATATCATTATTGGATTAATCATGATGTATTGGCTTCACACCAAAGATCCAATTTATCTAGAGAAATTATCAAAATTTATTTTTTACATATCTATTGGGCTACTTATTTTTACCTTCTTCTTTGGAGTAAAAGTCAATGATGCCACCCGATGGGTCAGAATCCCAATCATCGGACTTACCTTTCAGAGTTCCGATTTTGCCAAACTTGCGCTAGTAATCTATATCTCTCGCAGGCTAGTAAGTAAACAAGATCAGTTTGATTCTTGGAAAGATGGATTTTGGCCTTTGATATGGCCGGTTATTCTTGTAAGCATGCTAATTGCTAAGGATAATTTCTCAACAGCAGGATTATTGGTTGGAGTAATCATGTGTTTATTCTTTATTGCCAAAGTGCCTCTCAGTAAGATATCTACTTTTACTTTGAGCGCCATCGGTTTATTTGGCATTTTTGTACTTATTCATTTTGCTCTACCTGAATATGATATCCTTCCTCGTTTGGATACTTGGATTAATCGTGTTTTTAGAGCATACGGGGACGATACCATTAGCCAAATCGATAACATGCAAGCCATCAATGCAAAGTTAGCTATTCACAACGGTGGGTATTTTGGCGTTGGTATAGGCGATGGAGACCTAAAATATTATACCCCAGAGGCCTATGCAGACTTTTACTATTCTTCTTTTGTGGAAGAATTAGGACTCAAATTTGCAGTACCTCTCATCCTACTCTATCTTATTTTATTCTATAGAATTTTACGCATCGGTTTAAATGCTGAGAGATTATTTGAAACCTATATATGTATTGGGATAGGACTTATCTTCATGGCTCAGGCACTAACAAACATGTTTGTTTGTACAGGTATTATCCCAGTGACAGGTCAAAATATGCCCTTTTTAGGAATGGGTGGGTCTGCCATGGTTATGAGCTGTGTCTCCCTAGGAATTGTTTTAAGTGTTGGGTATAAAAATTCACTTAAAGAAAATAAAGTAATGGCAAGTGAAAATCAAGATTAAATCATGAATATTAACAGAGCTATCATATCAGGAGGAGGAACAGGGGGGCATATTTTCCCAGCTATCTCCATTGCCAATAGAATAAAGCTAGAGAATCCTAACGCTGAGATCTTATTTATTGGTGCAAAAGGAAAAATGGAAATGACAAAAGTTCCAGAAGCCGGGTATAAAATTGAAGGTCTTTGGATTAGTGGATTTCAAAGGCGCCTCACTTACAAAAATTTTCTACTTCCTTTTAAATTGATATACTCTCTATTCAAAGCAAAGCAAATCATAAAAGAATTTAAACCCGATGTAGTTGTTGGCGTTGGTGGATATGCTAGCGCACCTACATTACGTACCGCTTGTAAATTAGGTATTCCAACCATTGTACAAGAACAAAATTCTTTTCCTGGAAAAACCAACAAGATTCTTTCCAAAACAGTTACTAAGATTTGTGTAGCCTATGAAAACCTAGAGCGTTTTTTCCCAAAAGAAAAGATTGTACTTACAGGAAATCCTGTCCGAAAACAAGTAGTGCAGATTGAAGGATTGAAGCAAAAAGGTTTAGATTTTTTCCAATTAAATCCCAACCATAAAACCGTGCTAATAGTTGGAGGAAGTTTGGGGGCTAGAACGTTAAATGAGAGTGTAGTAAATCAATTAGAGACTTTACAAGAAAAAGATATTCAACTCATTTGGCAATGTGGTAGTGGTCAGTTTGAAGAGATGAAAAAATTAACTGCTGGAAAAAACATGAAAGGAATCGTTCTAACACAATTCATCAAAGAAATGGAGATGGCCTATGCAGCTGCCGACATTATAGTATCTCGTGCTGGTGCAATTGCCATATCTGAATTATGTATTATTGGAAAACCAATCATTTTAGTGCCTTCACCAAATGTAGCAGAAGACCATCAAACAAAGAATGCGATGGCTTTAGTAAACGACAATGCAGCAATCCTTGTTAAAGATACAACATCTCGTGCAGAATTGGTTCCAACTCTACTCGACTTGGTTTCTAACGAAGAACAACAACAAACCTTGTCAGCGAACATTAAGAAAAAAGCCATTGACAACGCAGATGAACGCATCGTAGAAGTGATAAAAGATATTGTAAAATGAAATATGACAATTATACACATATCTATTTTGTTGGCATAGGTGGCATTGGCATGTCTGCCCTTGCCAGATATTTCAATCACTTCCACTATCGGGTTGCCGGCTATGACAAAACCGAAACAGAACTTACTAAAAACCTGGTTCGAGAAGGTATTCATATACATTATTCAGACAAGGGAGATTCCATTTCTCAATTCATTGGGCCCCCTGAAAACACGCTAGTTATTTTAACTCCAGCAGTTCCCTCTGACCTTGGTGAATTGCAGTTTTTAAGAAAACACAATTATACTATTCAAAAACGAGCAGAAGTTTTAGGGCGAATAACTGAAGCATATAAAACATTGGCTGTTGCCGGTACACATGGAAAAACTACCACCTCAACGATGTTGGCACATGTACTTCACACTTCCGCTTATAAGTGTAACGCATTTCTTGGAGGGATAAGCTCTAACTTTGACTCTAATTTACTCATCGACCCAACTAGCAATTGGATGGTAGTAGAAGCCGACGAATACGATCGGAGTTTCTTAAAATTAAGTCCCTTCTCTACCATTATTACATCAACAGAAGCTGACCACTTAGACATTTACCATGAGCCACAAGCCCTTGTGGATACATTTAATGAATACGGTCATCTTGTAAATAAAGACGGCTTTGTTATCAAACATTTTTCCTTATCTATTTGTCAAGATATACCTTCATATACCTATGGTATAGGTGAGAATCCGGATATTGATTACAGAGGAAGTAATATTCGAATTGAAAACAATGAATTTGTAATGGATGTAACCACTCCAACAGCAAATTATCCACATGTTATCATAGGGATGCCTGGTGTCCACAATGCAGAAAATGCATTAGCAGTAATTGCGTTATGCGATACAATAGGCTTAACAGTTGATGATATCCGAGAAGCTCTTCATCAATTCAGAGGTGTACATCGTAGATTTGAATTACATATCAAGAAAGAAGGTTTGATATATATCGATGATTATGCACATCACCCAACTGCCATTCAGAATTTATTAAAATCTATTCATCTTATTTACAAAGGGTGGCCAGTTTATCTTATTTTTCAACCCCATTTATACAGTCGTACACAAGATTTTATGCATGAATTTGCAGAAGCCTTGAGTGAAGCTGAAAATGTAATTTTAATGCCCATTTATCCTGCACGTGAATTACCTATTGAAGGTATAACGAGTGAAGAATTAGCAAAAATGGTTACCTCAAATGTACAGGTATTAAACATGCAAGAAGTTCCAGAATTTATCAAAACAATTCAAAAAGGGGTGATTTTAACTGTAGGAGCTGGTGATATCAGTTTATTAATCCAACCTATTAAAAAAATATTAGCGTGAAGAAAGTATTAAAAATATTAGCTATTATTATTTTTATAGGAAGTATAGTCTATCTTTTGATTGCAGCCAATAAAGAGGTAGAAAATCAGATAATGAACAAACCGGTTATCCATCTAAAATTACAAGACGAGATACCATTAATAACCGAATCAGAAATCTTAGGAGAATTATATAAATACAATCTCTTTACAGATGAAACCAAAAAATCAGATTTAAAAATTAAAGAAATTGAAAAATACCTTAAACACTCAAATGAAGTGTTAACAACTCAAGTATATACAGGTTTGACTAAAGATTGGTATATTGATGTAAAGACAAAACGACCAATAGCCCGTATCCTAAGTAATAAGATAAGTGATTTCTATATAGATAATGATTTTACTTTCATGCGTTTATCTCCCTACATAAAACCTAGAATACTAGTTTTTTCAGGCTTAGATCAGCTGATTACTAATGATTTGAGTTATTCCAAAATAATTAACAACGACAGTTTGAAAACTAAATTAATGCTAGATCAGATCTATCGCATTTCGAAGTATGTTTGCAATGATACTTTTTATAACGCGCAGATAGTTCAGGTTCATTACTCGCAAGAAGATGGTTTCCTACTAGTACCGAGAGTTGGCTTACAAAAGATCATTTTTGGGTTTGCTGAATCAGAGGAAATTGTAGAAGAAAAGTTTAAAAAATTAACCACCTTCTACGAAAAGGTGATACCATACGAGGGGTGGGAAAAGTATGAAACGATTAATTTAAAGTTTAAGAACCAAATTGTAGCAAAGAAAAAACAATAAGATGTCAGAAATAGTTGTAGGACTTGATATAGGAACAACCAAAATTGCATGTTTCGTTGGAAGAAGAAATGAGCATGGAAAGATAGAGATTCTATCTTTAGGAAACACCGAATCAAATGGTGTAACTCGAGGAGTTGTATCTAACATTGAAAAAACAGTAGCTTCGATAAAAGAAGCAGTACGCCAAACCGAAGATAATATTGAAGGTGAATTGACAATTGGAGTAGTAAATGTTGGCATTGCAGGTCAACATATTAAAAGCCTACAACATCGCGGTATTTACACCCGTACTTCAACTACAGAGGAAATTTCTCAAGTAGATATTGATGCATTAATTGAGGACATGTATAAGTTGGTAATGGAACCTGGAGAAGAAATCATTCATGTATTACCTCAAGAATATATTGTGGATGGTGAGCAAGGCATCATTGATCCAATTGGAATGTCTGGCGTAAGGTTGGAAGCCAATTTTCATATCATTACGGGAAGAATCTCAGCTGCAAAGAATATTCAAAAATGTGTGAATAAATCAGATATTGAGATTGAAGAGATGATTCTGGAACCCATTGCAAGTGCTGCTGCAGTTTTATCAGAAGAAGAAAAAGAAGCAGGAGTTGTATTAGTAGATATAGGCGGTGGAACAACTGATATCGCTATTTTTCACGAAGGGATTATCCGTCATACTGCAGTAATTCCATTTGGTGGAAACATCATCACAGAAGACATTAAGGAAGGTTGTACCATTCTTCATAGACAAGCAGAAGCACTAAAGAGAAAATTTGGAAGTGCTATCGCCAGTGAATCTCAAGCAAATGAAGTTGTTTGTATCCCAGGATTAAGAGGTAGAGAACCAAAAGAAATAACTATCAGAAGTTTATCTGGAATTATCCAAGCTAGAATGGAAGAAATCGTAGAACATGTGTACTACGAAATCAAAAATTCAGGGTATGAAAAAAAATTAATTGGTGGAATTGTTATCACAGGAGGTGGTGCAGAATTAAAGAACATTACTCAATTATTTGATTATGTAACTGGAATGGGATCTCGTGTTGGGTATCCAAACGAACATTTAGGTCCTTCTCCTTTAAACGAAAAATTAACTAGTCCAATTTACGCCACAGGGATTGGTTTAGTTTTAAAAGGATTTGAAACTAAAGAACGTAAAAATAAATCTTTAACCACCGTTAAAACTCATTCTAAGAAAGTGAAAGGCTCTTTCTTTGATAAACTATTAGAAAAAGGAAAGAGTTGGTTTGAAGAAGATATAGAACAATAATTAGCAACCAAAAAACAATGAATATGGAATTCGATATCCCAAAAGATTACTCATCAATCATCAAAGTTATTGGTGTAGGTGGTGGAGGTAGTAATGCTGTTAACCACATGTATAAATCAGGATTCAAAGGTGTTGACTTTATAGTTTGCAACACAGACAAACAAGCCTTAGATGCATCTCCTGTTCCATTGAAAGTTCAATTAGGGATCTCTCTAACTGAAGGCCGTGGAGCTGGTTCTATCCCTGAAATCGGAATGAATGCAGCAATTGAAAACATTGAAGAGATTCGACAAATCTTATCTAATGACACAAAGATGGTATTTGTCACTGCCGGTTTAGGAGGTGGTACAGGTACTGGTGCAGCGCCAGTTATTGCAAAAACTGCACGAGAGATGGGTATCTTAACTGTCGGAATTGTAACAGTCCCTTTTGGATTTGAAGGTAAGAAACGTCGCCAACAAGCTGAATTAGGACTAGAAAAAATTAGAGATGCAGTAGATACCTTAGTAGTTATTAACAACGAAAGATTACGTGAGATTTCTGGTAACTTAACCATAGGTAATGCCTTTGCACAAGCAGATAACATTTTATCGACTGCTGCAAAAGGAATATCTGACGTGATTTCCGTAACAGGAGCTATCAACGTAGATTTTAATGACGTCAATACGGTAATGAAAAATAGTGGAGTAGCTGTTATGGGTTCTGCAATAGCAGAGGGTGAAAACAGAGCTATCCGTGCGGTACAAGCTGCTTTAGCTTCTCCACTCTTAAATGATAATGATATAGAAGGTGCCGAATATGTACTCCTTAACATCACTTATGGAAGTCAAGAAGTATTAATGGATGAAATATCTGATATCACTGATTATATTCAAGATGAAGCAGGATCAACAGCAGATGTTATCTGGGGGCATGGATATGATGAATCTTTAGGTGAAAGCTTATGTGTTACGATCATTGCTACTGGTTTTAAACACTCTCCTGTAACAGGATTTGAAAGAGCTCCAGAAAAGACAATGCAAGTTTTGGAAGATACTCCTAAAAAAGAAATTGTCGCTCCTCTAACGGATCCTGTAAAAAAGAATGAATATGTTGCCCCTATGTTGGAAGAAGAGCCTTATCTTAAATCCAATGAAGAGGTAGAAGCTAAAACTGAAAATGAATCAACGCAAGGAAGCTTTAACTGGGAAATAAAACCTATTAATTCAACATACGAATCTCCTCTAGATTCAATTGAAGAAGTAGAAGATTCACAAAAAGGATTTGCAAGCTTTGAAGCCAACTCATCTGATATTTTTGAGGCAAATTCTTTGGAAAATTTTGAAGTCTCTTCAGAGTCTGTAGAATCCAATGAATCATTTGAATCCAATGAATTATTTTCGTTTGAAATCAAATCAGAAGTAGAAACAGAAGAGAAAGAAGAAGTGAAACGTTATTTCTTAGATGAAGACCAAAATATTGAATTAACAGACGAAAACACTTCAAAACCTCATAAATTATCTCAAGAAGAAATGCAAAAACGTGCGAATGAAAGAATGGATAGAATTCGCAATTACACCTCCCATTTAAGCAGTGCTGAAGGATTGAATGAATTAGAACAAGAACCTGCTTATAAAAGAAGGAATATTGAAATTGAAGATAAAACTTATTCTTCAGAAAATAATATCTCTCGATTTGAGATCACTGATAATGAAAATCAGAAAGGTTTAAGAGATACCAATTCTTTCTTGCACGATAACGTAGATTAGATAAAATAAGGGAATAAAATGGCAAGTTTAACAGACAAAATAAATCAAGAGATAAAAGAAGCTATGTTAGCAAAAGAAAAAGAAAAGCTAACGGCATTGCGCGACATCAAAGCTAAAATATTACTAGAGGCTACTGCTGGTCACGGAGAAGTTGATGAAGCTGCTGAAAATAAGATTGTAGCTCGATTATATAAACAAAGAATGGAATCTTATGAGTTATATAAACAACAAGGTCGTGATGATTTAGCAAGCACAGAACTTTTTGAAGCCAAGATTATTGAAGTCTTCTTGCCACAAATGATGAGCGAGGATGAAATCAGGGTGATTGTCAAAAAAACCATATCAGAAGTAGGAGCATCAGGCCCACAAGATATGGGAAAAGTAATGGGAAAAATTACGAAAGAATTGGCAGGAAAAGCAGACGGGAAACTCATCTCTGACATAGTTAAACAAGAACTTAATAAATAGCAAACAACAACAAACAAATAAATGGAAACCTCTGTAATTACAGAGGTTTTTCTTTCTAAATTCGTGAAATCAGCAACATTTTTCCATAGCATTTTCCTACTCATACTGCTAAACACGCAAGTATATAGTCAGATGATTGATAATTCCTATGGACAAGTATTCACAGACAAACCATATTTCAATGAAAACTTCATCCAAAAAATGAAAATTAAAAGCATATCAGGCTTATTTTGGAATTATAAATTAGGAGATAAACTTCGGAATACAGAATATTTTAAATACTTTGAGTTTAACCAAAAAGGACAATTAATTGCAGACTATGAGAGTTTACAAAATACCAAAAATGATACACTCATTCAGAAATTTGAATACACTGAGAATGGTGATTTAAAAAGTATCAAAGTACGAGATAAATATGGCTACTATTTCCACATATACGAATACAACAAAGACCACCAAGTTGTTCGCTATATTTATAAACGAAGCTATGACAGATGCTATCTTTCACCCGACAAAATTTCTTTAGATGATGATGATATCATTGCTATGGAGACCTACAGTTATGAAAAATATGATAATCAAATAAAACAAATTACATATAACCAAAGTAATCTACCATACAAAGAAACCATATCATATTACACATCTGACAATCAATTAGAAGGGAAGTTGGAACGCCTACTACGTACTTCTCAAACTACTAGGACAAGCTATCATTACAATGAAAAAAAGAAATTAGATACACTCATTATTTCTTCAAAGCTTAACGACAACAATAATTTGTTATATGTCTTTTCTTACGATGACACAGGGAAATTATTGAAAAAAGAAATACATCGAAATAATGAATATACAACACAATATCAGATAATATATAAAGATGATAGCAATTTCATCAATGATATTTTAATCCAAGATCTGAACACAAATTTCATTCGAGTAATCAAATTAAGAGATTATAAATATTTTGATTAGTGGGTAAGGATAAATATTTTTATCAAAAATGATCCTCTTTTCATTTGAACGGCTTATTTTTGTGCCGACTAAAGAACCAATTATGGTAGAAGAGATAGAAAAGATACTATCCATGATTGAAAATCAAGAATGGAAAAAACTCAAGCAAGAAGTTGAAAACCTTGAGCCATATTCTGTATTTGAACTTTTTGAAGAAATTTCAAGAAGAGATAAAATCATTCTCTTCCGATTGTTAAACAATGATCAAACTCGCGAAGTGTTTAAACTTCTTTCACTTGAAGGACAACAAGAAATTATCGAAGATTTAGCCGAAAACGCCAATAAAATTGCTCAACTATTAAACGATATTGACCCAGATGACCGTACTGCATTTTTAGCAGAATTACCAGGTGAAGTAGCACAACGTCTTATCAAACAATTATCAGAAGAACAACGCAATATCACCAATCAATTATTAGGCTATCCCAAAGACAGTATTGGGCGTTTGATGACTACAGAATTTGTAGCTATACGACCTACTTTCACCGTAGAAAAAACCTTTCAACATATACGAAAATTCGGACATAATTCCGAAACACTTAACGTAATCTATATTGTTGATAAGGACTGGAAATTAGTTGATGATATTACTATAAAAGATTTAATTCTAGCAGAGCCAGAGCAAATAATAGACGATTTAGTAAACCATCAGTTTATTTCGTTAAAGGCTTCTGAAGACCAAGAAACTGCCATCCGAATTTTTAAAGATTGTAATAGAGTGGCTCTTCCAGTAGTGGATGACAAAGGTGTTTTGTTAGGTATTGTAACTTTTGACGATATTATGGACGTTCAGGAAGAAGAATCTTCTGAGGACTTCCATAAATTTGGAGCCTTTCAAAGTGCCGTTTCCAATCCATTAACTGCACGTATTTTTGATTTATACAAAAATCGTATTTTCTGGCTGATAGCTTTAGTTTTCATGAATCTATTTTCTGGTGGAATCCTTGCTAGTTTTGAAGACGTTATAGGTAAATATGTAGCACTTGTATTTTTCTTACCTCTTCTCATTGATAGTGGTGGAAATGCAGGATCGCAAACAGCTACTTTAATGATACGTTCACTTGCAATGGGAGATGTCAAAATGAGTGATTGGTATCGCCTAATTACTAAAGAATTTGCAGTGTCTTTAATATTAGGTCTAACAATGGCTTTAGGTGTTTCTCTTGTAGCTAGTTTTCGTGCACCAGAAGTAATTGTAGTTGTTGCCTTAACCATGTTGGCAATTGTCTTAATGGGTAGTGTCGTAGGACTCTTATTACCATTCATCTTTACTAAACTAAAGATAGACCCCGCAACAGCAAGTGCGCCTCTTATTACAACCATTGCTGATATTAGCGGAGTACTGATATATTTTAGTATCGCTTCTTGGTATTTAGATTTTTAGGAAATCAATTATTATTTGGCATTGAATCCGTTGGCTTAGAATCCCAAGATCCCTCGTATTTGAACAATAATTTACTATAATAATCAGCTGAGTAAAATGCTATACGATCAATAGTTGCATCAATCTCACTCTTATCTAAATTATCAGCCTCACGCAAACTCATCATATACATCCATTCTCCTTTTACACAAATAGAACAACCATACAATTCAAAGTTAATAGTTAAAAGGTTCAAATAAATTGCTTCTTTATTTCTATCGGGAACTTTCATCAATGGACTCATTACTTGGAAATAAAATTGATTAGGCTTTTCTGGAAAAGAAAATAAATCAATATAGACTGTAGAGCCTTTGTACGTTAGTGTCCACTGACCATCTTTATCTCCCCGACACAAAGCTGCATCAACCCCTAATTCAGTGATACTTTGTTCAATCAGGAATGCAGTAGCAGTATCAAAAATCATAATTTTAAATTTAAAGTGTGGAGTAAATATATAATTTTATTTATATGCCCTTAACAAAAAGCCATAAAATAATTCTTTTCCCGTAGTAGTTTTTTTCCACAATTCTGCCAATTCAATTTTGCGAAAATAAGGTTCAGCATATTCTTGAATTTCTTCTAATGTAATTTTGGGTGAGTAGGTATTTAAAATTAGCAAACCATCTTGTTTAAGAAGAATAGCTGCCGATTCAATCAAAAATTCCAATTGGTCTTCGAGTTTCCATTTTTCATTTTTTGTTCCAACTCCCCAAGCAGGTGGATCCATAACAATTAAATCATAGGTATTTCCCCTCTTCTCTTCTTTCTGAGCAAATTTAAGAGCATCCTCATGTATCCAACGAATATCAGATAATCCTGAATCCTCCATATTATACTTAGCCCAAGTAATTAGCTGCTTAACTGAATCTACATGCGTAACTTCAGCTCCTGTATTCCTACCTACAACAGAAGCAGCTCCTGTATATGCAAAAAGATTAAGCATCTTCATTCCAGGCTGTAAGAAATCGGATATAAGTTCCCAATTTGTTGCTTGCTCCGGAAAAAGACCAACGTGTTTAAATTTTGTTCGTTCAAGTAAAAAACTTAATCCTTGAAAGTGAATTTTCCAATCACCTGTCGGTAGAGATTTGAGCAATTTCCATTCTCCATTAGTTGAACTTTTCTCAATAAATTCAAGATGAGCCTTCTCTTTCCACTCTTTAGCAGATAAAGCTGGGGGGAAATATGCCTGTAATTCAGGGCGAATGGTAATTACTTTGCCCCAACGCTCTAGTTTTTTATTAAATCCAGCATCGATCAGTTCATAATCGGCCCAGTTGTTACTATAAATTTTTGGAATCATTTATTCGTTCTCTTCTTTTTGAATTTCTAGGAATACTTTATCTAACTCCTGATAGAATTCTTCTCCATAAGCACGTATGATAGCATCTTTTAAGAATTGGTATAAAGGGATATTCATCTTTTCGCCCAAAATACAGCCAGGTTTACATATGTCAATTTCTTCATAATTCAAGGCAGTAAATTCAGGGAACTTCTTGGCTCGAATAGGGAAAAGTTCACATGAAATAGGTTTTTTCCAATTAATATCTCCATTGCGATATGCTTTCTCAATAGCACATTTAGCTATTCCTCTCTCATCATAAAAAACAAAAGCACATGCCCCATTACTCACGAGATTAGTAACCATATCACCATCTTTATCAGCATGAGCCACTCCATCTTTCTCTACCTTCTCAATCCCTTCTGGAATCATATAGGGTTTTATTTTCGGTAATAGCTCTTCTATGATTTTGATTTCATCTGTTGTTACCGGTGCTCCATCCTCTCCTTCTACACAGCAAGCACCTTTACATTTATTCAAATCACACATGAACTTTCGTGTGAAAAGCTCATCTGTTACTATTTTATCTCCAATTTGTATTAACATGATGCAAAGGTAAGGAGGAAATAGAAGATAGAAAAGATTTACCATTAAAAAAGCCGCCTCTTTTAGAGACGGCTTTCTAATTGATAAACTTAAGACTATTTAATGATTACTTTCTTGGTTTCCCCGCTTTCTTTTTCACGCACAAAATACATTCCAGGTTCCACCTCTAGTTTCACCTCTTGTGGATATGTTTTTGCATCGTAAACAGCTACGAGTTTGCCATTCATATCATGTAATTCAAAAACAGCTTCTTTATTGGCTGTAATGTAGAATGTACCATTGTTTGGATTTGGATAAATACCCCAACCATCCAATGATAGCTCTTCTAATCCTAATCCTGTAATAGAATAACAATCAGAAGTATCTACACAACCGTCATATACTATTATAACCGCAAAATCTGCATTCTCAGTTGCTGTATATGTTTGACTTGTTGCGCCAACAATTGATTCAAATGCATTATCACAGCTTACCCATTGATAATTAGCATTATTTAAATCTGCATTTAATACTGAACCAATCTGAGTGACAGATGTATTTGGTGCTGGCTTCACTGTAACGGTATAGTTTGTTGTAGAACTACATACGTCTGAAGACACTGTCAAAGAGTATATACCATTTGCAGCCATTCCTACAGCAGCTATTATCGGGTCTTGGTCTGAACTAGTAAATCCATCCGGACCTGACCATTGGTAACTCACCATACCATTCGGTAAACCAAACAATTCAATGTCTGTTTTTTCACAAACGGAAGCGTCAGTTGAGATAATTGCTTGAATTCCATTTACCACAGAAATAGCAATGGTGTCACTGTTATAACAACCATCTGAATTATATGCTGTAACAATATAATCACCACTATTTGTTGGTATCACTGCTGTTAATGTAGTGTTTTGTGTATTTGCGTTAAATGCATTTGGTCCATTCCATTCATAGCTAACTGCTCCAGATGGACTGGCACTTAAATTCAATACACTTCCTTCACATAACAAAGTGTTATTCGCTGTTGCATGAATCTCTGGTAGTGACTTAATTGTCACATAAAGAGAATCTGAAGCACTACAAATACTATCACTAACTGTTACTACATACATACCTTGATGCGCAAACTGTAGGCTAGACAACTGTGGATTTTGAGTAGATATATTGTATCCATCTGGTCCTGTCCAATCATACGAATACATGCTATCTGGTCCAGAATACAATTTCAATGTCTCATCTTCACAAAGTGTCAAGCTATTTGCCCAAATTGAAACATTTGGTACTGGACTAATGATAATGGTAATATCATCTGTTGCCTGACACCCATTTGGGTGTGTCGTTGTAACAGAATAAGTACCTGCATTTGCCATAGAAACAGAAGCAAAACTTGGATATTGATCCAAACTAGCAAAACTATTTGGTCCTGTCCAACTAAAGCTAGTTCCACTATTCGTTGTAGCGGATAAAATCAATACACTTCCTTCACAAAGCGTATTATCATTTGCCGTCGCAAAAATAGTTGGTGTTGCTTTTACTGTAATCTGGATAGAATCTGTTGCAGTACAAATACCATTAGTCATGGTTACAAAATATTTACCTTGTTGTGTTGGTAAAATTCCTGTAATATTTGGTGCAGGACTACTGCTTGTATAACCATTTGGACCTACCCAACTATAAGATGACATACCACTTGGCAATCCAACTAAACTTAAAGTTTGTCCTTCACAGATATCTGTGAAATTAGCTGAGATAGATGGAGCTATAGCATTATGTACTGTTACAGTAACAGAGTCTTTTGCCTTACAACCAAATGAATTTTCAACAGTTACCACATATTTTCCGCTATGATTTGCATTTGTTGCATTAATAATCGGATTTTGATTAGAACTATTAAATCCATTTGGACCTGTCCATAAGTAAGATGTACCCCCACTAGGAGTTGCTGTAAAGCTTAACACACTTCCCTCACATACATTTGATGAATTAACACCTGCAGTAATGGTTGGTGATGTGTTTACAATTACGGAAACTGAACTAATAGCATTACAAGAACCATTATCCACTACCAATGTATAAGAACCTTGATTAGCTCCTGTAGCATTTAGGATAACTGGATTTTGATCTGTACTCGTAAATCCATTCGGACCTGTCCAAGCATAACTCAAACCATTTGGCAAAGCAAATAATTCAATATCTTCTCCTGAGCAGATTGTTGGACTACCAATAGAAGCAAATGCAGTTGGTGAAGGATTCACCGTTACATTTACACTACTAGATACAGAACATCCGGCAGTATTGGAAGCTACTACAGTATAAATACCGCTTTGACTCGCAGAACTCGTAACAAAACTAGGGTTCTGTTGAGAGCTTGTAAATCCATTCGGACCTGTCCAACTAAATACTGTTGCACCACTTGCAGAAGCAGTTAAGTGTAAAGTATTTCCTGTACATAAAGTAGTTAGATTGGAACTCGCATTAACTGATATTGAACCTGCCACATTGATTTGAATAGTTGCAGTAGAACTACACAATCCATTATCAACTGTTACGACATACGCTCCATCATTTGAACCATCTAGACCAGTGATACTTGGATTTTGATCTGTACTCATAAATCCATTTGGTCCTACCCAAGAATAAGTCATTCCATTAGGTAGCACTGAAAGATTCAAATCCTCACCCACACAGAAGTCGGTTTTGTTAGCCGAAACATACGCTGTTGGTCCTGGATTTACCGTTACACTTACTGAACCAGTTGTATAACAACCAGAAGGATAGTAAGCTGTAACCGAAAACGTTCCATTATGTGAACTATTTACTGAAGGAATCATTGGATTCTGACTCGTACTGTAATATCCTCCTGGGCCAGTCCACACATAAGATGTCGCTCCGTTAGGAGAGGCAGATAGTTGAAGAGACTCTGTTGTACATAAAGTAGTTGCACTTACAGAGGCTGTCACTATTGGAGCTGGATTCACAAATACATTTACAGTAGCCGAATCTACACATCCTCCTATTCCAGTTACCACAACTTTGTATTGTGTAGAAGAAGAAGGATTAGCAATTGGATTTGAAATAGTTGGATCACTTAAACCAACTGCAGGCGACCATACATAAGAAGAACCACCATTTACAAATAATTGCGCATCATCTCCCTGACAAATATTCACGTTACCACTAACACTTGAAATTGGGTTAGGGAATATAGAAACATTGATACTAGAAGTGCTCTTACAATTATTTGCATCAAATATGGTAACTGTATATGTACCTTGACTACTAGCAGTAATAGTCTGTGTATATTCATTGGTACTCCAAGAATAAGCAGCTGCTGGTGTAATACAAGTCAAATCTACGTCACCTCCAGCACAAAATGAAGTAGCTCCATTAGCCGTAATCACAGGAGTACTTGGATTAGGATTTACTACTACATTAACCGTATCTGTACCTAAGCAATTTCCATTTGAAACAGTTACTACATACGTTCCTGAGGAAGCTACATTAATACCTTGAGTAGTAGCACCTGTGTTCCATAAATAGGAAGTAGCACCACTTGCAGCAGTTAACACAACATTACCTCCTTGACAGAAAGTAGTTGGACCATTTGCCGTAATTGAAGCATCATAATAGCTAATCTTTACCTCAGTAAAGTCTGAGAATACACCACAACCGTCATTATCCACAGCGTAAACACGATAGAAACCAGAAGTATCAGCATCAAATGTCTGACCTGTTCCTACTATTGTTCCACCCTTAAACCAAGTATAAGACGAAAATCCAGCATCTGCTGAGAAATTCACCTCATCACCCGGACAAATTAACTGAGTGGAACTAGGTGTAATCGCAATAGTTGGATGTGCTAAACATGGCTCTACTTTAACTACTGTTTTAAAGGTAGGTCCCCAATTCCCATTAAAGTCTTCTACACGCACATTTAAAACATGTAAGCCTGTATCAGGGATATATGCCCATGACTGATGAAGGTCTTCAATGACATTATCAAAATTACCATCAAATGCCAATAAAGGATTTCCGTTACCTTGTCCTGGATCATTATCAAAGAAGAACTCTGCTTTCTTCACTTTAATTCCACGTAAAGCCAATGGCGTAGTTATATCAATAATCGTTTTAAAAACAGGGCCCCAATTATTTTGAGCATCCTTGACACGAACATTAAATAAATGAACACCATAAGCAGGTAAGCTTCCTCCTGATTCTGACAATGATTCAATTGCATCATTGAAATTCCCATCAAAAGCTAACAACGGTGAACCATTACCTTGTCCTGGGTCTGTATCCCAAAAATATTCGCCGGCAGTAATTTTTATGTCTCTCAATACCAAAGGAGATGTAATATTCATCAATGTGGTAAAAACAGGACCCCAATTACTACCGTCACTCACACGAACATTCAATGTATGAATACCTGTTCCTGGAATAGTCAGGTTAGATACAGTCAAGGCCTCAATAGCGTCATTGAAATTACCATCAAAAGCTAATAATGGAGTACCACTACCCTCTCCTGGATCAGTATCCCAATATAACTCAGCTAATGTTACTTTTGGATTACGTTTCACAAGCGGACTCGTAATATTTAACACTGTGGTAAAAACAGGACCCCAGATTCCTTGCGCATCTTTCACACGGATACCCATAGAGTGTACACCAACTGTTGGAAGTGTGAATATAGTAGAAGTTAAGGCTTCGATAGCATTGTTGAAATTTCCATCATAAGCCAATACTGTAGTACCATTCCCCTCTCCTGGGTCACTATCAAAGAACATTTCAGCAACAGTTATTTTAGGAGTTCGTATTACCATGGAATTGGTAATATTTATGACTGAAGTAAATATTGGTCCCCAAGTTCCTTGCACATCCTTTACACGGATATTCATGGTGTGAACTCCAACTGAAGGAAGTGTATAAATAGTAGCTGCAAGTACTTCGACGGCATCACTAAAATTCCCATCGAAAGCCAGTACAGTTGTACCATTTCCTTCTCCTGGATCGGCATCCCAGAACAATTCTGCCTGAGAGACTTTGATATTACGTTTAGTAAGTGTAGACGCTGCATAAAATACAGTCTTAAAAATAGGCCCCCAATCGCCTTGGTCATCTTTTACACGAATGTTAAACGTGTGTAAGCCGACCGCTCCAACAGAAATCCCATTTTTAAATAATGATTCAACTGCATTGTCTATATTTCCATCACTTGCTATTACCGAAATACCACTCCCTTCACCTGGGTCAGCATCGATAAAATACTCTGCTTCCACGAGTTTTCGCTGAGAAAATCCGTAGCTGGTAGCCATAACAAATAGCACCATCAGCAGAAAGTATGGATTAAACAATCGTTTCATATTCAAAAGATTTAGTTTATTAATTCTCAATTTTCTTTTGAATACTATCTGTCAAACGAATTTGCTTTGATGTTTAAGGTTCCACTTTGCAGAATAGTTCTTGGAGCATTTACAAAGAATACACGAGCTGCACCTGTAATTGGGAAAAAGTTATCTAACGTAAATGAACCTCCATAACAACCCACATCATTCTGAGTTAAATCTATATCATAATAAGTAAAATCTGGATATCCTGCATTAAAACCATCAGAACCAATATTCATTTTACCAGTAGTTGTATTGATTGTTGTATTTGAGTTGGCATTATTAGTGCCATCATCTGTTATACCATAAATTACACTTCCATTGTTCAAATAATTATAGGAGCAGGAGATTGTATTAGTTCCGGTATTATCCGAAATCATTACTGTACTTGACACATCTCCTAGTAACAAATTATTTAGCACATCAAATTTACTATTTGGGTAACTTGAATTATTAAATGGAAAATAAATACCACGTGCTCTATTTGCATAATACATCCTAGTGTAAATCGTATTATTAATAATCTTATTAGTTGTTAAAGCAGAGTTTTTAGCGGCAGCAATAGTCAAATAGTAAGTATCATAATTTGATGGAGATGATGAATTGTATCCATAATTATTCATAATATTAAAAAATTGGGAAGAATTATTCCAATAGATAAAATTTGGGTAATTTCCTGCATCAATTGTCATCATATTCCCCACAATGTTAAGTGTATCATTCGATACCAGTCCATCAGTATTAACAGTAATACAACTTAGATAATAACCACTACCATTACTTAATCCTTGACCAGCAGTTGTGTTTTTAATTTCATTCCCGATCACATTTCCAAATCGGATGGCTATATATCCCTTATTAATTATATTAGAAATAATATTTGCATTAAAATAATCGTAGTTGAAATTAATATATCCACCCAATAACTCACAATTCATAATATTGACTTCACAACGCGCTCCTGCAGGACTAGCTCCAGTTGCGGCAATATACCCAGTATTGTTTTTCATGTGTAAGATAGAAATTTTTCTTCCTATTGCAGGCGTAACAGTAATATTCCCTGTCATTACCCACATAACTCCTTCTGTATTAGACAATAATTGAACAGATTTATTAATGATGAAATTTTCTGTATAGGAAGCCCCTCCAGTTTTAGGTTGAATTAATATTCTATCTCCATCTGCAGCAGCAGCTATGGCATCCGAGATTGAAGAGTAACATCCTCCTGAACCAGATTCACTTACACATAAGTCTGCAGCGTTCACATTAAACGCCATCATGATAGTAGAAAAAATTCCTACGATTAGTTTTTTTGTTTTCATAAATTTATCAATTTTAATAGGTTATATAATTGAACAAAAGTAGTGAATGTGATTTTTACAAAAAATACGTAATATGCCGTATTTTAACTATTTTATTAACAAAATATCACTATATATCAATGAATTATGGAATGAGTATTTGAAAATAACAAAGAAATACCAAACTATCCCATCGACAGCTATCGGTATTCAACCTTTATAACGATAGCTTACTCCTAAACCCCAAAATATATTTTTTTATTTGAATATATTATCGTAAATTAGTAAGGCAATCATTAAAAATAACTATTATGAAAAAATCACTCCTCTTAGTATTTCTACTCTTCTTAGGAGTTAGTTTTGCACAGTATGAACCTGTTCTAAAACCATCTTCTCATTGGATTGAATTGAAAGTAATGTTAACACCTGAGTTTATCAATTGCCAAATAGATAGTATCGTTTATATAAATGATACGAACATAAATGGCAACCAATATCATGTATTAAATAATTTTTCAGATTTCAATAATCATACAAATTTTATTAGAGAAGATACTACTAATGGAAGATTATGGTTTTTTGCCTCTATTCCCCCTTATAATGGAAATGTAAATGAAGAAACGCTGATTATGGATTTATCCTTAAATTTAGGAGACGCCTTCCCGATTCCTATAAGATCTATTCAAAATGAGCAAATTATTGATACTTTTAACGTGGTTGTTGATAGCATCTTTTACCAAAATAATAAAAAGCATATTCGATTCGGAAACTTAATAAATGATTTTACTCATGAACACTTGACATTTATTGAGGGTATAGGTACAAATTTTGGATTTGATTATACTTATAATACAAAAAATAAAACTCTTGTCAAACATGTAAAATCAGATAGTCTTAACTATTTTCAGGATTTTACAGGATTGTGCACCACTGTTGGCTTAGAATCTTTAGAAGATCATAACATTAATATCTACCCAAATCCAACCAGTGAACAAATGTTAAATATTTCAAATATATATAATAGCGATGTGATTCACTACTATATAACAAGCATAAAGGGAGAAATGTTAATTTCAGGTAAATTCAGAACCCATGCTCAGGTAGATGTTACTCTTCTCAGTAGAGGAATCTATTTTTTAACACTTTCAAATACTGAAAGCCAGTTATTAATCGTAAAAAAAGTTATAAGATTATGAAGTCATTGCATAACTATCCGAAACTTTTTCAGAAAATCATATTAAAAATTAAAAAACCGAAACAGTCTTCTTAAATTTGAAAATCACGACAAAATTCAAATGAAATGGGACTGTTTCGTAGGAACAAAAATAACAATAAGCCTGTAATTCGTCAAATTATTGACTTAATTCCTCAACATTTATTAGCAAGAGTTATTCAACAGCATAATTCTGACAAGGGATGCCATAAATACAAGACTTATGACCAACTTGTTGCAAATTTGTTCGGACAGCTGTCTCGATGTAGTACTTTAGAGGATATTTCTGTTGGTATTGGTGTGTCGAAAACCTTTATTCGGGACTTAGACTTAAAACAAAGTCCTGCAAAATCAACGATGAGTGATGGGAATAAAAAACGTAGCCACAAAGTCTTTGAGAGTCTGTATATGAGTTTGTTAAGCTACTACGGTAATTTATTGAAAAGACATACTCATCGAAAAGTAGTAGAAGAAGTTAAAAATCAAACTATTCTTCTTCGTGATAGCAGTACAGTTAGCGTGTGTCTAGGGCTTTTTGATTGGGCAAAGTTTCGGACAGCAAAAGGAGGAATTAAAATCCATACGCAATGGGATGAGGCGATGATGATGCCTAACCTTGTGAATATCACTAATGCATCTATTCATGACAGAAAAGGATTTGAAGAAATTGTTTTCCCAAAGGATACGATTATTGTTGAAGATAAAGGATATTGGGATTTTAACATCATTAAAGCTAGGGTGTTGTCCCAAAATGTTTTTGTTACAAGAATAAAAGAAAACACTGTTTATGAAGTAGCTGAAGAATTAGATCTTCCAGAAAATGAGGATCAACATATTTTAATAGACGAGATTATTTATTTGACAGGACAAAAAGCAAAAGAAGTTGGGATAAATCAAATGAAATTCAGAAAGGTTGTAGCCTACCATGAAGAGAAAAATACAACGATAGAAATTATAACTAATAATCTTTCTTGGAAAGCTTCAACAATTGCAGAACTATACAGAAGGCGTTGGGATATAGAAACTTTCTTCAAGCTTTTAAAACAAAATCTCAATGTCAAAACTTTTATAGGAACTTCTGAAAATGCAGTAAAATCACAAATATTTATTGCATTAATTACCTATTTACTACTTGAACTTTTACGAAGAGTTGGGGTGTCAGGGAAAACGGCTTTTTCAAACTTTGTAGAAAAAATAAGAATTTGTCTGCCATTCTATCTTTCCTTAGATTATGTTATAAATACTATCCGACCGATTGTCCAAAAAGCAGAGAAACCTCCTCCAGAAGATGATTTGTGGACAACGGTACAACTCCAAATGTTTTAACTGTTTGACTTTTTTTCTCACATTATGATTATTGACTATTACAAATAGGACGATACAGGATGTTTTGTATCAAATTTTAAAAAACTTTCGGATGAATGTGAAGTCATTGATACATATTTTGATTTAACTCATCCTGATTTAACAAATGAATTTATTCTAAACTATGATCCTTATGATAATGAAATTTTTGATTGTTATTTTGCTTCTTACGGGTATATAAGAATTAATCCTTTAACACAAGATACATCCTATGATGCAAGACATGGGACAATAGTAGCTAGTTTGGTTGCAGGTGAAACGACAGAACAAGGAGGAACTAGTAATGGTCAATTGTCATCTATTGGGTTTAACACTAAAATGATTGGATATAAAGCATTGGCAGGTAATTATTTGCAACGTGCATATCACGCTTCAAAGGTTATGAAAGCAAATATTATTACTTCATCAGCAGGTGGTTGGAGTTCTTGTCCTGATTTAACTGGTATCGAAGAGGCTGTTGTTAAAGAAATATTGGATAATGGAACAACAATAATAATGCCCGCAGGTAATGGGCAAAATGAAACTCACAATTTTTGTGCTTCTATAGATCCAAATAATCACACAGCTTTTTTCCCACTATCCCCATATTATGATAGTAGAGTCATTATAGTTTCGAGTACGAATGATGAAGATAAACATCAAACATTTAATCCTGATAATCAAGAGATCACTCATTCTCATTATCCTATGGTGGATATTTGTTCGCCAGAGCACGGTATAATGGGGGCTACTTTCACAGATTGTGGTAATAGACCTTGGCCTTATTATGGAAGTAGTGGTGGAACATCGTTTGCCACACCCATTGTTGCAGGAACGGCAGCTTTAATTTATTCAATTAATCAATGTTTGATGCCTCAAGATATTGAGTACATCCTTAAAAATACAACAGACCCAATATCAGATGCAGCAAATTATCCAGGAATGGTGGGAACAGGAAGAATCAATGCATACAAAGCTGTTTTAATGGCAACTACTTATGGAAAGGTTACACCAATAACAGCCAATACCTCATGGGCAGGAGATAAATTTATTAATGACACATTAATTATAGAACAAGGAGCGACTTTGACGATAACGGGAACAGTTCGGTTTTCAGCAGACAGCAAAGTAATTATTAAACAAGGAGGAAAATTAATTATTGATGGTGGAACATTAACGAATGAGTATAACTCCTACTGGCAAGGCATTGAAGTCTGGGGTACATCTACCAAAAACCAATACCCACAAGGATCGCCAACCTATCAAGGCATATTAATTGTTAGAAATGGTGGGACTATCGAAAATGCGCACGCGGGAGCTACTAATTGGAAGTCAAATGATTATGATGCAATTGGCGGTGTTATTCAAGCTACAGATGCTATCTTTAGAAATAACCGAGTGGATGTAGGTTTTGCAACTTACCAAAACTTTGCTCCCTCCAAATCTTATATAAAAGTAGGTAATCATTCCTTTTTTAGAAATACAGAGTTCTTTTCGGATAATGATTATATAGAAGGCTTTCCACAAAGAGATGCTCATGTCACTATGTGGGATGTTGATGGTATTAGTTTTATGAATTGCCATTTTGCAAATAATGTCACCACAGACAAAGACAATAGCACAGCTCCAATGAGAGGGATTTATAGTATTAACGCAGGATATAAAGTAGAAGCAGGATGTGATTACCCTTTTTTGCCAGTGGGGCAGCCTTGCCCAAGTGAGGATTTACTAAAATCCAGTTTTTCGGGATTTAATATGGCAATGGAGGCTTCCGGAGCAAGTACATCTTACACGGTTAGGGTGGAGCAATCTGAGTTTTCCGATAATTTGTGGAATATATTGATAGAGGAAATGGACAATGTGTCTATTAACCGTAATGAAATTGAAGTAGCTGATGCAGGATATACGCTTACTGGCTCAAACACAGGTGCAGGAATTGTTATCGATGCTTCTACCGGGTATATCGTGGAAGAGAATACACTTACCACTAATTTTTCTAATCCTGTGGATTTTGGAATTTTTATTAGCAACAGTGGAGAGGACGATAACCGTGTATATAAAAACAGCATAAACGGCTATGAATATGGAAATTTAGCTACAGGCGTAAACCATAATACAGGTTATAGTAAAGGACTTCAATTTCTGTGTAACAATTTTGAAGAGAACGGAAAAGCAATATATATCGGATTTACCACACAAAATGATGACGGCATACGTTACAATCAGGGAGATTTCGTTAGTCTTTACTATCCTTTGTACATTACGAGTTCAGCGGGTAACACTTTTATCAATAACACGATGGATATTGAGAATTATACAAGTGCAATTCGGTATTTTTATAAAGGAGCAAATGCAGAACCTATTAATAATTCAGGGCCAATTACAGTGGAAGAAGCTACGTTTGCACACACTTGCCTCACCAGTTTTGGAGGAAGTGTGGGTATGAAATCTTCCGGTAATGGTTTAGACAGTTTAGCAAGTGCCTTGGAGAACTACACCTTAGCATACAATAACTTGAATTATACGTTACATACGCTTATTGACGATGGTAACACAGAAGAATTAAAAGAGTATATCGAAAATTATTGGTCTTCGGATGCTTGGACATTGCGAGGAAATTTACTGGAATAATCGCCTTATCTTTCTAGGGAAGCGTTATTGGATGCAGCTTCACTCGGAGTTCTTCCCAATGGCATGCTACTGGAAATATTACTTGCCAATCCAGATGCTACAAAAGGCGAACGATTCTTACAAGAACTTGATGAATCTACACATAATACATTTCCTGCTTATATGAAAGATTATGTAAGGAATAACTATGATGCACTCACTCTACGCACCCAACTAGAAGGCCAAATAGCCTCCATTTATACTCAATTGGTAAGTACGAGAAATTTTGTAAAAAACATTCGAAACTTAGCAGAAACATACAGTTATCAGGAACGTTTGGAAACAGCTTCAATGGGAAACAATTTATCACAAAAGACAGCACTTATGGACTTCTTTATTGAAAATCTGGAATTCGAAAAGGCAGACTCTGTCTTACAAACTGTAAAAACAGATAAAAGATGGAAAGATAATACTTCATTTATCAATCAGATGGATAATTACATCACCTTTAGAGCAAGCCTTGGCAGCAGAAATCTAGCACAACTCACCGTTTCCGAAATTGATTATCTACAAATTCTAGCAGGCGAGGAAGGAAGAGTGGCAGGTTATGCTCAAAACATTCTCTGTTTCTTCTACGGCATCTGCTATGAGAAGAATCTCTTACCAAACACGTCACAACAAAAACCTACATCATTTACGTCAAACACAGCAGAATTAAACAACATCTTGTATAATGTAAAAGTTTATCCTAATCCAGCAAGTTCCTACACAAGTATATCGTGGGATATCTACGACAACTTAAAAGATGCTGGATATAGCGTAGTGGATTTAAGTGGTAGGGAGCAACTACAAGGTAAACTTTCATCCAATCAAGGTGAAGAGGTGATAGACACTAGAGGATTCAAACAGGGGGTGTATATTATTGCCATTTATAACAACGGAGAGTTGAAGGTGAGCAGAAAGTTGGTGGTTGAAAGAGAATGATGTGTTTAAAGATTAACCGCAAAGGTCACGAAGTTAACGCGAAAGTTGCAAGGCTCTGAGCACTTTGTGTCAAAAATCTTAGTGCCTTTTGCGGTTATATGGTAAGATATTCAATGATTTAGAGACTAAATTCATAGTAAGTTCATAGTAAGTTCAATTAGTAAATGTGAAATTTGGTGATATAATAATTGTTTTTTCATTATTTTTGTATTTGTGAAGCAATTTTTAGCCATATCATTTCTTTTCGTATTTCTCACAGGAAATACAGATCTAAGAGAATTAGCTAAATTCCCCATGTTGATACATCATTATGTAGAACACTTGGAGGAGGAAGGAGGTGAATCCATCATTGATTTCATAGCCATGCACTATTCTGACTCTCATCATAACAAAGAAAACACGAGTCATGAACATGATAAATTACCATTTAAATCTATTCAACATAACTTTGCACAATCAGCCATTGATATCCCTATATTATTTAATGGAATAGAAAAAAATGAGTTCATAGATAATGAATACGGAAATATCTTGTATATCCCTAGTCAATACTCCAATAGCTTTCTAACTAAAATTTGGCAGCCACCCCGTTTAAGTTAATCATATTATAAGCTTTCATTCACGCTTATTCTTTCACCCTCAGGTGATAATTAATTATTGATTAACTTTTTATATATGTTAAATAGATTTATTGACTTTTCCATTCGGAATAAACTTATTATCGGGCTTTTTACATTGGCTCTTATCATTTACGGGATTTTTGAGGTAACAAAACTTCCCATTGATGCCGTTCCCGATATCACAAATAATCAAGTGCAGGTAATAACACTTGCTCCAGATTTAGGTGCTACTGATATTGAGCGTCTTATTACATTTCCAATTGAACAAGAAACAAGTAACATTAAAGACATCAAAGAAATTCGTAGTTTTTCTCGATTTGGATTATCTGTAGTCACCATAGTATTTGAAGAACATACAGATGTGTATTGGGCAAGACAACAAATTTCAGAACGTCTTCAAACTATCTCCAATGAAATCCCTGAAGGAGTAGGCAAACCAGAAATGGGACCTATCACTACGGGATTGGGTGAAATTTACCAATATGTTGTTAGACCCAAAAAAGGATATGAAGATAAGTACAGTCTAACGGAATTGAGAACGATTCAAGATTGGATTGTTCGCCGCCAACTCCTGGGTGTAAAAGGAGTGGCAGAAGTCAGCAGTTTTGGTGGCTATCTCAAACAATTTGAAGTTGCTATTAATCCCAATAAACTCCAGTCTTTTGATTTATCTGTTAATGAAATCTACGATGCCCTTGAAAAAAATAACCAAAACACAGGTGGAACTTATATCGAAAAAGGGTCAACTGTTCTTTTCATACGAAGTGAAGGGTTAATTAGTGGAAAAGAAGATATAGAAAACATCCCTGTTAAATCTACTTCAGAAGGCATTCCTATTTTAATCAAAGATGTTGCTACTGTACAAATTGGACATGCAACACAATACGGCGCTTTAACTTATAACGATGAAGGAGAAGTTGCCGGGGCTATTGTCATGATGCTAAAAGGGCAAAACTCTAATGAGGTAATTAAGAAGGTAAAAGAAAGAATAGCGCAGATTCAAGAATCTCTTCCTGAAGGCGTGGTTATTGAACCTTTTCTCGATCGCACTAAGATGGTAAATCACGCTATTCATACAATTGTAGTTAATCTATCCGAAGGGGCTCTAATTGTCATCTTTATCTTAGTGCTTTTCCTAGGAAATTTCCGTGCTGGTTTTCTTGTGGCTTCTGTGATCCCTCTATCTATGCTTTTTGCCATTATTATGATGAATATTTTTGGTGTAAGCGGTAACCTAATGAGTTTAGGAGCTTTAGACTTCGGGTTGATTGTCGATGGTGCTGTCATCATAGTAGAGGCTGTTTTACATCATCTCCATTTAGACAGGAAATATCAAATTAAAGATAAAATCACCCAAGCTGAGATGAATCAGCAAGTAAGCACTTCCGCTTCTCAAATGATTAACAGTGCAGTTTTTGGACAAATCATTATTCTCATTGTATATATCCCTATTTTCACATTGCAGGGTATCGAAGGGAAGATGTTTAAACCTATGGCTCAAACAGTGACCTTTGCTTTAATAGGAGCTTTTATTCTATCGTTAACATACATTCCTATGATGAGTTCGCTTATTCTCAGTAAAAGAATCAAGCACAAGGATACTTTTTCTGATAAAATCATGAAAAAATTGGAAAACATTCATCAACGTGTGCTAAAGAAGGTGATCAACTATCCGAAAACTATCATTACTACTGTAATTGTATTTTTTATTTTCGCGCTCTTTTTATTCTCTCGTTTGGGAGGGGAATTTATCCCATCTTTAGATGAAGGAGACTTTGCGATAGAGGCACGTGTTCTGCCAGGTAGTAATCTTAAAACCAGCATTGAATACACGCAGAAAGCTTCTAAGATTTTATTAGAGAAATTTCCCGAAGTAGAAAAGGTGGTAACCAAAATAGGTAATAGTGAAGTGCCCACAGACCCTATGCCTATGGAAGCTAGTGACATGATTGTGATTCTAAAAAATAAAACAGACTGGACTTCTGCCGAGACAACACAAGAATTAATTCAAAAAATGAGTAAAGAACTCGAGACTGTTCCTGGCTTAAGCATTGGTTTTATGTATCCTGTTCAAATGCGTTTTAATGAATTAATGACAGGAGCAAGACAAGATGTTGTATGTAAAATATTCGGTGAAAACATTGATAGCTTAGCTGCCTATGCGACACGATTAGGAGCTATTGCCAGTACGGTTCATGGTGCAGAAGATATCTACGTAGAACCAGTAACAGGGCTTCCTCAAATTGTCGTAAAATACAACCGGTCAAGCATGGCACAATACAATCTGAATATTCAGGATGTAAACACAATCGTAAATACTGCCTTTGCTGGCCAACCCGCTGGCTTCGTCTATGAAGGAGAAAAACGCTTTGAGCTAGTACTCAGAATGGATGAAAAGCAACGAACAAATGTTGAAGACATTCGAAATTTACTCATTTCAACTCCAGACGGATCTCGCATTCCACTATATCAGGTAGCAGATATAGATGTCGTTTCTGGCCCAGCTCAGATACAGCGTGAAGATGCAAAAAGACGTATTATCGTTGGATTCAATGTGCGCGGAAGAGACGTACAAAGTATTGTTCAAGAATTACAACAAAAAGTAAAAGCCGAAATCAAATTACCTACTGGATATTATACTACCTATGGAGGTGCTTTTGAGAATCTTAATCAAGCAAAATCAAGACTTCTGATTGCAGTTCCAATCTCCTTAGCGCTCATATTTATATTGTTGTTTTTTGCCTTTCGTTCCATCAAAGAAAGCTTATTAATTTATACCGCCATTCCTTTATCAACAATTGGTGGAGTTATACTGCTTACTCTTCGTGGCATGCCCTTTAGTATTAGTGCAGGTATTGGCTTCATTGCTCTATTTGGTGTAGCCGTTTTAAATGGAATTGTATTGATTTCTGAGTTCAACAGACTCAAAAAACACGGAGAAACAGATTTAATCAAAATCGCCTTACAAGGAGCTAAGACGCGTTTACGCCCTGTACTCATGACTGCTTTTGTAGCTTCTCTTGGGTTTTTACCTATGGCTTTAAGTAATGGAAATGGTGCTGAAGTACAACGCCCTCTTGCCACTGTAGTAATTGGCGGTTTACTATTAGCTACATTCTTAACCCTAATTGTTCTACCAATCCTTTTTATTCAATTTGAGAAAATCAATTTTAAAAAGATGAAAACACCAGTTCCCATAATTCTTGTCTTAGTTAGTTTGACTGTTACAATGCATTCTTTTGGACAAACTATTACACTAGAACAAGCCCAGAAAATGGCAGAGAAGAATAATCTTTCCATTAAAAGCAGTGAATTACTCGCAGAGTATTATGCTAAGCAGAAAAAGGCTTTCTTGAGCATGCCTCAAACTCAAATAACTGCTGAAATTGGTCAAATTAACAGTCCCAGCATAGATAATAAACTTGGTATTTCTCAGGCATTTAACTTCCCAACTTTTTATGGACAACAAAAGAAATTATATGCTCAAGAATGGGAGACTGCTGTACTTTCAAGCAATCTCAACAAACTGGAGACCCATAAATTAATAAGTCAATTGTTTTACCATGTGATTGTATTGAGATATCAAGAAGAAAATCTCATAAAGGTTGATACCATTTACGCTGAATTTCTTGCAAAAAGTAATTTAAAGTATGAAAAAGGAGCAAGTAATCTTCTAGAAAAAACCAGCGCAGAAATACAACGAGAAAACGTAAGAAATCAGCTAAATTTATTAGAAAGCGAAATAGAATTAACTAAAATTCAGCTCCAGCTTGTGCTAAATTCACAAATAAGATACGAACCTCTTTCCGATTCTATTATTGCACCACTCGGGCTTATTGACAAAACAAGCAGCTTAGAAAATCACCCTTCTATTTTGGTGTCACAACAAGAAATAGAAATGATAAAAACACAAGTGAAATTAGAAAAATCTAAACTTTGGCCAGAGCTTTCTTTGGGTTATTACAACCAGAGTTTTAGAGATTTAAATAATCAGCGCTATAATTCTATTGAGATTGGAGTCGGTATTCCTATCTTCACTAGCAATCAACGCGCACAAGTGCGTGGTGCAAAACAAAAAATAGCTTTATATGAGAATGAAATCGAGCTCAAAAAAGCTACACTGAACAGTGAATTACAAACTCAAATGGAACGTTTGAACACGCAACGTGCAATTATAGAACGCTATCAATCATTACAATTGCCAAAAGCACAACAAATCTTGGAATTATCCAAACTGCAATTAGATAGTGGTGAAATCAGTTTTATGGAATGGGTGTTACTCAATAACCAAGCTATTGAAATTCAAAATAACTATTTTGAGGCAGCAACCCAACTTAATCAAACTATTATTGAACTCAATTATTTATTAGCAAAATAAAATTAAATATGAAAAATTACATCATTTTCTTTATATGCTCATTCCTTTTAATAAGCTGTAAATCAAATCAAGAATCTGATCACACCAATGATTCAGAATATACAAATAGACTTGTATTAACTGAAAAACAGATAGAAACCATTCAAATTAGTTATACAGAATTAGATCAACAAACAGTAACACAAACTTTAAAATTGAATGGGAAAGTAGAAATACCACCTCAAAGTTTAGTTTCAGTGAGTAGTCCTTATGGAGCATATATCAAAGAGATTCATGTCTTGCCTGGAAAAAGATTCAAGAAAGGTGAAATCTTAGCTGTAATAGAAGATAATCAATTTATACAGTTACAAGAAGATTATTTAGCAAGCAAAGCTGAACTAGAACGAACCACTTCTGAATATAACCGTCAAAAGGCATTAAATGAGAGTAAAGCAAGTAGTGATAAAGATTTTCAGCAAGCAAAAGCAAATTATACTGCACTCCTGGTTCAAGTTAAGGGATTAGAACAAAAGCTCATATCTATCTCTATTAATCCAGTTACTGTTTCTGCTGAATCTTTGCAAAGAACTAGTAATATTTATGCGCCTTTTGATGGATATGTAACAGAAATTTTTGTGAATGTGGGGAAATATGTATCTCCTTCTGACGTCATTTTTGAATTAGTAAATCCGAACGATATTCAATTGAGTTTAACTGTTTTTGAAAAAGATTGGGACAAAGTAAAAATAGGAGAAAATGTTATCGCTTTTACAAATAGTAACCCCGACATGAAATATGATGCACAGATTATTATGGTAGGAAAAAATATTTCTAGAGATAGAGCAATTGAAGTACTAGCTAAATTTAATGAATATGACGACAACCTAATTCCAGGAATGTACATGAATGCAAATATTGAAATTATTGGAGACTCTTCGTATGTGTTACCTGATAAATCCATTCTATCCTATGAAGGAAAAAATTATGTTTTTGAGAAGATAGATGCGCATACATTTGAAATGATTGAGGTACAAACAGGTCTTATAGGAAATGGTAGAACAAGCATTAAGAATATAGATAAATTAAAAGGAAAAGAGATTGTTTTAGAAGGAGCCTACACCCTACTTATGGAATTAAAGAAAGGAGAAGGAGGGCACGACCATTAGGCTATTTTCCAATAAATATGAATGTTTTTCGAAAAAAAAATCTATTTTTACGACTGAACTACATTTTACATTCTTATGAGAAGAAAAATATTACTATATCTACTAGGAATAAATAGTCTACTTTTTATAACAACAAAAAAAGTTAATGCACAAAACTATTTAGGGGTAATTAATAGCAACTATGCTGGTATCATGGGAGCTGACCTACAACCTGCGTCTATTGTTGATAGTCGATTTATTGTAGATGTTAATCTATTTAGCTTCAGTTTTGAAGCATTTCAAAATGCAAAGTATTTTGACCCTTCAGCCCTTCCAAAAAGAAATTGGCCATATTCCTTGAGAAAGGATACTAAATGGATGGATGACAAAAATCTATATGAGAAATATTTTCATAATTATCAAGATTATAATAGTCCACTTGCAAAACCAGCAGGTGCTTATGTAAACTTCCAATTAGATATATTGAACTTTATGTTCCATATTAATCGAAAAATTGCTTTAGGTTTTTCTTCTAAGCTTCGAGTTATCAATAACATCGATAATGTGCACCCTAAAGTACTCAAATTAGCTGAAGAAGAGTTAGATTATGAACAACTTTGGCATACAGATATCAATGGCTCTTTACTTTCCCAGAATGCTTTGGCTTGGATGGAATATGGTATCAACTATGCACAGGTTGTAATGGATAAGGATGAGCATTTCTTAAAAATAGGAGGGCGATTAAAGTTTAATCAAGGAATCTTCTCTTCTTACATCAATGCAGGGGATTTATCTTTTAATTTACACGATAAAAAGTTAGCTGCCGATATCAAAGGAAGAGCAAGTTTTGGCTATTCTGATAACTTTACCAAGTTTGTCGGAGGGGATGACGACGACGGTTTCTCTCTTAATAATTTCTTTAAAATGACTTCTAAAATTGGTGTAGGAGGAGATTTAGGAGTTGTCTATGAATGGCGCCCAAAATGGAAAGATTATAAGTATGATATGGATGGAAAAATAAATCTATGGAGAAGGGATCGCAATGCCTATGAGTTACGTGTAGGAGTTTCTTTATTAGATTTAGGTGGAATGAGATTTACCAAGGCAGATAAGAGTCGAGATTTTACAGTAGATGCAAAAAATGTAGATTTAAAAATATTTGATGGCACAAATGATCTTAAAAAATTTGGAGAAGTTATAGACAGTTTAATAGCAAATGATCCACAATGGAAAGCAAGTGAAGACACTGCACAGACCTATTATATGCATACTCCAACTACATTAAGTTTTCAAGTAGATTATCATATTTGGAATGATTTCTATGTAAATGCAACAGCGTTTATCAATGTGAATAATAAGAAAAATCCACACAATGTTAGAAATGCAACCCGTTTCTCTATCACTCCTTCTTATGATTTTAGATGGTTCGGTATAGGAATCCCTATTTCATACGGCCCATATAGCAAATTCATGTTTGGTTTAGGTCTGAGATTAGGTCCATTAACTATTGGAGTTCCTGATTTTAGGACGTTAATACCATTTGGAAAAGTTAACGGAGCTGGTATTTATGCTGGTTTACGTGTACCAATTCCTTATGGACATCCTAGTGACAGAGATGGAGATAATGTTTCGGATAAGAAAGACGTATGTCCAGATGTGCCAGGTGTATGGGACTTTTTGGGATGCCCAGATACAGATGGGGATGGCATTCCTGATTCTGAAGATGATTGTCCAATGACTCCAGGATTAAAAGAATTCAATGGTTGTCCCGATACAGATGGGGATGGTATTCCGGATAAGAATGACGATTGTCCAGATGTGGCTGGTTTACCACAATTCAACGGTTGCCCAGATACAGACGGAGATGGCATTCCTGATAAAGATGATAAATGTCCTGAAGAAGCTGGTTTAGCGGAATTTAATGGCTGTCCAGATACAGATGGAGATGGTATCCCTGACTATGAAGATGCTTGTCCTGATGTTCCTGGACCAAAAGAATACGATGGCTGTCCAGATACAGATGGAGATGGCATACTTGATTTCTTAGATGAGTGTCCACACGAACCAGGACCAAAAGAAAACAATGGTTGTCCTTGGAAAGATACAGATGGTGACGGTGTATTAGATAAAGACGATAAATGTCCGAATATACCTGGACCAAAGGAAAATGATGGTTGCCCTTATACTGATACCGATGGAGATGGTGTTCCTGATAAAGATGATAAGTGTCCTGAGACTCCTGGACCAAAAGAAAATGATGGATGTCCAATTATCGAAAAAGAAGTAGAGGAAGTGTTACAAACTGCATTTGATAATCTTGAATTTGAAACAGGTAAGGCTATTATTAGGCCTTCATCATTCCCTTCATTACTTGATCTAGCAGAAGTGCTGAAAAAGAAAGAAGAATGGAATCTTCAAATTTCTGGTCACACAGATAATGTAGGTAACTCACAAAGCAACATGGTACTTTCTAAGAAACGTGCCGAAGCTGTACGTGATTTCTTATCAGCTCAAGGAATTGACATGAAGAGATTTAATGTGCTTTACTTTGGAGATACACAACCAATTGATTCAAATGACACGCCTGAAGGCAGACAAAGAAACAGACGTGTGGAAATGACAATTATTTTTAAATAAAAGAAGAATTATTACTTTTAATGCCCATGTTAGTGCATGGGCATTTTTTTATATAAAATCACGATGATGAAAAATATCATATATATATTTTTAGTTTTTATAGTTGCAAGTGGATGCGAACAACAAGTTAAAACCATTACAGAAGTAAAAGAAAATCCAAAAGATACTACGGAATTAATGGATCCTTTTATTCACTATGAGAATGCCAAAAAAATGGCCTATCTAGATGAAAGAGCAACTTCTATGACTCGTATTGAATCTCTAAGCTGGGAAAGACAAACTCCCGAGTATGGTTCAGAATTTACGCAAATAGAAGCTTTTCTTGATGAAAATGGAAATCCTATAAAAATTAATGAATATTTTAGAGATGGGGAAGGTCAGCCAGAAGGAACTAGAATCTATTATTTAGAGAATAACAAGATAATTGCTTTTCTGGAAAAAAAAGATATCTGGGTAGATGAATACAATACCCAATATATTGAGAAGCGAACTGTCTTTGAAAATGGTGAATCAGTATTAACTCAAGAAAGAAGTTCCAGTTACTATGAGTCTATTCAAGATTCAATTTGGAAGAAAATACCTACTGAAAGTCACTCACTTGAAAAGGTTGAACAAATTCTTTCTGGAACTGGAAGATTCCAGACTCATTTTATAAGTATTGTAAAAGGAGACCAATTGTTTCTATTATTAGGGGAAAACAAACCCGAAACCATGAATCGATATACTACTGCAGTAATGGTAGAACAAAAAACCCCTTTTATTGAAGATTTATTAAAGAATCTAGACAAATATAAATTTAGACCTGTTAATATTTCATTTAAAGTAATCGGAGGAAATGACCAACCTGAATTTAGAGTTTTGACAGACATTTCATGGAAAAAATAAATTTATCTTTCACAGTGATTCATAAATCTAAGTACCTTTGACACATGATTGATGAAATAATAGAATTAGCATTTAAAGAGGACTTAGGAGATGGAGATCATTCTTCTTTATCTTGCGTTCCAGAAGAAGCACAAGGAAAAGCTAAGTTATTAGTAAAGGATAATGGGATATTGGCTGGAGTAGAATTCGCTCAACAACTATTTCACTACTACGATCCTGAACTAAAAGTTAATATCTATAAGAAAGACGGTGAATATGTAAAATTTGGAGATATCGCCTTTGAAGTAGAAGGTGCTTCTCGTTCTATTCTCGCGACAGAAAGATTAATCCTCAATTTCATGCAACGCATGAGTGGTATTGCTACTCTAACACACGAAATCGTACAACTTATCCAAGGAACCAACGCTAAATTATTAGATACCCGTAAAACAACCCCAGGAATACGTGCATTAGAAAAATGGGCTGTACGGATAGGCGGAGGACACAATCATCGTATGGGTCTTTACGACATGATTATGCTCAAGGATAATCACATTGATTATGCGGGTGGTATTGAAAATGCTATTCGGAGAGCAAATCAATACAGAAAAGATCGTAAGCTAGCTATTAAAATTGAAATTGAAGTTAGGGATGAAAATGAATTAAAACAAGTATTAGCACTGCCTGAAGTTGACAGAATTATGCTTGACAATTTCACTCCTGAACAAATTAAGAAAGTAATTCATTCTATTCCATCTCACATCGAAACAGAAGCATCTGGTGGAATTACCAAAGAAAATATCCGGGCATACGCAGAAACAGGAATTAATTTTATTTCCTCAGGCGCACTTACCCATTCGGTGAAATCTCTAGATCTTAGTCTAAAAGCTGTTTATTTATAACTCTCTATATGATACAAATACAAGAAAAATACCTTCTCGAAGCTATCAACAAACTTAATACTATTAGTGAAGAAGAAGCTATGCAGGTTTCTGAAAAACACACATTATCACAAGAAGCGTTAATGGGTTACATTTTTGCTTCAGTGATTGAGTCTGAAAATGAAGAACTTGGAGAATACTTAGTTTATTACTTTAACTTATTTCTAGAAACTTGTTCTTTACAAGGTGTTAAATTAAACACTATCGACGAAGCAATGATTGATACTTTTCAAGAAGAATATATACCTGCACTTGATGAATTTATGGAAACCGATGATGAAGATCTCATTGCCGCTATTTGTAATCAACCCGTATTACTTTCATTTATAGCCCAAGAGATACAAGCTACAGATGAAGAGGGACAGCTATTCTCAGATGAAATGGCTACCCAGGTTTTTGTAATGAGCGTAGCAATGATCGGATTAATCAATAAAGCTATTATAAAAGCAGAAGCATGACACCCGAGGCGATTATTCAAAGAATGTTAGAAAAGGATGCCTTCTCACAATGGATGCAACTGGAAGTTCTTGAAATCCGCCTAGGTTATTGCAAATTAAAAATGACTGTCTCTCCTGAAATGGTCAACGGTTTTCTCATTGCACATGGAGGAATCACCTATAGCTTATCTGATTCTGCATTAGCATTTGCGTCAAACTCTTACGGAAAACAGTGCGTAAGTATAGAAACATCCATTTCCCATACACGTCCAGTAAAAATTGGAGATACATTAATCTCTACATGTACAGAATTACACCGTGGAAAAACGATTGGAATTTATGAGGTAGTGATTCATAACCAAGAGGAAAAACTCGTTGCTTTATTTAAAGGGACTGTTCATATCTCCGATCGTGAATGGTCGTAATCTAAATGAGTTAGGATAATAATCCTTTCTATTTTTTCTTGGGATAAGCCTGTTCATACTGTTTCGGATAATCAATATTTTCTCGAAGTTTTTGAGCTGCTTCTAATGGAAAATATGGATTCCTTAATAACTCTCTAGCCATAACAATGAAATCTGCATCACCATTAACCAGAATAGACTCAGCTTGCTCTGCTGTTGTAATCATTCCAACTGTCGCAACAGCTAATTTATTTCCATTTGAACGTTTAATCTGACTTGCAAAAGGAAGTTGATACCCAGGGCCAACAGGGATCTTCACATGAGGTAAGGTTCCTCCCGTCGAAACATCTATAATATCTACTCCAACTTCAGCTAATCTGTGAGTCAACCATATAGAATCATCGATACCCCAACCTTCATCTACCCAGTCTGTAGCAGAGATACGCACTGATATGGGTAAATCAGATGGCCATACCTGCTTCACCTCTTGAACGGTCTCCAATAACATGCGTGCACGATTTTCTATACTTCCACCATATTCATCCTCTCTTTGATTACTAATGGGAGACAAGAATTGGTTCAAGAGATATCCGTGAGCACTGTGTATTTCTATCAACTGAAAGCCAGCTTCTAATGCACGCTTTGCCCCTATCGCAAATGCCTCTTGGACTTCTTGTATATCAGACAGAGTCATTTCAATAGGCAATGGCATATCTGAATCAAACTTTATAGCAGAAGGAGAAATTACATCCCATCCATCTTTTTGTTTGGAAAGCACTCCTCTATCTCTTCCTGATATCCAAGTGCTCCCCTTTCTTCCTGCATGTGCTAATTGAATTCCTGGCACTGCCCCATTCTCACTTATAAAATTTGCAATACGTTTTAGCCCTGGAACATGCTCCTCCTTATATATCCCCAAATCTCCACTAGCAATTCTACCTTGTGCAGTAACAGCTGTTGCTTCGACAATAACTGTTCCGGAACCTCCAATAGCTCTTGTGCCGTAATGTACGAAATGCCAATCATTGGTGTATCCATCCACAGCAGAAAACATACACATAGGAGAAGTGACGATTCGATTTTTAAATGTAATTGACTTGATTGTATAAGGCGAGAATAAATGTGACATACCAATTTATGTATTATACAAATCTATTCATTTTTACATGAAAAGGTCTAAATTTTGTTAAGCAATTTCACATAGAACTATTTCTTATTATTTTTGTTTATATCCTGCTCAACAAAATGAGTGTATTTATTTAAGTAACATGTATAGATTTTTATTTATTATCTTATTCTCACTGTATAATATCGCATTTGCGCAACATGCTATCACAGGAAAATTTACACCTAAAGAAAGTTTTCATTTTAATTTATTGTATCAAATAAAACCAGATGCCATTGTATATAATGTTTCTAGTCAAGGAGATTCCGATGGGGTATATATTACAGAATTAGATAAAACTAAAGAAAAAGGCGTTTATAAATTGATTTATGGTACTCCGATGGATGAAAACTTCTTTTATATCATATATAATGGAAAAGATGACATCTCATTCACCTTTGACAAAGACAAGGGAGTACAATTTGAGGATAAAGAAAATAAACTTTTGGCTGATTATTTAAAGAAACGGAGCGCTGTTTATAATGGATTCGACTATTATCTTGCTCAAGACAAAATAGAAAAAAAACAAATCGATAATTTAATTCAGCAATACAATCAAATGCAGGAGTCTTTCGAAAAAGAAGCAGAAAATACTTTTGCATCTCTCTTTATAAAATCATTGTATCAGAAGTTGCCAGCACATTTTACCACTAAATCTGAATTTCAAAAATACAGAGCAGATCACTTTTTTTCTCAATTTGATTTTAGCAATTCTTTTTTTCAAGCATCTTACCTACCCATTGAATTATCAAAAGACTTCTACAATAATTTTGCAATTAACTCAAAAGAAATGGATGGCATTGATGCTATTGACCAAATTATGCTTGCCATGAATAATTGTACGCACACATTTCAGAAGAAAATACTGTCTGAATTATGGGATGAATTAGTTAGACGGGAAGAGATAAAATCTGCTATATATCTTGCTAATAAAATTATTCCATTGGCAGAAGAAGAAAATGATTTACATCAACTTGCAAAGTTGAGAAAGTATGTTCGTCTAGCAATTGGGGCTAAAGCTCCTAATTTTTTCTTAGGTGACAGTATCTCTCCACAAACAAAAACGTTATACGACATAAAAGGGTCGAACTATTATATTTTAGCTTTCTGGAACTCAAAATGTTCACATTGTTTACAGCAGATGCCTGAACTATATTGGAATATGAAACAGATCCCCGAAACTAATTTTAGAACTATAGCCATAGGATTCGAATCTGATAGCACCACATATTTTAAAGAAATTGAAAAGATGCCAAACTTCACTCATGTAATGGCTATGTTTGGCGTGCGCGCTAAGTTTACCGAAGATTATGATGTGCGAGCAACTCCTGCCTTTTTTATTCTTGACTCGGATAAACACATCATATATAAGCCAAAAGGATTAGAAGAATTACTCGAAAAGGTAAATGAATTAAACCTGAAACGATAATTTTTGCATCTTTGTACAAAATTTAAAAAACTAAGATGAGTCAGGTCATTAAAGTATTATCTATTAGATATACTACACGTGATGTCATAAACATATTAACAGAAAAACCAATAGGAATAGATTTTCTAGCAGGTCAGGCTGCTAATATCTCCATACACAAAACTGGGTGGGAACATGAAATACGCACCTATGCAATTACATCCACTCCAGAAGATGATCACTTTGAATTTAATATAAAGATCTATCAGGAGCAAAATGGAATGGGTTTTCTAAATCAAATCACCCAATTACAAGTAGGTGATGAGTTTCTCTTTCATAGTATTTGTGGAACTGTAACCTATCAAGGTGAAGGAGTATTTATTGCTGGTGGCGCAGGAATTACGCCATTCATATCCATGCTACGCTCTATACAGAAACAAGGGAAAATTGGAAATAATCATTTAATTTATGCCAATCGTACACAAGCTGATATTATCGAGGAAGATACTCTTCAATCTATTTTAGGTAAGCAATATATTGGCATACTTTCCGAAGAAAAAAGAGATGGCTATGAATTTGGTTTTATTTCCAAAGAATTAATTGAACGACTTCTTACGGATAACTCACAATATTTCTATTTATGTGGTCCACTTCCTATGACCAACATGATAGAAAAATATTTAGAAGAACTAGGTGTTTCAGAAGAACAAATTGTGATTGAACGTTTCTAATTAATGAATCAATAATTTAGAAATTCTAGAAATAGGTCCAGCACAACCTGCATCAGATTTGTGACAAGTCAAGCACGAATTAACCACAGTATTAAATTGCTCCTTACTTTCCATTTGACTATACGGCTGATTGTATAAATTATGAAGATCATTTAAATACACTTCTGAAAATTGTTTAAACAAATCATTGTGTTCAAAATCTTCCGTCATTTCAGCTGTACGAATCCTTTCAAAATCTTTGGGATAATTTTTAAGCGTATCTCCTTTAAGAACTTGTTCTCTATCCAATTTCAGGCGTTCATACATTCCCTCCATAAGTGCTGCCATCTCCGAATATTGATACACCTCACCAAAAGCACTCTTTTTTTCAACAATTGGATCATCTTGTACTTCTTTATCCGAAGAGCAAGAAAACAGGATAGAACTAATTAATAACGCTGTGAATAGTTTATTCAGCATCCTCATTCTTTTTCAAGAAAACACCCTCAGCTAAGAAAGTATATTCTGTTTTTGGTTCAGTGATGGCATCGATTTCTTCATCTGATTTACCAGCATCTTTAGCGTAATGTCTTAATTCCTCAACTGAAATTTCTTCTTTATGAGCCCATCCTTTCACAACTGCATTTGCTCCTTCTGCATCTTTCGGAACGAAGAACTCATAGTCTTTAAAACGTACAAATGAAAGCTCATCTTCTCCGCCCAAATCCAATTTCATCCAACAACCTTTCTTTTGACAAACGGAATTAACAGTACTTAAGAAAGTTACCTCTACTGAATCTCCAACCTCTAAAGCATGATATTTCTCTTGCATTTCTTGCATAGTTAAATATTCATCTGCTGTAAAGCTTGCTCCAAAATTTTCGTACTGAGATAAGTCTATTTGTTCAGCTACGTTTTCTTCTGTGGTTTCTACTTCATTTGTGTTTGTGCTACAAGCTACCAATACTATCATAGCCATTACAAGGATTCCTATTTTCAATTTCATGTTCATAGTTTAAATTTGCGCGAATATCAAGAATAAATTTGATATTACCAAAAAGAAACACTATCTCTTCAGATAAACAAACCCTTTGAATTCTTTCACGGAATTTGACTCTCCATTAACTTCTCCTAATTTAAGGTAATAATAATAAGTACCTTCAGGTAGTATATCCTTTCCTACATTCAATTTATTCTGAGAAGTACCATCCCAGTCATTTTTATAATTATCACTATAAAATACCTCAAGTCCCCAACGGCTGTAAATCCATAATTCAGTATTCGGATATAATTCAATATTATCAATATGGAAGAAATCATTGATACCATCTCCATTTGGTGAAAAAGCTTCTGGAATAACAATGTCACAAGTCTCTACATTTAATTTAATGACCTCTGCGAGTGAATTACAACCAGCATTTTCTGCTACGTATATAAGATAAGCACCTCTATCATCCAGTGTCACTGGAGAGAGTGTCATACTTAAACCCTGTCCAATATTGTTTTCATCAAAGACCCATGAATAAATTAGGGTACTATCAGGGTTATTGACACTTAAAACAACCGTTTCACCAGCGCAAACAGTTAGCGTTGTTTCAATATAATTTGTGGATGGAGCTGAGGGGTTCACTATAATATTAACACTAGCAGAATCAGATTCACATCCATTACCTGATATTACAATCAATGTATAAGTTCCACTTTCATAAATGGCTGCATTTGAAATTGTGGGATTTTGATCCGTACTTGTAAAACCATTAGGTCCTGTCCATTGATAAGATACTCCACCTGAACCTTGTAGCATGATTGTTCCCCCTTCACATACGGATATTTCATTTGCAGAAGCATTCGCAGTAGGTTTAGCGTTAACAGTAACTGTAACTTGTGTGCTAGAAGAAGTACATCCTCCATCACCAGTTACCACAAAATTATAGTCACCACTTGCATTCGGAGTAGCGTTAGTTATAATAGGATTTTGAGATAAACTTGAAAAACCATTGGGTCCTGTCCATTGGAAAATAGGTGAACTACCACCATCAGACACACTTCCTTGTAATTGAATATCTTGACCTTCACAAATAGATGTGGAAAGAGCATTAGCACTCACTGTTGGAGTTGGATTATTTGCTATTATAGAGATAGTAATTGGGGTTTCACACCCAGCATCGTCAATAACGGTAACAAGGTAATCTCCTACTCCTAAATCACTCGCACTATTTGTAGTACCTACATTAGGTAGCCATGTATAGGTATAATTACCTGTACCTCCCGTTGCTTGAATGGTTACACTGCCATTTGTATCATCAGAGCAATTTACATTCTGTTGAGTAGAAATACTAACTGTTGGTCCATTCATATTTGCTACTGCAACTATTTGAGTGTTTGTACATCCATCTGCATCTTCTACAGTTACTTGGTATGTTCCTGCTGCTAAATTTACGGCAGTTGAAGTTGATTGACTCATAGAGTCATCCCATGAATATGTGTATCCTCCAGCTCCACCAGTAGCTGAAACTGTTGCTGTTCCATCAGAATTCCCACATGATGCCGGTGTACTTGTTGGAGTTAAAACAATTGCTGTAGGTTCTGTTATATTTATTGATTCAGCATGAGAACAACCATTTATATCAGTGACCAAAACAGTATATGATCCGCTTGCTAATCCAGTTGCAGTTGAACCAGTGCTAACATTTGGAGTCCACACATAACTAAATCCACCATTACCAGTTACTGTAACTGTTGCAGAGCCATCATTCATACCATTACAAGTGATATCATTCTTAGAGAGAGTAACATTTGGTAAAGTATTAACAGTGATTGTATAAGTGGCTACATCATTAGGACAAGCCCCATTCCCATTTACTGTATAACTAACAACAACACTACCACCGTTAATTCCTGTTACATTTCCATTATTAACAGAGGCATTTCCGTTATTAACTGACCATGTTCCTCCTGAATCTCCGTTTGATGACAAATTAATTAATTGACCAACACATACTTCTGTTAAGCCACTAATTACACCTGCATTCACCGGGCTATCAATGGTAACTGTTATAGGAGTTCGAGGACTAGCACAACCATTAACTGTTTGTTGAACATAATAAGTTCCTCCATTTATGAGTACTGTTCCAGGCAATAATATTCCAGGGGTTGACGCATCTGCATGCCAAGTATAACCAACTCCAGACGGTGTTAGGTTAGCAACTGTCCCTGAACCACAAAAACTTTGATTGGAGGCTGTAGGGGCTGCAGGGATAGGGTTAATAGTAACCGTTACAGGAGTTCGAGGACTAGCACAACCATTGACTGTTTGTTGAACGTAGTATGTACTTCCATTTGTAAGTACTGTTCCAGGCAATAATATTCCAGGGGTTGACGCATCTGCATGCCAAGTATAGCCTGCTCCAGATGGTGTTAGATTACCAATCGTTCCAGAACCACAAAAACTTTGGTTAGAAGCTGTGGGTGCAGGAGGGATAGGTGTAATAGTCACAGTAACTGGAGTTCGAGGACTATCGCAACCATTAACTGTTTGTTGAACGTAGTATGTACCTCCATTTGTAAGTACTGTTCCGTTGGAAAGAGGAGAACCTCCTGATGCATTTGCATACCATTGAGTATTACTTCCGCTAGCAGTTAGATTTGCAACTGTTGCATTACCACAAAAGCTTTGGTTAGAGGCTGTAGGTGCAACGGGTATAGGATTAATAGTAATGGATACTGGAGTTCGAGGACTATCACAACCATTGACTGTTTGTTGTACATAATACGTACCTGAACTTGTAATAGAAGTTCCACCAGCTAATGGACTTCCTCCTGTTGATCCTGAATACCATTGAATTCCTCCCCCAGAAGGAACTAAATTACCAACTGTTGTAGAACCACAAAAACTTTGGCTAGATGCTGTAGGTGCAGCTGGACTAGGATTTACTACAAAACTTACAACATCTTGAGAAGCGCAATAAGTGGGATCCGAAGGTTGGTAGTCATAAGTAACTGTAACATTAGTTGGTGTACCAACAGTTGGAGCTGTATAGACTCCTGATGAATTTATAGAGCCACCACCTGATACACTCCAAGTTCCTCCTGTTGGAGTAGCGCTAAAATTATAAGTAGAACCTGAGCACAATGCGGTTGGAGCCGAAGATATAGAAGCATTCGTTGCAGTTCCAGAGACTACAATAGTTTTTGTTCCAGGAACAAAGTTTTGACAAGGTCTAAGGCCTTCTAGAACAACAGTTCCACAACCATGAAAAGTAACTTCATAGATATCGGGAGCACCAATTGGATTAGGCTTAGTAATCGTAACAGGTGGTCCACTTATTTGAATTAAATAATAAGGTGCTGGAGAACCGGGTGGATCGTCAGGACAAACAAATCCACTAATTTTATATTGTTTGGTATCACCAACATTTGCAGTACCTGGACCTGTTATTACCGTTACGCTTTGTGCGTAACTCTTATAGGTAAATGAAAATAATATTAATAGTACAATGAGTGGTAGATTCCTCAATAATTTATATCCATATGAATCCATAGTGTATTTTATTATAAGTAGTATATAAGTACAAACGTATGAAATACAAATTTATTTCCCTAAAAAATGAGGTATTAATATTATCTTTTTAAATATACAAAACCTTTATATTCTTTACCAGCATTTGGATTATCTTCAGCTCCTCCTAATTTTAAGAAATAATAATAAGTGCCCTCAGGAACAATATCTTTCCCAATATTTAATTTATTCTGAGAAGTACCATCCCAATCGTTATTATAATTATCACTATGGAACACTTCAAGACCCCAACGGCTGTAAATCCATAATTCAGTATTCGGATATAATTCAATATTATCTATAAAGAAATAATCATTTGTTCCATCACCATTTGGAGAGAATGTTTCTGAAATTGTAACATTACATGCCTCTACATTTAATTTAATGATTTCCACTACAGCACTACAATTACCATTTTCAGCTCCATAAATAAGATAAGCTCCTCTATCATCTAGACTTATAGGAGAGAACGTCATACTCGTTCCTTGCCCAATACTATTATCATCAAAAATCCATGTATATATCATTGAACTATCAGGATTAGTAACCTGTAAAGTAACATTCTCGCCTACACAAACTGACATTGTTGTTTCTATATATCCAGATGAAGTTGAGGCTGGAGTTATAACAATTTGAACTGTAGCTGCATCAGATTCACATCCATCGCTAGAGATTACAGTTAGCGTATAAGTTCCTCCTTCATTCAAAGTAAGATTTGAGATAGTTGGATTCTGTTCATTACTTGTAAACCCATTTGGTCCAGTCCATAGATAAGCAGCTCCACCATCACCTATAAGAGTAAGTGTTCCTCCCTCGCAAACAGATGTTTCATCAGCTGAAGCAATTGCAACTGGTTTAGCGTATACAGTAACATCAACGGTAGCTGTATCTGAAGTACAACCACCCGCACCTATAACCACAAAACTATATTCGCCATCTGCATCTACAGTTGCATTAGGAATAGTTTGATTTTGTCCTACTCCAGTATATCCATTAGGTCCAGTCCAGATATAAGTTGGATTACTACCACCATTAGCTACCGCTCCTTGAAGCAAGATGTCTTCTCCTTCACAAAGTACTGATGTAACAGCATTTGCTATAACTGTTGGAGTTGGATTATTCGCTGTAATATTAATTGTAATTGGTGTAGAACAACCTGCATCATCTGTTACTGTCACCTCATAAGTCCCAACACCTAAATCTGTTGCACTATTGGAAGTACTTACATTAGGCATCCAAGAATAAGTATAGTTACCTGTTCCGCCAGTTGCAGAAACAGTTACACTTCCTGTTTCATCTGCATCACAATTTACATTTTGTTGAGTAGAGATATTCAGCGTTGGTGCACTTGGATTAGCGATAGTAACATCATCCGTTTGTGAACATCCATTTGCATCAGTAATTTCTACTGTATAAGTTCCAGCAGCCATGTTAGTTGCAGTTGCCGTAGTTTGATTATTAGGGTCATTCCAAGAATAGGTGTAAGCGCCTGTTCCACCAGTAGGAGTGACAGTAGCTGAACCATCTGAACTTCCACAATTTGCGTCTGTAGTTGCAAAAGTCATCGCAATTTGATCTGGTTCCGTAACAGTATAAGATTCAGCTGTTAAACAACCGTCAGCATCGGTAACTGACAATGTATAAGTTCCAGCTCCTAAATTAATAGCCGTACCCGAATTTGCTCCGTTACTCCATGAGTAAGTATATGGAGTTTGACCACCAGTAACTGTACTTTCAAGAATCGCATCTGAATCTCCATTACAAGATAATGCTTGTAGTAAATTAAGAGTTA